>SUWH01000023.1:4772-37790 GCA_015061605.1 Lentisphaerota bacterium | reverse complement strand
CTGTTTCCGGGTTATGGCCGGGAAAAGAGATCATGTCAAAAATCAATCCTGATTTGATTATTTACCAGCCGCACGGCAGATTGGGGGATGAAGCTGTTGAGTTTCTGAAAGAAAAAAATATTCCGCTATTCTGTCCAATCAAAGTCAATCAGAATTATGAAGAATATCTGAAAGATCAACGTGGCATGACCGGCGGAATGCTCAGTCAAAGTATAACTATGCCGGAATTGGATGGCGGAACAACTCCTTTTGTACTGTCTGCTCTCTATAAGAATGAACGCGGCTTGCTGGAATTCAGAATGATTCCGGATCGTTTGGAAAGATTTGTTGAGCTGGTCAGGAAAACTACTGACCTCAAGCGTAAAAATAATGCCGATAAAAAAATTGCTTTGATTTACTACGGTTCTATCGGAAAGGAATCTGCTACTGCCGGACTCGGTACTTCACAGTCAATTTTGAATATTCTCCGCCGTCTGCAAAAAGAAGGCTACAATACCGGTGTTCTCCCGGAATCAGTGGAAGCTCTGGATAAAGAAATCAAAGAAAACAGTGCCATTTTCGGCAAGGTCGGGGGTACAAAACAGCTTACTCCCAAACATATTCAGACCGTTATCATTACGCCCGACGAGTATTCAAGCTGGGTAAAAAAGAGTATGCCCGATGATTTGTATTCCACTGTCGTTGAGCGTTACGGCGATTTCCCGGGCAAAATGTTCCGGACAAAAGAAAATAATATGGCAATAGGCTGTATTCGTTTCGGTAATGTTATTTTAATGCCGCAATCTCTCCCCGGAGAAGGTGACAATGAAAATAAACTTATTCACGGTACGAAATCATCTCCGCCGCACACTTATATTGCAACCTATCTCTATTTGCGTCATGGCTTCAAAGCTGATGCGCTTATGCATGTTGGAACTCACGGCAGTCTGGAATTTACTCCGTGGAAACAGGTCGCTCTTTCAAGTTACGACTGGCCCGATGTACTTGTCGGTGAAATGCCGCATTATTACTTATATATCATCAACAATATCGGTGAAGCGCAAATCGCCAAACGCCGCAGTTATGCAACGATGATAAGTCATCTGACACCGCCGTTTATGAATTCAGAAAGTTACGGTGCAATCGCTCAACTGCAGGAAAAGCTGCACAACTTTGAGACTGCGGAAAATGCCAAGCTGAAAGCTGAATACGGTAAAGGCATCATTGAACTTGTCAAAAAAGAAAATTTTCACAAAGATCTGAAACTTTCTGAAAAACTCATGCAAAGTGTTCTTACTGAAGAAGATTTGCTGAAAATCCAGGAATATCTGCACGAGATCAATGATACAAAAGTCAATCGCGGAGTCTATATCGTAGGGCGTCCGTACAGTGATGCCGAAGCAAATGAGACCGCTATTTTAATGAGCGTTGATGCTATTGCAGAATCCCTTTTTGAAGCAGATGTCAAAGCCGGAAAAGTGGATGCCGCAAAACGGCAGGATAAAATTTTCTTCCGGAACAATTATTACTTGAAAGCGAAAGAACACGCAAAAGAAATACTTGCAAACCCGGAAAAATTCAAACATAACAGAAAAACTGTAATGCCCGCATCGCACGGCAAGCGTAACAGAGATGCAACACCTGATACCATGCGGAAAATGATACAGAGCGGCAAATTGCCGGACGGTCGTCCCATTCCTGTGGAAATGATGCAGGCAATGCAAATGATGCAAAGAAGACCTGCCGCAGCCCCCAAAGTACAAGTAAAACTTTCTCCCGAAGAAATCCTTTTGAAAGCACGCAAGAATATTACAGATTCCACAGATGCTGAACTTGATTCTATTATCAATGCGTTTTCCGGAGGATACATCACTGCTTCGTCAGGCGGAGATCCTATCCTGAACCCGGCAACTGTACCGACAGGAAAAAATCTTTACGGCATCGATCCGGAACGGACTCCTACCCGTGAAAGTTACGAAGTCGGCAAACAGCTTGCACAGGAATTGATAGAGCAAAAACTCAAAACTACCGGCAAATATCCGCAAAAAGTGGCTTTTTCTCTTTGGGGTGGTGAATTTATCCGCACACAGGGTGTAAATATCGGTGAGATATTGTATTTACTCGGAGTAGAGCCGGTCTGGGATTCCAGAGGCAGAGTGCAGGATGTCAGACTTATCCCGATAAGCGAACTCAAACGTCCCCGAATTGATGTAGTTATCCAGACTTCCGGACAATTCCGCGGAACCGCAACAAGCAGAATGAAACTGATTGACAAAGCAGTCATGCTTGCCGCCGCCGATCCTGAAGGCGAATTCGGCAATTTTGTCCGTCAGGGAAGTCTGGAAATAATTAACGCTCTGATTGCACAAGGGATGTCGCCGCAGGATGCAAAGAGTTTGAGTAATGCCCGTATTTTTGGCGGTGTCAACGGTAATTTCGGCACAGGTGCAATGGGGGCGGCACAAGATACCGGCAAATGGGAAGATACTAAAGGTATTGCGGAACTTTACTTGAATAATATGGGAGCCGTATATACCGAAGGACATTGGGGCGAACATAAACCGGAAATGTTCCGTGCCGCTGTAAAGAATACCGATTCTGTTGTCCAATCCCGTTCAAGCAACAGCTGGGGACCGCTTTCATTGGATCATGTTTATGAATTTACCGGTGGTATAAGCCTTGCAGTACGTCACGTCAACGGAAAAGACCCCGATGCATATTTCAATGACTTGCGCACTCCCGGCAGAGCAAAAGTTCAAGCTGCCGGCGAAGCCGCAATGGTAGAAGCCAGAAGTACGGTTTTAAATCCCAAATATATCAAGGAAATGATGAAAGAGGGAGCCTCAAGTACCGGACACTTTACAGAAGTTTTCCGCAACACACTCGGATGGGAAATTATGAAGCCTGATATGCTTGAGGATCATCTGTGGCAGGAATACAAAGAAGTTTATGTGGATGACAAACTGAAACTTGGTACGCAAGATTTCTTTGAAAAAAACAACCCGTCAGCCTTGCAAGAAATGACTGGTATTATGCTGGAATCTATCCGTAAAGGATTCTGGAAGGCAGATCAGAAAACCGTTGAGGATATAGCCAAAAATCACGTCGAACTTATGCGCAAATTCGATTTGCCGCCGGTTGATAATGCCAAACTTCAGGAAATGATCAAGAAATCTTTAAAAGATCCAACATTGCGGAAAAGTTTTGAACAGCAGATCAAAAAATCCCTGGATTTGAAAAAAGCTCATGCCGCAAAAATGCAGCAGATGGAAGAAGAGATTTCCGGGATGAAACTCAAAGAGCAGAAACCGGAAAATCCGGAAGGTGATACAACCGCTGCCTTGAAAATTCTCGGCATAATCATTGCCGTAGCAATTCTTGCAATGATTATTGGAAATATCCGAAGAAAAAAGAAGATCACACTATAGGAAGACCAGAAAAAGATGTTTGATATAGAATGACGGAGTATCCGTTTGGCGGCTGGAGTTATCCTGCCGCCTTTTTTGCGTTTTTTATCTTACAACTGCAATGCTGCTTCCAATGCAATATATAGTTTTCCGGGATCGTGATTGGCTGAATTAATATCTGCTATTTCATAGCTGCTTTCAGCCGGAACATCTCCGGCTTCAAGAAAATTGAACAGCTCAAAATTGTGAAAATCTTTACTGCAGTGCCAGGTCTGTATGGACCGTTTCAAGCGTTTTCACAATCTTTTTTGAACGCTCTGATCCCGGCTGCCATCGCGCCCCAATCGCTGATTCCGGCGAACCAGTCAACGCCGCGTTTTTTCCAGCGGGGGAAATCTCCCGCTGCTGTGCCGAGGAGCATCCCTTTGGCTTTGACTTTGGCTGCGACTTCATCGAGAACTTCATTGAGTTTCTCATCTCCCATCTGGTTCAGAATACCCATGCTTCCGGAAAGATCACAAGGACCGATACAAATGCTGCCGATACCGGGAACTTCCAGAATTTCATCCAGATTACGGACTGCATCCATGTGTTCGATCTGGATGATGACCATGGGATCTTTTTCGGAACGCT
This sequence comes from Lentisphaerota bacterium, assembly GCA_015061605.1. Taxonomy (GTDB): domain Bacteria; phylum Verrucomicrobiota; class Lentisphaeria; order Victivallales; family Victivallaceae; genus UBA1784. The sequence goes on along the minus strand of SUWH01000023.1, from coordinate 33,771 downwards.
TCACATAATCAAAAAAGTTTTCTGCTCCGTAACGTACCGCACGGCGTACACCGCAACCGCGGATACCGGTCAATGGATAACGACACGCCGCTACTGCACGGGCAGCTTCTTCTGCGCTGTTGACCATAGGAATGATCACGCCGTCCGGAGCAAGATCAAGATACGGTTTGATCAGCATGGGATCATTGGCACGCACCCGGACGAGTCCGGCGCATCCGGTGCCGCGCAATGCGATCAGATGGTGGTGGACACCTTCGATGGTATGCGGAGCGTGTTCAGCATCGATCCAGCAGAAATCCATTCCGCAATCTCCTGCCAATTCACTGACACACAGATCCGAAAGAGTAATAATGCAACCCAGCGAAACTTTGCCGCTGCCGATATTGGATTTAAAACGATTTTCCATTTTTTCACCATTGAAAAATTATTTTGTTGATCAGATCAATTCAAGTTCAAAATTTATTTCCGACCGGTCGGACTCCAACTGATTACGGAATTCCAGAGAATATTCGCCATCATCGGTAGTCAGTTTTACCGTCATGAAATTGTAAAACGGTTCATTTTTATAAAAGCTCTTTATTGCCAGATGATGATGTCCTTTGCCAAGCAGCTTTGCCAAATCGACTGGATTTGTGGTATCTCCGGGGAATATTCTTGTCGCATTTGCAGTGTCCGGGGCAACCATTTTTTCCGGAGTTATTATGCCAAGTGCATGGAAGCCGTCTGATTTGACCACTCCAAGTTTGACATCTTCATCATAAAGATCAATGACCATGGAATCTTCCAATGCGGTGCAAAGTCTGTCATCCAGATACAAACGCAGTTCAGCTTTGGAAGTGGCTCCCGGATGCCGCCACTGCTTCTGCATTTGGATTTCTTCCAGAAATGCCTTGCCGGATTTTCCGGTATCGGGATAGGGTTGTTCAAAATCTGCCAATGCCGAATTATCATCTGCAAAATAGTATGCTTCTGCAGGATAAACTGCGAAATCGGCAAATATTTTATCTGTTTCCACAACCTTTCCGGGGGAAGCTTCTCCGGGGGCAAGCCGGTAACACTTTTTGCCGGTCAGGTCAAATCCGATCCGTTTCCAGTTTACCGTGACTTCACCTTTGCCGCCGAAGTCAGACAACACCAGCAGCGCCCGTTTGCCGTCTGCAGAGGTCATCAGATAATAACCGATCCCTTTGTCGCCGCCGAAAATTCCGGAGCAGTTGTAATCGTTATACACATTTACATTGCGTTCAAAACTGAACAGCCGCCAGATCCGCCACAGCGGGCGGAATACAATATCATTGATTCCCGGTTCAGGCGGATGAAGCAGTGACGAGGAGGCAAACTGCATTCCCAACGGCGAATGCGGGAATTGTCCGGCAGAGGCAATAAACGGTATCATCGCGGTAGTGGCGTATTCCGGGAACGCTGCACTCCACAAAGACCCCGGAGCTGCTGCTGCCATGGTGAAATATTCAAATTCGCGCCGTCCTGAAAGCAGTTGCCCGCGTTCACCTTCACCTGAAATATACGCATCGCAGAAGCTGATGGCTGAATTGCTGAACCATGCTCCGGTGTGTCCGATGAGCAGACCGTTTTCGCCGAGATGTTCGCGGATGCGTTTCAAGGTGAGGTAGTGTTGATAAAAAAGTACCGTTCCGCCGCAGGCGAATTCTTCCGGAGGAGCCTGACGGCTCATCGGACCTGCGTAGTCCATATAAAGACCGTCCTGTTCTTTATTCAGCAAGCGGGGGAACCATTCGCCGCCGTTTTCAACTATCTCTTTTTCACTGCCGCGCATATACAGCAGCAGAGTGATACCGTGTTTTGCTGCCATTGCCTTTACCATCCGGAATTTTTCCAGATCATAAGGCACTGAACCGTTGGCGGCATCCCGCCGCCAGTTGGAATGGATTATCAGCATCGTACAGCCGGAACGGGCAATGGTTTCCAGTTCCTCCGCTGTCGGGTAGTGGCGGTAGTTGTCAATGAATTGATAGCAGTGCTGCGGCGGCAGTTTGCGGCAGGTTTCCGGCGGGACGATCCGCCAGCCCCATCGGTTGCGCCATTGCAGCGGCCGATGATTTTTGGTGGTGTCGGAGGTTTGGAAATTCCATTCCACGACCGGAGAATTATTGCGCCATTCTATTTTGCCGCTGCCTTGAGCATTATCTCCGTCCAGTACAGCTCCGGATTCCAGAAAAACTTCTGCATAGAGCGAGGCCCCGGAGTCGCGGAAAAGATTGAAGGCATATTCTATCGGCAGATTGCCGGAATAACCGATATCTTTGCCCGCCGGAACAAAACGCTGGGCGGCAATGCGCTGAATATCCACCGCTCCGCCGCTGCCCAAACGGGGGAATACCGCAAAACGGCAATCGTCAAAATCTGAAAAATCAAACGGGAACACCAGTTTCAAATCCCGGCAAATTGGCGGATGTGCCGTTTCCGCATGGAAAATCGCTGAACAAAAAGTTGTACCGTCAGGAAAAAATTCATACCGCAACCCCAGATGAAGTTCCGGAATGATTTTGCCATCGGCGTCCATCCATGCCAAGTCGGTGAATTCCACCGCTTCTGCGCCATTGCCGGTCTTGAAACGCAGCGGTTCACAGTTGACTGCGGACGGACGGACGATCCCGCGCTCTTTAATATAAATGGTGAATTCAGCTCCGCAGGAAATAACCGTGTCACGATCAAATTCGTGAACGATGATTTTTTCCGGCATACCATGGCTCTGCGGAGTGAACAGCACTTCACCAAATGGCAGTTTGATTATCAGATTTTCTTGCATCTTACAATATATTCTTTCTTATTTGTCGGGAATGGCATAAATACCGGTTCCCCCGTCTGTGACACTTTCGACATAGAAATTTTCCGGATCGGTTCTGGTTTCAACATGATTGTCGGCAAAAATCATTGCTGCCTGTTTCAATCCATTGTGGCGGGCATCAATCTTACCAAAGTTGTTTTCCACATTCTGACCGATGACATAGTACGGATAGGGCTTGGTTGCATCAGAATAAAGTGAATCGCCTGCCAGATATTTCCGGCTTGGATTGCGGACTTTTCCGATTTTTACCGGTTTGGGATAAAGGTTCTGATTGTTCATCTTTCTCAATGTGGTTCCTTCAAACCAGGACATAGCTCCCATAATCTGACTGATGCCCATACCGGAAACCGTAAAGACAAACGGCTTGGAGCGTTTGGTGATTTCTCCTGAATAACAATGTCTTGCGGCGTCAATACCGGATTTGCCGGAACGAACAATGGCATTGGGACAGGTGATCGCCTGCGGTGAGGTGTAGTCGTTTACGACCAGACTGTACAGCCAGTTCCAGCCGTCGTCAGCGGCGTGCTGATTATATACCAATACTGCCGGAATGATGATCCCGTTATAGTCATTTGCATACTGCTGAATCGCCATGCCGAGCTGCTTGTGATTGGATACGCATGAAGATGTTTTACCGCGATCGCGTGCGCTTTGCAATGCCGGCAGCAGGATCGCTGCAAGTATCGCGATTATCGCAATTACAACGAGAAGTTCGATGAGAGTAAATTTCTGTCTTGACCGATACTTCGGAAAACTGTGAGCCATATTGGAAACCAACATTTTTACCTCCTGATTTGATATTTCTCAAAAATTTTATTTATCTGGCACTCCGGATCCATTTATGGAAAACACCTCCGCCCTGAACCAGTACACTCTGTTCTTTGCTGTCCAATACCGGACCATGTCCGCCGGTCACAACGTGCTTCATTTGACGGACTTGAGTCGTCAAACTGTTGTATGCAGCATAGGTGGATGCCGGTGAACAGATGACGTCGATGAATCCGACCGCCATCAGTACCGGGCATTTGATTTTGGGAGCAAAGTTCACCATGTCAAAGTAGGGCGCAACTTTTTCCGCGCCTGCGGGAGTTCTCTTGTCCTCAAGCAACCGGGGCCATCCGGGGATGTGACCGGCGGCAGCACCGAGATGATCGCACATCGCAGTGGCAGTAGATACGCAGTATTTGACTTCGGGAACCAGCGCGGCGCAGACGAAGGACTGACAGCCGCCGAGGCTTCCGCCGTAAGTTCCGAGATTGCCGTTGAATTCAGGCAGGCTCATGACATAATCTGCGGCGACGACAGTTCGCAGGAAAATTTTGCGCATGGCATAGTTTTGCCGGTCATTCGCTTTGAGAAACTGATAGTTTTTGACTTTTTTACGGTTGGCGCTGATGGTATCATCGCTTTTGGCAGGAGTGTTTTCCAGACCGTGGAAGTTGATGTTGTAGACGATCGAAATCGAATTTCTCGCTGTGTTTCCGGCATTTCTCAAGTCGGCGGAAACCTTGCTGGCACCGTTGAAATTCAAGCGGGCAGGAATTGATTTTTCTTTGCTTTTTGCAGGCATGGTCAGGTAGCCTGAAACCACCACATCGCCGCGTTTGACATGGAGATCGAATCCGACAATTCCCACCGGAAGTTTATCTGCCGGGATCGGAGTTTTCTTGACTACTTCAAGCGGATTGGCGCGCAGAAGTTTGAGCTCATTTGCCCAGAAATCATCAAAATCTGCCGGTTTTGCGGTTACGGGACGGATCTTCTCCGGTTCAACGGCGGCACCGCCGTAGATGACGGCTGGCTTGCTGTCGGGAAGTTTGAGTTCAAACAGCACAAAGCCCGGTTTTTTTGCCTTGAATGTGACGGATGAGCCATCAAGTTTTACAAATTTACCGGGGGTTCCGGAATCATTCACCCGGTAAAGCGCATTGGCCGGAGCTTCGGTGATATTGAAAATAATATCTTCTCCGACCTTGTAAACGGCACTCTGCCGTTCTGCCCGCACCTGCGGGGCTGCCATTGCAACCAGTGAACTCAACACAGTACCGCACAAAAGTAATTTTTTCATTCTCAAGCCCCCTGTTTTTGTGTATTTTCCAAAATTTCACAGATTTTGACCAGTTTTTCCGCAGAATAATACCAGAAATTTTTCTCAAAATCCGCAGAAAATGCCGCGACATGAGGCGACAGGATCACCCGTTCATCTTTGAGCAGCGGATTATCCGGTTTGGGCGGTTCATCGCACAGCACATCCAGTGCCGCACCACCGAGATGTCCGGAAGCAAGTGCATTGATCAGAGCCGCCTCATTGACGACTTCACCGCGGGAGGTGTTGACCAGCAATGCATCCTTTTTCATCAGTGCAAAACACTTCTCATCCATCAGATCGCGGGTCTCATCGGTCAACGGGCAGTGCAGTGAAACAAAGTCGCTCTGCGCAAGCAGAGTTTCAAGCGGAGTGGAATTTTCTGCAAACGGGTCGTAATGGAGAACTTTCATATCAAATCCGGAAACCATCTTTTCCACCGTCCGGGCAATTCTGCCATAGCCGACCAGCCCCAGAGTGCGGCCGGTAAGATGCCATTTGGTCTGGATATTGGATGAATCCCATTCACCTTTATGCACTTGCGCGTCAAACTGGATCAGATGTCTTGCCAGAGCAAAAAGCAGAGAAACAGCGTGTTCTGCCACGGATTCGCTGATGGATTCCGGAGTATTGTAAACAGCTATATTGTGTTCTTTGCAGAACTCCAGCGGCAATGCGTCGACTCCGCTGCCGCTGCGCAAAATGGCGCGGCACTTGGGCATTTTGATCAATGCTTCGGGTTTTACTGCCACATTGGCAGCGAACATCCAGATGATGTCAGCATCAGAAGCAAAATTGACCAATTCATCAGGATCGTTGCAGCGTTGGCAGTTGATTATGGCAACCTCCCGGATCCGGGAAATACAGGATGCCGGAAAACGTTCTTCTCCGGCAGATACCATTGCGATTTTAAACATTTTTATACTCCTTTCAACATAGGATCGATTTTACCGGGTAAACAAACTGCTGATATCAACTCTGGCACCGTTGTTTGCGATGGAAACGTTGGCAGCCGCACCGATGAGAACCGCATAAATTCCATCTTCCAAAGAGGCGAGCATCTCTGATTTGCCATCAGCAAAGAGGTCGCGGTAAATGAGTTCATCACAACCGCCGTGGTCAGAATTTTTTATGTCATCATCGGCGTTGAAACTTTCAACCTCATTCTGTCCGAAACGGTAGATGTGCAGCCGATTTTCCTTGCGCAGGGTCAACGCATCGCCGCCGCGGCTCTCCGGACGACGGAAGGCATGACGGCACATCTCCAATCTGCCGGTGGTTCCTTCGATCATCAGATCTTCGCCCTCATAAGCGCAACAGGCGGCAAGAGTGTAATTCATGGGAATACCGCCCTCGTACATTACAAAGACATTGAAAAAGTCTTCGATATCAGCTTCTTTATCATACACACACTGATCGGGGGTATAGAGATGCTTGCTGCCGCTGTACAGCTGTTCATAAACTTTGTTTTTGTGATAATCGAGGAAAAATTCACAGCAGTCAGCTTCGGGGCAGTTTGAACAGTTTTTCGCTTTGGAGTTGTGTTTTGCAGGGCCGTAAGCCGTTTGGCATCCGGAGGCACACACCCAGAGCGGACGGCGGTTGAGCAGAAAGTTGATCCGGTCAAAGTGGTGGCTGGATTTGTGGATCTGCAAACCGCCGGAGAAATCTTTGTGCCGGTTCCACCGCCGGAAATAACTGCTGCCGTGGAAGTGATCGAGTTTTTCATGATACAAAATTGAACGCACTTCTCCGATCGCGCCGTCCCGTACCAGTTTGCGGGTACTGCGGGCGGCATTGTGATAGCGGGAGTTGTGCATGGTAACAGCATAAACTTCCGGGTTGCGTTTCTGGGCATCCCATATTGCCTGACACTGTTCAGCGTTGATGCACAGCGGTTTTTCGACCAGACAGGAAATTTTGCGGTCGAGGCACTGCACGATATAGTCTGCATGGGTGAAATCACTGGTGGTGATGATCGCCAATGCCGGAGCGACCTCTTTTACAGCCCGGTCAAATTCCTTTTCAGAATAGATGGGAAGTTTGACCTTATTGAAAGTACAGAAATCTTCAGCTTTGGCAATATCTGAATCCAGCACCCCGGCGAATTCATATTCGGGATATTTTTCCAGTACCTCTTTTACCAGACGGCTGACCCGCACACTGGCACCAATGAGAAGAATTTTTTTCATGATACACAAACCTTATTATTTTTTTCTTGAATTGCTCTTTTTTCTTTTGCTGACTTTGGGATTATGATTCTTTTTGATGAACTCCTGCCACTGCGGGGAATCACCGGTAAATCCGTAAACAAAATCATCGGCATAGGTGGGTTCAAAAATAAACGGCGGAACTGCGATGGGGTATTTTCCTGAAAAATCGGTATTTCCATTGGCATACAGATGATAAAATTCCGGTTTCAGCAGCGGTTTGAAAAGGAAATCCTGTTCCGGAAGAGTGCGGAAAAATTCATACACTTTCTGTTCACGGAACTGTCCCCTCTGAACTCCGGTTTTGCGGTCAAACGCCTGATTTCTGGCGTAGAGCATCATTCCGGAATGCGGATAAGTGCGGTCAATGAGACGGAGCAGTACCACTGCCTGACGGCGGCAATTGCCCGGAGTTGTGCCATTGACACTGATGATCTTGCGCTCAAGGTCAAGCTTTACGCCGTTGCTTGCGGCCTTGCTGTTGAAGACGATCTGCCATCTCTTTTCAGCCGGATCGACTGCACTTTTCCATTCCGGGAGCGGCATATTTTTGAAAATACCGTCTTCAGAATCGTAAGAGCGGATGAAGTCCTCAAACATTCCGGCGGTTCCGCGATCATATCCCATGGAAAGATTATAGAACAGTTTCCGGAATACCCATCCTTTGTCGGCAACAATGACGAATCCCGGCGGATTCTGACCGTTGAGCAGCCGGACTTTTTTCCACTGTTCAATATTGAAATTAAACGGTATACAATGCCATGATGTTTCCACGATGCTCTTTCCTGCCGGCAGCTGGATCTTCATCTTTGAAGCGGCTTTTTTTCCGTTAACAGACACTTTATCCAAACGGTACAACGGACCGAAGCCGGAAAGTTCCAATTCAGTTGTCTCGGGAGCGTTTATCTGCATACGCAACTTGAGATCGATACCGTCACCGCTCAATTCAGCGGAAACTCTGTCGGCAGCCCCGGCTTGGGCAATGGTGATGAATGCGGCACTTTTTCTGGCGGGGATCGAAACTTTTCCGGAAACATATTCCGGCAGTTTCTGCAAACTGAAACTGCCGCCGTAGTATGGAACCATCAGCGGAATTTTGTGATCGAAATATTCCGGATAGATTTTAAGAGTACCGGCACTCTCTCTGCCGGAGGGATTACCGCAGATGATCATGGTTTCAGCACCGCCGCCGCTGCGGCGGACCCAGCCGTTTCCGGTATACTCCGCCGCCGGGACCGCCTTGCGGCCGCGCAAAGCAGAATCAACGATCAGCGGAACCATTTCCGACATGTATTGTTTACCCTGCAAATAGGAGGTCGGGTCAAGCAGAATGGCATGTTTCAGCGCAAACAGCACCATATATTCAGTATTGATATTGTACGCATCTCTTAACTGCATCGGATCGATACCATCGGCACGGAAGCGGCGGGCGGTTTCGATTTTTTCCGGAAGAGTGTGCATGGATAATGGCTTTTCGCCGTGAAGGAAACGGGCATTTTTCAGAAAGTTCCAACCTTGCAGGGATTCAAAAATACTGCCGGATTCAAGCGCGGATTGGGCGGAAAATGCACCCAGAGTATAAGAAAACGATCCTCCATCGGCAATCATCGTCATCGGATAACCGCGGCTTTTGAGTTTACCGATCTCCTCCCACCGCTGCTGTTTACCCATGGCTCCCCGGATGAAAGTTCCGAAATCCCGGCTGAATGATCTGCCCGGTATACCGGCAGTATCCGCGCCATTGTAGCGGATGGTGGTATTGGCATAGATGGTGTCGTTGATCCATCCGGTAGAGAAATCTTTCATACCGAAGTTATAATAACGGATAAGTTCATCTTTGAAAAATTCAGCAAATTTATTCTTATATTCATTGACAAAATACTGATATGATCCGCGTTTGTAGTAATGCCCGGTATTGAGCGGATCATCCTTGGGCTGCCAGGAGGGATCGATCTCCCGGAGCAGCCAGGTCGCGGTCAAATCCGGATTGGCATGGTAGCGGCGGACTGCGTAACCGTTGTCATATTCATAGCGGTTCTCAACCTGAATAACTTCATGGAGCTGGGCGGGAGACTTATAACTTTTCTCATTTTTCAACGCGTGGCCGAAAGAGGGGTCTTCAGGATATTTGCCCCAGAAAGTACCGGTTTCATCGCCTTTGGTGTGGTAAGGACCGTGTCCCCAGTAGCCGCCGGCATAACCTCTGCGTTGAGTGTCCGGCGGCAGGAATCCCCGCCAGTGCATCGTCAGCGGCATATAATGGTATACGGTGTTTTTCCGGTCAATGTAATAATGTTTCTGGAAAATTTCATAGTATGCATCCAATGCAGAGGCGACTCCGAAACGGCTTTTCCCATCGAAAACCACAAATTTTACCGTGAATTTTTCGCCCGGAGCAAGCGCAAATTTAGTTCCCTGTGCACTGCCGGATTTGGGGTCTCTTGCGTAAACAAGGTCGTTGTAGGGGAACGAAGGATCCAGTGCCACCGCACGGAATTCTGATTTATTGGCAGTGGCGGCAAGCGGCAATATCGACGGGTAACTGTCACGGTAGGTGTTGAATGCCGGAGCATTTTTGATATCGGCACCGTCAAAAATCTGATTTTCACCTTTCAGTACCGGAACGGACAGGAGACATTCCAAATTGGCATCCTTTTTACCGGTGTTGCAAAAAGTCACTTCTATGCGTTGTCCATTTCCCTGCGTCAATGGCGAAACGGAGCCTTCAAGCTGCAAAAACCCGGAACAGTTTCCGGAAAATTTTCCTTTACTTTTACTTTTCAACCGGCTCAAAACAAGCTGTTTTCTTGCCAAACCATCATACACGGTCAGTTTTGCTTCCGTCCCGGGGATGGCGGAACCTGACTGCAGTTTTGCTTCCGGAGCCGGACGGTAAATTGCCGGATAACGCTTGACATTGTCAACTCCGGCAAAAGCATGAGCCGGACGCTTGCCATCCCGCCAATGGGGTTCAAATTCCCCTTTGTACCGGGCGGTAGCAGATATGCGGAGTTCGTCGATGACATGACCGCCCAGATAGACTCCGTGATTCAGATGGTGAAAAATCGTCAGACCATATTTGTCTTTGAGATCGCAGGTGGCAAGGATACGCCCGTCCAGATAGATCACAGCTTCCCCCTGTGCCCAGGTGACTGCGAGATGGTGCCAACCGTTTTTCAGCGAAGGTCTGAACTGATAGCGTCCGCTCCAATGGTCACGGTTATCATTGCTCCAAATGGGAAAGCGCCATTCAAAGCGGCCGCGGGTCAACCGCATCTGGGCGGCGAGATAGCTTTTACCATCCTCGATAAAGCGTCCGACAAAAGCGTTGAGCAGAACACCGTGGTTGGGTTCCGGTTTGACAGGATTGTTTTCCAGCAGGACGAACATTTCCAAAGTACCTTCATCCGGCAGCAAATTGCCGAATGTAAACATTGCCATGTTGGTAAAAATCGTGGAATGTGCCATTTCGGCATTCTTTTTAAAATCTTTTCCCAGAGATCTGCCGCGCAGATCGATACCTTTACCGTAATATCCGGGAGCATAAGTCGCCCCTGAACCATAAAAACCGACCGGCCCGGCAGCATAGTCAGCTTCCTGCAGGGATTTTTCAAATCCGCTCAAAAGCAAAGTGTCTTTATCAACTTTAAACGGAGCGGCGGTCAACGCATTTGCCCATATTGCCAGAACGATGACCGTCCAGCTTTTGCGGATGGTGACAGACAGCATTTTATTCATTGCACAAGGTTCCTTTTCAATAACGATTTTTCAGTCTGATCCTAATATATCACGGTGAAAAATGAATTACAAGAAATTTTATAAAAAAAAATATTATTTTATATTGTAAAATTCGCTTCGGCGTATTATATTATATACACAATATAACAATAGGAGGATAAGCATGATACAGGTTATTGAACGGACATTCAGCATATTGGAAGAATTGAATCTTGACGGCGAGGTTTCACTTGAATCCCTCGCCCGGATCACCGGACTTAATAAAGGCACATTGTGCAATATTCTGCGCACGATGATCGAACTCGGTTATGTCTGCCGCACCCGCAACAGCCACTATTCATTGACCGACCGGTTCCGGGAGCTTGCCCGGGGCGAAATTTCTCCTCCCGGCGAGATGGAGATGTACCGGAAATGTGTGGAATCCCTGGCTGAAAGCACTGGGGAATCCGGAGTTCTGGCAGTTATGCGCGGTGACAGGATCGCCGTGGTGGTACAGGCGCAGCATCAGCGGACTCTGATGATAAATCCCTGTGAAATATATGCTGCCCTCTCATTATACCACAGTGTATCAGGCAGAATTCTGGTCTCCAATATGCATGCGGAAGAAAGATCCGCACTCTGCCTCCGTACCGGCTTCCCCGGAGAGGAGTGGGAAAATATCAGCAATCTTGTTGAATTGGAAAATGAATGTAAAAAAATCCGCCGCTCCGGAGTGTCGATCATGGAAAATATGAGCGATGAGATAATCGCATTTGCCGTGCCGGTATTCCGTCCGTCCGGACAGATCATGTCTCTCGGTTTGACGATGCCGCAGATGCGGTGCCGGGGTTCCAAACGCCCCCGGATCATCAAATTGCTCAAAGAACATGCCACGATGCTTTCACAATGAAGCAGGATAAACAAATTATATCCTGAATATACCAACTTCTCCGGGAGAGACAGATACTGCCCCGCACCGCAAAGATTTTTACAAAAAACAAGACAGTGCTGAAAAAAGATCAGGCAGGAGATCGCTCATTATTAGAGCAACCCCCTGCCTGATTTTTTGGTATTTGTGGAGTTACCGCGAAAATGGGACGGTCAATACTCCCATTCTCCTATGCCACCGGCAGATTAAAGGCTGTCGATGTAGCGGCGGATTTCAGACAGATTGGTCAGTTTTTCGATGTCGTTGCCGCGCTGGATGACCAGAGTCGGCGCCTGACGGATATCGAAAGCCTGTGCCATCATCGGTTCATTTTCCGCGACGATCACTTCGTATTTGAGATTTGCCTTATCCAGAAAGGTTTTGGCGATTCTGCAGTTGGGACAGGTGGTCGCGGTGAAAAGCATCAGATTTGCTTCTTCGACCGGAGCAGCGCAAGTGCAGGAACAAGCCGTTTCAGCAGCTTTGCCATTCACACGATTTGCCGCAAATTCGCGGGCGATCGCCTTTTTGGGATCGTAGACTTTGCGTTCCTTGTATTCCTGGGATTTACCATCGTTCCAGTTCTGCACCGGGCGGTAGTAACCGGTGATACGGCTGTAAACTTCAGTCTTGGTGCCGCAATCGGGGCATTTGAATGCTTCACCGCCGATATAACCGTGGTTCTGGCAGATGGAATAGGTCGGAGACATGGTGTAATAGGGCAGACGGTAGTTTTCCGCGATCTTGCGCACCAGATTGGCAGCGGCTTTCCAGTCGGGGAGCTTTTCACCGAGGAAAGCGTGGAAAACAGTACCGCTGGTGTACAGTGTCTGCAACTCATCCTGGATATCCAGTGCCGCAAAGATGTCATCGGTAAAGCTCACCGGCAAGTGTGAACTGTTGGTGTAGTACGGGGTGCCGTCATTTTCACCGGCGGTGATAATGTCGCCGAAACGTTTCTTGTCATGTTTTGCCAGACGGAAACTGGTGGATTCAGCCGGAGTGGCTTCAAGGTTGTAGAGGTCGCCGTACTGTTCCTGATAATCGGAAAGGCGTTCACGCATGTGGTTGAGGACATCGCGGGTAAATTCCTGCGCTTCCTTGTGAGTCAGATCCTTGCGGAGCCACTTGGCGTTGAGGCAGACTTCATTCATACCGACCAGACCGATGGTGGAGAAGTGGTTGTTGAACTTGCCCAGATAGCGGCGGGTGTAGGGATAGAGACCTTCATCCAGAAGTTTGGAAATGACTTCGCGTTTGATCTTCAAACTGCGGGCGGAAATATCCATCATGTGGTCAAGGCGGGCGTAGAAGTCCGCTTCGTCTTCCGCGAGGTAGGCGATACGCGGCATATTGATGGTGACGACGCCGATTGAACCGGTGCTTTCACCGCTGCCGAAGTAACCGCCGGATTTCTTGCGCAGTTCGCGCAGATCGAGGCGCAGACGGCAGCACATGGAACGGATATCGCTGGGTTCCATATCGCTGTTGACGTAGTTTGAGAAGTACGGAGTACCGTATTTGCTGGTCATTTCAAAAAGCAGCTTGTTGTTTTCGGTATCGCTCCAGTCAAAGTCACGGGTGATGGAATAGGTCGGGATCGGGTACTGGAATCCGCGTCCCTGCGCGTCGCCTTCGATCATGGTTTCGATGAAAGCGCGGTTGATCATATCCATCTCTTTTTTGCAGTCTTTATATTTGAAATCAACCTCTTTACCGCCGACGATACAGTTGAGTTCGGCAAGGTCGGCCGGAACCGTCCAGTCCAGAGTGATGTTGGAAAACGGAGCCTGCGTACCCCAGCGGGAGGGAGTATTCACACCGAAAATAAAGGATTCGATACACTTTTTGACTTGACTGTAATCCAGATTGTCGATTTTGACAAAAGGAGCAAGATAGGTGTCAAAACTGCTGAACGCCTGCGCGCCCGCCCATTCATTCTGCATGATGCCGAGGAAGTTCACCATCTGGTTGCACAAGGTTGCAAGATGGGAAGCCGGAGCGGAAGTGATCTTTCCGGGAACGCCGCCCAGACCTTCTTTGATCAACTGTTTGAGTGACCATCCGGCGCAGTAACCGGTGAGCATGGAAAGGTCGTGCAAGTGGATATCGGCATTACGGTGGGCGTTGCCGATCTCATCATCATAGATTTCAGAGAGCCAGTAGTTGGCGGTGATGGCACCGGAGTTGGAAAGGATGAGACCGCCGACGGAATAGGTCACAGTTGAGTTCTCTTTAACGCGCCAGTCGTTGATTTTAACGTAGTCGTCCACAGTCTTTTTGAAGTCGAGAATGGTGGATTCGGTATTGCGGAGTTTTTCCCGCTGGCGGCGGTAAAGGATGTAGGCTTTGGCGACATCGGCGTAACCGGCCTGAACGAGGACGGATTCAACGCTGTCCTGGATGTCTTCAACGGCGATCAGTCCCTCTTTGATCTTGGGTTCAAAGTCAGCGGTGACCTTGAGGGCGATGAAGTCGATGATCGACTGGTTGTACTGTTTTTCCTGTGCTTCAAACGCCATCTTTACGGCGTCTGAAATCCTGCGAATATCGAATTCGATATTCTTTCCGTTACGCTTCTGAACCTGATACATTTCTTCCTTTTTCCTTCTTTCGCGGTGCACAAAGCACCAACAATTATATAAAATATGTTAATTGTTTCACATCACTTACCCCGGATGGCGGCAGCAGGAACATAACGCTGCACCACACGCAAAGCATCGTCAACAAATTTTCCGGAAACTTTGAAGTCTCCACTCTTATCCAGAATGTCTTCTGATTCAACAAAGGGTTGCAGAAAATACTTTTCCGCGCCGCATATCCACTTGCCGATATCTTCAAAATCAGCCAGTTCGTGCAAACTGCCGGTAACCGTGGTGCGGAATTCAAACTCCACATTGCCATGTTTCAACAGTTCAACACTGGCTTTCACCTTTTCCAAAACATCATTTCTGCCGCAGGTTGCGGCATATTTCTGCGGTGAATTTTTTATATCCATCGCAATATAATCGGCACTTCCGGAATCGATCAACTCTGCAAGTGCTTCCGGAAAGCTGCCGTTGGTATCGACCTTGACCTTGTATCCCAACGCCTTTGCCGCAGACACCGCATCAATGGCATCGGCATGCATCAGAAATTCGCCGCCGGTAAAGCAGACCCCTTCCAAAATACCGCGCCGTTTCTCCAGAAACTCCAGCATCGAAGCAAAATCCAACTCCAAACCGGCTTCATTTCCCAATACCAGAAACCCGTTGTGACAAAAAGGGCAACGGAAGTTGCATCCGCAGCAAAAGACGGTACATGCGACCACTCCCGGATAGTCCAGAAGGGTCAATTTTTGCAAACCGAAGCGCATTTCAGCTCACTTCCCCCTTATTAAGCCACTTTTACCGATACCACTATATATAGTTGTCTGCATAGATCACAGACACTAAATCTTGTTGCTCTTTCAATATACTTGCGATATGGAATATTGCAAGCACCATTACAAAAAAAAGTGAAAAATTTTTTTGCAAAATTCTTGCAAAAAACATTTGACAAAGTGATTTTACGCATTGAAAAAAATCAATCAGACTGCCGACAGCGGCAAACGTGCCGCTGCGAGGTATCGCGCCCTTCCCGTTGGTCGGGCTTGATCGGCGGCAAACGTGCCGCTGCGAAGTGTCGCGCCCTTCCCGTTGGTCGGGCTTGATCGGCGGCAAACGTGCCGCTGCGAAGTGTCGCGCCCTTCCCGTTGGTCGGGCTTGATCGGTGGCAAACGTGCCGCTGCGAAGTGTCGCGCCCTTCCCGTTGGTCGGGCTTGATCGGCGGCAAACGTGCCGCTGCGAGGTATCGCGCCCTTCCCGTTGGTCGGGCTTGATCGGTGCGCCCCGCAACTACCGCCCAAACACTACCTTGCCTGTCGTGCCGCTGCGAAGTGTCGCGCCCTTCCCGTTGGTCGGGCTTGATCGGCGGCAAACGTGCCGCTGCGAAGTGTCGCGCCCTTCCCGCTGGTCGGGCTTGATCGGCGGCAAACGTGCCGCTGCGAAGTGTCGCGCCCTTCCCGTTGGTCGGGCTTGATCGGCGGCAAACGTGCCGCTGCGAGGTATCGCGCCCTTCCCGTTGGTCGGGCTTGATCGATGAACAAAAAAAATACGCCGCGACAGCGGCGCGACTCAAACACTACCTTGCCTGTCGTGCCGGAGGCACGACAAAAGGCACAACAGCCAGAAGCCCGGAATCAGGGGCGTTATCGCGCCGCTATCCGCGAGTTTTTACAAGGCGAAGCCGAGGGAGTGAACTTGCGTTCTCGACCGAGGCTGAGTCCGCAGTAAAGGCTCGCGGGAGCAAGCGAGAACGCCCCGTGTAAAGCTCGCGGGAGCAAGCGAGAACGCCCCGTGTCACCTCACTTCAATCTGCCGGTATATGCGTCGGAACCGGAGGTGTCGAATTTACCGGTAAAAAACTTTTTGGCAGCAAGATTGAGTTCGTTATTCCAGTGAGATGATTTGCCGATTATCTGGACGACTTTGAGCTGAAGCTGTTTGGTTTTCCAGTTGACCGTACAACGGGTTCCCCAGGCGCCGCCGTGTCCGAAACCGCCTTTGCCATCGACAGTCAATCCCAGAGAATATTTGCCGAGTTTGGCGGGGCGGGAACTGGTTGCCAGAAGATTTTTGACTGTTTCCTCTTTCAGGATGCGGACACCGTTGTCGCCCATGCCGAGATTCATCAGCATTTTGTAGAATTTGAGCTGATCGTTGGTGGTCGTCCACAATCCGGCACCGGCGGAGGGAAATACGGTGGGGCCGTTGTGGGGAGTCGGCATCCAGGGGCTGAACGCTCTGAATTTGGCAGCTTTGCCCGGTTTTACATCGTAAAGCAAAATTGATCTGGCAAGCATTTCATTTGTGGGCCAAAAGGTGGTATCTTTCATACCGAGAGGATCGAGGACGCGTTCTTTGAGAAAAACATCCCATGGTTTGCCGGTGACGACTTCGATGACTGCCGCACCGATGTCGATGCCGGTGTTGGAGTATTTCATGGAAGTTCCGGGTTCAAAAAGCAACGGCAAACGGGCGACTTCTTTAGCAGTATCGCGCAGAGAAAGCGATGACCATCCTTTTTTGCTTTTGGTGGGAATTTCAAAAGGGAAACCGCCGGTATGATTCATAACGTGGCGGATGGTCAAAATATTTTTTGCCGGAACGATATTGCCTTTTTTATCTTTTACTTTAAGGGATTTGAATTCAGGAAGATATTTGGAAACCGGGTCATCCAGAGAAAGTTTCCCCTCTTCAATGAGGATAGCGATGGTCACGCCGCAGAAACCTTTGGTTTGAGAACATTGCATAAAGGATTGGTTCATGGCGATTGGGATTTTCTTCGCAGTATCAGCGTATCCCAGACAGGCGGTTTCCTGAACGCCGCGCTGATAGAAAACGCTGATAATGCCGGGAATTTCACCCGATTTCACATACTTGTCCAGTGCTTGAGCGGCATAGGAAGTTTTACTCTCTTTGACTTGTTCAGCATGACATACGCTGAACAGCAAAGCTGCCGCAAGCACGGCACATGACATAAAGCTTTTCATTTTGCATCTCCTTGTTTGTTGCAAACAATTTATTGAAATAATGTATGATCGGACATCACTTTGACTCTTATCAAGTAAAAATCAATCGCATAATCCGCCGGCAAAAGCGGCAAGTGAAGCGGTACATTTTTCCAAATTCACAGCGGTATCTTTCAAAGCATCATCAAGAGTGCAAACGCCGCGGGAGATACTGAAACATC
Source organism: Lentisphaerota bacterium (assembly GCA_015061605.1). Classification (GTDB taxonomy): domain Bacteria; phylum Verrucomicrobiota; class Lentisphaeria; order Victivallales; family Victivallaceae; genus UBA1784. The sequence continues at coordinate 16,231 of SUWH01000023.1, read as the reverse complement.
CGGCAAAGAGTTTTTCCAATTCAGAACAATCCCCCCGCAACGCTCCGGAAACGAGAACAGTCGGCACCCCCGCCGCTTTTGCTTCAAGTGCGATCGAAGCGCACAATTTGCCGCAGGCGGTCTGGTCGTCACTGCACCCCTCGCCGGTAATGACGAGATCAGCTCCGGCAAGCGCGCTGACAAATCCGGTTTCCCTCATCACGATCTTTGCTCCGGATTCCATCTGCCCCCCCAGCATCCGCAAGGCAAACCCCAAACCTCCGGCGGCTCCGTCCCCCCGGGTATCGCCATTTTCGCCAAAGAGTTTGGCAAAATGAGATAAATTGCGGTCAAGGATCTTCACCATTTCCGGCGTTGCCCCCTTTTGCGGTCCAAAAACCGCCGCCGAACCATCGTTCCCGCAAAGCACATTATTGACATCGCAGGCAACCTTGATCTGAACTTTTTTCAACAGCGGCTCAACTGCAGTATCATCGATTTTTACGATCTCATCAATAACTCCGCCGCCCGCGCCATTTGGAACCACACTGCCGTCAGCGCGCAAAAAACGGTATCCCAGCGCCTGAAGCATCCCGATTCCGCCATCGACGGTGGCACTGCCGCCGATACCGATGATAAAGTTGCGGCAATGATATTGTGTTACCAGAGTGCGGAAAATCTCCCCGACCCCGAAAGTGGTAGTTTCAAGCGGAGCTAATTCACTGCGTTTCAACAGTTCGATGCCGTTGGCTTCGGCACTTTCAATCACGGCAGTATCTCCGGCAATGACCGCCCTGCCCTGCCGGAGGCGCATCAGAGGATCGTGAACCGGAATATCCACAAATTTACCGTGCAATGCCGTGCATAACGCATCGCACAATCCCTCACCGCCATCGGACATCGGAAGCATGATCAACTCGTCCTGCTGCCGGAGTTTTCCCCAACCGGCGGCAAGTGCGCGGGCGACCTCATTGGCTCTCAAAGCATTTTTGAATGAATCCGGTGCAATAATGACTTTCATATCATTCCTCACATGGTTGATGCGGCAATAAAAGCAGAAGAATTGACCAGCGCGTGCATCAGCACCGCCGCACTCAAATTACGGAACTTCAGATAGCCGAACTGGAATCCCGCTCCCAAAATAAACAATCCCGGCAACCCGGCAATGAAAAAGTGGCAGAAACTGAATAATAATGCTGCAACAAAAAAAGCAAATCCCGCTCCCCATTTCAGAAAAAATCCGTAAATTATCCTGCGGAAAAGCAACTCTTCGATCAAAGGCGTAAACACGCACAGGGCAAAAAAGAGTTTTACCAGATCCACGCCGTGACTCTTACGGATCAATACTGCCGCGAACTGTTCTTTTTCAAAAGGGATCTTCAAAACAGTCAAGAGTAACTGCCATAAAAATGTCACCCCTCCGGCAATGAGAATCGTCAATATCCCCACACCGATACACTGAATAATTTCTCTGCCGGATAATGGTTGAAAAGGTATTTTTCCGGCAACAAAAAATCCGTAAGCACAAATTCCCGGCATTGCCGAAAAAAGCAGAATATCCGGCAGCGTCAAACCTTCCCCCGGCAACTTCTGCGCAATAAACGGTACGATAAAAATTGCCGAAGCAAGCAAAAAAAACGCCCCCGCCACACCGGCGGGCGAACTGTCATCACCACTCCATGGCTGTTTTTCAAGCTTCGACAGAAATTTCACGGCGCCCTTCCCCGGTATGTTTCAAAGTGATACGGATGGCATCTTCCGGCAATATCCCGGCGATACGTTCCGGCCACTCGACCAATGCGTAAGAGGATGGATCGTTGAGAAACTCATCCACTCCGAAAGCCAATGCAGCTTCAGCTCCGCTTATCCGGTAAAGGTCGAGATGGTACAATCTTCCTTTTTCCGGAAGTTCATACTCCTGAACGATGGTGTAGGTTGGACTTGAAACCGGTTCATCTATTCCGAGAGCCCGGGCAAATCCCCGGGAAAAAACGGTCTTTCCGGCGCCGAGATCACCGTCGAGCAGGATAACGCTTCCCCGCGGACACTGCCGGGCGATCTCGGCTCCGAACTTTTCGGTATCAGCTTCACAGCGGGAAATACAGCAAATTTTTTCAAACTGTTTCATAACGGCACTCACTTACACTTCAACACATCGGCAACCAGAGATTTGCCGTTGGGGCAAGTTGAAAGATTTTTATGTTTTTCAAAGGCTTTGACACCGCTTCCGGCAGCGATCACTCTGCCGCCGCGATCCATAAAGTTCCGGAAATAGATCTTGTGGGTATCGGCAAATTTGCGGAAAGCAGGACTATCCTGCGCCAGAGAGATAAACACATCGCTGTGATCGAGAATGCCGCCGGAAATTCCGGAAACGATATTCACATCCAGTTCAGGATGACGGTCAAGTTCAAGCATCCGCAATATCCGTCCCTTGCCTTTGGTATTGCCGACATAAAGAGCGACCCGGATCGGACGGTAGACCTTTTGCGGGAAATTCTGAGTGATCTTTTTTCCGGTGGTGGCGTAGACCATACCGTTGAAAATACAGTAATTGACCATATTCACTTCAGGGTGGAAACTGGTGGCGGCAACCTTGCCTTTGCCGTGGTTGCCGAAAAGGATCGCCGGATGGTCGGTGTAATCATAATGTTTTCTGCCGGGAAGACCAACCGAGTTTTTGTAAACGCCCAGCACTTCAGCGGAACCGTGTTCCCACGCTTTGCCCTTTCGGGAAATGGGGCCCCGTGAATAGCTGACCCGGTACCTGCCGGGGGCGACATCCAATATTTTTGCACCTTTTTCAGAAATGTCAATAGCAAGCTGTCCCTGCAGACCGCTGGTGCCGTTGATGTAAGTGTATGGCAGCAGCGCGATGCGGTCGGGACGGTTCAGCGTACAGTGGAATCCGGCACAAACGCCCACATAGCTTCCGCCTTTTTTGACGAATTCCCGGACTTTGGCGGCCCCATCTTTGCCCATCATTTTGAACTGGGTCGCACTGGAACCGCCGGGAATGACCAGCAGATCAAGCTCATTGAGTTTGCCGTTCCGGATATCTTTGCCGTCAAGCAGAGTGACATCCAACTGCGGAGCGTGATAGAGCAGACGGGCAATCATGAAAACTCCGCCGCCCCGGCTGCCGTCATCGACAAAGAAACCGGTACGGAGCTTTTTCTCCGCTTTAACTGTTTTTTCAGCGACAGCAGAAGATGTGGAAACACAACCGGCAAACAACATCACCGCCGCCGCAAAAAATGTTGGAAACAGTTTTTTCACAACAAATACTCCTTTTGATTACAAAAACAGGTTACTGTCCTAATATACCACGGCAGGAAGTGCTTTTCAAGCTTGAAAAAAGGACAAAAGAGTGCTATATTAAATAAACGCTTAATATTAACCAGAGGAACGCTTATGTGCGCCATTTCCGGTATCGCCAATATCCGCCAGGATCGCAACGCCGTCGCTATTGCTGAAGCGATGAATCTCGCCCAGCAGCATCGCGGTCACGATGATTCGGGTATCTTTGCCAATGACGATGTGGTTATCGGGCACAGCCGGTTGGCAATCATCGACCTTGAACGCGGCAAACAGCCCTTTGTTGCTGATGACGGCGACCTGGTGCTGGCGGTCAACGGGGAAATCTACAACTTCAAAGAGTTGAGAAGCGAACTTGAAGCCAAAGGTCACCACTTCCAGACCAACAGCGATTCCGAATGCATACTGCACTTGTACGAGGAGTACAATGAAGATTTTGCCTCCTATCTGGACGGGATGTTCGCCTTTGTCATCTACGATGTCCCCAAACGGCGTCTGCTTCTGGGGCGCGACCGGTTGGGACAGAAGCCCCTGCTCTACTTCATGGACGGCGAAACGCTGGTCTTTGCCAGTGAATTTTCCGGATTGATGGCACATCCGGCATTCCCTGAACAGCTTGATGAAAATGCGATAAGCGATTATCTTTCTTTGCAGTACATCCCATCACCTGACACAGCGTTCCGTCAGGTGCGCAAACTGCCGCCCGGACACCTGTTGAGCTTCAATCTTGACAGTGCAAACGTTTCCATCCGCTGTTACTGGCAGTTGGATTATTCCATAAAAAATACCGGGATGTCACTTGGAGCCGCGACGCAGGAACTGCGCCGTCTGGTGGAAAAAGCTGTGGAAAAACGTCTGGTTTCCGATGTTCCACTGGGTACGTTTCTCTCCGGAGGCGTGGATTCCTGTATCGTTACCGGGATCACCGCAAAACTGCTTTACCCCAAGCCGTGTGATGTATTCACCGCCGGTTTCGGCAATGCCGCCTACGATGAACGTTCGGCGGCACAGCGTTCGGCGGAAATAATCAATTCGGTATGCGGCGGAAATCTGCGCTGCCACGAAAAAGAGATCAAATCAGACGACTTTGAACTGGTTTTGAAACTGCTTCCCCATTTCGGCGAACCATTTGCCGATGCTTCAGCGTTACCGCTCTTTTTGTTGAGTGAATTTGCCAAAAGCAAAATCAGCGTGGCACTTTCAGGTGACGGTGCCGACGAAGTCTTTGCCGGCTATGAACGCTATCTTGCCATGCGTTACGCGGAAATGGTCTACTGGCTGCCTAAAACTTTGCGAAAAGTACTCTTTTCGACCATCGCCGGGCTCCTGCCCGACAATGGTGAACGTTCCAAATCTGGACGATTGAAACGGTTGATGCGCCTCTTTGCCTCTCCGGAAAAAAGCGGATATTTCAATCTGCTCGACCGCTGCCCCGTCTCTTTGAAAAAAGAACTTTTCGGACCGGCGATGGAAACCGCACTCAAACATGACTCTTCTGAATGTTTCACCTCTCTGGACTGGGAATTGATTTCAACCGACAAAGTGGAGAAACTCGGTGAACTCGACCTGAAAACCTATCTCCCGGGAGATATTCTGGTCAAAGCTGATATATCCTCCATGGCTCACGCGCTGGAGTTGCGCAGTCCATTTTTGGATACCGAGGTCGTTGAATTCGCAGCCCGGCTGCCGATGAAATACAAACTCCACGGCAAAGAGCGCAAAAAGATTTTGAAAATGGCGTTCCCGGAATTCATCACTCCGGAACTCTCCGCCCGTCCCAAACGCGGTTTCGGCGTCCCGGTCGCCGCCTGGCTCCGCGAAAGCTGGAAAGCTCCTGCACAGGAAAAACTCTTTTCCTCCAAACTTATTTCAGAGAAATTTGTAAATCCGACCACCCTCAAACGGCTCTGGGATCTGCACCAGTCCGGTGAAGCCGATCACAGCTACATCCTCTGGGAACTCATCGTTCTCGACCTCTTTTTAGAGCGTCTTGCCGCCAGAGGATAAGGCAAAACCGGCGGTTCCGTCAATGGGCGACTTTCATCGCGGCGCGGTAATTCGCAGGAGAAAGCCCTAAAACAAATTTGAACCGGCGGCTGAAGTGATAGCAATCCCGGTATCCGAAATGCATTGCTATTTCCGAAATCGACTGTTTTTCTGTCAACAACATCTCCGCCGCCTGCCGTAATTTGAGTTGTTCGATATAGGCTTTGGGCAACAGCCCGGTCGCCCGCAGGAACTCCCGGCGCAAGGTGTCGGTCGAAACTCCGATCAATTCGGCAAGTTCAGTAACCCGCCACCAGTGTTCCGGTGGAGCTTTGCGGATAGTTTCCAACAATACATCTATCGGTTTTCCGGTATTTCCGCTGCTTTCATAAAGATCGACCAGCAACTCCTGCAACCCCAGTGCCGCGCGCAAACCGCTGTTGAAAGATGGGTCGCGTGCCGCTTCCACCAACTGTTTTACCACCCGTACCGGTTTTCCGCGGTACAATCCGGAACGGATAACCCCTTTTTTGCGCAGGACATCGGCGATGTTTCCGCAAAAGCAGATGGAATCCTCCATATATACGTTTCCATCACTCCCCCCGTAACGGTGATATTCCCCGGGGCAGATCAAAACCATATTGCCGGGTTCGACATCACGCACCACCCCGTTGAGCTCCAGTTTCCCGTGTCCGCCGTACATCTGCGACAGTGAATAAAAATCGAACACCCGCAATTTAAGATTTTCAAAACTGTCCGGTGCAGTCACATTGCCGATACCGCCGGAAACGATCCAGAAACCGTATTCCCGGGAAAATTCCGGCATCCGTGCCACCACCCGGTGAATACCTTTTTCCGGGTTTATTTCAATATTTTTTATTATTGCCATATTTTCTTTATTTTTACATCAACAATGCGTTTTTTATCCATCCGTTTTTTACTTTTACGGTGTATAATATATCACTGTACAACAAATTTTCAACAAATAAACGAGGTATCTTTTATGGAAAAACAGCTTAATATCGCCATTATCGCCTGCGGCAACCGAGCCCGTGGAGTGGTAAAAAACCTGCTCAATGCGGCGGGGGACAAGGTCAAAATTGCTTCAGTATACGACCCGGATCCGGCGGAAATGGATTATGCCTGTTCCGGGTGGAAAGCCCAGGATGCACTCCACTGCGCTTCAAGTGTTGAAGCGATCAATGCTCCGGGTGTGGACTGGGTGATGATCTTTTCACCCAACGCATTTCACAAACAGCACATCCTTGAATCATTTGCCGCCGGCAAACACGTCTTTACTGAAAAACCGCTTGCCACCACCATCGCAGACTGCAAAGATATTTACGATGCCTACAAATCAAGCGGCAAACTCTTTGCCACCGGTTTCGTCCTCCGTTACAGCGATGTTTACCGGAAAATAAAATCTCTCCTTGACAGCGGGAAATTCGGCTATCTTATGACCGTTGAAGCCAATGAAAACATCCGTCCCGCCCACGGCGGCTACATCATGTGCAACTGGCGGAGAAAAACTGAAATCTCCGGCCCGCACATTCTGGAAAAATGCTGTCACGATCTCGACCTTATCGAATGGTTCGTCCGGTCGCTTCCCTCCAAAGTCTATGCCATGGGCAGCAGAGATTTTTTCAAAGCTGAAAACGCCCATCTTGAAGCCAAATATGGAGCAGATAAATTCCATTGTTGGCGCGATGCCCACAAGCTCCCCTCGCCTTTCCACGATGACACCGATCTGATGGATAATCTGATCAGCGTGGCAGAATTCCGCAACGGCGTGCGGGTGAGTTTCAACTGCACCATGAGCAACATCATCCCGGAACGGCGCATGAGTTTCCATTGCAGCGAAGGCAATATCATCGTCGACCTCTACCGCCGCGAGATCCGCTGCCGCAACATCGCCGATGATGGAGAAACCGTTATCGACTTCCCGACTGCCGACGGACACGGCGGCGGCGACCGCATCATTATGGAAGAACTCTTTGACACCATGTGTTCCGGTACCGAACCCAAATGCAGCGGCAGCGAAGGACTTGAAAGCGCAGTCTACGCCCTCGCCCTCGATCAGGCAGCGGTCTCCGGCAAAGTCATTGACCTTGAACCCATCTGGTCATCTCTGGGCAGATAACACACTTCGGGGGGGGGGACCGCCCCCCTGTCCTTTTATCCCCAAAAAGCGGAGTATTGACGCGGCTTATTTTTTTATCCAGAGTTTTCCGTTCCAGAAATATTTCTGTCCGTTGAAAGCAACCGCCTGCATCGTTTTGAAATCAGGCTTGTTTACTTCGATACGGTTCCGGTCAATAACGATAAAATATTTACCTTTTTCACTGAAAAAGTCAAAAACAGAATCCCGGTCAAAATCGACACAGAAAACTCCATCCCGGATCACGTGGATACATTCCTGATCGTCACTCCAAAAGAAATCTTTTCCCGGATAAGTAACTCCGACCGAAAATCCATTGTCTCTGGAAAAAATAATGAAACAATCTTTTGTAATAAGTTCAAAATTTTTTATCTTTTTATTTAAATGATACATTCCGTCCGGGAATTTGATTGCAGCTTCTGCCAGTTTGGCATCTTGCTCCTCTATTTTGTGACGAAAAAACCACACGGTGTATATATTGACTGCGATCAGCAATAAAATAATGATGTAAGGGACTGCTTTTTTCATAAAACTTTCTCCGCGGTATTTGATGTATAATATAGCTGATTCGAGTAAAAAAAGCAAGCAATGATGGATTTGATGTCACTTGTATTTATTGTATATTTGTATGACTTTTTTCAAATCTTTCCTTGAATTGGCATTTTCTAATTCCAAGAGAATTTCTGTCATGTTATACATAGCTTTCGGTGAACTGCGCACTGCACTACGAGCTTTTGCCAACCACATCCCGAATTCTGTGTAAACTAAAGTGGCGGCTTTGATGACACCGATCATTTCTCCATACCCGGTTGGCAGCATCGAAGTTTCCAAAGCAGCTTGAGTTGCCTCCGGCAAAGTTTTTAAAAAACGGATAATCTCATTTTTATCAAGTAAACTGCCTGAGTATTCCTTGAAATAACAGCGGCAATTCGGATGTATCGGCAAGTGCGGTTTGCGTTTATGCAGATGTTGACAAAAAAGATACGCCGGACAGCTTTACCTGGCACGCACCGACCGGGCATATTATCCAATTTATCCGGACGGACAGCATCAAATTTTCACTGGGATGTATTCGTAATTTGTCAAAATTCAATTGGATCGAGCATGAAGGAGCATATATTTTGATATATGCCGATGTATTTTGTGTTGACTTCAATAAAGATTTTGTTTTTGATGTTTTCCGCAAAAATGAAAAATATTTCATCGTCACAGACCGGAATCGTATAGAAGTGGATAAGCCTGATTTCAAAGCGATGCAGGCAGTTACCCCCGATAAGCAAAAATATTACTGGAACGGAAACGTCTGGATCAAAAGATAAACAGAACAGCTTGACAATTATGTGATATTATGTTATATTAGCCTTAAAACATAATATACCGGAGGTTTTTATGACGAAATTGTTTCTGCTGTCAATCGCGGTTATTTTAAGCGGCTGTGCCTCAAGTGAACGCGCATTCCGGATGTCCGGCGGGGTGCTTGACACCTATTCTGCGCCAAAAAGTTTCCGCACCCGCTCCGAAAAATTCCGTAAAATAGAACAAAATTCCATTCCCAAACGCGCCAACAAACCGGAAGTTTCCGGCATCAATGAAACTCTGATCAATATCTGGCCCTTTTACTTCCGCAATCAGAACTACTTTTCCGTCTTGTGGCCGATGATCGACTGGGATCAATACGGCATGGCGATCCGCCCCTTTTACAATCAGGAGGGTGACGACTACTCCATTCTGTTCCCGCTTTCCGGCTGGAACACCGCAGATAAAGACGGCTGGGTGGCGAACTTCCGCTGGACAAAGACCGGCTTCGGATTCATTCCTCTTACCTATCAGAACCGTCTGAAAGATGAATTCTGGTGCTACTACACCCCGTTTTTCATCATGAACCGCGATTACCGTAAACTCGGTTATGATAAAAAAGATGGCTCTTTGCTCACTTACAGCAGTGACTTCACGGAATTTATTCTCGGTTATTACGGCGTGAACCGCCGTCTTGACACCCACGATTGGAATAGCCTTTACTGGAACAATGCTCTTGATAATGATTATGCCAAATATCAGATATGGAAATCCGGCCGCCCCATACCGAAAAACGTGAAGGAACTTGCCGCCTTACGCAAGGAAATGGAGAAGACCTTCACTCAATACGAATCCACCTATGGCGGATTTTTCCCACTCTTTCACCTCCGCCGGACTCCGTACAAAAACTCTTACAGCTGGAACCTCCTCGCTCTTTTAGCTGATGTCGAAAAATCCCCCGAAAAAACCGATGTCTCCGTCATTGCCAAATGGTTCGCAAGTTACAAATATGACGGATACAAGCTCTTTGATGCAGTTATCAGAGGCACTAAAGATAAATGTGATATGTTTATGCTCCCGCTGCTCTCCGGCAAAGAGGAGACCACCCACATCAATGTTGACAGCACTGTCACCAAACTCCGCAACTTGAAGTCTGCGGTCAACGGAAAATTCGCCCGGCAGCTCCCCAAAGTCAACGCCGCATTGAAAGCTCTCGATCCCAAAGCTCAAGTCCCGGAATTCATCAACAACGACACCCTGCTCCGGCTCTACATCGACGATTATATCGAAGAGTACATCAAAGATAAAAAGTTTGAATTTTACACCGATGGAAAAATTTTTACACCGCTTTATTTTTACGATTGGAACTTGCACAAAAAAGAGTGGATCTGTTTCCCGCTCCTCTCCGGCGGTAAGCACTATGCAGACGGCCGATGGAGCTGGTTGAGTCTGCCGCTGCTCTCCGGAGCCGCACACTCCGAATACAAGGATTATCTGAACATCGTTCCGCCGATCGGTTATATGAATAAAACTGTACGCAATCAGGATCGCTTCAAATTTATCCACAATTCCGATGCGAAATGGTCAAACGGCAAATTTTCCAATATCGAAAGCACCGACATCTATGCCGCCTGCGGTCTTTTTTACCGCGGAAAAGTCAAGTTTTATGTTGCCAAACGCGGTCTTGACAATAAAACGCTCAATGCGCTGGTTACCAGTTTCAACTCCTTCAACTGGAGAAAAAAATCGCTCGACGATGACGAAAAACATTACGCCAAAGAGTTGAAACTTGCCAACGCCATCAAAGAACGCAACAAAATCGAATACTATGAAAAGATGATCGCTCTTGAAAAACTCAAACTCCGCCGTCAGAGACTGGATAAATCATGGAGGAACTTCAAAAAGGATATCGCCCTGGCAGAAAAAGAGGCGGCAAAAGTCAACTTCAAATTCAATGTTTCCAACTGGGCAAGTAAAAAACAAGTTGACAAAACGATTGCCGATTTCTACGCTCAAACCACCGAAGTCCGCGCCAAATCCGACCTCGGCAACGGACTCTTTTTCCGCAAAGAAAATTACTACAACGGCGACTGGAAGTGGCACCTTTTCCTCAATATCGCCGGCGGCGAAAAGAATGGTTCTAAAGAATCTCTCCACATCCTCCACTTCCTCTACCGCAACCGCACCGACGGAAACCGCACCGAAAAGCTGATCTTCCCCTTTATCTCCATTCAAAAGGATGGTAAAAACAGCAAAGTGAGTTTCCTCGGACGCATCTACCAGAAGTCGGTCATCAACGGCAAAAGTTCCGGCTACATCTTCTTCATCCCCTTTGGCGGATGAAGCATTGCAGGGAGGGGAAAAACCTCTTTTCCCGGGAAAAGAGGTTTTTCCCCTCCCTGCACCCTCCCCTTTTCGAGAAAAGCGAGGTATTTTGCCGCTCCGATGTCGCGGCATCACTTATATTAACTCATCACATCCTTACTCGCGTAAGCGAGCTCTTCACGTTTGTCGAATGACAAACTCTTCACATTGCAACGCAATGCTTCACGACGGATGCAATCCGTCTCTTCACATCCTCAAATAACTTATCATATCCTTACTCGCGTAAGCGAGCTCTTCACGTTTGTCGAATGACAAACTCTTCACATTGCAACGCAATGCTTCACGACGGATGCAATCCGTCTCTTCACATCCTCAAATAACTTATCATATCCTTACT
>SUWH01000023.1:0-4762 GCA_015061605.1 Lentisphaerota bacterium | reverse complement strand
ATCCTTACTCGCGTAAGCGAGCTCTTCACGTTTGTCGAATGACAAACTCTTCACATTGCAACGCAATGCTTCACGACGGATGCAATCCGTCTCTTCACATCCTCAAATAACTTATCATATCCTTACTCGCGTAAGCGAGCTCTTCACGTTTGTCGAATGACAAACTCTTCACATTGCAACGCAATGCTTCACGACGGATGCAATCCGTCTCTTCACATCCCTGCCCCGCCGTCCGTCGTTTACAAATTATTACCGGATTCTGCCGAAGCGGAACACCCATTCGGCGGGCATGATCTCCCCATCCAATGCGCTTCTGCCGTAGTCGCGCTGGGTATCGCAGATAAAAGCAACATTCCCGGAACAGCTCAAAATTTCCATCTGCACCGCGCCGTCAAAAAGCTGTACCGGAACCACACTGCCTTTACGCGGTGATTTACCGGGACGCAGTTCCGGAAATTCGACAGTCTGATAACTGCCGTTGCAACTGAAAGTGATATGGGCTTTCTCCACATTGCTCACAGAAAAATAGAGTAAACCGTTTTCGTTTCCGGCACCGGCAAACTTTTTGTACAGCGTCATTCCGGCTTTGGCAGGGATCTCTTTCCAACCGCCGAAAGGTGCCGGGCCGTGGTCGAAAATATGAATATCACTACCGCCCTGATCCAGTTTGATTCCATTGGGACGGAGTACCCGGTTCACCGCCGCTTCCCAGTACATCCGGTAACTGTCATAAAAGCTGAATACAAATCCGAATGCAACTAATAATACGATCAGAAGTTTACCGATGATCAGCCGCCGCATCCTGCCGTGTACCTCTTTGATACGGCAATATGCTTCATCGACAAAACCGCCGCCAAAAATAAACAGCAGCGGCAGCACCGGTGCCCGGAAACGCGACAGCATATAAAACAATGTCACCGCCGCCCAGAAACAGATCACAAAACCGTACAACATCCACAGTTTGAGTTCTTTCTGCTTCAAACGGGGGATGAACCAGAATAATCCCGCCAGCGCAAAGGTCAGCAGCACTACCGAGCGTCCGGGGTACAAATACCGCAGTAATCTTGAAGAAAATCCGTCATGTTCCAGTGAAACATTGTTCGGAATCTCTCTGCCGTCCCAGAAAAGCAACGCTTTACGGAACTGCAATTCACAGAATGCCAGCGGTTCAGCACAGAAAAATTCCCACATCTGTTCGCCCATCGACACCGGAAATGCTCCTACCGTACGCGCCATCGCCCGGTGATAAGCGACCGGATAATACATCGCTCCGGCAGGCATACCGGGATCGCGCCCCCCCGCCGGAGCTTCGACCGTATTGCCCAGCGCCAGCACCGCATTGGCGGCAGTACTCGGACCGTAAAAACGTTTCAATGCGATCGAATTATGAATGACAAACGGCAACTGGACCGCCACGACACACAACAATGTCAATGCCGCTTTTTTTCCGGTTTCTTTCCAACTGTTTTCCGTTTTCCGGCAGGAAAATACCAGCGCGGCAAACAACACCGGCAGTAAAAGATTTATATTGCCTCTGTTCAGTATGGCAACTCCGGCGGCAAGTCCGGCAAACACCCAGTCGCGTGTGCGGCATTTTTCCACTGCGCGCAAGGTGAGAAAGGTCAATAAAGTCAATAAATAACAGTGCAGAGTTTCATTCTGATGATACGGCACATAGAGTATCAACGGCGAAGAGACCGCCGTCGCCGCCGCCGCAATGATCCCGGCACGGCGGTTGAAAACCTTTGCCCCGCACATCCCGGCAAGATAAACGGTGGCACTGCTCAAAAGCGTTTGAACGGCGATCACCGCCAGTATGGAAAATTTGCCGCAGATAAAATATATCACCGGCAGAAAAACGGCATAATAAAATGGTTGGTAATAAAAAACTTCCGGAAAATTACCCTGTGAGATATCCCGCCCGAGTTTCATATAAGTAGCGAGGTCACTGGTCGGCAGCGGGGCAAGCATATTATTGATGCCGTTTCCGGCACACGCCATTTCAAAAACGGCGATCCCGCGCAAAAGCAGAGCGGCAATGGAGATAAAAAATAATATTTTACGGAAACGTTTCTCATCCGGCGTATCGCCGGGAAAAAATGAAACAGAACTGCACTTGGTTTCAAGTGCAGTTCTGTCCATCGGAATATTTTCAGCTTTTGACGCCATCAGACCGTCATCAGCTCTTTTTCTTTGTCGGCAAGCATGGCATCGACTTTGGCGATGTAGCTGTCGGTGAGCTTCTGGACATCATCCAGCATTTTTTTGCGCTCGTCTTCAGTAATTTCGCCGTCTTTTTCAAATTTCTTGACCGCATCGTTACCATCGCGGCGGATGTTGCGCAGGGCGACTTTGGCTTCTTCAGCTTCGCTCTTTGCCTGTTTGGCAAGGGCGGTACGGCGCTCTTTGCTCAATTCGGGGATCGGCAGTTTGAGAGTCTTGCCGTCGCTCATCGGGGTGATACCGATATTGGAGGAAAGCAGCGCTTTTTCAATGCTCTTGACGGCGCTCACATCCCACGGCTGGATGACCAGCAGACGCGGTTCGGGAGCGGTGATACCGGCGGCATCGCGGATACGGGTCTGGGTGCCGTAGTATTCAAAGGTGATATTTTCGACCAGCGCGGGACTGGCTTTGCCGGTACGGATAGCGGCAAAATTGTTGCTGAGCGCATCTTCGCTCTTCATCATGTTCTCTTCGAGAGAATCCATCAACGTATCAACCGTGTACGCCATAATTCAAATCTCCTTGTCTCAAAAATTTATATTGAACGACTTCAAAAAAACACATTCATTTGGCAACATGCTGTTTACGCTTCATCGACAGCAGAGCGTAACCACCGGCGACGACCTCCCGCTGAACGATCACATGCGGAGGCACTTGCAGACAGATATTGGCAAAGCTCCAGAAAACCTGAATACCGCATTCGACCAGACGATCGACCACCTTCTGGGCGTTGGCACTTGAAACACAGATTATCGCCAGTTCCGGCATATCCAGTTTCACGCGTTCTTCCATCTCGTCGGTACTGCGCACGACATAACCGTGCAGAGTCGTTCCGATCTTTGCCGGGTCGGCATCAAAGACATCGGTTATCTGCAAATTGTACTCCGCGAAATCCTGAAATCCCAGCAGCGCACTGCCGAGCGAACCGGCGCCGACCAGACATGCGCGCTGGAGGTTGTCCCACCCCAGATAGCGCCGGATGGCGTCGATCAATTCACTTGTTCTGTAACCGACCCCGGGGAATCCCTTGATCCCGGTCAATTCAAAATCCTTGCGGACAACGATCGGTTCCAGACGGACATATTCAGCGAGTTTGCTGGTCGAAGCATACTCTTCTCCGGCCGCACGCATTTCCATCAATTTGTGCAGATAAGTCGGCATCCGGCGGATCGCCGGAGTATTCAGAACTTTGTGCCGTCCCATAAATGCATTTCCTGTTGTAAGGTTGCTTCCCATGCACGGAAAACCACACGGGAAACAACGGTTTTCAAACGATCAGTCTGCTCAGAGAGTCTGGCAGACGGTGATGACGATCTCACCGTAGATATCTTCCGGACTGCAGCCGCGGGAAAGGTCGTTGAGCGGCATGGCAAGTCCCTGAAGCACCGGGCCGTAGGCCTGGGCATGGGCAAGACGCTGAACCAGCTTGTAAGCGATGTTTCCGGCGTTGAGGTCGGGGAAAATAAGGATGTTGGCAGATCCGGCGAGCGGACTTTCCGGAGCTTTGGCAGCGGCAACGGAGGGAACGATCGCGGCGTCGGCCTGCAGTTCACCATCGCAGAGGATATCGAGCTTTTCAGCGGCGACCTTTTCGGCGAACATCCTGGCGGCTTCGGTGACCTTGACCAGAATTTCGTTTTCAGCACTGCCTTTGGTGGAGAATGAAAGGAAAGCAACTTTCGGCTGCTTGCCGATCAGTGAACGGTAAGTGGTGGCAGTTGCCATCGCAATGTCGACCAGCTGGTTGGCATCGGGATTGGGGTTGACACCGCAGTCGCCGAAGAGCAGAACATCATCACCGGCAGGGCTGGGAGTGGCAAGATCCATGACAAAGCAGCTGCTGGCACTCTTGATTCCGGGAGCAGTTCCGATGCAGTGGAATGCGGCGCGGAGCATATCGGCGGTGGAAGCGATGCTTCCGGCGACCAGACCGTCAGCCATTTTGTTGCGGCACATCATAGCGGCAAAATAGATGCGGCTGGAAACCATTTTAAGGGCTTTTTCCGGAGTGACGCCTTTGGCTTTGCGCATTTCGTACATCTGATCGGCGAATTTCTGCAGATCGGCGCTTGCCAGGTAGTCAAGAGTTTCGAACTTGCGTTCGGTAACTTTGGCTTCGGCGCAAGCGGCGGAAATTTCGGTTTCAGTTCCGAGGACGATGATACGGCCGACGACTTTTTCTTCAACAGCTTTGTTGGCGGCGATGATAACGCGGGGATCCTGACCTTCGGGCAGCACGATGGTGCGGGAGACGGAACGGGCGCGTTCGGCGAATTTTTCAATAGCGGACATTTTGTCACTCCTTAAATTGGATGTTTGGTTATAAAGCAATGTGTTTAATATAATACCGCAAAAGTCCTTTTTCAAGCAGACTTTACATTATTGGAAACATTTTACAGCATTCCATCGCAGCTGTCTCATAAAAAACAACCGACGGCGGCGCATTGCGGGCAATCTCGCGCCTTGCTTCGCTCGCCGCTCGGGTCGAGTACAATCGTACACTCCCCTCGCTTCTCGCTTGCAAAACCCGACCTTG
>SUWH01000050.1 GCA_015061605.1 Lentisphaerota bacterium | reverse complement strand
CAGGGAACTTTCCGCAGCAAAGAAATGCTTGTCATACAATTTGACATACAGGATTTATCCCATTCTTTCCAATCAAACTGCATTTTGAGGTAAAAGGGCAAAAAAAATGGCGGAGAGAGAGGGATTCGAACCCTCGGATAGTTGCCCATCACCACATTTCCAATGTGGCGCCTTCGACCACTCGACCATCTCTCCGCTTTTGTTGCGTATCCTTTAATATATACCAGTTTTTTTTAATTGCAAGTAAATTTTTTGCTTCAGACTTATTTTTTTGCAAAAAAATCCTCCGGCGACGATTGTAAAAGTAAACGCACGCTCATTTTTAGAGCAGTGTGCATTTACTATTACAAACGTGCGTTTACTTTGTCAATTCACCGATTTTATCCACAGATATCCCATAAAATCAGAAAAACATCTGTTTTTTCAAGTTTTTCAGCAGAAGAAAATTGAATTTTGAAAAAGTGATTTTGGCAGATTTGTTTTGTGCAGGCAAAACGTGCGTGCCGCTGGCACGCAGCGTTCAAAACCGGATGATGCAAACGGCTTGTCGGGGCGGAGCTTTGTGCGAAGACTGGCGGATGGATCGTGCGGCATCCTCCTTCGTCTTTATGGTTATGGAGGACAAGAGCGGGATTGCCCGCTCTTTCTCCGCCGACCGTTGTTTTTCATGAGACAGCTATGGATTTTATCGATCAGATACCATACTTTTCAGCACATCCCCCGACAGTTGATCTCAACTTCCGGGGGAAGTTTGATTTTACAGTAAGTTACTGTTCCTGAACCGGATTCTTTTTACTGTATTTGTACAGCCACAGCGGGATGAGGATAAAGACCAGTGTCCCGATAAGCAGGAATGATATGTAACCGAGAACATACATCGTTCCCTTTTCCCGGACTCCCGGAGTCGGGATGAATCCGACGATAATGGCAAAGAGCGATGTGAGCCACGCAATACCGGAAATGAGCCACATTCCTAATTTACCGCCCGGAACCTTGTAGGGCCGTACCGCATCCGGTTTGCTGTACCGCAGCTTGATCGCCGCCGCAAACATCAAAAGATACATCACCATATAAAGTTGTGCCGTCAATGCCGACATCAGCCAGAATGCTCCGCTTATCGTCGGCATGAACAACACCACCAGCGCCAGAAGTGAAGATATCACCGCCTGAATGATCAAAATCGTCGTCGGCATTCCATTGGCATTACGGCGCTGCCAGCATTGCGGGAGATAGCCCTCCTTTGCCACTTCCAGAACCCCTTTGGAGGGTCCGAGCACCCAGGTCACCACCATCGTCACCGCTCCGTAGGAGAGCAGGAAACACATGACCGGAGTCATCCACGGAATACGGAAAATTTTGAACATCGCCGCAAACGCCTGATCCGCTCCCGCCGCCAGACTTATTTCAGCGGGAGGAATGACCAGCGCGATCGCCAATGCCCCCAGTACGCTCAACAGAATGACCAATCCGCAGGCGATGAATATCGCTTTCGGAAAATCCCGGGTCGGATTTTTCATTTCGGTCACGTGGATGGCGGACATTTCCATCCCCGCGAGAGCAACCATCATACCGGAAAGCAGCATCAACTGGTTCCAATTGCTCAAATCAGGAATAAATGCGCTTGTATCCATAGTTATCTGCGGTGTTTTTCCGGCAAACAGATAACCGATTGCCATAAGGATAATGACTGCTCCGGGAATAAGTGTTCCCGCCAGTGCGCCGGAACTGCTCAACCACGCCGAAAGTTTCATCCCTTTGAAGTTGAGGAAAGTCGCCAGCCACAGCATCACCCAGATCGTGATCAGCACAAACCAGCGGTTGTTTGCCCATTCCGGATTGAAAACGTAGGCGATCGACGAAGCTACAAAGGTCAGAACCGCCGGAAACCACGGCAGATTTTCCACCCATTGCATAAAGATCGCCACAAAGCCCCACTTCGGACCGAATGCCTCTTTCACCCAGAGGTAAACTCCCCCCTCCTGCGGCCAGGTCGAAGCAAGTTCCGCCGATACCAGCGCCGACGGCACAAAAAAGCAGATCGCCGCCATGGTGATGTAGAATATCACACTGTAACCGTATTCAGCTTCTGACGGCAGATTGCGCAGTGACAGTACCGCTGCAACGGTCAGAAGTGCCATCGTTGTTATGCTCATTGAACTCTTTTTCATAAATACACCTCAATTATTTTTTGATGCACAGGGTACGGAATACTGTTCTGCCGTTGCGTACTTCCCGGG
Organism: Lentisphaerota bacterium; assembly: GCA_015061605.1. GTDB lineage: Bacteria > Verrucomicrobiota > Lentisphaeria > Victivallales > Victivallaceae > UBA1784. Next base: position 3,015 of record SUWH01000050.1, on the reverse strand, counting down.
TGATGCCGTGGATATCGCCCTCATATCCGGGGAAAAGATTTTCAAAATCTTCTCTTGCAACCAGATAATCAGCTATTGCAGAAGCTTCACCGCTCATCTTTTCGCCGCCCATCATTACCGGGATACCCGGCGGATAAGGCACCAGCATCACCGCTGCGATACGGTTGTTCATCTTTGCCACATCGACCAGTTCCACATTACCGCGTACTACTGCATGGGCAGCATCCACCGGGAGCATTTCCGGAGTGGGAATGACTTCAAAAGCCCGGTGCATGAGTTCCAGTATCCTGTGTTCGCGCAGATATGCGTGCATGGAATCACAGTGATACTTGAGGGTTTCTCCTTTGTAGCGTTCCGGGAATTTCTCCACCAGTTCCGGGAACACCGCTTCCAATGGCACATTACAGTCGTAAAGTTTCTTGAACTTAAACAGCGCGGCAAGAAGTGAACCCTGTTTTGCCCGGTTGGTTCCCAGAGAATTCAACAGCAAAAACGAGTAATAATCGGTCTTTTCGCAGACGATATTGTGTTTGATGAGAAAGTTACTGACCACCGATGCCGGAATACCGCCGCCGGGGAGCAGTTTGCCGTCATTGCCGATACCGGGAGTGAGAATGGTCAGTTTGATCGGGTCGAGCATCACATAGTCATCTTCCATATCGGCAAAGCCGTGCCAATTGTCCTGACTGTTCATCACCCACGGTTCCTGATTGGAAGCCAGATACTCCACCGGACAATCGGCGAAATTTATCCGGTGTCCCTCATATTTGACATAATGCGGCTGCCACATGTTGAAAAACCAGTCTCCCTCCCGGTGAAAATCCCGTTCCAGAAGCGCAAATTTACGCCGCAACTGGACCGCCTCAGTAATAATGTCACCGATGATGGTTTTACCGTTATCCTCCATCATCTGCGTTGCCACATCCAGTGAAGCGATCATATTGTACTGCGGTGAAGTCGAACCGTGCATCATATAGGATTCATTGAACAGCAGCGGGTCGATCTTCCGTTTGGCTCCGTTGCGGATGTGGAGCATGGAGGCCTGGGAAAATGCGGTCAGCAGTTTATGAGTGGATTGTGAACAGAATACCGGCGGGGTATTTCCGCTGTGTTCCGCCATACCGTAATGTCCGGCATAGACCGGATGAAAATGCGCGTAAGCATACCAGGCTTCATCAAAGTGGAGATTTTTGATCATCCCGTCTTCTGCGAACCATGATTCATCAAGTCCGCTGCGTTCAGTGACACTGTTCAGTGCTGCCATGATCGTGCCGGTATTGTAACACACGCCGTCATAAGTTGAATTGGTCAATGCGCTCATTGTGACATGATGTTTGGCATTTTTATCCTTGATCAACGGGTGGGCGGCAATGCGTTTTTTGATGGATGACGGAGAAAATTCACTCAATATCACCGGCCCGATGATCCCTCTTGCATTACGGCGCGGGCGCATATAGACGGGGGTCGCTCCGGTGATGACCATTGCATAATTGAGTGACTTGTGGCAGTTGCGGTCAACCAGCGCAATATCTCCCGGAAGCACCTGACTGCGCCAGATTATCTGATTGACGGTACTGGTGCCATTGAGAACATAGTAGGTCTGATCGGCGCCGAAAACCTTTGCTGAATGTTTTTCGGCATCGCCGGCAGCCCCCTCATGATCAAGAAGTGAACCCAGTTCCGGAACGGAGATGGAAAGGTCGCTTCTGAAGGTGTTTTCTCCGAAAAATTTGAACATCGCCACCCCCGCAGGGGCGCGCAGGAAACCAAGTCCGCCCAGATGTCCGGGAGTGTGCCATGCATATTTGTAACGTTCAGAATATTCCACCAATTCAGCAAAAAATTCCGGCATTACCGATTTGGCATATTCTTTTACCCAGTTGCTCACTCTTCCGGAGATAAATTCTATGGTGTCGGCGGTTTTCCACAGACAGTCATTTATCTTGTCCAAGACACATTTTGGCAGATTTTCGGTTTCCAGGTGATCGGTGAGCAATATTACCGGGATTTTACTGTTGCGCCCCCGGATGCGGGCGAGCAGTACTTCCGGAGCCATCACCTCGTTAACTGCTTCAAATTCCAGATCCCAGTCGATGATGATACAGCCGATATCCGCCCGGCTGACGAAGATTTCCAAAGCATCTTCGTAACTGCCGGATGGAATGACACTGCATTCTTCCACATTTTTCAGCTGCCGCATAAGCTCACGCAACCGGCAGCCGTCATCGCTCTGGACATTGAATTCACCGGAAACGATAAGAACCGGCCAATCCGCGATTTTCATTTTCATAATCTTTTCTCCTCAATACCATGGACGGCGGCTCCGTACTCTGCCCACGATGCCGCAGTTCTGACGGCATCCAACCTCCGGTCAGAGATCGACTCCGGAATCGCCTGTTATCCATGCTCCTCTTCAATTTCTTCAATATAATATGCCGGAGAAATATTCCAAGTTCCGGAACATCACCAATTGCCGGCTTCCTGCGAAACATAACTTTTTCCGGGATCGCTGATGAGAAAAGATCTCTTACCCGTTTCGTTCCTGAAGGTGATCACGGCATGCTTACTCCGCTCAAGCTCAATTCCGCAAACAGCTTTTTCCATTTTCCGGAACTGGAAAAACTTACCATCTGCATCCCCCATCCGGACGGCGGCAGTGAAGTTGTGAAGATCGACCGCCCCGCCGATGATATTTACGCCGCGCCGGATGTCTGCGAAGCGGTCGCCGCATTCAAACCTTTCAGTGCGGCTTTCGTAAGCGAGCCGGTTCCGGAAGTGTAGTCGTTTGTTTAAAAATCCGACAGAACTGCTGCAAATTTCTTTGCAGCAGTCCCGTTTTTTTTTCACAGTTATCCCATAAAACCGGAAAAACATCTGTTTTTTCAAGTTTTTTCTGCGGAAGAAAATTGAATTTTGAAAAAGTGATTTTGTCAGATTTGTTTTGCGCAGGCAAAACGTGCGTGCCGGCAGGCCGCACCACCCTTTAGCGCTGTGTTCAAAACCGGATGATACAAT
>SUWH01000022.1 GCA_015061605.1 Lentisphaerota bacterium | reverse complement strand
GCTGATAAAACAGGCTTACGGTTTCAGAGATCGTGAGTATTTCAAATTGAAAATCTATCAACTGCCGGAAATTTCGAGCGAGAAATTATTATGACTTCTGTCACAAACCGTCGAAGAGGCAAAAAAAATCTACGTATGGCATTCCTGACGGCCTGCCATCCGTAGCTTTAGCGAAGGATGGTGGGCGTAGTAGAACTCGAATCTACGACCTCCACGATGTCAACGTGGCGCTCTAACCAACTGAGCTATACGCCCTCTTGCGATGTTATATAATATAGCACGGATTGGAAATTTTGCAAACAGTTTTTTTCAAAAAACTCGCATTTTTTCATGGTAAAGGCATGGTCAACCCGGAAATTCAGCCCAAAATGCCCGGTGCCACTCTTTATCACCATACTTATCTGCTGAATCCGGCAGCAATTCAGACACCGTGTAATTTGACCGTATATAACGGAGTTCAATTTTATGCGTTTCCGGGAAAATCCTGAATCCGATCCGCCAGGTGCGGCATCCGAGTTCATATTCATCTTGTGCAATCGCAGTCAATCTGCGCCGGCTGGCATCCAATGGCGTATGCTCCAACTGGATCTGACAGAAGTTGAACATATCCGGTGCCCCGAGCGCAATCAAAAACTCCGCCTGACAGCAAAACAACGGGGCATAATCAAGTTCCCAATGCGGTAATACCAATTCATCCCGCCACCCGGCAGCCGCCTCCGGAAAGGCATCTGCCTGCGGAATATACGGCTTGATATCCAACACCGGAGTACCATCTAAAAGATCGTGCCCGGATATGATAAGCTCCCGGTTGTTTTCAATGCTTTCCAATTTCACACAGCTCAAACCTATCGGGTTTGGCCGGTAGGGTGAGCGGGTGGCGAATAAACTGTATTTGCGCATTTCCGGCACATACGGCGGAGAAGTTTTAGGCTTCCACTTCTTTCCCACATTGCAATGAAAAACAAACAACACCCAGATCCGTTCAAACGCCGCCAGGTCAGTCACAGCATCTCCGGCATACTGCGGCTCAAGTTCAATAACTGCCCTGGCAGATGAATACACCCCCTGCCGGGGAGCTTCAAACTTGTAACGCCCGCCGCAATGAACCGTCCCGATGCGATTAAATAAATACTCTTCCATAAACAAAAAGGTAATGTCCCGAATTTTGTGAAACGTTGATAACTCTGATCGGGATAATTTTTATTACGACAATGCGCCGCCGCAGTAAAGATTTTTACAAGGAATGAGACAATAACAACAAAAAAACACCCCGGAACTCCGGGGTGATGCGTACTTACATGTTGCGTGAGAATGTCGGTAAACCATTCTGGACCGCATTTTCCGGGAACCGCAATGTACCATCCGGCTTGATGATGCGGCAGGAAACAAAAACCATCAAATTGATCTTTTCCGACTTGGTGTACTTCGCCTGGAACAAACGGCCGATAAGCGGAATATCTCCAAGAATAGGCACCTTGTCATTGATCGTATCGGTCATGTCACTTACGACACCGCCGATGAAAACGGTGGAACAATCTTTGACTGTAACATTCGTATTGATTTTACGGACGTTGAAAATCGGTTTGGTAATTTTCTCCGGATCGTCCCCTGAATCAATAATATATGTAGTTTCTCCCACATGCTGTTTGATCTCAAGGTTGATATCCAGCGTAACATGTTCGCCGTTGATCTGCGGCGTGATATTGAACGGCTGCAAACCGATACTCTCTTCCTGGGCCAGGTCAGGCATAAAGGCACCGGTGAAGCGGCGGTTGCCCTGAACATCTTCGTCAATATATTCCCATTCATCGGTAAAGTGGCGTTTGGTCGAAATATCGACCGTCGCCATTTGACCGCCGATAGTGGTGAAACGCGGAGCGTAAAGGATGCTCTTGTTATCAGCCCAATCCAAGGCGTAAAGCTGGAAATCCACCTTATTCCGCTTGTCTTGCCAATTGAAATAGAAATTGGCATCATCTTTTGACTCAATACCGGGAGCACCAGCCCAGCGTTCCGGCTTGGAATACTCCTCATCGATTGCACCATAGGAATAATGGCGCAACAATGAATTACCGGCATTATCAAACTTAACGTTATTTCCGGTGCGGCTGTACTGCCAACTGAAAGCCAATTCGTCCAAATCGCTCTGTTTAACTTCCAGAAATTTGAACATGATCTGAACCATATCCGGTTCATCATTACTGAGTTCATCAAGAGCTTTTTCGATTTTCACCAAATTATCCGGAGTATGATTGGCAATAACCAGACTGTCTTTACGGTTGTACTTTATCCACTGACCGACACTGGGATCAAAATTAATATTATTGGAGGTAATATACTCCTGAAGCGCCTCCTGGCCCTCTACCGAAGTCGGCAAATCCCGATGCCACATTTTAACCACATTTTTTTCCAGTGGAACACCGGCCGCAGCAATAAAGACAACATTTTTATCGACACGATAGGTCAATGCTTTGTGAGTATTCTGCAACTCATTGAGCAAATCCAGAAGCGAAACATTTGTCTTTGACAACTCGGTAATACGGACCTCCTTATCCGGATTCGGATTTGCCTTGAAAATAAAGTTTATCGTCTCATCATGACGTTTGGCTTCACGCAGCAGAAAATCTGTAATTTCCTCAAATCCCTGATCCTGAAATTGAACTTTGGGAATCTTTATCTTTTTGAGTTTGTCGGCAACAGTACTGCCTTCCTGCATCTTATCGATCGGAGAATCAATATTGTTATCAGTACTCTCCTGATTTTCACTGGAAGCAACCGGCACCGCACCGGACCATATACTCATTGCAGAGAAACGCTTCTGTGTGGCATTGGCACGCAGTTTGGCGGCATTCTGGATCAAAGTATTGACACCGAGTAAATTCTGCATTGCAGTATCATTATACGGATCAATGAGCAGCACCTCTTCAAAGCACCGTTTGGCTTTCATGTATTCTTCGCGCCGGACCAAACCGCGTCCCTGCTCAATAAGCAAGTCAACTTTATAATTATCTGCGGCGTATGTGGGCTGAAGCACACTGATATCCCGCTGTTCCCGGATCACGGCGGCGTTGCGGCGTTTCTCATAGAATGCGATTTTTTTCTCCAATTCAGCTTTTTTTCCGGGGCAGAAAAGTATTGCCTCTTTGCAGAGAGCGATCGCCCGCTCAAAATCACCGACAGAAACAGAATCATCTGCCATCAACATTGCTTTTTCAGCTTCTTTGATATAGCAATCTTCAATACGCTGCTGACAATACTCCCGTTTTTTAACAAAAACCTCTCCGGAGAACTGCTTCAAATCTTCTGCGATTGTACTGTAGATCTTGACTGCTTCAGGATATTCGCCGTTAACAAACAGCTTATTTGCCCGGGAGATCTTTTCATTGACATCGCGCAGCATCGCCTGCCGTCCGGCATTTACCAGACGCACGGTATAATCCGGACTGACCTCTTTGGCAGCTGCCGGAGCAGTTTCAACGACAGCAGCACAGACTGACACACCCAGCATCAAAGCGGGCATCCAAAAAGTAACTTTTTCTTTCAACATATTCTGATTCCTCCGGCAAATTAACGGTTCACATCCGGAATGCCGCCACTGTTTTTAATCCGATTAACCTGGTTACCGGAATCACTGATCAAACGTGCCGTAACAAAGAACAGCAAATTTGACCGCTTCGATGTTTCCGATTGTCTCTGGAACAAGCGTCCGATAAGCGGTAAATCACCCAAAATGGGAATTTTATCCAATCGAGTTTCAAGTTCACTGTTTGCCAATCCGGCAATAACCAGAGTCTCTCCATCATAAACATTGACATTGAGTGAAACATTACGGGTGGCAATCACCGGTTTCCAAACCTCATAGTTACGGATATCACTGGCGCCCGGTATCGGCTGATTATTATCATCCAAAGTCTGGATTTCAACTTCTATCTGCTCTGCATCATTGTCTCCTCTGGAGGTGATTTTAGGATTGAGGTTCAACTGGATAATGTTATTTTTAACCCTCGGAGTAACTTTAAATGAGGTCCCGATCGAGGTGGCATCGCCGAATTCCGGAGTTGGCGGACGGAGGGTATAACCGTTGGGATTGTCACCGTCATCATCAGATTCAAATTCAAGATCTTCCCATGAATCCGGGAAATAGTAACTGGTATTCAAATCAATTGAAGCAGTCTGGGAATCAAGCACCGTAATCGAGGGTGCGGAAATCGATTCACTGCGCGTATTGCGGTCAAGGGCATTGATCGTAAGAGAGAGATTCAAACTCTGATCGATGCCGAAAGGCTTCCACGAACCAAAAATATCCGGAAAAATATTCAAATCTTTTATCAGAGTTGCGGATTCGCCCAAGGCTTCACCGAGGAAATAAAGCGGATTATTCAACGCAGCATACTGTCCTCTCCCGACTTCTATTCTGTTGTCACGCATCTGCAAAGAGTTCGGCGAGGTAGTACTACCCGACGTCAGACTCCATTCAAATCCGAGATCTTCCTGATCCTGTTCGGACAATTCAATACTCTTGAGTTCGATTTGCACCAGCGTCTTACTGCGGTTGAGCAGATCCAGCGCATCCCGCATCAAAGAGATGTTTTCCGGAGTATTGGTCATGATCAACTTGCCGTTGATGTAGGTGATATTGCTTCCCCGGGCATCGAAATTGATACCGAAATGTTCTGAAAAATAGTTCTTGAGCATTTCTGAATCAATATTGATTTTGCTGCGGTTCTGAGTTACTGCGGCATCCTGATTTTCACCGCCTCCGTCACCGCCGGCAGCGGTGGCCTCAGAGTTGCCGTCATCTCCGCTGATACGTCCCAATGCCACCGCAGAAAGGTCGAATGTATGAGTCTGCAAATCGTCATCTTTAGAACCGAATACAACTCGTTCAGAGGTCACATAATAGGGCAGATCGGTAAGAAATGACAGATAGTCCAGCACATCACGCAATGTGGCATCTTTCACATTGAAACGGACTTCCAGTTCATTGACTTCTGCAGCGGGAGCCTGGACAGCAGTCTGCTGCTGAACTTCCGTTGTGGCATCTTCAGCTTCTTCCGTCTTGGCTTTAGCCGGGCCGGCGGATGCGGCTTCATTATTTCCACGCACGCTGAAGTCGATGATGACGCCGAGGTTATTCTCTTCCTCCTTGGTCATATCGTACTGCTTACTCTGTTTTTCCAGAGATTTCAACACTTCGCTCACCGCAAGACCGTCGAAGCGGACATCAGGCAGGACAATCGTATCAAGTTTTTTCTGGATCGCCTGATCACCGCCGCTGTGGATCTGTACGGACGGATTCTTTTTCCGGGCAGGTCCCTGATAAAATGTCGGTTCGACCCATGTCCACTCTTCTGCAGCCAGCATCGCCCGGACATCCGCGATTGAGCGGTGGTAACCTGCGGTATAGTATTCGGAATAGATCTGGGAAACGATATACGCCGCCTCCTGATTGAACGGATTGAGTTTGAAAACTTCTTCTACTTTCCGGCGGGCATCTTCAAACTGCCGGTGCTTCATCAACACTTTTGCTTCAGCGAGGTAATTTTCAATACGCTTTTCGTCACTGCGCAGCTCCGGTTTCAACGTATCCGGAGAAACTTTTCTGATCCGTTCTTCCGCATCCTGACGGATCTTGGCCTGACTCTTGATCCGGTTTGCCTGTTCGACCAGCTCCGGACAGATCCTTATGACATCATTGGCCAGAGTGATTGCAGAGTTGTAACGTTTTTCTCCGATGGCAGTATCGGCTTCTTTGAGCTTCTTATTGCCATACTCAAACTTCAAAGCGTCCAAACGTCCGCCGATCTCTTTGACCCGGCGTTTGACGACCCAGCTGTCACGACCGTCCATTTCAAGAGTCAACCCGAAATAAACATCCTGATAGATCCGGATCGCATCCAGAACTTCACCCTTTTTCGCCAATTCATCAGCTTGACGCAGCCGTTCATCCTGTGCGGCAAAATTTGCATTTACCTCATCAACGTAGGAATTTACGAGTTTGCTGTCAACAGATGATCCCGGAGCCTTGTTTTCAGGCGATTTTGCAGCACCTGCGGCTGATTGGCAACAGCACAGCACGGCAAAAATGCCTGCCACAGTGACAGTTGTTTTCATCATTTCCACAATCCCTTCTAAATGTATATTTTATTTTGATTAAATTCGACACACCATATTTTCATCTTCAGTCAGTCTCTTTTTACAACGACTTCGCGCCTTGGTATCTCTCCCTCGCGGGTGATTTTGATCTCTTCATTGGAAGAGATATTGCGCAATGAGACTACGCCATTGGAAATCTGAAAATCCACGACCTCATAACTTTCACTGTGTTTATCGATATTGCTGTTCTGAAGTCTGTGAATAGTAAATGAACCGCCTTTAGGTTTAATGACAAGATCACTGCCGGGGCGTCCGGTATCCTGAATGACCGGACGGGCATCCCATGAATAAACTGACTTTCCGCTGGTCATCGTGATATAATGCGGTTCCATTTTAAGTTTTGCCGGAACGATCTCTTGAAGTTTCACCGTAAACACAATATTCCTGGCTGCATCAATACTCTTGGCAACATCAACGATTTTATATCTGGAATTATTATCATAATCCACGATCACCCGGTTTCCGAGAGCTGTAGTGGTATCGCGCGACTGCCATCCTTTTCTCCGGTTATAACGGGGAACTCTGCAGAAAATTTCCCAATCCTCTTTCGGAGAATCCTTACCGTTCTTGGGGAATGTATTGACACCGATCAACTGTATCGGCAATTTGGCAGCGGCAATTTTTACCACTCTCAAACGATGCCACAGCGGCGGATGACTGGTGTGATCATTCGGATCCGTGGATTTTGCGATCTCAAACCGGTTGCTGAAGCCGTCACCGTCATTATCGTACAGCGCATCACGCTTATCATCCTTATTCATCTTGAACTTTTCTTCATCGGCATCTGAAATACCGTCGCCATCACTGTCGATCCCGCCGGATCCACCGACCACGCTGATGCTCGTCAGTTCCGGTACCGGCAAATCATGCACGCTGCCGGCATAACCGGAACATTTATTGCCGAAAGTACTTCTGTTGACGAGAATTTTTCCACCGCCGTTCTGAACGCTTTTTTCGGAACAATACGGACATTCAGCCAATGCCGTCATCTCAATCAGATCCGATGCACTTTCAGCGCGGTTCCCTTTCTGCCAATAAAATTTTTTGTTCTGCCACAACATATTATATTGAAAATCTTTATCGGTATTTTTATATTTGCCGTAACTGTCGGGATCCGGTACAGCACGGGACAATTTCAATTTAGCATCATCGACCTCATTGGTCTGTTCAACGACATTCCAGACATAAAGCATCAGGACGACAAAAACGATAAAAAGTATCAAAAGGATGACTTTATCATAATAACGTTTCAAAAAATTCATCTCGCCACCTCTTACTGTTTATGTTGCGGAAGTACGTAGTCAATATCGATAAAAGCACGGCAATCGCTTTGACCGATCAGCACATCGCCATAACCTTTTCTCTGATAGAAAGGCAGCTTTTCTTCAAGTTCCTGCATTTTTCGGGCTGCGTTTTCTTCGACTTCGGTATTAGTGTCTTCTTCAATTTGCCTGCGCCGGCGGCGTCCGCGTCCCTCTTCCTGTTGGCGTTCATTTTTATTGGAATGAACGATCGTATTCTGTCCCATCAGGACTGCTGCTTTATTTTCTTCGGCATACAGCGTAACTGCGCGTACAATGTAGAAACGTTTAACTTTATAGGACTGATCAAGTGATTCACACAATGCACGGATTTTCTGCAGTGTACCACTGACTTCAATGGTGTAGTGATGAACATTGAAATCGCCGATCGACTCATAAAGAGTGCCGTAAGAACGTCCTTCTTCGGCAGCTCCGAAACGGCGCACTGCAATGTTATGCATTGCTTTCACTCCGCTTTTCACTACATGTTTAAGCAGATTTCCAACGACATCCCGCTGGAAATAAACCTCCCGGACATCACCGTCGGCATAACCGGCTCCGACACCACTCATAAAGCTTAAAACCGCCGGGGAAACGTAAAAGATCTCTTCCGGATTTTCAAATATTTTTATTTCCGCTCCGCCTTCCCTGGCTTTTTCGGCAGCTTCCTTTGCCGCGGCAGTTTTAGCTTCACTCTCTTTCCGGGCGTTTTCTTTTTCGTCTACTGCATGTTTCCAATCATCATTTGCCGCAGCCAGTTTTTCAGCGGCGTTCTCTGAAGTATCTTTTTCGGCGACAGCTTTTGCGGCTGCCGCATCCTTTTCCGCTTCGATCGCGGATTTAAGCTGATTTTCGGCATCCCGGGCAGCGGCAGCTTTTTCCACGGCATCTTTTGCCAGTTTCGTTCTTCTTTCCACTTCAGCATCGACGATTTTGCGCAATGCGGCAGAATATTCCTCCATATGACTGTTAAAAACCCGCTGCAATGGAAGTGCCCGGGGGAATCCCATTGCTGAAAGCAGAATCGATTCATCGTTGACATTCATGATCGGTTCAACGGTCAACGGTCTGGCCTTTTTAACAAATGCCTGCAAAGCGACATCCCAGTTGGAAAAAATACGGCTGAAACTGTCGATAAAAAGTTCCTGCGTCGACAACATATTCCGGGCAGAGTTTTCTCCATACTCTCTCTCAAAACGGCCGCTGTACAGCTTTTTGAAATCATCGAGTGAAAGTTTTCGGGCCTTTTTGGGCAATGCCGCCCGTTTTTCACTGTCCATATCATCTTCACCGGGATAGACATAACGGAAATTCTCGTATTCCTCCTCATTCAATCCGACATCACCGGCTTTTCCGGCAACGAGCGGCGGCTCAAGGACTTTGATAAACTCATCCACAGCGACCTGAAGCGGGAAATCAAATCCGCCGCGCAAACCTTTGATGGCGTTATCCAGTACAGCAATATCGGATTTGATAAGTTTTTCATTCTCTTCACACGGAGCAGGTCTTGATTTATTAAGCGAACGTACACGGTCGCTGGCCTGACGGGTTTCATCAATTTTATCAAACAATCCGAACAGATTGATAAAAATAAAAATCAGCAATGTCAATGCCGCGATTCCAGACAAAGCCAGGACCCCGACCAATACACCATTCTTTTTAACAAACGAATTCACTATAAAACCCTCCCGGACTTACTTCTTTATCGGATTTCTGAGCGTCAGTTTACATTCAAAATAATACAAATTCCAATCCGCAGAACTTTGATTGTTTCCTGCCGGATGGACTTCAGTGATCAGCGAACCTTCCTGCCTGGCATATTCTCTCATATTATTCAGGAATTTGCTGGTTGTTTCGATCTCTGAACCAAGCGTATAACCGACCAAACGCACACGATTTATAGTTGTACTGCGGGAAATATGATTGATGCCCTGCCGTTTATCCGGATTTGCACTTAAAGCAGCGCTTCCTTCGCGGTGCTCATCACCATGAAGATCTTCACTCTGCCCATCATTGTTGAGCATATTGTCAGATTCATACTCAAGAGTCACCAACCACATATTTTCCGGTATTTTTGACTGGATCACCTCGATCAGCTTGCTCCACTGCGTACGGTCATCCAGAAACTTTTTCATCATATTGTATTGAGAAAGTTTATCATTCCGTTCCTGATCGATTGCCTTGATCGCCTTTGATTCTCTTTCGGCTCTTTCAAGACGTTTATGCACTTCGGCGACCCGGAGAGTTTCAAAGTCAAGCAGCTTATTCACACCGAAAAGCACGATCAACAAACAGACCAGCAATGTTGCCGCACTGGCATAGAGAAAAGGTTTGCGGCCGTTGAATTCGACCTGCTTTTTGATCTTGCGCGGCAAAAGTGAAATATCCAGCGGAGAGTGATTCAAACCGCGCAGCGCAAGACCGATAAGCGCCTGGGACATGGACGCGGTCGACTGAAGCAATTCCTTATCGACATACGGTCCGAAATCGATCAGAGTATAGGTATTCAGATATTCGGTCGGAATACGGAGCTTTTCTTTGAAAAAGTCGGTGGTATATCTCATAGTGGATCCACCTCCGGCGAGCAGAACCCGCCCGGGAGCAGAACCGCCGTGCTGCGCCCGCCAGACATTTATCGAACGGCTTATTTCGCCATGCAAACGGGTCATAACGTTACGGGTGAGCTTGGATATCTTGGCTGCCAATTCGGATTCCGGTTCTTCATAAGCTCCGCCGAGAGCGACAAAACCGTAACGGCGCTTGAACTCTTCGGCCTGATCGTGACCGATCGCAAATTCGCGGACGATCTGGGCCGTGACCGCTTCTCCGGCAGTCGGGATATTACGCATGAATATACGCCGGTGGTCGGCGATCATCAGAGTGGTCGAACTGCCGCCGATATTGATCAGAAGCACGCATTCATCCTCTTTGATCTGCGCCGCCAGAGCCGCGTTAAAAAGTGCCACGGGAGCGACATCCACCGACAGCACCTTTTTTCCGGAATCTTCAATAACATCGGTATAAATGACAACATCATCGCTGCGCATGGCGATGAAAAGAGCTTCATTTTCCTCGCGTTTAACGCTCACTTCCTGAATAGTACCGTCTTCCTGTTCCTCAGGGACCAACTCTTCCCACTCGTGATAAAGCAGCTGGTATCCCCATTCGATTTCATCGATCGAATATGGGACGGTCTGCGATGCCTCATACTCCACCATCCGGTCAATGGACTCTTTATTGCCCAGTACCGGCGGCAGTTTGCTCAAACGCTGAAAAGAATTTTGTGCGGACAGAGAAAGACGGACCGAATCTGCTGTAAAACCGTACTCTTCCAACAATTCGCTGTAGTAACGGCGAAACATCTCTTTGTTGCTTTCATCCTCTATCCGCACCATTTTACGGAAGGCAAAAAGCTCCATTGTCAACCGGCCGTTTTCCTGATAATGAAATTCGGCCATTTTGAGGTTTTCACCGCCGATGTCTATTGCCAAAATCTTATTTGCGTCTGCCATATTCAACACCACACACTGTTTAAGCTGCAACTGCTGTCAATCAGCTGTTATCAATGATTTTTCTTTTCCAGGTCAAACTGATCATATTTGTAATATGCCCACGGCGACTGCCCCTTGGAGAGAAGTGCCCCATCTAAATTGTAATTGCCGGGAACTTTGCTTCCCAGCATGGAAAACTTTTTCTGATACAAAACTGCCAACTGCTCTTCGCGATTTTTACCCGATGCCATTTTCTCTTCTTCTTTTTCAAGTTTCACATTGAGATATTTCCGGGCGAGCTCAACGCCGTCAGCGCTGATGACGACTTCGATCATCATGTCCCGCTGATTCAACTTGTGATACCTGAAAACCTTTTCTTTCTCTTTGCCATCACTCTTCGGTTTTGCATTGCTGCTCTTAACGGGGTGAGGGATATAGTAGCGGTCAATGATATGCGGCGGCAGAAAGAACAATACCAGATGTCTGGAATGATTCAAACGCAAAGAATACAACTTGGTCACACCGGAGAACAAAACATGCTGCTCTGAATCTCCGTTCATCGTCTCAAACATGCCTTTGACGCTGACATCGACATTATCCAGCCAATCCCGGCTGCTTCCGGCTTTGAGAACCGGAGCATTGGGGAATAATTTTTTATTCTGCTTATTCAGCTCTCTCAAGCCGACAGTGAAATCGACAAGAACCATCATCCACTTGTTGTAATTGGTCTTGCCGGTCTGCGGAATGGGCAGAGAACTGGAAAAGGATGCTTTGGGCTCGCTGACATCCGACACCTTGACCACAGGCCGGAGAACAATAAGCTGGGGTTTATCTTTGGGCGCAGCAAATAAACTGAATGCAAAAACGGACAATACAGCAACCATAGACAATTTCAATGCAACACTTTTCATTTCCTGCGTCCCTGTGTAAAAAATTACTTTGCTTTGTTTTCAACCGCACCGGCTTTTGCCTCCGGTGCCTTGACTGTGACCTCTTCCTGTGCGGTCAGAGCTTTGCTGAATTCGTCAGAAGCCTCTTTTTTGCCGCCGCCGTGACCGATAAATGCCGCCAGAGCAAGCGCAACGATAAAGAAGATCGCGGTCATGATGACCGTGGTCTTGGTAAGGTGACTTCCGGCTTTGCCGCCGAAAGCTTCACCGATACCGCCGAACGCAGCACCCATACCGCCGGATTTGGAGGGCTGGATCATGATCAGCCCGATAAGCAGCAGTGCGACCACGACGATCAGCGTGTAGCACAAAATAGTCAGAATATTCATTTTCTTTTTCCTCTGCCGTAAATGCGCAGCAATTACTTGCCCATAGCCTCATTGATAAGAGCGACAAAGCTGTCCGCTTTGAGAGCGGCGCCGCCGATCAGACCGCCGTCGATGTCAGGCTGGGCGACCAGTTCGCGGGCATTATCAGCTTTCATGCTGCCGCCGTACTGGATACGGACTTTAGCGGCGACTTCTTCGCCGAACATAGCGGCGAGTTCTTTACGGATGTGAGCGTGGGTTTCCTGTGCGATATCGGGAGTGGCGGTTTTGCCGGTACCGATGGCCCAGACCGGTTCATAGGCGACGACGACTTCAGCCATTTTCTCGCCGGAAATACCATCGAAACCGCCGCGGATCTGGGTGGTCAGGACTTTTTCAGTAAGACCGCCTTCGCGTTCTTCGAGAAGTTCGCCGATGCAGACGATCGGTTTCAAACCGGCGGCGATAGCGGCTTTGAGGCGGCTGTTGACGGTGGCATCGGTTTCGCCGAAATACTGGCGGCGTTCGCTGTGACCGATGATGACATATTCGACACCGGCAGTTTTGAGCATATCAGCAGAAATTTCACCGGTGAATGCGCCGTTGGCGGCCCAGTGGATATTCTGCGCACCGACTTTGATCCGGCTGCCTCTGGCAGCTTCGACCACGGCACCGATGGTGGTGAAAGGCGGGCAGACCACGATATCAAGCTGGTCATAGCAGCTGCAGGTAAGTTCAGCCTTGAGGGCTTCGACCAGTTCGCGGCCTTCGGCAGCGGTTTTGTTCATTTTCCAGTTACCGGCGATGATTACTTTACGGCTCATTTTTCAATTCCTTTTTCATATATTAATTAAAAATAATCAGAACATTATCCAGTTCACCAATCAATGGCTGTACAATACAGCGCATACGGAATATAGCACTGCACTGTACTTTTTTCAAGTAAATAGTTTATTTTGTTTCCGTTTTTTTTGCTTTCGGAGCTTTTTTTATTGCAACGGCACTGGCGGTCATGGACTTTTTCCAGAATATCCACAATGTCCATGCTCCGCTGGAATAGCTGCTCATTTTCACATCTTCGACATGGCTGGCACCGAGCCGTTCAAGCTCCCGTTCAAGCAAACGCCGCATATCCCATTCATTGACCATATCCTGCCACAATTCATAATCTTTACGGTTTGGGCGGCTAACTTTTCCCGACCAGATGGGGATGAAATTGAAAAGATACAGTCCGCAATTCCGTGCTTTGAGGTGATAAGCGACCTCTTTTCCGGAACTGCTCACATCGCCATGTTGTGCCGGAGTCCAGTCCAGAGTGGAAGTACGCACACAGCCTCCGATCAGCAAAACCGCCGCGGCAAAAGCCGTCAACAAAAAATATTTTTTCATAATTTCACTCCTGAAATTTGTTTTATACAACGTTCAAAAAACTCTGCGGCAGCTCTGCCGCAGTCATTATCCTCTACTTTGACAGTTTCGCGGCAAACAATTGTTTTTGTCACACTGTTCACCTTTATTGAAAAGACAGCAACCCCATTCAAACTCTTCAATCCCGGTGAAAATTCAAACTTGATCACCTGCGCCGAAACCATCCCTTTTTCTCCGGTACAAACCACACTCAACGCGGAACGCAGCATCTGATCCGGCTCATTGAGAAAACGGCGGGAACGGTCAACACTCACCTGACTGCCCGAATCCTGAACCAGAAACTCCCGTCCGGCTCCGGAAAGATTGCTCACAGCTCCGACCCGGTACGGCAAAGTTCCACCCGGCAAATCAGCAGTATACAACTCAAATTTGACCGGAGTTCCGGAAAAGATACATCCGGAAAACATCACAGCAAAAACAACAGTAAAAAACATCAGCATATTTTTCATCACTTCATCTCCTCTTACGACGTTTTCCGGTGACATCTTTCAACTTTTTTTCAAGCTGTTCAGCTTTCTGCTGACTGCGTAAAGCGACACGCTTGGCGAGGATGAGTTCCTCCTGCATACCTTTATTCAGTTTCCGGAGCTTCTCAACTTCCGGAGAAGCGGCGACATAATCTGCGGAAATTTTTTCTTCCATCGCCCGGATATATTTTTCCACACTATCCCGGCGGTAATCATTTTCAGAAGCAAGCTGCATAAAATTGCGGTAACAGTAGATGGCTTCAAGTTTATCGTCCAGCTCCTCTTCGCAGAGTTTTCCCAGAGCGAGGTATCCCTCCGGAGATTCCGGATAGCGGGCGACGACCTGACGCAGAAATCTTCTGGCATCGGCAAATGCTCCATCGCGCTTGAGTTGTTCAGCTTTTATCATCAACGGATTGCGCGAAACATCCCCCGGTCCGCAACCGGAAGAAACCAGCAAAACAGCCGCCATGAACGGCAGAACCAGCATCCGCAGTACCGCCAGCGCAGCGACAGCGGCGGTTTCCAGACGCAGGATATGCGGTCCCAGATTGAGCGGGATACCGCAGTAAGCTGCGATCATATCGGTTTCCGCATCGCTGAAACCGCCCTCGGGGCCGATGAGAATGGCTTTTTCCCGTTCGACAGGCAAATCACGTTTGGCATGATCGATCTTTTTCACGCTGCCGTAATAAATATCGATATTTTCCGCTTTCAATGCTTCAAGCGTATCTTTGAGTGAGTTTTCCCGGTAAATTTCCGGCAGGAACGGATTTCCGGATTGCTTGCACGCCTCCTGAAGCAGCACTTCCCAGCGCTCTCTCGGATTTCCCTCGGCGACGGAACGCTCACAACGCACCGGGCGGATCGTCCATGCTCCAAGTTCAGCAGCCTGTTTCAAAAGAGAATCCAATTTCTGACGGCGGGGCAGCGCGCAGCAGAGGTGGAGTTTTTCGGCGGGAACAGCGGCGGTTTCGACTTGTTCGATACGGATCATTTTCTGTTCGATGACCGTGGCGCGGGCACGGCTGCCGCGGCCGTCGAGCAATTCGACCGCCTCGCCGGGACGCGCCCGGAACACCTTGAAAAGATGTTCAGCCTCTCTGGGTTCGGGCTTGAATTCAACGCCCTCTCCGGGAATGTTTGAACAGAAGATCCTGTGCATAAATTACCTGATACCAATGTTTACATTCTATCAAATATACATGACTTTCAAACCGTTTTCAAGTCAGAACTTGAAAATTGAACCGATCCTTTTACCCATTAGTATTCCGGCAGCGATGAGCGTAACCGCCAGAAAACACATCGCCCACACGCCGAAAGCACTGGCGGAACTGGGGCCGGAACCCAATATCTGCGACAATTCAAACAGCGCTTTGGTAATAGGAAAAAACTCACTTTTCTGCGCCAGAATCAGTGAATCCGACACCTCAAGCATCGAAAAACTGAAAGCAAACAAGCCGCCGACCAGTAAGTTCGCCGCCACCAGCGGCACCGTGATCTTGCACAATACCTGCCACGGCGAAGCTCCGAAGTTGCGGGCGGCATTTTCCAACTCTTCCGGAGTCTGCTCCAAACCGGAACCGACCGAACGCACCACATAAGGTATGCGCCGCACCGCATAGGCGATCGACAGCAGCCACAAAGGATTGTTGACCGGATCGAACAACGCTTCCGCCCAGCTGAATTTGACCGTCATACCCAGAAATCCGAAAGCGATCACCACCCCCGGCACCGCCAGAGGCAGCATCGACAGCAGATCAACTATCCAGCTGCCGCGCAGTTTCCACCTCACTGAAGCCAGCGCAACTATCACGCCGATGATGACCGCGATCAGCATCGCCAGAAGCGAATAACGCAAACTGTTGCCGATCGAGGGCAGCACCAGCACGTTGGAAAGTGCATTGTCAAAGTGCTGTAAAGTTATTCCGTGCGGCAAAACTGAATTATAATAATTTTTACCGAAAGCGATCCCGATCAGCGCCAGATGGGGCAGTACTGCACAAAACGAGACCACTCCGAATGCCGCCAGCGGCAGAAAACGTTTCCATGAACGCAGCTTCACCGCTGAAGTTCCCATGCTCCCCTTGCCGGATGCCGCACCGTTTTTACTGCCCAGTGCCAGACGCGAAACCAGATACAGCCCCGCCGACACCACCAGCATGATCAACACCAGCGAATAGGGCAGCGGATTGGTTTCCAACTCATTGAGGCCGTTGAGGATCTGTACCGGAGCGACCCGGGTGTATCCGAACATCAGCGGAGTACCCAGTTCAGTGAAGCTCCAGACCAGTACGATGCTGCCTCCGGCAAACAATCCGGGGCGCATCAACGGCAAAGTTATGGAAGTAAAACGCTTCCAGCGCGAAGCACCCATATTGGCGGCACTTTCATTGAGTGCCGGATCGATATTGCCCAACGCGGTCACAGAGTTGAGGTAAAAAATCGGGTACAAGTGCAGTGCTTCAATAAAGCACACCGACCAGAAAGTGCCGTTGCCGCCCAGAAAGTCCACCCGTTCAAAACCGAGCGAAGTCAGTATCGCATTGAATACCCCGTAATGCCCGAGCAATTGCTGAAATCCCAGCGCACCGACAAAGGGCGGCAATATCATCGGCAGCAGCATCGCCAGTGAACACCACTCTTTGCAGGGGAAATCAAACCGGTCGTAAATAAGTGCCAGAGGAAGTGAGATCAATGCGACCAGAAATGTGGTGACGACCGCAATAAGCAGACTGTTGAACAATCCTTCGCGGTAGACCGGACTGCGCAGAGCTTCCATGATGAGTCCGGCATCGCAACCGACCTGAATAACGGTAAAAACCGGCAGCAGTAAAAACATACCGAGAAACAGCGCGAGTGCCGCGACGATCACATATTGAAAAATCTTGTTGGCTCTCATTTTCCTTCTCCTGCAAGTTTTTCAGCTTTGAGATAATTTTCCCGGGCAAATTCGCTCCACTCCCGCAGAACCGCCGCCACATCTGCCGCACTGCGATCCTTGCTCCGGCGCAAACTTGCCGCCGCATTTGAAGCCTCCCTGTAGGAAAACGGCAGAGCATTGAAGTACTTCATCGCCTCCGGAACCTTTTCCGGTCCGCCGGCGGCAATGATCGCCTGCCACGCTCTCTGAAGTTCCAGATGGACATCCAGCATGATGCTCTTTATCACCATCTGAAGCAGTGAATAATAACGCCCTGTCCACTGCGGGCGATAGACAAAATCTGCACCGGATCTATAGGGGTCGTAATCTTTTTCAAAAAGAAATTCCCGGTATTTTGGAGCATAAAGTTCCCGGCGCACTGCCGGACGGTTGATCGAAGCCTTGACCGCACCGCCCGGAGTACCGACTTTGAATGCATGCAGTTTCTGTCCTTCAAGTGAAAGCAGGAAATCTACAAACTCTTCAGCAGCTTTGCGGTTCGGTGCGCCGCGCAAGATCTGCACCGGGTCGCTGGAAACAGCGGTTCCACCTTTCGGAGTGACATAGACCACACGCGGAGTACCGAAAAGTTTGGTGCTCCATTCGACTTCGGCAAAACCGTAGGTGTCGATGGCAGTACCGACCGCGCCTTCGCCGATGGCGATGTCGCGCACCACTTTGCTTGCCGAATCGGTGATCGTCCGGGCGTTGGCAAAGATGCGTTTTAAAAGATTTATGCCGTGGTTCCAGCCGTCAACCGGATTTCCGGCATCCGCCATGCACTGCTGGAGGATGATTTCAAAACATTTGTTGGCAGAACCAGATTTGCTCGGATCAGCGACGATGATCTGCCGGAAAAACCGGGCTTCACCGATATCTTTCCACCGTTCCGGAGGATTGGATTTTTTCATCTCTTTCATCCGGTCGATGTTGTAGAGCATACCGAATGTGGTCAGCACCACGCCGTAATACCGCCCCTGTTTATCATAGATGACATCGCCGCCGAAACTCTGCGGAATCGAATCCGGATGAAAATATTCCGGATGACGTTCTTTCACTTTGCCGTCCACAGCATAACCGCGTTTGGCAAGACGGTCGTGGTTGAAAGTTCCGCCGCCGGCAAAGATGTCGATGCCAATGCCGACATCGGAGTTGAGAAACTCCCGGCGCACCGGGTGGGAATCCATTGCCGGATTGCGGAAAATATCAGCGTATCCGCTTTCCCACTTGCGCCCGGATCGGCTGTACGCATTGCGGAATTCCGCAGTAAAACGGTCTTCAATGTAGCGGACTATATCTGAAGTACCGCCCGGAGAACGGAAATCCAGAATAATATCTTTACCATATTTGGCTTTATAGTGTTTACGGAAAGCGATCTCATATTCATCGCGGACACTCTTATTGTGCGCGGTGACGATGACCAGTCTTTCGGCATCATCCTCCACCGGCGGCACACCATCGGCTTTACGGAAGTAAAACGGCAGAGCCAGCAATGCGGCAAAGATCAATGCACAGATTATCAAACGACGCCAGATCATGATCTATTCCTCACTCCAGAATCAGCAGCCGTCCGGGGGCAAAAGCGAGTTTGACCTTCTCACCGATACGGCGTTCTTCAGGGGCGAACTCCCGGATATTGAGCGTGCAGTCACCGACTTTACAGAACCAGCTGGCGCAGTCGCCCATGTAACTGCCGGAAACCAGTTCCGCTTCAAAAACCCCTTCTCCTGCGGCATCTGCGGAAACGAAACTTATCCGTTCCGGACGGATCGCCGCCTGATGAGTGCCGGTAAAATCTCCGGAGACCGGAAATCTGCCGAAACCGGCATCAAAAATCCCATTCTTTACTTCTCCTGAAATAAAGTTGATGTCACCCAGAAATTCGGCGCAGAAACGGTCACAGGGGTGTTCATAAAGTTCACGGGGAGTACCAAGCTGCCGGATCTTTCCGTCTTTCATCACCGCCATCCGGTCAGCCATACTCAACGCTTCCTGCCGGTCATGGGTCACATAAAGTGCGGTGAAACCGCGCTTGGAACAAATGGCGGAAATTTCTTCGCGCATGGCATCGCGCAGACGGGCGTCCAGATTGGAAAGCGGCTCATCCAGCAGCAGTAAAGGCGGATCAACCGCCAGAGCGCGCGCCAGAGCGACCCGCTGCTGCTGTCCGCCGGAAAGCTGGGTGGCTTTGCGCTTGGCAAAATCTGCCAGATGCACCATTTCCAACGCCTCCATCGCCCGGGCTTCGATCTCTTTGCCAGGCAGATTGCGGATTTTGAGACCGAATGCGACATTTTCAAAAACGGTCATGTGCGGCCAGAGGGCGTAATTCTGGAAGACCATCGCCGCCTGCCGTTTCTCCGGTGGAAGATCCTGTATTTCCACTCCGTCAAAACTGATGCTTCCGGAATCAGCAGCGGTCAACCCGGAAAGGATGCGCAGCAAAGTCGACTTCCCGCAACCGGAGGGACCGAGCAGAAAAAACAATTCACCGGAATTTATTTCCAGATCGAGATGATCCAGCACCGGCACCCCCGGTGTGAAGCTTTTGCAAATATTGCTGAGTTTAACAGTTCCCATATCATGCACCTGATTTTTTAGGTTGAAAATTATTAAAAATCGACTGAACCGTCGAAAAATTTCAGCATTTCCGGAGAACGGAGCTTATTCAGAAGATTGCGCTCGATCTGGCGGCACCGCTCACTTGTCAACTTGAAGTGACTGCTTATTTCAGCAAAAGAATATACCGGCTGACCAAACAAGCCGAAACGCATAATAAGCAATTGCTGTTCCCGTTCGGTAAGGGTTTTGAGCATTTCGTAGAGCCGTTCGCGGGTTATACGACGGTTGAGTTCGGCTTCGGGGCTTTCAACGGCGTTGTCGGCAATAAAATCGCCCAGTTCTGCGGATTCATCATCACCGTTGACGTGAGACTGAAGCGATATGGTTTGGACCGCCATTTTTTTGACCGCACTGACTCTGGCGACCGGCAGTTCCAGTATTTTTGCCAACTCTTCGATTTCCGGCATCCGGTCGTGAAACTGGATAAAACGCTGTTCCGCCTGATTGATGTCATTGATCAAACTTACCATATGCATCGGAAGCCGGATCCCCCGGGATGAATTGTTGACCGCCCGGACAATGCGGTGTCGGATCCACCAACCGGCATAGGTACTGAAACGGTATCCGAGCGAAAAATCGATGCGTTCCAGAGCCCGGAGCAAACCGAGATTGCCCTCCTGAATAAGATCGCCCAGCACCATTTTGTGATTGCAGTAACGGCGGGCGATGCTCACCACCAGTTTCAAGTTGGCTTCCACAAGTTTGTTGCGTACGATGTACAACTCTTTGATATTCTGTCCCAAAACTGCCGCTTCCTGAATCAATTGCGGCAGCCGGAGCAGCATTTTCTGTTCGACAAAATCAAGCGAATCCGGGAGATCTCCGGATTTCAGCGGATGTTCCCACTCAAAATGACGGTCGATCATCCGCAGATAATTCTGACCGATATCGATCAGTTCGTAAACTTTCTGCAACGTAAGCCGGTAACGTCCGAGCAAAGCTGCGAGTTCTTCGCGGAGCTTATCCAAATCCGGACTGCCGGAATAAAAAGCATTCTCAAATGCGGAATATTTTTCACGAAGTTCCTGCTGGTACAACCGCATAGTTTTAAATTGTTCAGCTTTTGACTCCCCCATACTGCGCAATGCTGAAACCAGAAAAACATCGGCGGCTTCCACGCCGTTTTCCAGAATATTGCTGATACTGCGCAGATATTCGGGAGCGGTAAACCCCAGACGGCAGACCGAAGTACGCAGTTTATCGGAAGCGGTTTCAAAATTCCGGCACAAAAAAGCCTGCTGTTCGGAAGAATAGTCTCCGAGTCCGCTCAAGCCGCGCATATAAATATCCAGAGCATCACTGTTGGCTTCATCGCGCTGTGTGTCCGGCATTCTGCCCATCATTTCCCCGCTGTATAGAACATTTTCAACAACTCAAGATCACTGCTGCAAGTGAGCTTCAAATTGAATTCCCCTGAATCGACCACCTCGACCGGGAACCCCGCACGACGCATTATTTCAGCATCATCAGTGGCACTGAATTGAGCGCTTTTTTCATAAGCATCAACAAGTTTTTTCACCTCGAACACCTGCGGTGTTTCGGCGCGGTAAAGGTCATCCCGGCTGACCGGTTCAAGAATTTTTCCTTTACCGTCAGTAAGTTTCAAACTGTCCACGACTCTGGTGGCGGCGATGGCGCCGCCGGTGATTTTTGCACGTAAACTCACGCGCTCAAGCAACTTTGCCGAAGCCAGCGGACGTGCCGCGTCGTGGATGGCGACAACACCGCTCTGACACTTCAATGCGGCAAGGGCGTTACGGACGGAACCACTTCTGTCAACGCCTCCGGCAACAAATCCAAGTTTAACTCCGGGCAGGAACTTTTCCGCAAGTTCCCTGTATTGTTCAAGAGCCTCCGGGCGGACGGCAATGACCATATTTTTCACCTTGCAGACGGCAGAAAAGTTCCGTACACTGTGCAGAAACACCGGCAGATCACCCAGCATTTCCAACAGTTTATCCTGCTCACCGTAACGGCGCGAACTGCCTCCGGCGGCGATTATTACCCAGAGATCATTTATTATCATTTTACAACCGGCGGAAGCAGTATCACGTCCGCATCTTTTCAAAAAAACACAGGAACGGGGGAATGGGAAAGGCTCCCTGTTCCCCCGGATCCCATCAGCTTACTTTACCGCAGGGCGGGCGATCACGCCGAGCGGATCGAAGTTATCCGGGCAGAAACCGTTGGGGTTGTGCCGGATCCAGCCTTCAGCGTAGTCACAGAAGCCGCAGAGGTCGCCCATCGCCTTGGCGCGGGAAACCATATCTTCGAGATAGGCATCCATGCCCTGGCTTTCGTCGAGCCACTGTTTCTGGGTCTGGTGGCAGTTCAGCATGGCGCGCTTGGTCGGGATGGTCGAAGTGACATCGACAAAGATATCCGGAGTGACCGGGCGGTTGAGCTGATCTTTGAGTGACAGCGGCAGGCTGTGATAAACTGCGACGTCGGTCATCACCGGAGCAATATCCTCCGCACCGCGGAAGTTGCCCATACCGCGGCAGAACGCGGCGGAAACCGCCAGACGTCCGGCGTTTATATGGTCTTCCATATAGTCAAAAGGTCCGTGGGTAAGCACGATTTCCGGATCGACTTCACGCACTTCACGGACGACCTTGGTGAGCTGTTCGGTGTTGTAGAACACTTCAAGGTCGTGGGTGATGGATTCGTGGAAAACGGCACCGATGATTTTGGCGGCTTCCATCGCCTCTTCACGGCGGCGGGCAGCCAGTTCACGGTGGTTGAGCATATTGCCGCCGAGCGCGCCGTCGGCAATATTCATATAGTGGATCTCATAACCGAGTTCTTTGAGGCGGATAAGAGTACCCGCCATCATGAATTCGATATCATCCGGATGGGATGCGATCGCAAACGCACGTTTAGCCATGATCAATGCATCTCCACGTCACAGATACCGAAGCCGGGACGGTAGAAGTTGAAAACGACATCATCGTGTTCGCTCAACAAAGACATCGGAACGCAGCTGTCGGCGATCTTCCGGGAGATCATAAAGGTGGTCAGACGCATACCGAAGGGGTTGTCGTGGTGGCCGGGATGCCAGATGGAGACCTGTTTGGACTTCCAGGTCTGGACGGGGCCGACGGTGAAAGCGCGGGAAGGCACGTTCTGGACGGTACCGCCGCCGGAGGTACGGGCATTCTGGATAAGGGTGATCGGGTGCAGATTGACCAGACGGGTACCGAGCTGACGGTATTCAGCGGGGGTCGGCGGGTTTTCTTTGTATTTGCCGTCGCGGCGGACGGGGTCGTTGAATGCCCAGTGCTTGGTTTCTCCCTGACCGCCCTGCATGATGAGGCAGTTGGCTTCATCGTAGGATTTTTCATAAGCGGCGATGTCGCCGTTGGGGAAGTGCATGTTTTCAGCGGGCATGCGCAGTTCCGGACGGATGCGGGAGAAACAAAGATCCCAGTCCGCCTTGGCGAAACCGAGCGGGAAATCCATACCGGCGGGAACGTCGCCGTCCAGAGCCCATTCGTCCATGCCCCAGAAGTGGGCATTTTTCAAGCTCAAATTCATTTCATTGACCATCTGGGCGACCAGCGGAAGCTGTTCCGTGGGACCGATGGGGCCGCAGATACCGCAGGGGTTGTCGGCGGTAGCCTTCTGCCAGCAGCGGATGTATTCGAGAGCTTCGGCGCAGTAGAACTCCTGGAAGGTATCATAGAGATTGATCTTGAAACCGGGGCGTTCAAAGCTCTTGAGGTTGTCGACAGTGATTCTGGCGGCAGCATCGAGGATCTCACGATCCAGAGTTGTGTAATCCCACCAATCAGCAGAAATTTTGGAAAACGCACGCATTTTTTATCCTCCTGTAACAGTTATTGTGGCGTTAACGTTATAATGACTCCATAAAACTATACACCCGATGAAAAAATTTACAAGTTTTTTCAGGGCAAAATTTCGTTTTTTTCCATAAAAAATTCAATAATCGCGCTTTTTCCCGTCACAATAGCGTAACTGGAACGCCTTATGCCGGGAAACCAGATGATCGAATCTCCGGCTTTCAAAACCGGCGGAGTAAAGCGCGATGGAACTTTGGCATCGACCCGCAGTTTCTTTAAGAGTACCGGATTCTCCCTGCCGAAAGGAACCATTTTATCCCCCGGAGAAACAGTCGCAACGGTCAATTTTTCCGGCAGCAGAGCCAAGTCAAAATATACTTTACCGTTCCCGCAAACTTCCGGCAGATGCTCCACCATCCGGCAATGGAATATCCATCCGCCGGGGAGCATCAATTCCGGCTGATTGCGGAAATCCCAGGTCAAGGAAAAATTTTCCACCTCTTCAAGCGGAAAAATCTTCCCGTCAGCAAAGTAAAGTTTGCGTTCCCCGTCCAGTTCGCAAATACCGGAGGAGTTTTCATCGACCATCGCCGAAAAGCGTTCAAAAGCCCCGGAACTCAATGGACGTTCATCGTTAAAAAATTCTTTGCATAAATATTTGAGCATCCGCACCGCCAGTGCGCGCGGCTGATCGCACCAGAAAACGATTTTCCGGGCATCTTCACCATCGCCGTATCTCCGGGATGCTTCATCTTCGATAAAGGCGGCATCGTCGCGCAAATTGTCAAGGGTACGGCAAAACGCCTTTCTGCCGCCGGGAAAGAGCTTGTACAATTCCGGCAAAATACGGTTACGCAGCACATTGCGGGCATAATCGCACTCAAAATTGCTGGAATCGACCGCCCACGTTGTCACACCGCGCTCAAAGAGAAACGCTTCGATCTCCTCTCTGGAAAAACTCAACAGCGGACGGAAAAATTTCACCCCTTCGACTTCAGAAGTCAGCTGCAAACCGGTCAATCCGGAAACATTGCTCCCCCGCCCCATGCGGAGAAACATATTTTCGATACAGTCATCTCTATGGTGTCCGGTGACCACGACCGGATTTTCATATTCGGAAATAAGTTTTTTCCACGCCTCCAATCTTGCCTGCCGCGCCCGGGCTTCAAGATTGTTTCCGGGGGCAATATCCAGGTCGATCAAACGGAATTCAATATTGCGTTCTGCGGCAAAGCGGGCGGCATTTTCTGCTTCAGAATCGGATTCAGCTCCCCGCAGATGGTGATTGAAATGGACGGCAATGAGGCGGTTGCCCTCCCCCGTATTCTCCAACATGAACAGCAAAGCCGCCGTACTGTCAGCGCCGCCGGAAAACCCGATCAGAAATGTTTTTTTATCATCATCCATTTGCATTTTCACCTTTCATGCTCTATAATATATACCCGCCGGAAAAATATGCAAAATTTTCCGGTGATTAATAAGAAAATTTTTTACGGAAGGATATCATCATGTCATTTATTGTCGTTGCAACTGCCAATAAGCACAAAGTTGATGAATACAAAAAACTGCTGGGCGATATCGAAGTCGATCTCAAATCGCTCGCCGATTTTCCCAACTTCCCGGAAGTCGAGGAAAACGGCAAAAGTTTCAAGGAGAATGCCTCCATCAAAGCCGTTGCCGCCAGCAAATACTGTCAGGCGCCCGCCTTTGCCGATGATTCCGGTCTGGAGGTCGAAGCTCTGGACGGCAGACCGGGAATTTATTCCTCCCGCTACGCCGCCACTGACGGCGAACGCATCGCCAAACTTTTAAGCGAACTTGAAGGCAAAGAGAACCGCCGCGCCCGTTTCGTCTGCGCGATAGCGATCGCATTCAACGGCGAAGTATTGGAAACTTTTGAAGGCACCGTCGAAGGCACCATCACCCTCGCCCCGCGCGGAGATGGCGGATTCGGTTACGATCCGGTCTTCCAGCCGGACGGTTATGATCAGACCTTCGGTGAGCTTCCGGCGGAGGTCAAAAATTCCATCAGCCACCGCGCCCGCGCCTTTGCCAGTGCAGTGGAGTTTGTCGAAGATGAACTTTCACTGCTGGGCGACACTTTCTGAAAATGGCAAAACCCGGACAGCGTATCATCCGCACTTCGGTCGATTGGAGCAACACCGGCATGGTTTTAGTGCAATTCCTTGCCGGACGCTTCACCTACCGCACCGTTGAAGAGTGGTTTGAACGCATAAATTCAGGCGAAATCACCCTCAACGGCAAGCCGGTATCTCCGGAATATATCCTGCAGATGCACGATTGTATCGAATACCATCCGCAGGACATCCCGGAACCTCCGGCACGGAAAGATTACCGTATCATTTTTGAGGATGAAAGCATTCTGGTCATCGACAAACCGGGCAATCTCTGCGTCCACCCGTCGGGACCTTTTTATCAGAACACCCTCTGGTATTTACTGCGGCAAAAGTATCCGCACATTCACTTTGTCAACCGGCTCGACCGGGAGACCAGCGGTTTGCTTTTAGCGGCTAAATCTCCGGAAGCGGCGCGGAAAATCGCCGAAACGGATGCCGTTTCCAACAAAAGTTATCTCGCCATAGTGCATGGAAACTTTACCGGTGAAATTGATGCCTCCGGATTTCTGGTCAGTGCCAACAGCGTCATCCGCAAAAAACGGCAGTTTATAAAAGAAAATCCGGAAGGACTCCCCAGAGAAACTTCTGTCACTTATCTTTCGCCTGAAAAATCGGGCGAAAACTTTTCTCTGGTCAGAGCCGTTCTCGGCACCGGACGCACCCATCAGATCCGCGCCACGCTCCACTCGCTCGGATTTCCGCTGGTCGGAGACAAACTTTACGGCGTGGACGAAAACTTTTTCCTCAAGCAGAAAAGTGAAGACTTCACCCCGGAGGAACTTGATCAGCTCATATTGAAGCGGCAGGCACTCCACGCGGAATCATTCACATTCCACCACCCGTACAACGGAAAAGAGATGCACTTTTCTGCGCTGCTCCCGGGAGAATTGCAAAGTTTTGTCAATAAAAATATATAAGGAAAATCATCATGGACGAAGAAAAAATTCCCGCACAATTAAAACTTGAACTTTTAAAAGCGGAAAAAGAGATCAGCGAAACCATGCCGAAAATCCCCGACTGGCAGCGCGGTTTTCTCACCGCAGCCATCGCCGGGGTCGCCTTTTTTGCATTCGGACTGCTCGCCCGCGCGCCGATCGCAAGTTCGCTCGGTTTCGCACTCGTCGGCGCAGTGACCGGCCTTCTGGTCGGAGCCTACCGGAAACCGGGTAAATATGGCAAATAATTTTCTGCGATTTGATGCCGGTACTCTGGTACTTGATCTGGGAAATGCCGAAGATTTCCCGCTGGAACTCATCGGCACATTCAAACACGACCCGCGTTCCGGAAATTTCCGCGCCCGGGCGTGCGATTACGCCAGAACGGTACGGACGCTCCAAAAGTCCGGCTTTGATTTCTGCGATCAGGTGCGGAATTATGTTCCATTGCCTGAATTGGCGATAAAATCTCCTCTCACTCCGCATTTGCACCAGCAGCGCGCCCTTGAAGCATGGGAACGCGCCGCATTCAGAGGAACAGTTTCACTTCCGACCGGCGCGGGGAAAACCATCCTTGCAGTGATGGCGATCGCCCGGTTGCGCCGTCCGGCACTGGTTCTTGTGCCGACCATCGACCTCTTGACTCAATGGTGTTCGGTACTTGAACGCTTCTTTCAAATGCCCATCGGTATGCTGGGCGGCGGAAGTCACAATATTCTGCCCATAACAGTCAGCACCTATGATTCAGCGGTATTGCAAATGGAATTCATCGGCAACCGTTTCGCTTTGCTCATCGCCGATGAGTGCCACCATCTGCCCGGTCCCGGCTATAAATTGGCGGCGGCGATGTCGATCGCCCCTTTCCGGCTGGGGTTGTCTGCCACCATGGAAATGGATGCTGAACGCACCGCAACTCTCAAAGATCTCATGGGAGAAAATATCTTTTCAGTCGCCATTGATGAACTCGAAGGAAAAATCCTCTCCCCTTATCTGGTCAAACGGCTCTTTGTCGAACTCACCCCCGCCGAAACCGCCCGCTACCGCGAATGCCGCAATATTTACACCGGATTTCTGCGCCGTTACGGTATTTCCATGGCTTCAGTTGACGGTTGGAGAAACTTTCTTATCGGATGCGCCCGCTTTCCGGGAGGGAAAGAGGCGTTTGCCGCCTTTCTGGAACAACGCAAGATCGCCCGCGCCGGAACTGCGAAATTACAACTTTTACACACTATTTTTCAACGGCATCCCGGCGAACGCATTCTGATTTTCACCGCCGACAACGACAGCGCCTACGCCATCGGCAGACACTTCACGCTCCCGGTGATAACCCACCACACCAAAAGCGCTGAACGCAAAGCATTTCTGGACAGCTTCCGCAACGGCGAATATCCCATTCTCGTTACCAGTAAAGTCCTCAATGAAGGTGTCGATGTTCCCTCTGCCGCAGTAGGTGTGGTCTTTTCCGGTTCCGGCAGTGTCCGCGAACACGTCCAGCGACTCGGCCGCGTCCTCCGCCCCGCCCCCGGCAAACTCCAGGCGGTACTCTACGAACTCGTCAGTGCCGGAACTTCCGAAGAATACACCTCCGGCCGCCGCCGTGAACACCGTGCCTACCGCCGGAGATAGTCTGCCATGCTTAAAAAAGAACATAATTATTTGCAAAATTTCTTCCGGTCGGGTGAAACCATGCTATATTGCCCCTGACGATTCGTCCGCATTGGAAAATGCTTCCGGACTGCTTGCCGTTTACCGCCACGCCTGCCTCGAACTTTTGAAAAAATTTCCCGATCTCCCGCTCATCCTCGGCATCGACCGCTCCCTTGCCGACGAAGGCTCTCTCGCCCGAATGACCGCTGATTCTCCGCAGCTCGCCCAACGCTGCCGGCTTTTCCGGGATTTTCCCGGAGTGGAAAACACCTTGCGGGCATTGAAAAAATTCAACGGTGATACGGATAAATGATATTGCACAAAATATTTCACAAAAATGTAACTTTCCGGATTTGAATCAAATTGTAAAACATGATACATTAAAATTACTGATTTATCTCAAAATAAGGATAGCAAATATGAAAGCGATGACTTTAGATAAAAATTTGAATTTCCTCTGGCAGGAGGTCGCTGACCCGATCCGCAAAGCCGGTGAAGTTTTGATCAAGATCCATGCCGCCGCCATCAACCGGGCAGACATCATGCAGAAAGACGGATGTTACGCCTCCCCTCCGGAGTGGCCGCAGTGGTGCGGTCTGGAAGCGGCAGGCGAAGTTATTGAAGCTCCGGAAGATTCCAATTTCAAACCCGGCGACAGAGTTTGCGCGCTTCTGGGCGGCGGCGGTTATTCCCAAATGACGAGTGTCCCCTGCGGTATGGTGATACCGGTTCCGGAAAATCTTTCCATGATCGAAGCTGCCGCCATTCCGGAAGTCTGGGCTACGGTCTACCTCAATATGGAGTACGAAGCAGGCGGACTTACTGCAAATGACACGCTTTACATCCAGGCCGGAGCCAGCGGCATCGGTCTGGCAGCGATCCAGTATGCCAAGCTGAAAGGGGCGAAAGTCATCGCTTCTGCCGGAACCCCGGAAAAGGTCGAGTTCATCCGCAAACTTGGTGCCGACATCGCATTCAACTACAAGCAGGATGATGAAAACACCATCCTCTCTGAAAATACTCCAACCGTGACCCTGGATTGCGTCGGCGGGAAAAACATGGGGGAAAAACTTGCCAAAATGGCATTCAAAGGCCGCTGGATCATGATCGCTTCACTTGCCGGAGGTCAAACCTCCATCGATCTGGAACAAGTCTGGCGCAAACGGCTCAAACTCATCGGCAGTACTTTGCGCAGCCGAACCAATGAAGAAAAAAGTGCCGTCATGCAATCATTGCACCGGGAATTGTCACCATTTTTCAGCAGCGGCAAATTGATCAATCATATCCACGCCGTATTTCCCATTTCTGAAGTCGAAGCGGCACAGGCTGTCCTGCGCCGTGCGGAAAACATCGGCAAAGTCGTACTGACACTGGATTGACAGTCAAACCTTTTTCACACTCTCCCGGACTTTGAGTGTATAAGGCAGCACCGTCCGGGCAGAAACTTTTTTGCCTTCCAGAACCGCGATGAATATATCCACTACTGCGTCTGCCATCGCCGTATAGTCGGGACAAACTGAAGTTTGCGGCGGAGTGGCAAATGGCGAAAAAAATGCCACTTCCGAAGCAATAAGCGAAATATCATCCGGAATACGCATCCGGTTCTGATGCAGTGCGTAGGCGGTCAGCGAACCGCCGGAACTGCCGGGACAGAGGATCGCATCAATTTTTTCCTGAAGCAGAATGCGGCATTTTTCCATAAAATTTTCCGGTGAAGCAAAGTGAAACAATTCCGCATCTGCCGGAAATCCTGCCGCTTTCATCGCTGCCCGGGCCCCATTCATACGCAAATCGCTATTGCCGCTTCCCGGAGAACCGTAAATCAAAACTCCCGGCCGGTGGATCCCGTGGGCTTTGAAGTGTTCAGCGGCAAGTTTCATTGCCCCGTACTCATCGGCACAAACCTGATATACTCCCGGTTCTGCCGGTTCAAGAGAACGGTCTACCAGAACAAGGGTCTGGACGAAATCATCCTGCCAGTTCCGGAATGTTTCACCGTCGATACCGATTGCCGCAGCGGCATAAAACTGTTTGTTTTTCAAATTATCCCGGTTGCTCCAGGGAACGATTTCAACCTGGAACTTGCGCTTGAAAAGCTCTCCGGAAAGTGCCATCACCAGCCGTTCCACGCAGTAATGCGCCGGATAACCGGACTCCTGCGGGATAAGCAGGATGACATTACGCTGTCTGACCGGCAAACGCGGATGGTAATTGTATTTGCGGGCAATCTCACGGACTCTGGAACTTACTTCACTGCTGATGCGCGGATTGTTGTTGAATACCCGGGAGACAGTTGATGCCGAAACCCCGGCCTCTCTGGCTATATCTTTAATCGTCACTCTGGCAATCCCCTGATTTCAATTACACTTCTCACTTGATTCTAATATAACTTACTTTGCCGATAAAGCAAAGCATTTGCACACATTTTTGCACAATTTTGAGCCAAAAAAGGTTGCTTTCAGGGAAAACCGGAAGTATACTTTTACGGTGAAATAAAAACAGGCGTTTGCGATGCGGCAGAATAGCTGTTTCTACCGGAGACACGGTGATTTTTTCAAGTCGCTTCATATTCTTCCTGTGCATTGAAAAAATCGACTTGAAAATTTATTTTGCAAGTGCTAAATTACAATTTAAGGAGTTATATCTATGGATGTTAAAGGTAAATCAATCATTCTGACCGGTGCTGCTTCCGGTATCGCTTTGCGTTGCGCCCAGCGCTTCGCCGCTGAAGGTGCACAGGTCATCCTCGCTGACTACAATATTGAAAAAGCGGAAACCGAAGCCGCCGCATTGCGCGCGGAAGGTTTGGAAGCCGTCGCCTGCAAGGTGGATGTCGCCCGATATCAGGAGGTCGAAAACTGCGTGCAAATGACCATGGAAAAATTCGGCAAAGTCGATATCATGATCAACTGCGCCGGGGGCAATTCTTCCCGGGTGCGCGGCTACGGCCGCGAATGGCACAAAGCCCCTTACGAAGATATCGAATGGGGACTGGATGTCAATCTCAAAGGTCCCACATTCTTCTGCCGTGCCGTGCTGCCCCGCATGATCGAACAAAAAAGCGGCGTGATAGTCAATCTTTCTTCAGTCAACGGCTATGTCGGCACCACATCCGGCTGCGATTACAGCGCCGCCAAACACGGAATCATCGGGCTTACCAAATCTATTGCACTCTGCGGCGCGCCGTACAATGTGCGTTGTGTGGCGGTTGCCCCCGGCCCGGTGCTGACCCGCGAAGCGATGAGAAAAATGCAGACTCCGCTGGGACGCCCCGCCGAAGTTGATGAAGTCTTCGATCTTATTGCTTATCTGGTTTCGGACAAAGCTGCCTTCATCACCGGTTCGACTCATCTTATTGATGGCGGATTCACTTGCAGATAAAAGGATGATAAAATGTGGAAAATCGCTATTGTCAAAGATACTTCTAAAAAAATGTTCGGTCTGCACGGACTGCAGACTGCCCCCCTCGGACTGCCCGACACGGAAGTTGTCGCCCAGGTCGATCCCAACTTTGACGGCATCGCCGACCGCATGAAAATCACTGGAGCAAAACGCCACTACACCGATTTGAAAACCATGCTTGAATCAGAACACCCGGACATTGTGATCCTCACCTCACGCCACCCGGGCGACCATTTGGAGCAAATCCGCCTCTGCGCAGCTTACCATGCCCACATCTACTGCGAAAAACCTCTGGTCGCCGATCTGGAACAGGGTGATGAGATCCTGCGTCTGGTAAAAGATTCCGGAATAAAATTCTGCATGGCTCACCCCTGCCGCTATGCCGAACCATATCTCACCATGACCCGAATGATCGCCAACGGTGAAATCGGTCAAGTCATCAGCTTCACCGCCCGCGGCAAGTGTGACCACCGCGGCGGCGGCGAAGATCTCATCGTCCTCGGAACCCATATCCTCGATTGGCTCATCCAGCTTTTCGGCGCACCGCAAACGGTGATGGCAGATATCACCAAAGAGGGCAAACCTCTGGAATACGGCATGGTCCATCAAGCTAAAGAAGCGGTCGATCCCGTCGCCGGAGACCACATCTATGCGGTATTCCGTTTTGCCAACGGTATCGTCGGAAATTTTGAAAGTGCTTCCAACCTTTACACCCGCGCCGGGGGAAACAGCTTCATGGGCTTGACCGTCATGGGCAGCAAAGGCAGCTTGAGCGTCCGCTTCGAAGACGGCTATGAACGGGAATTGCTGCTCTGCCGCGCCCCCGTCCCGCCGGAATCAGGAGCAGAATTTGAAGTCGTTCCAACGAATGAATCCCGGGAGATCCCCGGAGCTGAACCGCTGGATTATGAACGCTGCATGATCAAGGATTGTCCGAAATTGAAATATTTCCCGCAGTCAAACCGCTTCGCCATTTACGATCTGATGCAGGCGATCAAAGAGGATCGTGAACCGGTTTCATCAGCATACAATGCGATACTCACTCAAGAGATGATCCAGGGAATATATTTATCTCATCTGACGGGCAGAAAAATCGCCTTTCCGCTGACTTTGAGGCAGCATCCGCTGACGCACAACGCTGCCGGATTTCCCGCAATAAATATCACAGACACCCCATAAAAAACTCCTTTCTTTGCCCGGGGTTGTGCTAAAGCACAATATATTACAAGTATCAACTTGAACGTCTCCCGCAACGGTAGTATATTATGGAAACGCTGAAATATTATTCATCAAAATACAGAGGTAAATTATGAAATTTTTCAAAAAAACGTTGCTGGTGATATTGCTTGCCGGAACTTTTATCGTTTCCGCTGCCGTCGCAGAGAAGCACAACATCAAACTTTCACTGGACAAAAAAGATGCTGTCTACAAAAAAGGTGATAAAGTCACTCTTAACATCAAATGTTCCGTCAAAGGCAAACCCTGCAGCGGCCCGATCAAGCTGACCGTCCGCTATTCAAGCTGGAAAGAGGAGGTCAGGATCTTTGATACCAATCCCGGACAGTTTGTTTTCAATGCCGACACCGCCCCGGAAGCGGTTCAATTCATCGTTCAGCCGCTCAACGCGGAGAAAAAACCTTTCATCACCGGCAAAGGCAGGAGAGCCAAACCACTTGCTTTCCGCATCGGTATCGCCGTCGAACCGCAGGAGTTCAAAACCGGCTCCGCCGAACCGGAAGATTTCAGAAAATTCTGGAATGATGCCAAAGCCGGACTTGCCAAAATTCCGGTAAAAGAACTTGAACGTAAAGAACTCCCCGTCAGCAATGCCAATGCCGGTAAGGTTCCCAACTATTTTGCTTTTATCATCGCGGCAAAAATGCCCTTCCCGAAAGTTCTTGAAGGCAAATTCAAGGCGTGGGATGTCAAAGTCGCCTGTGAAGGCGTACCGGTTTCCGGCGTCCTCACCATCCCTGCCAATGCCAAGCCCAAAAGTCTGCCCGCAATCGTCTCTTTCAACGGTGCCCCCGGCAAATCAGCCAAGGCCGCTTTCGCCGACAATGTGATCCGCTTCGATGTCAATCCGCACGGTTTTGAAAACGGCAAGCCCGCCGAATTTTACAAAAATATCCACGCCACCAAACTCCGCGCTTATCAATTCCGCAACAGAGACGACCGGAATAAATGTTACTTCCGCGGAATGTACCTCCGCGCCCAGCGCGCACTGGATTATGTAAAGTCCCTGCCCGAATATGACGGCAAAACCCTCATCGTCGTCGGCAACAGCCAGGGCGGCGGTCAAACCCTTGCCGCTGCCGGATTGGACAGCGATGTAAAACTTATCTACGCTTCAGTTGCAGCGATGTGCGACCACGGTGGCGGTCTGGTCAACCGCCGTCCCGGATGGCCCCGGCTGCTCGAAACCAAAAACGGCAAACCGACCCGTCCGGAAGTAGCCAAAAGCTGTCCTTACTTCGATGCGGCGATTTTTGCAAAATATGTCAAAGCAGAAGCCTATCTCACTGTCGGTCTGGTGGATGAAGTCTGTGCTCCGGCATCAGTTTTCTGTGCTTTCAATAATATCCCCGGGAAAAAACATCTGACGATCCTCCCCTACCACGGCCACAGCCGCACCACCTCGGCAGAATTCAATAAACGCCTTCTCGAAGTCATTGAAGAAGCTGTAAGGAGATAATTGTCAAATGAAAAAAATCTTATCTTCTGCAATTATTCTCTTATTCGTAATCACGATGCAGCAGACCATGGCTGACAACGGCCCGGAACACGAATGCACCAGTTGGATCATTTTTTCGGACTTAACGAAGAACAATACCAACATCCTGCATAAAAACCGCGATGCATTGGCCAGAGATATCATGGTCAATTTGAGCCCGAAAACTTCCCGACGCAAATGGATAAGTATGGGCAACTCCACACACCGCTTTGCAATGGCGATGAATGCTTCCGGGCTTGCCGCCATTATGAACAGCGGTGAAAAGTGTATCAATTTCTGCTATGACCGTACCAAAAAGAATACCTCGATCATCGTACAGCAGATCATGGAATCCTGCGATACAGCGGCTCAAGCCGTCGCTGAATTGCAGAAAATCATCCGGAACGGCGAATATTCCCACGGCAATCAATCAGGGTCAATCTTTCTTTTCTGCGATACGCGCGAAGGATATGTTTGCGAAATGACCGCCAAAGATATCTCCACTGTCCGTTATGACAAAGGGTACACCGTCCGGGCAAATATCTGGTTGAATCCAAATATGCAGCAGCTTGCCAGAAGTGAGCTTAAGAAGTATTTGAACAGCGCAAACCGTATGTATATGGCGGCAACGCTTTTAAATAAGGCTCTGGATGAAAATAAACAGATCACTCTGCCGGATATTTTTACGGCCTCCCGCCATCACCAGATGCCTGCCGAGGCTGCAGACAAACGTTCCGTTTGCTTCAAATACACCAACTCCACCAGCAGTTTTGAAATCGACCGCCAATACCCGGATGTACTTTCAACTGCTCATTGCACGATCGGTCACCCGCTGCACACGCTCTATGTCCCGATTCCCGTCTGCGTTGAAAAAGTCCACCCGGCAATGGTCAACGGCGACTGGTCAAAGGCTGCATGGGCGCGCTTTGATAAGGTCGGGTTGAAAGATATCCCTGCGGAATGGATCAAGTTTGAAAAAGATCAGCTGGCAAAATATGTTGCAGCAAAAAATGAAGCCCGCAAATTGCTGGATCAGGGAAAACGCACAGAAGCTGTCAAACTCATCAATGATGCCGCGGCGGAAATCTGGGATAAAACAGCCGGATTGCTTAAATTAAACATCAATAAATAACTATATGACTGAACTCAAAAATAAAGTTGCCATTATCACCGGTGGCGGCGGCGGCATCGGTTCCGCCGTCGCTCAAACCCTTGCCGCCAACGGTATGAAAATCGCTCTGCTCGGCGGAAATAATCTTGAAAAACTCTCCGCAACGGCTGATGCAGTAAGAAAATATTCTGACTGTCTTGTCATTCCCGGAGATTTGACCGATATGGAATTCCTTTCCGGAGCGGTTTCGCAGGCGGCAGAATATTTCGGAAAAATAGATACGCTGATAAACAATGCCGGAGTCGCCCAGAACACTCCGTTTGAAGCGGTTTCAGTTGCTGAATTTGACCGCATAATGGCGATCAATACCAAAGTACCATATTTCCTCACTCAATTTACATTGCCGTTTTTACGCAAATCTG
Organism: Lentisphaerota bacterium; assembly: GCA_015061605.1. GTDB lineage: Bacteria > Verrucomicrobiota > Lentisphaeria > Victivallales > Victivallaceae > UBA1784. The sequence continues at coordinate 4,772 of SUWH01000022.1, read as the reverse complement.
ATGCTGCCGCTGTCATCAATATAGCTTCTGTAGTCGCCCATGCCGGATATCCGCAGCAAAGCGTCTACACCGCATCAAAACACGCCCTGCTCGGTATGACTAAAAGCATTGCCAATGAACTGCATAAGGAAAATATCCGCGTTCACGCCATTTCACCGGGCGGAGTATATACCGATATGGTAAAAATTTCCCGTCCCGACCTTTCGCCGGATGGGATGATCATGCCGGAAGATATTGCTGAAATCGTCCTCTTCTTCCTCGCCCGCCGCACCAACGCGGTCATTGACGAGATATGCGTCCACCGGCTCGGCAAAGAACCGTTTCAAATTTGAAACAGCAAAACGGGCGGCTTGTGTTATCCAAAGCCGCCCGGTGAAACTGATTACCCGCCGTTCCGGGTATCACCATTTATTGAATGAACAAACTTCGTCAAATGGTTTGCGTACCTTATTAACCGGGGCATCCGGCTCAGCAGCATAACCTACTGCCAGCACCAGCCGGACATCGTGTCCCTGCGGAATGCCGAAGTATTCTTCCATTTTGCTCTGATCGTTCATTCCGATCATGCAGGTATCCAATCCCAGAGAATATGCTTCATGGCACATATTCATACACGCCATACCGATGTCACCCGGAGCAAAACGCTGGGGGTTTTTGTAGTGAGCGACCACAGACGGCATAACTTTGGCTTCCTGCTCAACAAAAATGATAAATGCAGAAACCTGATCCCGCCACGGTGCACCGGTCATACCGTTTCCGACCACGATGGCATCGCACAATTTTGCCTTGGCCTCCGGTGAATCGACTACGATGAACTTCCACGGCTGGGAATTACATCCGCTCGGAGACAATCTGCCGGCTTCAACGATTTTCAGCAAATCATCCCGGGAAACCGCTTTTGACGGATCGAATGCCCGGCAGCTCCGCCGGGAACGCATAATTTCAAGGACTGTATTACTTTAATTCCGGAGCTTTCCAACCGGCATGACGCCAGAAGCTCAAATACTGACTGCGGAACAAGCCGGGAATGCTGACTGCAAAGGGGTGGTCATTGTAAATCTTCCACCAGTACAGCCGCTGTTCTTCAGAAAGTTTGCGCTTCTCTTCACGACTCTTTGCCGCAGCAAATTTTTTGGCAAAGTCGATCCGGTTTTTAGTGAAATCATAACCGGCGGCAATGAATTCGACCCGGCGGCGTTCGATGGAACCTGCCGCAGTAAGTTTGCGGGCTTCATCAATATATCCGCCGAGAGTTGCCATCTCTTTGTCGTTGAAAATTTTGGAAATTCGGGAAATCATAGATTCCCGTTTTTCGACCGTGATATCTTCAACGACCTCCATCGTGACCGAACTGCCCTGGGCAAATACTCCGGTCAGTTTTTCACAATGGAGGAAATATTTTTTCATCGCTTCAGCACCTTTGCCGAAGCCGAGACGGCAGTATTCGTCGATGAGTTCATCCACATCCTGCGAAGGATCCCAGAGCATCTCCGCCAGCACATAGTAATTAAGACCATTGGTCGCCCAGTGATGCACCAGACTGTCATAATCGCTGCCGACCATACCGGTTTCGGCGCAGTAACGCAAATCCTTTGCCATTTCGTGCATATAGAGCAACGGGAAACCGCCGCCGCTGAGCAGATGGTTGGGACGCAGGATAAGTTCATCGCTGACCCGCGCCCAGAAATTCCAGTATTTGCGGTCGCGTTCCATCGCCGCTTTGTTGAGGTACTGCAAACCGACAAAGGTGATGGTAAGATTGTCGGGGAAATCGCGGTAATACTTGGGAGGAGACAGGTAACCGGCATAAGCAAGATAACCGACTTTCACATTGGGATGGCTTTTTTTCAGCTCCTTTGCGATCTCACAGGTAAAACGGAACACCCGGTCGGTTGAACCGGTATAACGGAACATCGGACGGTTGCGGCCGAGATAAACCCGGGTCGCCCCCATCGGAACTCCGGTGGGGTCCCATGCGCGGCAATCGGGACATTTACAGAATGTATCATAGCTGCCGTCACATGGAGAAACATTGTAAACGGTCACATCTTTGCGTTTATTCAATACTTTACGGGCATCATCAACAGTCTGCTTGATGACCGCCGGATTGGATTTGCAAATCCGGACATGGTGGGTACGCTGTCTGCGGGTACCATCGAACTGCAGAGCAAAATATTCCGGATGGCTCTCCATAAAACGTTTCTTCCACGGATAGAAAGTTCCGCTTCCGGCGGTCTTGCGTTCCTGAGTACCAAAACGTTTGGAACCGTACCAGTTGCTGCCGTGTTCCTTGCGCAGATTGTAAACCTCCCGGGGATCAAATCCGTAAATACCGGTCTTACCGATATTTTCATAGGGAAGTTTCACTACTTTGCCATCCGGGGCTTTCCAGGGGAAAGTTTTTTTGGCAAGGGAATTGCGTATCTTGCGCTGCTTGAAAAACGGAGCATCGGTAAGTTTAAACGGTTCAACACTCAATTCAGAGTTTTTGGTATAAACTTCGCCGCAGTCTCCCGGCCACAAAACCCGGTAATTGAAGGCTTCACGCAAAAAGGTATGCACACCGTTGGAAATCGACGGAGCTTTAATGACAATGGTGTTGCCGGAAGCGACGATCTCCACCTCTTTGGACACGACATAAGTGATTTTGGTATCGTAGAGTTTGCCGCGATATTGCCATTTGCCGTTGACCTCTTTGACTGCCCGGGCGGCAACATAAGGCAGCTCTGCTCCGGAAATAAGTTTGATCACCCGGTTGAAACGGCTGACACCGCTTGCCAAGCCCTTGCCGACCATGAAGAGTGCTTTGGGCTGACCGCCGGACGCAATATTCAGCGGTGCTCCGGAAAGTTTCTCATATTTGCGCTTGGATTTGATCTCTTTGCGTTCCGGAAACACCATTTCGTCATTGACAGGTCCCGGACCGGTCGGAGTGTAACTCCATAATTCGCGGTTATCGTTGACCGTTTCACATTTGGCATCCATCAAAATCGCGTGAAACTTTTTGATAAACGGATAAAGCTGATCCAGATCGGCATTGATCGCTCCGCTGCCGGGACGACGGTAATCGACTGCGGAATGGGTCAGACGGACGTTGATAAAATAGACTTTGCCTTTGCCGATGGAATTTTCTGCAATCAGCGCACCGGATTTGTTTCCGGCGATCATTCTGGCAGTGGTCAAATCGGTAAGGGTGGCATATTTATCTCCCCCGAGCATTTTTTTGTAAACCAGCGGGATTTTTCCGCAGGATTTCCAATCGGAAGCTTTTATCTCCGCCTTACCTTCAAAAGTACCGTAACTTTTGGCCCCGAAAAGTTTTTCCATTGCTCCGACCGCAGAAGATTTTGCTCCGACAGTACCGTCAAAGATAAACAGCATCACTCCGCCGTTTTTTACATAATTTTCGGCAGCAGCTATATCTGCTTTTGACCATTCACGGAATGCGATCGGATTGTTGAAGCCATACATACTCACAACTGCGGAATAACTGCCGAAATTCCGCTCTTTACCGATTATCTTGTATACCGGTTTGTCATGCGTCCACTGGGGATTGAAAAGCGTTGCTTTCAACAGTTCCCCCACCCGCTGCCATGAGTTGCTGTACCACAAACCGACCGGCTTGGCAGCAGAAAGGCTCAACGCCGCCAACATCATTGCAAATAAAATTTTTTTCATTGTTTATATTCCCGGCAACTTAATTTTACCGGATTATTTTTTTGGCGGCTGCGGAGTCGGCCAGGCGTAATCCCAATGTCTTCCGCAAATCGAAGAACGTCCCCATTTGCCTTCAGCATCTGCAGAAATAACAAAATATGGTTCTTCCTCTTTTGAAGACTCTACATGACCGTCCCAGAATGCAACATTCTGCCGTTTATTGTGTGGAAACACATTCTTCAAACTCCAATAATAACGGGTCGAAGAAATACCGCCGCTGGAATTTCTGGCTACTTCCACCATCATAATTTTCTGCCCCGGCATACGTAAATCTTTGGTATTACCCCTCTTCCGGCGGTAATAATCATTACCGGTCCATTCCGGCCAAACATAAAACGTGTGTCCGGTTGATTTTTTTACCCGCGGATGTTTGAAAGGTTTCTCGCAAGTAAAAACTGACCTCACATTCCATTCCACTCCGGGAGTCCCTTTGGTAATACCATAACTTTTGAAAGTGCTATTGTAATTTCTCAATGCCATCCAAGGATAAGCGCTGTACGCTACATCATACGGCAGCCATCCTTCGTAATCTTCGGTATACTGCAATTGAAACATGACAAATTGCTTGATATTACTGGAACAATTAGCTGCAAAACCGCGTTCCCGGGCTCCGTTGAGTGCCGGCAACAAAAGTGCCGCCAGAATTGCTATAATTGCAATGACAACGAGAAGCTCTATTAGGGTGAAGCTGTGCTTCACCCGCCCATGGGCGGGTGAAGCTGTGCTTCACCCGCCCATGGGCGGGTGAAATATTGTAACACTCTGCAAAGTCATTATGCTCTGTACAGGAAATAGATTTTTTCATATACACCTCCAAGATTTTATTATGTATTAACTCCTGACTATAAGATACATGTAATAATAGGCAAAAGCAAGCTTATTTATCAAAAAAAAATAAATTTTATCACTTTTGAACACAGCTGTCCCGTAAAATAAGAAAAACATCTGCTCTCTCAAGTTTTTCAGCGAAAGAAAATTGAATTTTGAAAAAGTGATTTTGGCAGATTTTGTTTTGCACGGGCAAAACGTGCGTGCCGTCAGGCCGCACCACCATT
>SUWH01000001.1:137953-151001 GCA_015061605.1 Lentisphaerota bacterium | reverse complement strand
GTCCAGTCTTGATGATCCCGGCTGTGTACTTAATCCGATATAGCCAAATATCACAGATAAGATTGTGGTCGAGATAGGGACATCCGGACGGACATTTATCAGGCGTCGCTTCCTGGCAGAAGCATTGCAGAACGCGAATAGGAGCAAGACAAAAGCACACCTTTTTGAATCATCTTTTGCTGATTATCAACTTTTTTTAACGATTTTTTTGCAAACATAACTTGACAAATTGTCTCTCATAGGAGTACAATCGTACACTCCCCTCGCTTCTCGCTTGCAAAACCCGACCTTGCCTCGCACTGCATCCGCCGACTGGAAACAGGCAGTTTCGAGTGCAACTGCTTCGGACAGGAAAATCTGCCAAAATCACTTTTTCAAAAATCAAATTTCTCTCGCTTGAATGCAGAGGGAATACCCGCTTTTTGAAAAATTATGGGATATCTGTGGTTTTTCAGCTTTTTCGACTTGAAAAATCCCGCTTCCGTGTTATCTTAAATCCGGCTTCTGAAAATATAAGGAGAAAATGCCATGAATAAATTTGAATTCGGTTTTGCCAAAGAGGATATAACTCCCAATTACGGCCTGCAGCTGGCAGGATATTTCAATTTGCGTCCCAATCGCGGAGCGTATGACCGCCTTGCCGTTAAAGCGGCAGTTTTCCGCAACGGAGATGACTGTACCGCGATCGTCTCTTTTGATCTCTGCCTTTTCAGTGCATCATTTGTCAATGAACTTGATGCGATGCTCGCCGCTGAAAATTCTCCGCTGGCAGGCAAAACCCTTTTTTGCGCGACCCACACCCACACCGGCCCCTACGTCGCACCGCTTTTCGGTCACTCATTTGATCCGGAATATGTTGCTTCAGTAAAAGCCAAAACGATTACCGCGCTCGAAAATGCCTATGCGTCACTGGCTCCGGCAGAGCTTTACGTTTCCGATACCGAATGCACCACGCTGTCATTCAACCGCCGTTACATCATGAAAAACGGCAAGACCCTCACCAACCCGGGAAAACTCAATCCCGATATCGACCACCCCGAAGGCGGCATCGATCCCAAAATCATTATGATGCAAGTCCGTCAGGATTACCGCCCGGTGCTGCTGCTCGCCAACATCTCCAACCATACCGACACCATCGGCGGCGATATGGTTTCTGCCGACTGGCCGGGCCGCATGGAAGCAGAGATCCAGCGTGAATACGGTTACGATATCCCGGTGATGACCATCATCGCTCCGCAGGGAAATATCAACCACTTCGATGTTTCCACTCCCGTGAACCAGACCAGCTATGAAGAAGCAAAACGTATCGGTAAAGCCTATGCCAATGCCATCCTCGCCGCACTTTACCGTCTGCACAAGGTCGAAAACACAGAAATCACCGTCAAGCGTTCCACCTTTGAAGCACCCTATTTGCAGCTCACCGACGAAGAATACGCCGAAGCCAAGCGGGTCTATGAGGAAAATAAGGATGCCGAAATGGAACCCGGACGCGATCTTACCAGCGAAGATATTGCCCGCGGAGTTCCGGCGGTCAAAAAAATGTTTGCCAAAAAAGCGATCGACTGCCGCGAAAACCCGATCACCACCAAACGGATCGAAAACCAGATCGCGATCACTTTCGGAACCGAACTTGCTTTCGTCTCGCTCCCCGCAGAACCATTCGTTGAAATCGGTTATGCCATCCGCAAGGCTTCAAAATACCCCTACACCGTCCTTGCCGCACTCGGCATGGGTGAAGTCGGTTATGTCGGTATGCCTCATCACTACGGCAACGGCGGCTATGAAACCAGCCCCGACCGCAGTCTTGCCGACCGCACCGTGGGAGAAACCATGATCGCCGGAGCGATCGAACTCCTCAAGTGATCAGCTTAAACATAAAAACGGCAGATCCCGCAATGGGGTCTGCCGTTTTTGTTTACGCATCCGGAATTTGGTTTACAGCAATTTAAGCTGGATCATATCATCATTGTCCGTTTCCTGACTCCGGCGGTTGCGGACAGTTTTACGCGGCAGTGCGGCGATGGCTTCACGCGGAGTTTCCGCGCTCTTTTCCAGAAGTTCCAGAATAGTTTTTGCACGTTCAAGCACCGGCTGCGGAATACCTGCCAACCGGGCGACATGGATACCGTAACTGCGGTCCGCCGCCCCGGGTACGATCTGCCGCAGAAAAATAACATCATCACCGTATTCCCGGACGGCGACATTGAAGTTGCGCACCCCCCTCCGGGTCTGGGCAAGTTCAGTCAATTCATGATAATGGGTGGCAAACTGGGTTCGGCAGCGCGGTTCATCATGCAGATATTCAGCAACTGACCAGGCTATGGAAAGCCCGTCAAATGTACTCGTTCCACGCCCGACTTCGTCCAGAATGACCAGACTCCGGCTGGTCGCATGGCGCAGAATATTGGCGGTTTCCACCATCTCCACCATAAATGTACTCTGCCCGCGGGAAAGATCATCCGCCGCCCCTATACGGGTAAAAATTTTATCCACGATACCGATCTGGGCGCTTTCTGCCGGAACAAATGAACCGGCTTGCGCCATGACCGTGATCAATGCGGTCTGCCGGATATAAGTCGATTTACCCGCCATATTGGGACCGGTTATCAACATCATGCGCTTCAAATCCCCGTCAAGATCGACACTGTTCGGAACAAATTTTCCCATACCCAAAGCGGCATCCAGAACCGGGTGGCGGCCGTTGGAAATAATCAAGCGGTCATCATCAAATATCTGCGGCCGGACATAGTTGCGCTGCCGGGCGCATTCGGCGAAGGAGGCGATAGCGTCGATACCGGCAAGCGCATCGGCGGCACGTTGAATATCAGCGGTACGTTTGGTCGCCATATCGCGGAGAGCGGCAAAGAGACGCTGTTCAAGGGCGAGTGATTTTTCTTCAGCCCCCAGAATGCGGCTTTCCAGCTCTTTGAGTTCCGGAGTGATGAAGCGTTCGGCATTGACCAGTGTCTGCTTGCGAATATAATCATCCGGTATCAAATCAAGATTGGATTTACTTACTTCAATGTAGTAACCGAAAACGGAATTGAATTTGACTTTCAGCGATTTTATTCCGGTGCGTTCGATCTCACGCATCTGGATCTGGCTCAACCACTTTTTTCCGTCACCGGCAGCGGCGCGCAACTCATCAAGTTCCGGAGAATATCCGGCACGGATCACGCCGCCGTCGGAGATCAATGCCGGAAGTTCATCGGCAAGTGCGGCGGAAATTTCAGATGTGAGATCACTGAAATCGGCAAGATCAGCGGCGCACTGCTCCAGAAGCGGCGCGCTGAAACACTCAAGCAAAGTTTTTATACCGGGAATGACCTCCAGTGAACTGCCGAGATTCTGCAGATCCCGCGGGGTGGCAATACCGACATTCAATCTGCCGACGATGCGCTCCAAGTCACGGATCACCCGCAGACATTCCCGCAATTCGACCAGTCCCATCGGATCGAGAACAAAATTCTCAACCGCATCCAGACGGCGGACGATCTGTCCGTGATCCCGGAGCGGACGCACCAGAAAACTGCGGAGTTTGCGCCCGCCCATCGGAGTTGAGGTGTAATCCAGTACCCCGAGAAGTGACCCCTGCCGGTTGTTTCCGAAAAGTGAAGAGCTTATTTCCAGATTGCGCAGACTGATCTGGTCAAGTTCCATAAATTCATCCAGCGAACGGTAGGAAAGCAGTGTAACGTGTCCTGCCTCCTGCCGGAGATTTTCTGAAGCGTAACGCAGTACCGCTCCGGCGGCGGACACCGCGGCGGGACGGTTGCAGCAGCCGAAACTGTCCAAAGTTGAAGTTTTAAAATGTTCGCAAAGAAATTTTTCTGCGCTTTCAAAATCGAACTGCCACTCATCCAGTGTGGTAAGCATGATTTTTAAATTTTCTCCCGGAAATGCGGGAGATGCGGCGGCGAGATTCTCCGCAAGTTTGCCGGAAATCAGACACTCTCTCACCCCGAGCTTGAGCAGTTCCGAATTGAGTCTGGTCACATCCCCCGGGGTGCAGATGAAAAATTCTCCGGTACTGACATCCAGCGCGGCAAGATGAAGCGCTCCATCTTTATCAGAAGCCACCGCCGCCAGATAGTTGTTGCTGTCGGAATTTAAAAGCGAATTATCAATAACCGTTCCGGGGGTGATGATGCGGGTGATTTCCCGTTTGACGATGCCTTTGGTCACCAGTTTGGGGTCTTCGACCTGTTCGGCGATGGCAACTTTGAGTCCGGCGGCGACTAATTTAGGCAGATAGTTGTCCAGCGCATGGTATGGAAAACCGCACATCGGCATTCCCTGCCGCTTGGTCAATGTGAGTTCCAGAACAGAACTTACCGTTTCAGCATCTTCAAAAAATTCTTCATAAAAGTCGCCGAGCCGGAAAAGCAGTACCGCATCCGGCGGGATAGTCCGTTTCGCCTCCAGATACTGCTGCATCATGGGGGTCAATTTTTTGCCGTCACTCTGACTCATTCCACCAACCCTTCTGAATCAAATTCCCCTTCGACCGAAACCGAACGTCCATATTTTGAGGCGGCAGGTTTTTCGATACGCACTTTGCAGGAAATCACCTCCGGATGCCGGATCACCGCAGTACCAATGGCGTTGAGCAACGCTTCAAGCAGTTGAAATGAGGATTTTTCTGCCAATTGAACAACCTCATTTTCCACAGCAGAATAATCAAGTGCATCGTATAAATTGTCAGAAATTGCCGCCGCTTTCATCGGGGTTGTGATCTCCACATCAACAATAATTTTTTGCTGAACGGTACGCTCATGGGGCAATGTCCCGATGATGGTTGAAATTTCAAGCTGATTTAAAAATATTTTTCCCATAATATATCACTTCTGCAAGAGTTCATGCAGTAATTGTTTCAAACGGATCAGCGGCAATCCGATGATATTTTCCAGTTCCCCGTCAAAATGGTCGATTATAAGTTCTCCGTGCTCCTGAACGGCATATGCACCTGCCTTATCCAGAGTATTGACCAGCGAAATATATTCTTCGATATTCTCCCCGGACAACTTTTTGAATCTGACATGCGAAACTCCGTTCCACACCTCGGTAAAATTTTTCTCTTTCCACACCAGTGCCACACCGGTAATGACTTCATGGCTTTTACCCGAAAGCATTCTCAGCATCCGGAAGCTCTCATCCAATGATCCCGGCTTCCCTAATGCCTTGCCGTCACAGATGACCATGGTATCTGCGCCCAGCACCAATTCGCCCGGAAATCGCTCTGCAACAGCTCGTGCTTTGAGCAGCGCATTCTGCGCCGGAAGCTGTTCAAGAGCCACACCGCTGTCAGCAGTCAGCTCTTTGACACCGGCATCATAAATGGAAAACTCCACGCCACAGCTTGCCAACAGCTCTTTGCGACGCGGAGAACGGGATGCGAGGATCATTTACTGTTCACATCCGGCAATTCCGGAGATTCCGGAACATCATCATCGACATAATCGTCAAATTTCCCGGTACGCTCAATACGCATAGTGACACCATTGAGTTCTTTCAACCCGAAAATTTCATCCATGCGCTTTTTGATCAGCGGTTCGACCAGAGAATGGAGTTCCGGCAATCCGCGGGACACAGCGGTTTTGACCAGAGCCGCCCGGATCTCCACGGAATAAACACCCCGTTTGCAGAACAGCAGAATTTTCCGCACATCCAATTCCGGGAACGCTTTCAACTCGGCACTGATCGCCGCACTGATCGCTTTGGCGGCAACGACGATGTCACCATTCTGACACTTGATGCTGACTGTCGAACAGCGACGGCGGCCGAACTTGCAGAATATAAGGAGCCTGACGAACCAATCCAGAACCAGTATTGCGAAAAACACTCCCAAAGTAAGGAGTACTCCCCGGAAAAGTTCAACTTTCCACACCTCATGGAAAACTTCAACAGCTTTATCCATTTGCTTCTTTTAAATCCTGACTTTAAATATTTCAGATCTCTTCGCTGTCCTCTTCATCATCGACATAAGTTTCATCGTCGATATCCTGAATGAGTACATGGACGGTGGTGACGGTCATACCGGTAATTTTTTCAACATCAGCGATGACGGCCTTCTGCACATTTTCGGCGACTTCCGGAATGGTGTAACCTACTTTGAGATTGAGCTTGATCTCGATCACGACCTGATTGTTTTCATTGACCGCAATGGTAATGGCGCGGGCCTGCATTCTGCGGCTGCCGACGATTTCGGCGAGGTTGTCGACCAATGCATTTCCGGCGAGACGGGAAACACCTTCAACAGCGAGAGCGGCCCGGCGGGTAATGGTCGCAATAACGCCGTCATGGATCTTTACATCACCCAACTCTGAATCACCCAGCATCATGGTTTCAGCCGGTTTGGCATTAACAGCAGCGACATCCTTCTTTTCGACAACTTCGGCGGTGTTTTTCATAAGTGTTTCCTCCTCTTTTTCGTGACTGATTATTTTTCCTGAAGGATACGTTCGACGAATCCGGTGTCGTACTTTCCCTCAATAAAATTCTTGTGCTTCAACAGTTTCTGCTGGAACGGGATCGTGGTCTTCACTCCGTCGACCACCACTTCACTTACAGCACGGTTGCAAACTGCCAGCGCTTCAGCGCGGTCATGCCCCCAGACGATAAGTTTACCGATCAAACTGTCATAATAGGGCGGAATGGTATAACCGGTGTACGCATGGGTATCCATACGGACATTGGGACCTCCGGCGGGAACAAAAAGTTTGAGTTTGCCGGGACACGGAGCAAAGTTGCGTTCAGGATCTTCCGCATTGATACGGCATTCGATGGCGTGACCACGGAACTGCACATCCTTCTGACGGATGGAAAGTTTCTCTCCGGCGGCGATGGCGATCTGGGCTTTAACGAGATCGATCCCGGTCAGCATTTCGGTAACAGGATGCTCGACCTGAATACGGGTATTCATCTCCATAAAGTAGAAGTTATCGTTGGCATCGAGCAGAAATTCGATCGTACCGGCGCTGGTATATTTGGCAGCTTTGGCGGCCTTGACGGCGGCGGAACCGAGTTTTTCGCGCAGTTTCTGAGAAACCGCCGGACTGGGGGTCTCCTCCAGAAGTTTCTGGTTACGCCGCTGGACGCTGCAGTCGCGCTCACCGAGATGGATGACATTGCCGTAGTTGTCGGCAAGTATCTGCACTTCGATATGGCGGGGATTGACCAGAAATTTCTCCATATAAAGGTCGCCGTTGCCGAATGCTTTTTCAGCTTCAGTTTTGGCGGAGTGGAATCCCTGAATGACCTCTTCATCATTACGGCAGATACGCATACCGCGTCCGCCGCCGCCGGCGACCGCCTTGATGATCACTGGGAATTCCAGTTTATACGCCATAGCGAGCGCCTGTTTTTCATTGGCAATAAGCCCATCGCTGCCGGGAGTGATGGGAACTCCGGCGGCTTTCATGGTATCGCGGGCGACTGCCTTATCTCCGAGAGCTTTCATTGCTTCGGAAGTGGGACCGACAAAAGCGATACCGTGACGGCGGCAGGCTTCCGCAAAATAGGGATTTTCCGAAAGGAAACCGTATCCGGGGTGGATGGCATCGACTTCGCAAAGGTCGGCAACGGTAAGCAGACGTTCGATAAGCAGATAGCTTTCGGACGGCGGGGGAGCGCCGATACAAATCGCCTCATCGGCGAGCTTTACTGCCAGACTTTCAGCATCGGCAGTGGAATAAACGATCACGGTTCGGATATTCAATTCCCGGCACGCCCGGATGATCCGGACGGCGATCTCACCGCGATTGGCGATCATAAGTTTGTTGAACATATTTTCTCCGTGTAAGGGGGAATATTATTCGATGACAAAGATCGGCTGACCATATTCAACGGCCTGCGCATTTTCAACGAGGATCTCTTTGATAACGCCGGATTTTTCCGCTTTTATCTCATTCATCACTTTCATGGCTTCAATGATACAGACGGTGGTATCGGGATTTACCCGGTCACCGACCTGAACGAAAGGCTGGGCATCGGGGCCCGGTGCGCGGTAGAGAGTACCGACCAGCGGGGAATCGATAGTGACTTTAGGGGTATCAGCGACGGGAACAGCAACAGCGGCCGGAGCGGCGGCAGGAGCGGCAGCGGCGACCGGGGCGGCGACAGCGACCGGAGCGGCGGCAGCGATGACTTCCGCACCGCAGTTACGGCGCAGACAGAGGTTGCATCCATCCATTTCGATTTTGATTTCGCTGAGGTTGTATTCCCCCATCATGCTGACCAGACTGCGGATCTTTTCAAATTCCATTTCCATAACTTTCCTCAATCAATTAATTATTATTTGCAATTCAATTCCGGCGAAGTGACACCCAAACGTTTGGCAAGTGCCAGCAAGGCCATCTGATATGAAAACGCCCCGAATCCGGCTACGGAACCGATGCACACCGGCGCAGTAAGAGATTCGTGACGGAACGATTCACGGGAATTTATGTTGCTCAAATGCACCTCGACCGCCGGAAGCGCGACAGCTGAAATGGCATCTCTTATGGCAACTGAAGTATGGGTGTACGCGGCAGGATTGATAATGATACCGGAGAAACCATTCACGCCGGCATTACCGATGACCGTAACCAGTTCCCCCTCGGAGTTGGATTGAAAAGCCTCCACGTCAATACCGAGTTTTTTTCCCAGTGCCGTAACGTCGGCAACGATGGTCGCCAAAGTGGTCTTGCCGTAAATGTCCGGTTCCCGACTGCCGAGCAGTTGAAGATTGGGACCGTTCAGAAGCAAAATCTTCATAATCTGTATTCCATATTTGTCTGCGGAGATCATCCGCAAAATTTCCGAAGCATCTGTCAGAAGCAATCATGCTCCTGATTAAAAATAACATCAAAACCGTGATTTTTCAAGTCTTCCGATAAAATTTTATCCCACTCACGCAGAAAAATTTTTCTCCATGCAGGAATACGTACCGATGCCTGCTCCTGAACAACTGTTATTTTCAACTGTTGAAAAAATCTATTGCCGCCGGCAATTCGTAAAAGTTATAGATGATATAATCCGGCTTTCCCTGTTTATTTTCCCAGTCCCCCTGATTGGAACGGAAAAAGACCGTTTTCATCCCCATTTCATTGCCGCCGTAGATATCGCGGAAAAGATCGTTACCGACCAGAACCGTCTCCTCCGGCAGCAATTCGAGGTCAGCCAGCGCCGCTTCAAACATCCGTTTGTCCGGCTTGCGGAAGCCGAAGTCTCCGGAAACCGTCGCCCCCGGAAAAAACTCCCCCAATCCCGCCATGCGCAGTTCAGGGATCGCCCACGCGCTCTGACCGTCGCTCACGGCGGCAAGTTTAAACCGGTTCTTCAAGTCGGTCAACACCTCTTTCACCCCCGGGTAAAGCTGTAATCTTTTCAGCGATGCCGCCCGGTAGACCTGCGCAGCAGTAACGGCAAGCTTTCCGGCATTGTTTTCGGTCATTGAAACCCTTTTCAGTATAATATCATGAAAGATTTTCACTGCATCGAATTCCGGAAATGCTTCCGAACTGCGGCGCCGCTGCTCCTTATTCAAAGCAAAATAGTTGTCGCGCAACTCTTCCGGAGAGATAAAAACTCCATAGTACCCCAGAAATCCGGCAGTCGTCCGGTAAACCTCATCACTCCACTCATCGGTTGAAATATCGATCAAAGTCCCGTTGAGATCAAAAATTATTCCTTTTATCACAGCTTCACCTCTTTAAGCACAATGCGGCCTCACCGATCAGTTTGCAGCGGTATTCCGGAGCAAGATAATCGTTTCTGGCGATACGGAGCAAAGTCATTCCCATATAAAATGGCATCCGGGCACTTATTGCCGCCAGCGCCCGGTACCGGTCAGGGAAATGACTGCAATAGTTGTGCAGAAATCCGGAAATAAACGGTTCGGCAAGATACTTGTTGCCGGTTGCCCGGAGAAAAAAATGCTGTATCTCTCCGGCAAGCCGCCCCAGATCAAAACAACGGTCAGAAAATTTCATGCGTTCAAGATCAAAGGATATGACATACATACCATCTCCGAAAAAAAAGTTTGCCGGCGTCGCATCGCCATGAACTTTTACCGCATTATCCTCCCACATTGCCGGAGTATCGTGCCAGCAATTTTTTAAATGCTCCAAGTTTGAAACGGGAAATCCCTGCCGGGCAAGCGTGTCGCTCAAGCGCTTGAAGTAACGGCATTCGCCATTGAAGTCCGCCTGGAAACTTTGCGCCGAACGGTTGTGCATCTCCGCCAGAAATCCTGCAAGCGCCCGCAATTTATCATGAAGTAACTGCTCCTCCTTATTATATATGGCACGGTTTATCACCTCTTCCAACGGCGTCCCGGTACAGAATTCGGTTACCAGCAGACAGTTCAATTCAACATTGCGCCCCAGCGGACGGGCAACATAATGACAGCCGTCAAGAACTGAACGGGCATGATGAAGATTGTTCCATTCGCGTTCCAGATGCCGTTCAGCCTCCCTCCGGTCCCGCATGCTCTGCGAATAGAAAAATTTGCCGACCACTTTCACATTACTGCGGCGCTCCTCATAAATGTAGACCGCATTGGAACCGTTGGTGCCGAAAACCCGGATGCCGTCCGGAGCATTGCACCCGAGACCGGGAAAAATATCATACTGCAGATAATCATACATCCGGTCACTTTTGGACAGATGTCCCAAATATTCACCTTTCATAAAACTCCTCCTCACAACACAATATCTGCGAAAAGCTGTAAAAATCAAGTTGTTTTTTGTTTATCCGCTTGCATTTTGCGGAATGTGTGGTATATTATCAAACTGTATAATGATTTATTCGTAAATTAACAATAAGAGGAATTTGATCATGGCTCATACCAAATCCGCCATCAAACGTCTTGGCACCAGCAAAAAAGCCAATCTGCGCAACCGCGCCCGCATCAGCGAGCTGAAAACCATTGAAAAGAAACTGCGTGCCGCTGTCGCAGCCGGAGATGCCTCCGCCGCCGAACTCGCCCGAAAGTTCTGCAGCCGTCTGGACAAAGCGGTCAAAGCCGGCACCATCCACGCCAACCGCGCCGCCAACAAAAAATCCCAGGCGGACAAACTGATGGCTGCCAAATAATCAGTTTTACTGATCAGATCAACCCCGCAACTTCCAGGTTGCGGGGTTTTATTTTGCCCGGATGGAAAATTTATATTTTATTCTGTCCGATACTGGATTTTTTGTCTTAAACACATTATCTTATAGTTGGAGACAAAAAAATGAAGTTCAAAAAATATAAATTTTTGCGTTTGACCGCTGCCGTGTTCGTGCTTGCGGCTTTTTCGGCACTGTGTTCCGGATTGGAAGACTTGGATTTTATGGCGAAGTGGCAGTTTGCTCCGGCGCTGCTGCGCGTATTTTCGACCGCCGCCCTCGGCAGTATGGCAACTTTGCTGATTCTGATCCTGATTGCCGTCACCGGCGGCAGATGGTATTGTGCGCTCTGGTGTCCGGTG
The DNA here is from genome assembly GCA_015061605.1 of Lentisphaerota bacterium. Classification (GTDB taxonomy): domain Bacteria; phylum Verrucomicrobiota; class Lentisphaeria; order Victivallales; family Victivallaceae; genus UBA1784. The sequence continues at coordinate 139,548 of SUWH01000001.1, read as the reverse complement.
GGGATTTTCACCGATTTACTCGACCTCATCCCGTTCCCCGGCAAACGCGCGGTAAAAAAAGATTTGCCGTTTCTGCGCTTTTTTGTACTGATGCTGGCATTAAGTCTTGCTTTTACCGGTTTGAATGCCGGATTCCTGTTCTTTGATCCCTATTCAAATTTTGCCCGCATCGTCAGCGGATTGACGAGGAAAAGTTTTACCATCGGCATGCTCATCCCGCTGGCAGTATTGACCGTACTTGCGCTGTGGAAACGCCGCTTTTACTGTACTCATATCTGCCCGGTGGGGGCGATGCTGAATCTGCTCTCTCGCAAACCGGCATTCAAACTTGCGGTAAAAGATAATTGTGTCAAATGCAGAATGTGCGAAAGATCATGTCCCGCCGGATGTATCGACATCGAAAAAACTTCCATCGACAACAGCCGCTGTATCCGCTGTCTTGCCTGTTTTGATGCGTGTAAATTTTCAGCATTGACCTTCGGCACTAAAACGGCAGCTCCGGCAAAAAAGACCGATCTTTCCCGCCGTGAATTTCTCAAACGCGGTTCAGCCGCTCTGGGCAGCGCAGTCGCCGGCGGAGTCATGCTCAAACTCGGCATGGAGAAATTTTCCCACGCCCTGCCCTTTTCAAAAATCCTACCTCCGGGCGCAGGAGATTTGAACCGGTTTGCCAATAAATGCACCTCCTGTCTGATCTGTGTCCAGAATTGTCCGCAAAATATCATCCGCCCCGCCAACGGCGGCGACGGTCCGGTTTCGCTTGATCTGCGCAGCAGCTTCTGCGACTGGGAATGCAATATGTGTTCCGCCATCTGCCCCACCGGCGCCCTGACTGAACTCAACCTTCCGGAAAAACAGCACACCCAACTCGCCCTTGCCCAAATCAGCAAAAACTGCATCGGCTGCACTAAATGCGTCGGAGCTTGTCCCGCCCATGCAATCACCATGAATGACGACCGCGCTCAAGTCGATCAAAACTCCTGCACCGGCTGCGGCAAATGCGCCCTCTCCTGTCCGGTGAAGGTGATTCAGATAATTCCCGTCCCGACCCAGAAACGCCTCGCCAAAAGAACCTCCGAAAAATCTTCCGCTTCAAATCAAAATAAAAAGGCTTACATCAATCCCAAAGTCTGCTTCTCCTGCGGCTCCTGCGCCGAAGTCTGCCCCACCAAAGCCATAACCCTGGACGATAACGACACCCCTAAACCGGTCGATCAAACCAAATGCATCGGCTGCGGCAAATGCGTCACCACCTGTCCCGCCCGCGCGATATCTTTGAAGTAAAGGCATTGCAGGGGGAGAGGAAAACTTTTTTTCACGAGAAAAAAAGTTTTCCTCTCCCCCTGCACCCCCTCTTCTTTCAAAAAAAGCGGGGGATGTTGCCGCTCCGCCGGATTGTCGCGGCATCACATAAATATAAACTTATCATATCTTTACTCGCGCAAGCGAGCGCTTCACGTTTGCCGCAGGCAAAAAGCTTCACATTGCGAAGCAATGCTTCACGACGGATGTAATCCGTCTCTTCACATCCTCAAATAATTTATCATATCCTTACTCGCGCAAGCGAGTGCTTCACTTTTGCCGTCCGGCAAAAA
>SUWH01000001.1:0-137943 GCA_015061605.1 Lentisphaerota bacterium | reverse complement strand
GGCAAAAAGCTTCACATTGCGAAGCAATGCTTCACGACGGATGTAATCCGTCTCTTCACATCCTCAAATAATTTATCATATCCTTACTCGCGCAAGCGAGTGCTTCACTTTTGCCGTCCGGCAAAAAGCTTCACATTGCGAAGCAATGCTTCACGACGGATGTAATCCGTCTCTTCACATCCTCAAATAATTTATCATATCCTTACTCGCGCAAGCGAGTGCTTCACTTTTGCCGTCCGGCAAAAAGCTTCACATTGCGAAGCAATGCTTCACGACGGATGTAATCCGTCTCTTCACATCCTCTGCCCCTCTCCTTTCAAAAAAAGCGAAGTTTTTGCCGCTCCGCCCGTACCGCATCGGAAGCATGAGCATTTGGATATTACACTCTATATCCGGGTCGATCCGGGTTTCGGTCACATTATAGATGTCATTGCTCATGAAAAACTCTTTATTTCACCAACGTTGTAATGAAGCGGTTATTGCCAGCACCTGCGGAAGGAGCTGTTTTTTGCGGCTCAACACTCCGGGAAGCGCATACAATTCATCTCCAAGCTTGTCATAGGGGAGACTGCCGAGGATCTCCGGTTTGCCGCAGGCGAGCAATTCGGAATTTTCCCGCACCGCATCGGTGACCAGCAGTCCGAAAAAGTCCAGCTGATCATTTTTTATCGTCTGTTTGATAACGGCGATCAATTCATCATGCCGCTCGTGAAGCAGTTCCAGATCGCTCTCTTCGACCTGTGCCAGAGCGAAACGGTATTTGCCGTCGACATAATCTTTACGGTCGTTGCCGATGACCTCTTCAGGGGATTTGGCAGCCAACGCTGAATCGATCTGCAAAAGTTCGTTCATCAGCGTTTCGCCGCTCACTCCGGAAACCTTTTCCAACCACTCCGCCATCCGCCGGTCAAGCTGGGCGGTAGTCGGGGATTTCAGCTGCAAAGTGTCGGAAATTATCCCGCCCAGAAGTACGCCCGCCATATCAGGAGTAAGGCTTTCGCCCGATGCCCGGAACATACTGGCGATCAAAGTGCAGGAACTTCCCACCACGTCACCGGTGAATTTGATCGGCTGGGCAGTCGGATTCATCCCGATACGGTGGTGATCGACCACTTCGATCACGGGGAGTTCCGCCACGCCGGGCAGGCTCTGTTCAGGTTCATTGTGGTCGACCAGTATCATCTGAAACGGCGGCTCGGCGTTGAACGCCCGCTTTAACACCACTCCGGCAAGTTTTCCCTCATCCAATACCGGAATAACATCTTCCGCGTGATTGAGTACCCGGTGTTTTATTTCGGTCATGCGGTCGCGCGGTGAAAGCAGCAAAGTTTCTTCCGGAAAGTCGCTGAATTCCACCGGAACACTGAACTTCAATCTCCGGATAACAGTCGCTGAATCCAGTTTGGTCTGGATTATCGAAACCCCTTCATTTTTCGCTCCTTCCAGCACCCACGGATCGACCGGACGGTTACCGGTAATGATCATCAGCCGCAATTTACGGGCAATGGATTTCAAATGGATATCCGGACGGTTGCCGACGATCATGGCAAGTTCGTGGTTATTGTCCGGCAGATGTTCGTCAAAGACATCCGGACTCATCGCGGCGACATAGACTTCAAAGGTCTGCGGTACTTCATCATCGCGCACCGTCAGAATTTCCGCATCCAGCACCTGCGCTATCAATTTTATCGAACTGCGGATACGCCGTCCGGTCAACCCGGAACCGGCATCGTTGCCGATATTGAGCAGATTGGCAAGCAGTGCCATGCCGCTCAACATACCCAGAAATTTTCCTTCATCATCCACCACCGGCAACCGGGCAAACCCCGATTCCCGCAAGGTTTTCACCGCATCAAAAAGGGTACAGCCGCTTTTTATCAACGGAACCTGACTTAAAATATCCCGTACCCGGACATAGACATCGTTGCGTGACGGCGGAAACGGAACATTGAACCGTTGAAGCAGATACGCCGCCCGGTCGGGCAGAATGCCCGGACACAGCGCAGTTACATTATTGAATCCCTGACGGCGGCGCAGTTCAGCAAGCGCAACAGCTCCGGCGATACTGTCAATATCAGGGTTACGGTGACCGCAGACAAAAATTTGCGGTTCGATGACACGTGAAACAGAATTTTTCAATTTTTCCTCTTTTCCTGATCTTCCCTGTGAAGACCATAATATCTTTATCAATTGAACACTGATAAAAAATATCACCTGATCAGCGATTTTTCAAGTTGATTTACGCTGAAAATGCCATTATATTATCCTTGGAGGAAAATATGAAACCTGTTGCCATCGTCGAACAACATCATCATGTAATTGAATATTGGTGCGCTCTGCGGAAAAAATATCCCGCTCCGCTCCCGGTCTGGACTCTGGATTACCATACCGATACCATGCCATGTTTCCGCGGCACACGCCCTGCTCCGGCTCCCGACACCTGGCAAAATCCCGCCGCTCCAGCCGAAGCGGTAAAACTTCTGCGCCACGATGAACACTTCGACTGGGCTCTGCGCGCCGGGATCATAAGCAAGGCATATATCGGTATCTGCGGAGAAAATACCGACATCATCGCCCACCCGGATATTTCAGTTTACCGCCCGAAAGATTTCCCTTCAAGCGAAGTTATTTTGAACCAACCCGAACTCTTCCGTCCTCAAGCTGAATCAGTTCTGGAAAGCGATTTTCTCTCCACCCTCTTTCCAATTCTCCCTGCCCCCGGCGAAACCTATATCCTCGATATCGACTGCGACTACATCCTCTGCCGTCAAGCCCTCTTCCCAAAAGATAACTCGGTAATCACTCAACTGATTAAAAACGCAGCTTTACTCACCCTCTCCACCGAAAACGACTGGGTAAAAATCCTCAAACTCCCCGCCGAAACCATCACCGGTACCGAAATCGCCCAAATCATCGCCGCATGGCGGTGATTTGCGGGGAGGGGAAAACCCTCTTTTCCCGTGAAAAGAGGGTTTTCCCCTCCCCGAACCCCACCCCTTTCCGAGAAAAGCGAGGTATTTTGCCGCTCCGTTGTCGCGGCAAACAGAAATATTTTTGTAATTTTTTTCTAAAGAAACATTGCAGGGACACAAATTGTCCACTTGCCGGGTATATATTATGCGGTATCAGAAAAAAAATCATCAAACGGCAACCCCGGAGACACGACAATGAACACTGTCATAAACGAAAAAAGTTCTGCTATGGACGATGTGGAAGAAAAAGTATATTATGACCTTTGCGTGAATTGCGGACAAAAGCTTGCGTTCCCGGAAGAGTTGTTATATAAATCTCAAAAATGCCCTAATTGCGGCTTCGACACCAGGCTGAATGATAACGGAGATCGTATATTTAGAATGAATTGTTTTAAATGCGGCAAGGAGACTTGGGCCCGACATTCATCTCAATTCGTATGTGTCCACTGTGGCTTTGGCAAAGGTGTAACTGATGGCCGCTGGGCTTTTGATCCGACAAGACCATTGCCCCCGACACCTTGGAAGGACTACATTTTAACGTTCCTTGGGCTGGCGGCAGTTATCGCATTGGCGATCTTTGCATTGCCGTTTATAGTTTTAATAATTTATATGTTTATTTACCTGTTCTTTTTGGGCGGGGGGAGGATGAAATAAAATGTCAGTTAAAAATTATGAAATTCTTTCTCCTGAAGATATGGAGAAAAAAAACAAATCCGGCTATTTTGCCTGTCATTATGTAAACAGCAGCTTTCAGCGGTGGAGATTTGCGATCCTTTTAACGCGGGAATTTCAAAAAGCCGATAACGATGATATTCCGGGGATCCGCTGGAGTTACAACATGTCAACTGTACGCAACGACAAATATGTTGTTTTGCTGCAAAATGTTGAAAATCTGAACAGCCCGGCGTTGCAAAAGGCAAAAGAAATTGCCCGCCGCCCCTGGTGGCATTTTCACGGAACTGCCGCTTTATTGCAGATTATCATCAAAGATATTCAGGAGCTTTTAAAATGACAGCGGATACAAGGCCGCAACAAAAATGTGATCACTCTTCCAGATGATCAACGATTTTTTGCAGATTGAAGTTGATCTGGCAGATACTCAAATGAAACTGCCCTTGCGCTTTTACTTGCAAACCGATACAGAGACAAACAACCGCAGAAAAGATAGCGGGGAGCAAAAATCCCTGTTCCAGCATCCCCAACACGGAAATCAAGGCAACTAAAAAAGATACTCCTGCAAAGAGCAATAGTAGTTTTGCGACATACAAGTTAAAAATACAAGCTCTTTTGCAGTAAAAATTATTTATTATCAGTGTAATAAACCGCCGCATGGCGGTGATTTGCGGGGAGGGGAAAACCCTCTTTTCACGGGAAAAGAGGGTTTTCCCCTCCCCGCCCCCCACCCCTTTCCGAGAAAAGCGAGGTATTTTGCCGCTCCGTTGTCGCGGCAGCTTTTCAGCCGGACGAAAGGCGCGTTTGCAGGCGGTCAAAGAGCCGATGAGATCGCCTCCGCCAGATGCACCGTATCCATTGGGGTATTGGCGTATACTGCTCCGATCTCGGCGGCGAAGTTATCATCGACCACCGCTCCGCCGATGATGAATTTGAGGTCATCCAGTTTGTGTTTTTTGGCAAGGTCGATCACATCGCGCATGGCATTCATGGTGGTGGTCATCAATGCGGATAGACAAATGACTTTGATATTGTTTTTTACCGCGCAGTCGATGATGGTTTCAGCGGGAACATCTTTTCCGAGGTCAATGACTTCAAAGCCGTAGTTTCGCAAAATCACCGCAACGATATTTTTGCCGATATCGTGGATATCGCCTTTGACGGTAGCGATGATGAGTTTATGTGAAGCGGAAGCGGTTTCAGCTTTGGCAAGCAGCATCGGTTCGAGATAGGCGGTTCCGCAGCTCATGGCTTCGGCTCCGGAAATCAACTGCGGCAGGAAAAATTCTTTTTTCTCATATTTACTGCCGACTTCGGTGATAGCTGGAATAAGGATCTCATTGATGATATTTTCCGGAGCGATTCCGCTTTTGAGCAGAGTATCGATACGGCTTTTCACACCGTCAACGTCACCTGAAAGAATGGTATTATAGAGTTTTTCTGCCGGAGTTTGTGCGCTTGACGCAACGGGCGTTGAAGCAGACGTGTTGGCAAATTTCTCAAGGAAACAACTCATATTGGTATCCAATCCCTGCAAGGCGTTGGCGGCGCTGATCTCATCGGTCAATTCGGTAAAGAGCGGGTTGGCGATCGCCATATTGAGACCGCATCCCATTGCCATGCTCAAAAATGTCCGGTTGACCAGCGGCCGGTTGGGCAAGCCGAAACTGATATTGGACAAACCGCAGACGGTGTTGAAATTTTCTTTGCAACAGCGGGAGATGAAATCCAGCGCGCTCCGTCCGGCACCGGGGTCGGTGGAAACGGCCAAAATCAGCGCATCCACGCAGAAATCAGCTTTTTCATAGCCGTATTTTTCCGCTTCAGCAATGATAGTTTGGAGAATTGTAAACCGTTCCTCTCCGCTTTTGGGCAATCCGGCATCGGTCAAAGGAAGCAGAATCAGCATCCCACCGTATTTGGCGGCGATGGGAAGAACCGCTTTGAGCCGCTTTTCTTCGGCGGAAATCGAATTGAGCAGCGCGCGTCCCGGGTAGAGCCGCAAGGCGCGTTCCACCGTTGCCGGATCAGTGGAGTCGATACACAATATCGCCGGAGTGCTTTTGACGATGCGGGCGATCGCCGCCTGCATCATCGCCGCTTCATCAATGCCGGACAATCCCATATTGACATCGAGGATCTCCGCTCCGGCAGATAACTGCTGGGTGGCAAAATCAAAAACGATATCGGTTTTTCCTTCGCGCAATTCAGCTTGCAAAGCCTTTTTGCCGGTTGGGTTGATACGTTCACCGATCAAGGTGAATGGTTTGCCGGGAGCGATTTCCCGGTAACGCGAGGGTGAGGAAACGGCACTTGAATCTGAAGTTTCCACCGGGAGCAATCTGCTTTTGCGGAAAATCTCATTCATCGCTTTCAAATGTTCCGGTGTCGTACCGCAGCAGCCGCCCATGATCGATGCTCCGGCAGAAACCAGTTCCGGCACGGCGGCGGCAAAGGCGGCATCATCCATTTCAAACACGGTTCTGCCGTTGACCATTTTCGGCAATCCGGCGTTGGGTTTGGCGATGAGCGGGATTTTGGCAAATGGTTTCATCTTGCGAATGACCTCCGCCATTTCACGCGGACCGGTGGAGCAGTTGCAGCCGAAAGCATCGGCACCCAGACTTTGCAATGTGATCAAACTTGCCACCGGGTCACATCCGGTCAAGGTCTTGCCGGAACTTTCAAAGGTCATCGTCACCATTATCGGCAACTCCGGAGCCGCTTCGCGGCAGCCGAGCAGCGCGGCGCGCGCCTCCTGAATATCCATCATCGTTTCAATAGCGAAGCCGTCGGCGCCGTTATCGGCAAGGATTTTGGCAAGTTCGCGGAAAATTGCGACCGCATCTTCAAAAGCGAGATCGCCGAAAGGTTCAACAAAGCGACCGGTGGGGGCAATGTCACCGAAAACATACGCATTTTTCGCGTTATCTTTGGTCATGCGCATCAAACTGCCGATGATCTCCTGCTGACGGTCGGCGAGACCGAATTCTGCCAGTTTGCAGCGGTTGCCGCCGAATGTCGGAGCGTAAACGATATTGCTTCCGCTGTGCAAATAGGCGTTATGCACTTCAAAAATCGCCTGCGGATGCTCATACACCCAGAGTTCGGGAGCGACACCGGCTGGCATACCGCGCTTGATAAGTTCAGTTCCGGTGGCACCGTCCAGCAGAATACCGCGCCGGGCAAGTTCTCTAAATTCAACTCTGGTCATAATTTTTCCTTATAATGTATGGATAAAGGCGAATGCGGTGACGGTTTTTTCCGGGATGAAAAAATTATTTTCATTGAGAGTCACCTCCATTTGCGCCATATCAAGTTCCGAATAAAAAAACTTTTGCAAAGCTAACGGCATATCGCCGTACCCCGGTGAAAAACGGCGTTCTCTTAAAACCATTCTGTTGCGGAAGAGTTCACTGCGGCTCAAGGCATACAGCATATCCATCGCCGCATCGGCGCACTCACTGCCGACCGCATCGAAAACGGCACTTGCCGAAATCGAATCCAATTCATCGCGCAAGGTTGTAAGTTTATTTCCGATGGTTACTGCCCCGCACCACAAATGTGAAGCATTTTGAGCCGTCCCGCAAAAATCTCTGCCCAGAGACAAAACGCCTTTTTCCGTTTCCACGCAATCGGCACCGGCAGCAGAAATTCTCAATATGCTCCACCTGCCGCAAGGTTCGCAGAGAGCAAACGCCTGACGGGAAATCTGCATAAAATGCAGTTTCTCCCGTTCATCCAATCCGGTTTTTGTGCAATGACCACCCAGCCGGAGAAAGACCGCTTTTTCCGGAAATTCCACAGCCAGATGATCAAAAATATGCACCATTATTCAGTGAATTTTCTTCCACGCGGGAAGTCCAGCGTAACACTCAAAAAGTTCGCCGCCAAAGCCGTCCACTGGGCAAGCGCATGACAGGCAAAACCCAGACCGCGGCCGTGGGGACCTTCCGGGAAAATGTGCATTTCACACAGACGGTTATTGGCGATCATCGCATTGCCGAAAGCCAGCGCATTCTGCACCGGAACCACCTGATCGGTGACGGTGTGCCAGATAAAAGCGGGCGGAGTATCTTCAGTTACCGCTTTATGCAGATCCATCTTTGCCTTGTCGCTTTCACTGGCATCAGGACCGAGCAGATTGAGGGCACTGCCTTTGTGAGAAAATTCTTCCGTGGCGGCGATCACCGGATAGCACAACAGCATCGCATCCGGACGGGCGGAGAACTGATCGGCTTCATCGCCCTCGACATGAGTGGCATCCTGGTAGTAAAGTCCGGCAGTTCCGGCAAGGTGTCCACCGGCGGAGAAACCGCAAACGGCGATTTTATCCGGATCGACTTTCCACTTTTCCGCGTTGGCGCGGATGATCCGGATGGCGCGGGCGACATCATTGACTCCGGCAGGATAGGTGTAAGGTCTGACCCGGTACTGGACAACCACAGCGTGAAATCCCAATTCATTGAACCGCTGGGCAATCGGATCGCCTTCATGGTAGGCGCGATGGCTGTATCCGCCGCCGGGGAGGACGACGACCAGCCCCAATGGGGTACATGCTCCGCCGACCAGAAAGGTATCCATGTAAGGAGCAAAGTTATCGGCTTCGTTGCCGCTCGGAGCAGCGGCGGGATTTTTGTAAAGTGGTATTCTCATAATGATATTCCTTGAAATTTGTTGATGTTATCTGAAACAGGCGCCCCGGGTGAATCCGCAGCGGTGTTCGAGGAAGACCGCCGCTTCATTGCTCCAGCTGATGATATCGGGAAAACCGAAGCCCAGACCGCGACCGTGCGGCCCTTCGGGGAAAATATGCAGCTCGCAAACGCGACCGTGTTTCCACATTTTGCAGGCAAAATCCGCTGAACCGCTGCAGTTGACCACAGTATCTGCCGCAGTATGCCAGACATAAGCCGGAACCGTTGTGTCATCGACCAGTGAACACGGATCGATTGGAGTACCGTCCACATCAAAGTAAGGTGATCCGGGACGGTACACTCTGGATTTGGCATCAAGCACCGCATAACCAAGCAGCATGGCATCGGCTTTGCCGGAGAAGTTGTCCGCTTCATCTTTCTGTTCAACGGTATAATTACCGGCAACCATTCCGGCACAGGCGGCGAGGTGACCTCCGGCTGAAAATCCGCAGACAGCGATCTTATCCGGCTGGATATACCACTTTTCCGCATTGGCGCGGATGATTTTCAACGCGCGCACCACGTCAAGCTGCGGAGCGGGGGAAACTGACGGCTGGACCCGGTACTGAAGCACAAAGGCGTGGTATCCGAGATCATTGAAACGGCGGGCGACCGGATCACCTTCATGAATGGCACGGTGATGATAACCGCCGCCGGGAAGAACCAGTACCGCTCCGAGAGGAGTTTTGGCGGCATCGAGCAGAAAGGTATCGATATACGGCATGAAATCATCTTCCGGACTTTTACCGGGGATACCGTTGGGATAAAGTTCAATTCTCATTATATTCTCCAGATAAATCACTGTAATCACAGTAATATAGCGTTATTTTGCACTTTTTTCAACCTGAACAGCAAAAAACGTGCCTTATTCAATGATATTCCCCATTGCATCGACCCAGACATTACCATTCCAGGTCAGAGTCTTATTGGTAGTACTGTCAAAATATGTTTCCAGATATTCGGGAAATTCCGGGCGGCAGTCGCGGCGGTGATTCTGGTTGACCGTCCGGATATTGTGACCGTGCCCATCCGCCCAGAAGCGGGTGAGCCCGTAGGCTCTGCCCTGCATAGTGTAGGAAAGATACCCTGACCACGAACCGGGAAGATCTTCCACCGCCGCCGGTTCAGTATTTCCTTCCGGATCATCGGGGATAAAATCGGAATTGAAGCGTTCCACATTGAAGTCGATGAGCGTAATGTGTCCGTGTTTCCCCGGTTTGAGGGTAAACTTGGGCAGATGGGTGTTGCCTTCATCAGAACAATTCAGCACGGTGAGGGTCTTTTCACCGCCTTTGAACACATAACCGTAACAACAGCGGGCGGCAGTACAGCAGTTCATGATCATTTTGTCCACTTCACAGATATAAAATCCGGTGTGAAGTCCGCCGGTGCAGACGGTATCCAGTCCGATGCGGGACATTTCGTCATTGGACGAGGGACAGGAAACAACTCCGATAAGTCCGGGAACGGGAGTGGGCGGCTTAAGATGGAGAAAGCGGTCGGGGAAATAACGTTCAGTATAAATTCCTACCTGTTTGATCATGCTTGAACCGAAATTGCGGCAGTCGATACCGATGATTTTACGGGTACAATCGGCAAATTTGATGTAAAAGTTTTCAAAATGAACATTGTTGACATGGGTGTAGGTGAACCAGTCCGGCGCGGCATCCGGCTTGGCGGAACATCCGTAGAAAACCCGGTAAGTTTCCTCTTTATCCATAGCATTTACCGTATGTTCCGGCACACGGAAAACGACTCCGAAACTGGTATTGTAGGATTTGTTTTCGGTGTCTCCGGTAATATTTATCACCCGGGCGTTACCATTGTTGAAACCGGCATATATGGCAGAATTTCCCTCATTGGAAAAATCTTCAATAATGTAATTGCCATCCAGCAGTTGAAGCGTACCGCCTTTGATCAACTTTTCCAGTGCGGAGTTTATAACCGCTTCATCATTCTTGCCGGTACAGACAAAATCCGCTTTTGCTTTGTCCTGTGCGGTGGAATCTGCCGCCGCCAGAGTGATTTTCGATCCCATATCTGATCCCTTAAGTAATATTATCATGCACTTGGCTAAAGATACACCCTGCCCCGGGAAAAATCAAGATGACGATGCAAAAAAAGCGGCAGACGTGCCGCAAAAACGATGCGGGTTTGCTGATTTGGCGCGTTGTGTCGGACATGTCGGACACGCGGCAAAAACAGACCATGCGGCATCCGCCGGACGACAGGCGCAAAAAAACGCCCGGTTCAGGCGCGTTAAAACACAAAAAACCGTGTCCATACCGGACACGGTTTTTGAGTCTGTACGCTTCAGAGATTCTGGAGCATATTCAGCAACACACCGGCAGCAACAGCGGAGCCGATAACACCGGCAACGTTGGGTCCCATGGCGTGCATCAGCAGGAAGTTGCGCGGGTCAGCTTCCAGACCGACTTTGTTGGCAACACGGGCAGCCATCGGCACAGCGGAAACACCGGCGGAACCGATCAGCGGGTTGATTTTGGTCTTGCTGAAGCAGTTCATCAGCTTGGCAAAGATAATACCGGTAGCAGTACCGATACAGAATGCCACACAACCGAGCAGCAGGATACCGACCGTCTGCAGACTCAGGAACTGGTCAGCAGAGAGCTTGCTTCCGACGGCGATACCGAGGAAGATGGTGACGATGTTGATCAACGCATTCTGGGCGGTATCGCTCAAACGGCTGGTGACGCCGCTTTCTTTGAGCAAGTTACCGAACATCAGCATACCCATCAGCGGGGCAGCATCGGGGAGCAGGAAAGCGCAGAGCAAAGTGATAAGAACGGGGAAGCAGATCTTCTCCAGTTTGCTCACCGGCCGCAGGGTGCTCATTTTGATTTTGCGTTCAGCTTCGGTGGTCAGCAGCTTCATGATGGGCGGCTGGATAATGGGAACCAGAGCCATGTAGCTGTAGGCGGCAACCGCGATCGCACCGAGAAGTTTCGGAGACAGGCGGCTGGCAAGGAAGATAGCGGTCGGGCCGTCGGCACCGCCGATGATACCGATGGAAGCGGCATCCTTGAGGTCAAAATCGATTCCGACTGCGCCGAGGCAGAGCGCACCGAGCAGAGCGGAGAAGATACCGAACTGGGCGGCACCGCCGAGAAGAGCGGTTTTCGGGTTGGCGATAAGGGGACCGAAGTCAGTCATCGCACCGACACCCATGAAGATCAGCAGCGGAAATACGCCGCTGTTGATACCGACTTCAAAGACCATACCCTGCAATCCATCCGGACCGGAGATACCGGCCAAGGGAATATTGGCAAGCATCGCACCGAAGCCGATGGGCAGCAGAAGCAGGGGTTCAAACTCTTTGGCGATGGCGAGGTAGAGCAGGATCAACGCAACGCAGATCATGATCACACGGCCAAGACCGAGAGTCCAGGTCTTGGAGAAATCACTGGTGGTCTGACGGTAGAGGTCATAGATACCGGTACTCTGCCACAGTTTCTTGAAGGTTTCGCCCCAGCCGGGCATTTTGCCGATTTCAGCACCACCGGCGACTGCGCTCTGGGTAGCTTCGAGAATGGCGAATTCACCGATCCAGGTGCCGGGATAAATGACACCGGCATCCTTGACACAGGAAGCAAGTTTCACGCGTTTGATGGTGACACTGGAATTGAGCAGACCTTTGCTGCAGCCTTCCGGATGATACATCATCATCTGGCGGCCGGGTTTGCAAATACCGTTATAAGGGATGGTGACGGTGTAGATGGTCGCGGGTTTCTCGTGAACATATTTCAGGAAACGGCGGCCGTCATTAGTCTTGTACCAGGCAAAAATGCCATCGCTGGTCTTTTTGTCAAGGGTAAGTTTTTTCGGAATTTTGATCTCATTGCAACCGGATTTGCAATCTCCGGCAGTTGCGGTAAAAATTGCCGCAACTGCGAAGATGAGAGCAACGCTGAATTTTTTGAAGTTACTCATTTGTGTTTTACTCCTCAGATTCAGCCGATCATGACGAGGGTATCGCCTTCGCCGACGACATCGCCGACGGCAACTTCGATGGAAGCGATGACACCGTCGCGGTCAGCAGTGACCGGGGTTTCCATTTTCATAGCTTCGAGGATCATGATGGTATCGCCGTTTTTGACCGCCTGACCGGCTTTGACCTCGATCTTCATGACGGTTCCGGGAAGCGGAGTGGTCAGGGGAGCGGCAGCACCGCCGGCAGCGGGAGCGGCAGCCGGTGCAGAAGCGGCAGCAGCATCGATGCCGTCAGCGAGTTTGACGGTGTAGCTCTTGCCATTGACCTTGGCGGTGTAGGTTCCGTTGGCGGCGTTGACTTCGACGGCGACTTTGGCACCATCGATATCAGCGGTGTAAGCACCACCCTTGGCGGCGGGTTTGGCTTCTTCTTTGTAACGGATACCCATGGGCTTGTCGCCCTTGAGGAAGTTGATACCTTTTTCACCGCAGGCGGCGGCGATGAAGATGTTTTCTTCGGTAACTTCGATACCGTTGTCTTTCAGAAGCTGGGTGTTGTAGGCGATACCGAGTTTGGGGTTGGCATCGTTGATTTCAACGACAGCTTTGGTGGTGGGTTCGAGGTTGAGCTGTTCGCTCGCCCATTTGACCAGCTGCGGATCGGGAGCGACCGGGGTCTTGCCGAAGTAGCCCAGGACCATTTTGCCGTAGCCGTTGGGGTCCATCTTCCAGGAACCGTCAGCGTTTTTGCCCTGCATGGCGTTACGGAACGCCTGCTGGAAGTAGAACTGACTGACCGGGGTAACGGAGGTACCGAAACCGCCTTTGGCAACGACTTCACGCATTTCTTCGATGCACTTGTCGTATTTGTCGAGGCACTTGTTGTCGCGCATCATCTGGGTATTGGCAGTGAGCGCGCCGCCGGGCATGGGGGAGAAGATGATCTTCGGAGAAACCTGCATGGATTCGGGGGGCATGAAGTATTTGTCCATGCATTTTTCGAAAACTTTTTCAGCTTCGAGGATTTTTTCCGGATCGATGTCGAGGGTGTATTCGGTGCCGCGCAGACGCTGATACATGACGAGGATGTCAGCTTCGCAGGTGCCGCCGGAAAGCGGGCTCATGGCGAGGTCGATCACATCCGCACCGGCTTCGATAGCCGCCATGTTGCAGGCAACAGCCATACCGGCAGTGTCGTGGGTGTGGAACTGGATCTCTTTGGCACCGGCGCCGTAGGTGTTGTCGAGGATGGCGCGCGCCTGCTTGACAGTTTCAAAAACGGTGGCGGGGGTGCTGGTACCGGAAGCATCTTTGAAAGCGAGGCTGTCGAAGGGGATGCCGGAAGCGATGATGTTGTTCAAGCTGTCGATGTAGAATTTCGGGGTGTGGGCATAGGATTCATTCAATCCGGGAGCCAAACCCATCAGGGTAACAGTGACCTGATGTTTCAGACCGTATTTGGCGATGGCGCGACCGGAGACGTCGAGGTTGCGGACGTCGTTGAGCGCGTCGAAGTTACGGATGGTGGTGATACCATGCTTCTTGAACAGCTTGGCATGGAGGTCGATGATGTCGCTGCTCTGGCTGGAAAGACCGACCACGTTGACACCGCGGGAAAGGGTCTGCAGATTCACGCCGGGAGTGACGGAATCGACACAAGCACGCCATTTGTCCATTTCTTCAAAGGCGTTTTCCTGGGTGTAGAAAAAAAGGCTCTGGAAACGGGCACCGCCGCCGATTTCGATGTAGTTGATACCGGCTTTGACAGCGGCTTCGAGCGCGGGCAGGAAATCTTCAGTTTTGACACGGGCACCGAGGCAGGACTGGAATCCGTCGCGGAACGAGCAATCCATGAATTTGATTTTTTTCATTTGGACACCTTTTATTTAATAATTGTTGTTTGATTTCGTTATTCAGCGGCGGGCGGCGGCAACCGAAGCAACGGCGGCGGCAACCAGAGCCAGATCATCGGAAGAAGCGGCGGCGGCAGGTTTTTTGGCAGCTTCTGCGGCCTTGGCGGCGGCTTCGGCTTCCTGCTGACGCTTGACGATCGGCGCGAGGACAGCATTGAGAAGTTTCATGCAGAAAATCATGACGATCAGAAAGACATAGACCATGCCCATTCCGAACACCATCAACTGCACACCATTGAGCAGCATTTCTTTGTTCATTGACATCTCCTTAAAATTTTTTGTCTTTGACAAATAAGTTAATTGGTAAAAACTGTAATCTCAATTAATATAGCACCGGAACCGTGTTTTTGCAAGCAAGAAAACAAAGATAACCAAAAAGTTATCTTGAAAAATCTGGTATTTTTACCGTCTGTACGGACAAGTCGGACAAGTCGGACATGTCAGACGGGTCGGACGCGCGGCAAAAACAGACCATGCGGTATCCGCAGACATAAAGACAAGGGGCGGTTTGAGAGTAAGACAACGTTGGTTTGATGATTGGGCGCGGTAAGTACGGAGAGGTACGGAGATATACGGAGGAGTACGGACTCGCGGCAGTAAATACAATGCGGCACTCGCCGGCGTAAAGACAATGGGCGACTTATTGTCCGTACCGTCCGTTTAAGTCCGTTTTTGTCCGTTAGACAACATCGCTCCATGCGGCACTATGTACGTGCGCCAGCCCATCTCCGAGCGGCGACTACCGCAAGGCGCGCCCCCAAAAAAATACCGCCGTCAGGCGGAATCAAACACTACCTTGCCTGTCGTGCCGGAGGCGCGACAATAGGCACCAATGCCAGCCAACCCGGAATCAGGAGCATTATCGCACAGCAGGACGGCGGCAAACGTGCCGCTGCGAGGTGTCGCGCCCTTCCCGTTGGTCGGGCTTGATCGGGTTGCTTCGCAACAACCGCCGTCAGGCGGAACCAAACACTACCATCCGCCTGTCGGGCGACAGCCCGACAACAAGCGCAAACGCCAGCGGTCAGAAATCAGGAGCATTATCGCACAGCAGGACGTGTTTTGCAGAGGAGTCCGCGAGGGGAGTGTACTCCAGTACTCGACCCGAGCGGCGACGACAGCAAGGCACGTCCCTGCAAAGCGAGAATGCTCCGTGAAAAACAAAAAAGCTCCCAGAGTTCTGGGAGCTTTTGGCGCAGTAAGGATTACTTACCGGACATAACACCGTGTTCTTTGAAGACGCGGGTCGGGGCGAATTCGCCAAGCTTGTGACCGACCATGTTTTCAGTGACGAACACCGGGACAAAGCTTTTGCCGTTATGCACATTGAAGGTGTGTCCGACAAAATCCGGAATGATAAGAGACCGGCGGGACCAGGTTTTGACCGCAGTTTTGTTGGCGGCGGTCATCTTGGAGATCTTGTCGATAAGATACTGATCGACAAACGGTCCTTTTTTGATGGATCTGGCCATTACTTCTTCCTCCGTTCAACAATGAAGTTCTTGGAACCTTTACGCGGATTGCGGGTACGTTTGCCTTTGGCAAGTTTGCCCCAGGGAGAAACGGGATGACCGCCACCGGACTCACGACCTTCACCACCACCCATCGGATGGTCGACCGGGTTCTGAGCAACACCGCGGACGTGCGGACGGAAACCTTTGTAACGTTTCTTACCGGCTTTACCGAGCTTGGTATTCATGATATCAGCATTGCCGATCTGACCGATCATCGCGCGGCAATCGAGATGGATCATGCGGACTTCACCTGACGGCAGCTTGATCTGCGCATAGTTTTCTTCTTTACCACGGAGGGTGGCGACCTGACCGGCGGAGCGGACAAGTTTGGCACCGGAGCCCGGAGTCATTTCGATGCAGCAGATCTCGATACCGACGGGGATGTCCCGCAGCTTGAGGCAGTTGCCCGGTTTGAGTTCCGCGTTGGCACCATTCATCACCTTGTCGCCGACCTTGAGGCCGACGGGGGCGAGGATGTAGGCTTTTTCGCCATCGGCGTAGTTGATAAGCGCGATGTTGGCGGTACGGTTGGGATCGTACTCAATGGTAGCAACTTTTGCCACGACATTGTCTTTGGTACGATAGAAGTCAACCATACGGTAGCTGCGCTTGTTACCGGCACCGCGGAAACGGGTGGTGATACGACCCTGATTGTTACGGCCACCGGTGGATTTTTTACCCTTCAGCAGGCTCTTCTCGGGAGCGACCTTGCTCAAAGTGGCAGTGTCGATCACGGTCATGTGCCGCCGTGAGGGAGTCGTCGGATTGTAACTTTTGATAGCCATGTTATCTTAAACTCCCTTAGATGATTTCAATACTGCCTTCGGCGAGGGTGACGACAGCGCGTTTCCAATCGGCACGGCGACCCATTTTCATGGTACGTCCGGCGCGTTTGGCTTTGCCCTGATAGTTCATCACGTTGACCTTGGCGACTTTGACTTTGAAAAGTTCTTCCACAGCGCGGGCGATTTCGATACGGCCGGCTTTGGGGTTGACTTTGAAAGTATACTTCTTTTCCTGCATCAGCGCGTTGCACTTTTCAGTGACAACCGGCGCGATAATAACATCAAAAGCGTTATTCATCTTGATATCTCCTTATTACGCCAGGCGTCCGATGAAAGCGTCCAGTGCATCCTTGCTGAAGACCAGCTTCTTGAACCGGAGCAGTTCGTAAACATTGACGGTGCCGGAGCGGCGCAGAACGAGGTTCGGAATGTTGCCGGTCGCGCAGACGGTGGCTTCATCATATTCGCTGACAGTGAGCATGATGGTATCATTCTGAATCTTGAGGTTCTTGAGCACAGCATAAGCGCTGCGGGTCTTGTGATCCGCGATCGCGAACTTATCGAGCACCACGACATCGCCTTCGGCAATACGTTCAGAAAGAGCGCGCTTCAGAGCGAGAACCAGAACTTTTTTGTTGACCTTCTTGGCGAAGGAACGGGGCTGGGGTCCGAAGATGGTACCGCCGCCGACCCAGACGGGTGAACGGTTGGAACCGGCACGGGCACCGCCGCGGCCTTTCTGACGCCAGGGTTTGGCACCACCGCCGCGAACCAGTCCGCGGGTCTTGGTGCAGGCACTGCCGGCACGGGCACCGGCCAGATAAGCGACGACAGTATCGTGAACTGCCTGTGCGCCTTTTTCCATCTCGATCACGCCTTCGGGGATGGTGTATTCACCAACCTTGGCACCGCTGCAATCGAGGATATCCAAAATATTTGACATTTGTATTGCCTCCTCTTATTTCGCTGCGGCTTTTTTCAGCGCGCTCTTGACTGTCAACAAACCGCCGTTGGCACCGGGGATGGCGCCTTTGACGAGGATAACATTTTCCTCGGCCATAACGCGGACGATCTTGAGATTCTGCACAGTGCAGCGGTCATTGCCGTAGTGTCCGGGCATCTTTTTGCCCTTGGCAACACGACCGGGGAATTCGCACTGTCCGATAGAACCTGGACGACGTTCCCAGTCACCACCGTGGCTGGCACGGCCGCCGCCGAAGTTCCAACGCTTGACGCAGCCCTGGAAACCACGACCTTTGGTAGTCCCGGTCACATCGAGATACTCTCCGGCGGAAAAGATATCAGCCTTGAGGACAGTACCTGCTTCAACAGTCTCCGCGGTGCGGATTTCACGCAGCACCGCCGGCAATGCCGCGCCGGTAACACCGGCCTTGGCCAAGTGGCCCTGACACGCCTTCGTAACATTTTTTGCTTTGCGAGAGCCGTAGCCCAACTGAATGGCGCTGTAGCCGTCGCGCTCAACAGTCTTGACCGCGGTGACAACGCAGGGACCGACTTCGATCACCGTCACCGGGATCAGAACGCCCTTCTCGTCGTAGACCTGAGTCATGCCGAGCTTTTTACCGATTAAACCTTTCATTTTTCTCCTCTCAATTTTTGAGAAAGTTTCTGATGATACTCACTCCCAATCGGCCGGGAGCGTCGGTATCAGATTTCCGGGCACGTCACCCGGAAATCCCGGACTTCTGTTTATCAGAAGCCCGTTTTGATCGAAATATCCACACCGGCGGGCAGATTGAGCTTTTTCAGCTCATCCACGGTGCGGGCATTGGGATTGACGATGTCCAGCATGCGCTTGTGGGTACGGATTTCGAACTGCTCCATGGACTTTTTGTCGACATGGGGAGAACGGTTGACCGTCCACCGCTCAATGCGGGTCGGAAGCGGAATCGGACCGGCGACAACAACACCGGTACGCTTGGCCGCATCCAAAATCTCGTTAACGCTCTGATCCAGGATCCGGTGTTCATAAGCCTGAAGCCGGATGCGGATACGCTGACTTTTTGCCGTAGCCATAACTTACTTTTTCTCCACGATTTTATCTTGAACTTGCTTTGGAACCTTCTCAAAGTGCGCCGGCTCCATTGAATAAGAGGCACGGCCGCGGGACAGCGAACGGATCGCTGTGGCATAACCGAACATTTCGGCAAGCGGAACATTGGCATTGACCCGGGTGAAACCATTGTCACCGGCATTGATCTCGGCGATCGCACCGCGACGGCTGGTCAAGTCACCGATAAGGTCACCCATGTTTTCATCCGGAGTGGTCAATTCGACCTTCATGATCGGTTCAAGGAGCTCGATTCCGGCCTTTTTGGCGGCATCTTTGAATGCCATGGAACCGGCGATCTTAAACGCCATTTCCGAAGAGTCTACCGGGTGATAGCTGCCGTCAATGATTTCGATTTTGAAGTCAACCACGGAATAACCGGCGAGCACACCGCTGGCGGCAGCTTCACGGATACCGTTTTCGATCGGTTTGATAAATTCCTTGGGAATGTTACCGCCGACGACTTTGTTTTCAACGGTGATACCGGCACCGCGTTCCTGCGGGATAAGATTGATGATACAGTGACCATACTGACCGCGACCACCGCTCTGACGGACGAACTTCATATCGGAAGTTGCCGGTTTGCAGATGGCTTCACGGTAAGCGACCTGCGGAGCACCGGTGGCAGCTTCGACCTTGAATTCACGGACCAGACGGTCGAGAATGATTTCGAGGTGCAGCTCACCCATACCGGAGATGATGGTCTGTCCGGTTTCTTCGTTGCTCTGGACCTGGAAGGTCGGGTCTTCTTCGGCAAGAGCAATCAAACCTTTGGAAAGTTTGTCACGGTCGCCGGATGAGTTGGGTTCAACAGCGATGGAGATAACCGGTTCGGGGAAGCTCATGGATTCCAGAACGATGGGATCATCTTCAAGGCAGATGGTGTCACCGGTGGTAACGTTCTTCAAACCGACCGCAGCCGCGATATCACCGGAGAAGATCTCGTCACGTTCTTCACGCTGGTTGGCGTGCATCTGAAGCAGACGGCCGAGACGTTCACGTTTATTGGTACGCGGGTTGAAAACGGTCATACCCTGCTGGGCAACACCGGAGTACACACGGAAATAGTAAAGTTTACCGACGAACGGGTCGGTCATGATCTTGAAGACCAGTGCGCTGAACGGCTGCTTGTCGCCGACGTGGCGGGTCTTGTCAGCACCGGTATCCGGATCAGTACCCTGAATTTCCCAGGTGTCGACCGGAGAGGGCAGATAACGGACGACCGCATCGAGCAGCGGCTGGACACCGCGTTTTTTGAACGCAGAAGCGCAGCAGACGGGAACCGCTTTGGCAGCCAGCGTGGCGCGGCGGAGAGCGGCCTGGATCATATCATAATCGGGGGTCTTCTCTTCGAGGTAGAGTTCCATGACTTCGTCATCGACTTCAGCCAGAACTTCCAGACCTTCGTGATAGAACTGTTCGCGGTAATCCTGAAGATCAGCCGGAACCTCTTCAACGCGCATCTTTTCACCGTTGTCGCCATCGAAGTAGATCGCCTTGTTGGCGAAAACGTCGATCACGCCGCGGAATTCATTTTCTTTACCGATCGGAATGGTGACCGGGATCGGGGTGGCTCCGAGTTTGCTCTTGATTTCACCGACCGCACCTTCAAAATCGGCACCGGTACGGTCCATTTTGTTGATCAAAGCAATGATGGGCACGCCGTATTTCTGGGCCTGGCGCCAGACGGTTTCAGTCTGGGGCTGGACTTTACCGACGGAACAGAAGACAGCGACAGCACCGTCCAAAACACGGAGAGAACGTTCAACTTCAGCGGTGAAGTCGACGTGTCCCGGAGTGTCGATGATGTTGACACGATGCTTGACACCGTTCAACTCCCAGAAGCAGGTGGTGGCAGCGGAGGTAATGGTGATACCGCGTTCCTGTTCCTGTTTCATCCAGTCCATGGTGGCGGTACCTTCGTGGGTATCACCGATCTTGTAGTTTCTGCCGGTATAGTAAAGGATACGCTCGGTAAGAGTGGTCTTACCGGCGTCGATGTGAGCCATAATACCGATGTTGCGCACCTGACGGAGCGGAACCAGACGGTTCGGGGACTCTGCAAATACTTTGTCGTTCATAGTGAAACCAGCCCCGGATTACCAGCGGTAGTGAGCGAACGCCTTGTTCGCCTGCGCCATTTTGAAGGTGTCTTCTTTTTTCTTCACAGAAGCACCGGTGTTGTCGAAGGCATCCAGCAGTTCACCGGCGAGGGATTCGACCATGGATTTGCCTTTGCGGCCGCGGGAATAGGTGGTGATCCAGCGCATGGCCAGAGCGACCTGACGTTCCGGATCGACATCGATGGGCACCTGATAGGTGGCACCGCCGACACGACGGCTCTTGACTTCGACCTTGGGCTTGACATTTTCAAGCGCCTGGGTAAAGATATCGATCGCCGGCATATCCGGCTTTTTGGCTTCCATCAGCTCAAAAGCACTGTAAACAATGCCCTGGGCGGTGGATTTTTTGCCGCGGGTCATGATGGTATTGATCAACCGGGCGACCAGCAAACTGTTGTACTTCACATCGGGAGTCAACTCCCGCTTGACGACTCTACGTCTTCTCATAGCACGATTACTCCCGTATTATTTTTTCTTTTTAGCGTCTTCGGCACCCGGTTTCGGGCGTTTGGCACCGTATTTGGAACGGCCCTGACGGCGTTTGTCAACACCGAGGCTGTCCAGAGAACCGCGGACGATGTGGTAACGCACACCGGGAAGGTCACGGACACGGCCGCCTTTGACCAGAACCACGGAGTGTTCCTGAAGGTTGTGACCTTCACCGCCGATGTAAGCGGTAACTTCCTGACCGTTGGTCAGACGCACACGGGCGATCTTGCGCAACGCCGAGTTCGGCTTTTTCGGGGTACGGGTCGTAACCTGCAAGCAGACGCCACGGCGCTGCGGGCAGGCGGTCAACGCCTTTGATTTACTTTTCTTTTCTTTCTCTTCGCGTCCGAGACGCACCAGCTGATTGATTGTCGGCATGGTAATTTCCTGATTTTTTTACTCTACACTTTATATAAAAAACTCTTACGAATCAAACACAACACATCGACGGATTTATAAAATAGCACAACTTTGTGCTATTTTCAAATCCGATATTGAAATTTTACTCAAAAAACCTCAATTTTCATCGATTCCTGCGTCAGTTTCGCCGAAACCGTCAAGTTCTTCCTCATCGAAAACCACTTCAGTGGTCTCCTCGGGGAACTCATCATCAGCCCCATCGGCATCGCGCCATTCGGCGGCGACATCATCATAGGAGCGCGGGGCTTCTTCCTGCGCCGGGAGTTCCGGTTCGATCTCGGTGCCCAGATATTTCAGACGGAGATTCTGGAACTTGGCGGCACCGGTACCGGCAGGAATGAGATGTCCGGTAATGACGTTTTCTTTGAAACCGGCCAAACGGTCGACTTTACCCATCGTAGCAGCTTCAGTAAGGATACGGGTGGTATCCTGGAAGCTGGCGGCGGAGATGAAACTTTCGGTTTCCAGAGCCGCTTTGGTGATACCGAGCAGCACCGGTTCGGCTTCTGCCGGACGTTCGCCGCGGGCACTCACTTCGCGGTTGATCCGGTTGAATTCCACCCGGTCAGGCTGTTCGCCGACCAGATACGGAGTCTGTCCCGGATCGGTGATCCGCACTTTCTGCATCATCTGACGGATGATGATCTCAACGTGCTTGTCGCTGATTTCCACACCCTGGGCGCGGTACACCAGCTGGATCTCGTCGACCAGATGGCGCTGCAACTCATGAATACCGCAAACCTCGAGCAATGCGTGCGGAACAATGGAACCTTCAGTAAGTTTCTGTCCCTTGTGTACAAAGTCGCCTTTGCTCACTGCCAAATGTTTGTGCAGCGGAATGGCGTTGTGTTCTTCAGTCATACCGGAAACCGGGTCTTTGATGACCAGCTGCCGTTTGCCGCGCACCAGTTTGTCGACTTCAACGAAACCGTCGATCTTGGCGATTTCAGCGACATCCTTGGGCATACGGGCTTCAAACAATTCGGCAATACGCGGCAAACCACCGGTGATGTCTTTGTTTTTGGCGGACTGACGCGGCACACGGGCGACGACCATACCCGGAGTGACTTTTGCTCCGTTTTTGACCATCAACACAGCACCGGCAGGAAGCGGATAGTTGGAAAGCAGATTGTCTTCAGCATCCTTGACGGTGATCTGCGGGTGCAGGTCGTCACGGTGTTCCATAACCGTACCCTGGTCACCGGAACCACTGCCGCGTTTCTGCTTCTGAATGGTGACACCTTCGACCAGGTCGGTAAGTTCGACCACACCGCTTTCTTCAATAATAATAGGCACGTGGTCAGGTTCCCAGCGGACAAAGGCCTCATTGGCTTTAACAAGATCGCCGTCACCGAGATCAAGGATCGAACCGGGTTCAAGGTCATAACGTTCAAGTTCGGCTTCGATAATGGCATCTTCGGTGAAGTCATAATCCTTGCGCATCATGCCCAGAATAGCGGCTTCAGCTTCCAATGCGGCACGGGCCTTGTCTTCGGCAGCCTTGGCTTTTTCCGGATCATAGATGATGACGCAGCCGTTTTTGTTGACCACAACGGTCTTGCCCTTCTGGTTGACCACAGTACGGACATTCAACAGCTTGATCTTACCGGCGTGACGCGCGGAAATGACCGGCTGTTTGTAAGCAGCAGACGCGGTACCGCCGATGTGGAAGGTACGCATGGTAAGCTGGGTACCGGGTTCACCGATGGACTGGGCGGCAATGATACCGAGAGCATCACCGGGGCGGGCTTCGCGGTCGCTGGCAAGGTTTTTGCCGTAGCATTTGACGCAGAGACCGTGGAGAGTTTCACAGGTGAGCGCGGAACGGATCAACACTTTAAGAATACCGCGTTTCTCAATGAGATCAGCGATTTCCGGAGTGAATTCTTCACCGGCACGGATGATCATGCGGCCGTCGTTGTATGCCGGGTCGCGGATATCCTGAGCGCTGTAACGGCCGATCAGACGGTCGCGCAGCGGCATCTGGACTTCGTCACCTTCGACAATGGCACTGGTCCAGACACCTTTGCTGGTTCCGCAGTCATATTCGCGGCAGATGACATCCTGGGCGACGTCGACCAGACGGCGGGTCATGTAACCGGAGTCCGCGGTTTTCAACGCGGTATCAGCCAAACCTTTACGGGCACCGTGGGTGGAGATGAAGTATTCCAGCACCGAAAGTCCTTCACGGAAGTTGGAGATGATCGGACGTTCGATAATGTCACCATTCGGTTTGGCCATCAAACCGCGCATACCGGCGAGCTGTTTGATCTGATCTTTGCTGCCTCGGGCACCGGAATCCATCATCGCGTAAACCGGGTTGACTTCGCCGCGGCGGCTGGCTTCTTCCAAGCTTTCAAAAAGTTCATTTTTGACCGCGTCACCAGCCTGGGTCCAGATATCGATGACCTTTTTGTGACGTTCACCGTCGGTCAGCATACCGTTGGCATACTGTTTGAGAACTTCGTCGATCTGGGCGCGGGCATTGTCGATGATTTCGACTTTAGCTTCGGGGACCTTCAAGTCGGCGATGGAGATGGAAAGTCCGGCGAGCGTGGAGTGCTTGTAACCGAGATCTTTCAGATCATCCAGCAGCTTGATGGTAGCTTCATGACCGGCAACTTCATAGGAATCACTGATAAGTTTACCCAGACTTTTCTTTTTGGCAACGCTGTTGTAGAATCCAAGACGCTTGTCCCAGATCTCGTTGAAAAGGCAACGTCCCGGAGTGGTGGTGATGAAGCGTGAATCCTTATCACCGTAAATGGTATCACGACCGTAGTCGGGGTTGGGGATACGGACCGGATCATGGATCTTCAGGAATCCGGCCTGCATGGCATAAAGCACTTCATAGTAATCGCGATAGAGCTTGGCAGGTTTTTTCAGCGGTTCAATCGTAAGATAGTAGCTGCCGAGCGTGATATCGTGGGTCGGTGAAGCGATCGGTTTACCGTTGGCGGGAGAGAAGATGTTGTTGGGAGAAAGCATCAGCAGCTTGGTCTCCATCTGCGCTTCGTTTGAAAGCGGCACGTGAACAGCCATCTGGTCACCGTCGAAGTCAGCGTTGTACGCAGTACAGACCAACGGGTGCAGACGGATGGCGGAACCTTCGATAAGAACCGGGTCAAACGCCTGGATACTCAAACGGTGCAAGGTAGGCGCACGGTTGAGCATGACCGGATGTCCCTTGGTCACTTCATCGAGGATATCCCAGACGACGGGTTCACCGCGTTCGATCATCTTCTTGGCACCGCGGACGGTGTGGGCATAGCCACGACCTTTGAGGTGACGGATGATAAAGGGTTCAAAGAGGATCATCGCCATCTTTTTGGGCAGACCGCACTGGTGGATCTTCAATTCCGGACCGACAACGATCACCGAACGGCCGGAGTAGTCGACACGTTTACCCAGCAGGTTCTGACGGAAACGGCCCTGTTTACCTTTGAGCATATCAGACAGGCTCTTGAGGGGGCGGTTGCCGGCACCGGTGACGATACGGCCGTGACGGCCGTTGTCCATCAGGGAGTCGACCGCTTCCTGAAGCATGCGCTTTTCATTGCGGATAATAACTTCCGGAGTGCGGAGCTGAAGCAGGTTTTTCAACCGGTTGTTGCGGTTGATGACGCGGCGGTAAAGGTCGTTGAGGTCACTGGTGGCGAAACGGCCGCCTTCCAACGGAACCAGCGGACGCAGATCCGGCGGGATGACCGGAAGCACCGACATCATCATATATTCCGGACGGGAATTGCTGGCGATGAAGCCTTCGACCAGACGGAGACGTTTGGAAAATTTCTTGCGCAGAGCTTTGTTGCCGGTGGTGGCAAGTTCGGCTTCCAACTGGTTGCGCATATCTTCCAGGTTGATGTCTTCAAGCAGCGCCTTGATCGCGGGCGCACCCATATCGGCGACAAAGGCATCGCCGTAGTCTTCACGGGCCTGCCAGTAATCGACCTCGGTCAGAACCTGACCTTTTTCCAGCGGAGTGTCACCGGGATCGGTAACAGCATATTCTTCATAATAAAGAACCTTTTCCAACTGTTTGCCGGTCATATCCAGCATCAGACCGATGCGGCTGGGCATACACTTGAAAAACCAGATGTGGCTCACCGGAACGGCGAGTTCAATATGGCCCATGCGTTCACGGCGCACTTTGGCCTGGGTGACTTCAACACCGCAACGGTCGCAGATAACGCCTTTGTGCTTGATGCGTTTGTACTTTCCGCAGTTACATTCCCAGTCCCGGGTGGGTCCGAAAATGCGTTCGCAGAAAAGTCCGCCCTTCTCCGGTTTGAGAGAACGGTAGTTAATGGTTTCAGGATTCTTGATCTCGCCGTGCGACCAGCTCCGGATCACATCCGGAGAGGCGACACTGATGGAGATCGCACCGAATGAAGTGCCGGCTTCTTTGCCGAGCAGTTCACGATAAGCATAAGTATTGTCAATCAAGGTTCAGTCCTCCCTCGAAATTTAATTACCGTTCTTCGCCGCCGTCACGGACGGTGCGGATATCAAGACCGAGACTCTGCATTTCTTTCATCAACACGTTGAAAGATTCCGGACGTCCGGCAGACAGCACGTTGTGACCTTTGACGATCGACTCATAGATTCTGGAACGGCCGCCGACATCGTCAGACTTGACCGTAAGCATTTCCTGCAGCGTGTAGGCTGCACCGTACGCTTCAAGCGCCCAGACCTCCATTTCTCCGAAACGCTGACCGCCGTGCTGCGCTTTACCGCCCAACGGCTGCTGGGTGACCAGCGAATAGGGGCCGACGGCACGGGCGTGGATCTTGTTGGCGACCAGGTGGTCAAGTTTGAGCATGTAGATCTGACCGACCATGACGCGCTGATCGAAGCGGTCACCGGTACGTCCGTCAAAGACATCGGCCTTACCATCGTACACATAGGAACCGTCTTCCTGTTTGACAAATCCCCAGTGATAGTTCTTGCCGTTTTCTTCGGCGAACTTCTCATTGGCTTTGCCCATGAGGTCAACGATCATCTCTTCCGTAACACCATCGAAGACCGGGGTCGCGACTTTGATACCGAGCATTTTGGCAGCCCAGCCGAGGTGGGTTTCCAAAACCTGACCGATATTCATACGGCTCGGCACGCCGAGCGGGTTCAACACGATGTCGACCGGAGTACCGTCTTCGAGGAACGGCATATCTTCAACGGGGACGATACGGGAAACGATACCTTTGTTACCGTGGCGGCCGGCCATCTTGTCACCGACCTGAAGCTTGCGTTTGCAGGCGACATAGACTTTGACCCGGCGGATGGTGCCATTGGTATTCTGATCGGGATTGTCATTACCGAGGTTGTGCAGACGGGCCTCATTTTCCTCAAACTGGGGTTTGAAAGAGTCGATGATGGCGGCGATGGCAGATTTCTGTTCGCAATCTTCCATGGTCCAGCTGTTGTAGTGAGCCGCAAGTTTCTGCAGCGGGCTGCGGGTGATCTTGCGGTTGGCGGGAACCAGAACTTTACCGTTTTCGTCAGCACCGTCAATGATCGGATTCTTGAGCTTCAAGCCGAGGAGCGCATCACAGAGGCGACCGGTGAGTTCTTCAACGAGATCATTGTACGCTTCGCGGTAATCGTTGCGGATCTGACGTTCCTGGTTCTTCTTGTCAGCTTTGGTCATGCCGCCGCGGACAGGCTGCTCTTTGGCATAATCGATGCGGATATCCATAACGATACCGCCCTTGCCGCTGGAAACGGTCAAGCTGGAATCTTTGACATCAGCAGCTTTTTCACCGAAGATGGCACGGAGCAGACGTTCTTCCGGAGCGAGTTCAGTTTCGCTCTTGGGAGTGATCTTACCGACGAGGATATCACCGGGTTTGACTTCAGCACCTTCGATAACGATACCGCGGCTGTCGAGATTGCGCAGGGCATCTTCACCGACGTTGGGAATATCGCGGGTGATCTCTTCCGGACCGAGCTTGGTATCGCGGCTGGTGATTTCAAACTCATCAACGTGAATACTGGTGTAGGTATCTTCTTTCACCAGACGTTCGCTGACGATGATAGCGTCTTCAAAGTTGTATCCGCACCAGGGCATGAAAGCGACCAACACGTTGCGGCCGAGAGCAAGTTCTCCCTGATGGGTAGCGGCGCCGTCGGCGAGCAAGTCGCCTTTTTTCACCACATCGCCGCTGTGGACGCGGGGACGCTGGTTGATACAGGTACCGGCATTGCTGCGCAGATATTTGTAAAGGCGGTAGGTGCGTCCGGGGTTTTCTTCAGTGGGAAGTGAACCATCGGGGGTGACAACGATGCGTTCGCTGTTTACTTCGGCGACCACGCCATCCTCACGGGCGATAACCACGGCGCGGGAGTCGCGGGCGATGCGTTTTTCCAAACCGGTACCGACATAGGGGGATTCCGGATTGAGCAGGGAAACCGCCTGACGCTGCATGTTTGAACCCATCAACGCACGGTTGGCGTCGTCGTGTTCAAGGAAGGGGATGATGCCGGCAGCGGCGCTGACGAGCTGTTTCGGAGAAACGTCCATATACTGGACCTCTTCCCGCGGATGCTCGCCGGATTCACCGGCCTTACGGCACATGATCATCGGACGGACAAAGCGGTTGTTTTCATCCAGCAGCGCGTTGGCCTGGGCGATGACAAACTGTTCTTCCTTATCAGCGGTCAGATAGTCGATCTGTTCGGTGACCTGACCGTCAACCACCTTGCGGTAGGGGGTTTCGAGGAAACCGTATTCGTTGATGATCGCGTAGAGCGACATGGAAGAAATAAGACCGATGTTCGGACCTTCCGGAGTTTCGATCGGACAGATACGGCCGTAGTGGCTGGAGTGAACGTCACGGACTTCAAATCCGGCACGGTCACGGCTCAAACCGCCGGGGCCCAACGCTGAGAAACGGCGCTTGTTGGTCAATTCGCTCAACGGGTTGGTCTGATCCATGAACTGGGAAAGCTGACTGCGGGCGAAGAAGTCGCGGATAACACCGGCAAAGGTCTTCGGATTGATCAGCTTGGACGGAGTCATATCCGCATCATCGTAGGTCATACGTTCACGGATGAGACGTTCGGTACGCAACAGACCGGCACGGCACTGGTTCTGGAGCAATTCACCGACGGTACGGACACGGCGGGCGCCGAGATGGTCGATATCATCGACCTGACCGTTGGTGTGATGCAGATCGATAAGCATCTTGGTCGCAGCCATCAGATCGCGCGGATCGAGGGTACGGACATCCATCGGGATGTCAAGTTTGAGCCGTTCGTTGAGTTTGTAACGGCCGACTGCGCCCAGATCATAGCGGCGGTTGTCAAAGAACAGACGCTTGATGAGCAGTTTGGCGTTACCCAGATTGAGCGGATCACCGGGACGCATACGGCGGTAGATCTCTTTGAGAGCATCTTCTTCATCGCGGGCGGGATCTTTACGCAAGCTGGCAAAGATATAATCTTCCTTGGGCGGAACGATCGCCAGTTCGACTTCGCTGATACCGCCATCCTGCATATCGGCAAGGATCTTTTCATTGAGCTGCACCGGCTCACTGACGATGACTTCGTCGGCGGCATTGGTAACATCGTCAATGGTGTAGAACTTGGAAAGATCTTTTTCTTTGAGCAGCTGGGAAATGGTGAATTTCTTCAGCGGATAGAACTCTTTGAGGATGTCGCGGTTGGTCGGATAACCGATGGCGCGGAGGAAAGTGGTGATATAGAATTTCCGGCGGCGGCGGCGGCGGTCAAGATAGATCCAGATGCAGCCGCTGGTATCAAACTGCACATCCATCCAGGAACCGCGATCGGGAATGACCCGGTAGCTGTAAAGGGTGCGGCCGGAGGTGTGCCGGGTCTTTTCAAAGCAGATGCCGGGGCTGCGGTGCAGCTGGCTGATGATAACACGTTCGGCACCGTTGATAATAAAAGTACCCTGCTCGGTCATGATGGGGATATCGCCCATGAAGACCTTGTCGGCGAATTCACCCTTTTCGGTCTTGAGCAGAAAATTCACATGAAGCGGGGCATCGTAGATCTTGCCGTCTTTGATGCAGTCGATGACATTGCTTTTCTGTTCGGGGCATTCACCGATTTCATAGGAGACAAATTCCAGTGAAGTCTGTTTGTCGAAACTTTCGATCGGGAAGATTTCCATGAAAACTTCCTGCAGGCCCTGACGTTTACGTTCGGCAGGGGGGACGTAACGCTGCAGAAAATTGTCGTAGGAATCGACCTGAAGTGCGATCAAATCAGGCATCTCCAGAACATCGCGGAGTTTTCCAAAACTTTTCCGTTCCACTTGTACTTTTCCTGTAGTTGTTATTTTTTAAAAAATATTTTACACATCAAAGCAGAAAACTGCTGATTTTTTCAACAATTTTCTGCGGAAAACCATAGTCTTTAGACAAAACAACCGACCTCCGCCGACAAACGTTGTCCGTACTGCAAAAAATTTACAGTACAGTAACGGCTGTCCGCAGACATCGGAACCGGAGGCAGCGACAAAAATCCACATCGCTCACCTGCATAAGATTTTCCCTGCCGGCAAAAAACCACACCGCACCGGGAATTTTTATTGAAAAGGCGGCAAAAAACCACACCGCAACTATTCAATTTGCTCTCCCGCCATGGCAAAAAACCACACCATACCGGGAAAAATTTACTGGAAACACGGCAAAAAGTCCACACCGCAGATCCAGTTTTGCATCTGCCCGCCAAAACTCCGGAGGGCAGACACGAAATCGCGGCGAAGAGGGCAAAATGCCCTTTTCGCCGTGAAAACAACAGTCAAAATTACTTGACTTCGATCTTGGCACCAGCGGCTTCGAGCGCGGCTTTGATCTTTTCGGCTTCGTCTTTGGAAACAGCTTCCTTGAGAGCCTTGGGAGCGCCTTCGACGAGGTCTTTGGCTTCTTTCAGACCGAGACCGGTCACGCCGCGGACTTCTTTGATGACGCCGATTTTCTTGGCAGCATCGAAGCCGGCCAGGATGACGTCAAATTCGGTTTTTTCTTCAGCCGGAGCGGCAGCGGCAGCAGCCGGAGCAGCAGCAGCGACGGCGACCGGAGCAGCAGCGCTGACACCGAGACGTTCTTCAAGGGTCTTGACCAGCTTGGAGAGTTCCAAAACGGTCATGTTTTCGATATAGGAAACGAATTCTTCCATTTTGTTTTCTTCAGACATCTTAAATGCCTCCTGTATTTATATTAGTTGTTAGCGTTCTCAAGTTTGTCTTTGTAGGCGTTGACCACATTGACGATGCTCGCAGCTTTGGCATTGAGGACCGTAACGAGGTTACGCGCAGGCGCCTGGAGGACGCCAAGCAACATAGACTGAAGCACGGGTTTGGTCGGCAGTTCAGCAAGTGCATCGACTTCTGCGCTGGACAGCACCGCGCCATCCATGTAACCGCCTTTTGCCTTGACCTGTTCATTCTTTTTGCCGAACTCAAGCAGAAGTTTGGCAACAGCACTGCAATCACCTTTACCGAACACCATCGCGGTGCTGGCGGTAAGATCAATAGCTTCGACACCGCTCAATTCGAGCTGAGCTGCGGCCTTTTTGATCAAGGTATTCTTCTGAACCTGACAGAATGCGCCCTGAGCGGCGATCTGATCGCGCAAATCAGAAAAATCTTTGACCTTCAGACCGGCATAGGAGACGAAGTAAACGAAGTCAGATTCCTTGACCGCGTTGACGATCGACTGAACCAGAAACTGTTTTTCAATTCTCATTTCGCCACCTTCGCCAGTTCTTTAAGGTTGATCTTAAGACCGGGAGTCATAGTACCGGAAATGGTGCAGGACAGGATGTAAGTACCTTTGGCAGATGCCGGACGGGCCTTCTGGATCGCATCGGCAAGAGCATCAAAGTTGACCTGCAATGCATCGGTTTCAAAAGAAAGTTTACCGATGGGGACGTGAATGCAGGCACCACGATCAGCGCGGAATTCCGCACGACCGGCCTTGGCTTCACGCACCGCAGCACCGACAGCGTCGGTAACGGTACCGGTTTTGGGGTTCGGCATCAAACCGCGCGGTCCGAGCTGACGACCAAGAGGACGAACCATCTTCATCGCTTCCGGAGTGGCGATCAGGGTGTCGAAATCCTGAAAACCGTCTTTGATCTTCTGAACCAGATCTTCGTAACCGACAACATCTGCACCGGCTTCCTGAGCTTCCTGAGCTTGGGCACCTTCGCAAACCACCGCAACGCGGACAGTTTTACCGGTACCGCTGGGCATCGGAACGACACCGCGGACCGTCTGGTCGGATTTACGGGGATCAATACCCAACTTCATCGCGACTTCGACCGTCTGATCAAACTTGACTCCAGGCAGAGCCTTGAGTTTGTTGATCGCTTCGGTCACGCCGTGACGCAACTGCAAATCTCCGAGAGATTCGAGCTGCTTTTTGTACAGTTTACTTCTACGCATCGACCACCTCGATTCCCATGCTGCGCGCGGTTCCTTCGATGATGCGCATCGCCGCTTCTTCGCTCCGGGCGTTGATATCTTCCTTCTTGATCTGAACGATTTCACGGATCTGCTCGCGGGTGATTTTACCAGCTTTTTCACTGCCGGGCTTGTGGGCACCGGAAGCCAGACCAGCCGCCTTTTTCACCAGCACAGCGGCCGGGGGCGACTTGCAGATAAACGTGAAAGACCGGTCCTGATAGACCGTGATCACGACAGGAATAACCGTACCGCTCTGAGCCTGAGTGGCGGCATTGAACTGCTTACAGAACTCCATAATGTTGCAGCCTGCGGCACCGAGTGCGGGACCAATCGGGGGAGCCGGATTGGCGGCACCAGCCGGGATCTGCAAGCGGATCAAGCCTGTAACCTTCTTTGCCATGATTTTTTCCTTAATTACGACACCGATGCGGTACGAACTGACAGGAATTCTCCCGAAACGGTTGTCACCTTTTAATTAAAGTCCCGAACAAGCTCAAACAGCCTGTTCGACCTGCCAAAACTCCAAATCTACCGGGGTGGAACGTCCGAAGATCGAAATGACGACCGTGAGACGACCGCGGGTCTCATCGACCGTCTGGACATTACCCTCATAACCCATAAATGCACCGTCCTTGATACGGACGATGTCGCCGACTTTGGCACCGATGACCAGCGTGGGCTGCGGAGCATCTTCGCCGAGAGTCGGATTCATATCCTGAAATTCCTGCTCGGTAAGCGGGGTCGGGCGGTTGGCACCGCCGAGAAATCCGAGCACACCCTGAACACTGCGGACGAAATACCACGCTTTTTCATCAATGCGTCCGTCCATATCATAAAGATCCATGCGAACCAGAATATAGCCCGGGAAAAATTTGCGGGTGACCTGAACCTTTTTACCGCGGCGGATCTCCATTACACGTTCAACCGGGATCATCGCCTCATAAACCGGCACAGAATCCCCGAGACGGAGTTGACGGTTGATAGTATCACGCACCTTATTTTCGTGACCGGACAGAGTCTGCACGACAAACCACTGACCACGATCGTCTCTCATTTCAAGTGTATCGTTCATATCTATTGTCATAGCTCCAACTGAAAATTTATATCAGGCATTGCGGACCGTAACCAGACGGATCAGCTTCATCGCCAACTCATCGACTCCGGCAACAAAAAGTGCCAGAATGACCATAGCGACCACGACAAGAACCGTGGACTCCAGAAGCTCCCGGCGGCTTGGCCAGGAACAGCGGCGGAGTTCAGAAATCGTATCGGCAATAAAACCACGGACCCGTCCCATCACGGAATCAAATCCGGCAATCATGCCGCCTTTTTTGTCTTTACCCATCCAGAGTTCCTCAATGTTAATACTCAATTAAAAACCAAAAATACTGGCAGGAGAGGTGAGGCTCGAACTCACGACCTGCGGTTTTGGAGACCGCTGCTCTAGCCAACTGAGCTACTCTCCTCCAGAGATTATCTAAACTTCCCGGCGTCAGCGCGTTTCTTTATGCACGGTGTGCTTGCGCTCGAAGGGGCAATATTTCTTCTTTTCCAGACGCTCAGGAGTGTTGCGCTTTTCTTTCATCGTCGTATAATTGCGACGCTTGCACTCAGTGCACTCCATGATAACCAGTTCACGCGCCATTTTAACACTCTAAAGTTATAATTGTAATTTTACAGATCATCCCGAACCGTCGATAGCGGCGGTTCGGGACCGATTCACTAACGGGTTATTACCCTTCAGTGTTATTCAATAACTTCGGTAACACGACCGGAAGCAACGGTACGACCGCCTTCACGGATAGCGAAGCGAAGTCCTTTTTCCATAGCGATCGGGGCAATCAGCTCGACAGAGATCGAGGTGTTGTCGCCGGGCATCACCATTTCAACGCCGTCAGACAGGGTAATGGTACCGGTGACGTCGGTGGTACGGAAGTAGAACTGGGGACGATAGTTATTGAAGAACGGGGTATGACGTCCGCCTTCTTCCTTGCTCAAAACGTAGATTTCGCCTTTGAACTTGGTGTGCGGAGTGATGCTGCCCGGTTTGGCCAGAACCTGACCGCGGGAAACCTCTTCTTTCTTGGTGCCGCGGAGCAAGCAACCGATGTTGTCACCGGCTTCACCCTGATCCAGAAGCTTGCGGAACATTTCAACGCCGGTAACGGTGGTCTTGGCGGTATCTTTGATACCGACGATTTCGACTTCGTCACCAACTTTGATGATACCGGCTTCAACACGACCGGTGACCACGGTACCGCGACCTTCAATGCTGAACACGTCTTCGATCGGCATGATGAAAGGTTTGTCGGTAGCACGGGCGGGCTGCGGGATGAAGCTGTCAACAGCGTCCATCAAATCGAAGATCGGTTTGGTGTCGGGGCTGTCAGGATTACCTTCGGCTTCAACAGCCTTGAGAGCGGAACCGGGGATGATCGGGGTGTCATCGCCGGGGAAATCGTACTTGTTGAGCAGGTCGCGGATTTCCATTTCGACGAGTTCGAGCAGTTCGGGGTCATCGAGCTGATCGACTTTGTTCATAAAGACCACGATAGCGGGCACACCAACCTGACGGGCAAGCAGCACGTGTTCATAGGTCTGGGCCATCGGACCGTCGGTAGCAGCGATAACGAGGATCGCACCATCCATCTGAGCGGCACCGGTGATCATGTTCTTAACATAGTCAGCGTGTCCCGGGCAGTCAACGTGAGCGTAGTGACGGGCAGCGGTTTCATATTCAACGTGAGAGGTGTTGATGGTGATTCCACGGGCCTTTTCTTCCGGAGCGTTGTCGATTTCATCGTAGTTACGGACTTCGCCGCCGAACTTCTTACCCATGCACATGGTGATAGCAGCGGTCAAAGTGGTTTTGCCATGGTCAACGTGACCGATGGTACCGATGTTGCAGTGCGGCTTTGTTCTTTCGAATTTTTCTTTAGCCATTTTGTCCTCCTGACAAGTTTTCTTTGGTTACCTTACCAGATACTCACATATACAAACAATGGAGCCTGCATCCGGACTTGAACCGGAGACCTCATCCTTACCAAGGATGTGCTCTACCGACTGAGCTATGCAGGCATATCACAAAGTGGTACCCGAGGGGGGATTTGAACCCCCAAGGATCGCTCCATATGGACCTCAACCATACGCGTCTGCCAATTCCGCCACCCGGGCATTTTAATTCCACTCACGAGCCGCATCATCGCGCATGCCGTACATGGAACATCACCTAATATATATGCTGATTGGTTGTTTTGCAAATCGTTTTTGCATATTTTTTCAAAAAAACTTCAATATTTTTCTGTTTTCTCCGGCAAAACGCTGAATTTTGCCGGATTCACACTGATATTGAAGCCGGGCGGCGGTTCCCCCGCCCGATCCGGAAAAATCATTTCAGTTCTTCACGCCGACAGCGCGGAACCGGGGATAGCAGACTCCGGGTGCCTTTTCAAGACGGACCTTGACCGTTTCAGATCCGGCAGCAAGTTCGATCCGGCAGCAGCCCCTGTCATCGAACTTGTACTGCTTGCGGACACCGTCGATGGTACAGATGAAATCACTGGTCTCCTCGGTGTCACCCCAGACATAAAGCGCACAATTACCGGCGGGGCGGGAAAGTTCCATATCCAGGAAACCATTCGGGAAGACAGTATTGCCTGCCCAGCGGATCTGATAGCCGTTCTCCAGAGAGGAGTGCGCCGAATGCATATAGCGGGCAATACGCCATTCATCGACCAGACCTCCGCAGAGGATCAGGTCATGAGCGCCTTCTCCGAACTCCTTGCGGGCGGCAAATTCAGCATCATATTCTGCCTCAAGCACCTTGGTTATCACATAGGTCGGCTGGATATAGATCTCTTCGAGTTCACGCTTGCCGCGGAAAAGATGCTGCTCGATACCATTGACAAAGGCAGTCTTGGCAGGAACGGGTTCTTCCAGCGGATATTTTGCCATCGCCTGAAGCCGTTTGCGTGCTTCAGCGGCAGCAGCGCGCAGGAGCTTGCCTTCCGGATCACCGGCTTCCATGGAATCGAAGTACGCCGCCATCACGCGCATATATTCAAGGAAAGTACGGGTGATTTTGGTGGCGTTGGTCCAAAGCTGTTCACGCCAGACGTATTCGTGTTCAAAACCGGCTTCGCGCGGAAGGGATTTCAGCAGTTCCAAACCGGCATCGGCGATAGCGACCGCCTCCTCTTTTTCGCGGATGATCGCATCGCGTCCCGGAGTATTCTTATCATACAATACCGACCAGACACCTTCACCGTTCTTCAGACTGACACCGTTCTTGAAGAAGGCGGGAACAAAAGCCGCCTTGACATATTTAAGGATTTTCTGAAGCGGGAAAGTGTGGAAAATAACGTGACCATCGATAAAGTTGTTGCGTTCAACCATCCGGAAACCATCAATACCGAGCTTGTAAAACGCCTCACGCGCCGAAGCCGGAGCATGCATTTCCAGCCATTCTTTGCGGATAGTTTCGGCGGTCACTTCCGGATCGTCGATCGCCCGCTCGTAGGCATAAAGGTTGATTTCATAGGATTCAAAGATATTGTTGCCGACACGGTCAAGACGGATGGCGTAGCGGTCGACACCGGCAGCCTGTCCGGTACGGACATATTTGACGATATTCTCAACGTTTTCAGCAGGAAGTTTACCGGCACCGAGAAACTCGCCCAGGCAGTCACATTCGGCACCGAGAGTGGCACCGGGAACACTGTGCAGGAACGGGTTGATCGGCAGGAACGGATCGAAGTCATAAGGAGTGATCTTGGTTTCGATCTCAAAACCGTACTCCTGCGCCGCGCCGCGGGCACCGGCAATGATGTCTTCATAGTCCTGGGCAATGGAACCGAAGGAACGGAGGATAAAACGCTTGCCGCGCGCCGCCAGTTCAGAAGCAAAAATGCGGACGATGTGTTCGACCACTTTCTGCGGCGGATATTTTTCCTTGTTGGAATTGTGGATGACGGAATAGGTCGCTTCGGTAAGAGTCAGCACCAGACCGTCCAGCTCCGGAACGCTCTTGAAACTGCTGTCGATTTTGTAACGGAGGAGCTCTTCGTATGCTTTACCCAAAAGGTCAAATTCGCCATTGGAATCAAGAAGATCGGGACGGTCTGTCAGCAGACCGGCGGGGACCATCGCTTCGCGGTGCCAATAATAAACCGGCTTGTTGATGGAGTGGGCAACTGCCAGAACTTCACGCAATTTCTTACGGTTGGCTTCGATACCCGCCAGATCGATCGACTTGTGAGTGACCGGAAAATCAGCATAGTCGGTAAGCCCGTCCATGCCGCCGAGGTTGGTGTGACAGTCGGCGCAAATTTCAAAACTGTCGACCCGGTATTTCGGGGCATTTTTTACGACCAGCTTCATGTAATCGACATCCAACGGGGTCGGATGCATCAAACTCCAGGTGATTTCAGCCATGATATTTTCCTTTATTTTCAAGTTGCTTTTATGCTGTAACATTATAATAGACCACCAAAATGGTATTTTTTCAACTATATATTGAAGAAAAAACTGGTATTTTTGGTCAACGTGTGTTATATTTCATAGTTGCATGACGGTTTTATCTGAAGAAACACCTGATTGCAGCAAAGTGATTACCGGATGTTCCGGCAAATATAAAGCTCAAGGACCGTTCTAAAGTGGCAGACAACAAAATCAGTTTTACAGCGAAGTACCGGAGAAATTATGTTGCTTTTCTGGCGGTATTTCTTTTCGTTCTGATAATCACCGGAGAAATCGCTCTGGCGACGGTCATACCGGTTGCAATGCGCAATGAAGATCTCATGGCAGAGGAAGCCGCCAGAAATGATCTGCTGTTGCTGTTTGACAAAACCAGAGTTCTGTGTAATTCGATCACCGGAAAAAACGCCCGGGGACAGGAGGATAATCTCATTTCAACAGAAAAACAATTGCTCTCCGATGCTCTTGACCGCTTCGCCCGCTATATGCGGGAAGAAGGTGATCAAATGACGCCGGATGAGGTCGTCAGAGTCAGAAAAATAATAACTGAACTTTATAAAGTTGCATCCGGATTATCCCGAGGCAGAAGCTACTCCAGGGAAAACCGGCTCGACACTTCCGCATATATAAATAAACTTCTGAAACAAACCAATGGAGAAATACTCCGTAATGAAAAAGCTCAATAAAGATATCGCGGCACTGAATCGTTTTTCTGCCGGACGGGTCGCTGTTATCGGTGACATCATGCTCGATGCCTATTTATGGGGAGCCGTAAACCGTATCTCCCCGGAAGCCCCGGTACCGGTGGTGGATGTCCGCCGTCGCAGCTGCTGTCCGGGAGGAGCTGCCAACGTCATGCGCAACCTTGCAACTTTGCACGGTCAGGCAAAGGCTTTCGGGATCGTCGGGAACGACCCCGCCGGCCGGGAGGTGATCAATCTGCTCAAAGATTATGGAACCGATGTCAGCGGTATAATCCGTTCCAACGAACGGCGAACCACCGAAAAATGCCGGGTGGTTGCCGGAGCTCAGCAGCTTTTGCGGGCAGACTTTGAAGATACGACCCCGATTTCAGAAACAGACCGGGATAAACTGGTCGGCAAAATCGTCCGTCTTATCCGCAAAAAAGAGATCGATGCCATTATTTTTGATGACTACGCCAAAGGTGTGTTGTGCGCGGATATGCTTAAAATCATCATCAAAGAAGCACGAAAAAATCGGATATTCACCATGCTCGATCCCAAACCCAAAGCCGGTGGTGTAACCCCGGTTGCCGGATTGACATTGCTGAAACCCAACCGGAGTGAAGCCTTTGCTCTGGCCGGCATCAATGATCCCGGTCCGGCGGCGACTCCGGATAAAGACCAGATGCTTCACCGGGCTGCCGAAAAAATATTTGAAATCTGGCAACCGGAAAATCTGCTTATTTCTCTGGCGGCCCAAGGCATGATCCTTTTCCCCGCCGGTTCAGCCCCGCAGATAATCCCGACCCGCGCAAGAGAGGTTTTCGATGTTTCCGGAGCCGGGGACACCGTAGCCGCAGTCTGCACACTGGCGCTTGCCACCGGCTGTGATGTGCGGCAGGCAGCCGAACTTGCCAACCGTGCCGCCGGAGTGGTAGTGGGAAAAATCGGTACCGCCCCCATCCTGTTTGATGAATTAATGGCGGCAATCAACGACAATCAATAAACTCATTATATAAACGGTATATAATTATGGAAATCAAGATCGGAAATTCCGTCGTCGCCGGCAACGGCAAACTGCTGCTGCTCGGCGGGCCCTGTGTCGCTGAATCAGAAAAACTCTGTCTGGAAATCGCTGAATATCTGATCGGACTCTGCGCCGAATTGGATATTCAATATGTTTTCAAAGCATCCTATGATAAAGCGAACCGTTCCAGTATCAATGCCAAACGCGGGCTGGGCATGGAGAAAGGGCTGGCGATCCTGCAATCAGTAAAGAAACACTTCAATATCCCCGTTGTAACGGATGTCCATGAAAGCGCCGAAGCGATCCGTGCCGCCGATGTGGTCGATCTGCTCCAGATCCCGGCATTTCTCTGCCGCCAGACCGATCTGCTGGTTGCCTGCGGCAAAACCGGATTGCCGGTCAACATAAAGAAAGGACAATTCATGGCTCCGGAAGATATGGCAGGCGTCGTGGAGAAAGTCCGTTCCACCGGCAATGACAAAATCATGCTCTGTGAACGCGGTACCAGTTTCGGTTATCACAACCTCGTCGTTGACATGCGCGGCTTGACCACCATGCGCGCGATGGGAGTTCCGGTGGTCTTTGATGCCACCCACTCGGTGCAGCTCCCGGGTGGACTCGGTAACGCCTCCGGCGGCCGCAAAGAATTTGTTCTGCCATTGGCACGTGCCGCAGCGGCAGTAGGTATCGATGCGCTCTTTACCGAAGTCCACCCCCGACCGGCAGAAGCGTGGTCAGATGGTCCCAATTCACTCGATTTTGCCCAGATCCGCGAAACATTGATCCAGGTAAAAGCGATCCACGATCTTCAACACTGATTTGCCCAAACATACAAAACAGTGCAGAAAAGAGCTCAACTGATATTGGTATTTAAACAGAAATGAGAAAATTCTTCAGCATTCTTTCAGGCTTTGCCATGCTGTTTTCAAGCCTGCCTGCCATTGCATCTGATATGGTGCGGGATTTTGAACTCGGTCATGTCAAGATCCCGGTTTACCAGAAAGGGAAACTGGATTTCATCATCTTTGCCGACAGCGGCAACCGCCGTTCTCTGATGCTTTCCGGCAGAAACACGTTGATCGACCGGTTGTTGGAGAATGTTGATGTCGACAGAATCCCCGACGGCTGGCAGGAAAAGATTTACCCCCTGAATGCCGGACTACCGGATGTTCTGAAGTTCTGGAAAAAACGGTACACTTCAAGCGAAGCTGTCATATTCACCCCCAGATGTAATTTTGACCGCAAAAACAATGTCGTTTACAGCAGTGATGATGTAAAAATGCGCACGCCGTCATTTGACTTGGATGGAATCGGATTCCGTACTGACCTTACCAAAAAAGAGCTTGAAATCAACTCCGATGTGCAGATCGTTGCCCGGAGGGATGACAGCGATCCCCGGGAAATCATCCCCGGCAGACTTCCTCTGCCGAAAATCTATACCACAGTTACCGCGACCGCTGATTCATTGCGTATGGATATGAACAACAATGAACTTATGCTTATCGGAAATGTCAAAGTCGTAGATGGGATGACTACTCTGACTTGTGACCGGCTGACGATCTTTCTGAAATCCAAAGCTCAACAGAAAAAATCACCGGCAAAAAATGAGGTCAGAACAGATACCGGAGACAGCAGCGCCATGCTCAAAGGTATTTCCCGGATGCTGGCAGACGGCGAAGTCGTACTGATCCGGAAACCGGAAGGTGGTGCTTCAAATAATCTGCAGACCGCCCATTGCGAACATCTTGACTATGATTTTGACAGCGGACTCATCATACTTACCGATGAGGACGGAATGCCGAAGCTCACCCAGGATAATTACACCCTGACCGGAAAACGTATCGAATTGCTCCGCTTCTCCCGCAAGGCGTTCGTAAAAGATCGTTGCCGGATCACGGAATATCAGCAGACCGGCGATAAAAAACTCCCTGCCCGCACGATCGATTCTGACCGTGGAGACTTTGATGGAGATGCCAACTTGAACATTTTTACCGGCAATGTCAAAGTAAAAGAGAGTGATGCCATCATCACCTGCGACCGGATGGAGGTATTTCTCAAACCGGCGCCGCAGAGCGGCAAAAAAGCGAAAGAAAAATCAGACAATCAGGAGTTTTCACCGGTCAGCGGTTCGCAGGAACTTGACCGGATCCACTGCAAAGGCAATGTGAAGATCATCAGCATTCCCAAACCGTCAGTAAATACTGCGGACAAAAAGTCTGTTCCGGCACAGCCCAGCACGATAACCTCCAAATGGTGTGTGCTGGATTATCCTGCCGACAAACTGATATTCCATGAAAATGTCAAAGTCGATCATCAGGGAGACAATCTCGATTGTGACCGGCTCGATCTCTTTCTCAAAGATTCCCGATACCGGAAATCTTCTGACAAACAGCCGTCATCGGGAGTGGCATTCGGCGGCAGGGGTTCCGGAAATAAAACGTTGACCCGCGCAATTGCTTCCGGCAATGTCTATATGAAAGATAAAGAAAGCGATCTTTCAACGGAGCTTATGACTCTCGATTTCAAAGAGCTGCCGCCCGGCACAAAAAAAGCCCCGGGCATGTTTGCCACCAATGACATTCAGCTCATCCGGGTCACCTGTGACGGCAAAGTCGTCGCCAACAGTCTGCCCGGATTGCAGAAAAAAGATGTAAAACAGCGCACCTTGAAAGCTGAACATGCAATGAGTGACCTGTTGAAAAACCGTTCCGAATTTCATAAAAAAGTTTATTTGAAAGAAGATGCCAGCGAGCTGTTCTGTAAAGATATGTTCGTCTACACCGGAGCGGCACCGGAAACTCCGGCTCCGGAGAAAAAAGCAGAAGTCAAAGCCGATGATCCGGATGCCGATCCGTTTGAACTCAATCAAACCGAAAATGCCGCCCCCTCCCGCATTGCGCTTTCAGATGGCGTTGATCTGGAGCGGATCGTGTGCAAAAATGATGTTGTTTTGATCAATAAAGATAAGGACGGCAAAATGACCCGTGCCGGTGGCGATACTGCAATATACACCGTTAAGACCGGTGATATTGTAATAACTGCCGATGCCCCGCGCCGCGCTATGCTGCGCCGTGCCGGAAGGATCCAGTACAGTGATCTCATCCGCGGTAATCTTCGCACTGAAGAGCTTCAGGGCGAAGGCAATGTCCGGGTCGTTCCGGATGAAGATTTTGAAAAAGACAAGGAAAAAGAAAAATGAAAAATTTGTCTGTTTTTATAATCACCCTGTTATTTTTGTCACTGACTGCAGCTCCGGCAGAGCTTAAAGTCGGTTCATACAATCTCCGTACAAACGTCCCCCGTGACCTGCCGTTCAACAGCTGGAAACAACGTGCCCCCCGCTGTCTCGAAGTGCTCAAAGCGGAAAAATTTGATATCTTCGGTACCCAGGAAACCCAGAAGTGCCATATTGATACCATAACTTCAATCGGTTACAAAGCGATCGGTCTGCCCCGTGAAAACAAAAAAAATGCAGAATATTCCACGATTTTTTACAATCCTGAAATATTGGAACTGGAAAA
This sequence comes from Lentisphaerota bacterium, assembly GCA_015061605.1. Lineage (GTDB taxonomy): Bacteria > Verrucomicrobiota > Lentisphaeria > Victivallales > Victivallaceae > UBA1784. The sequence continues at coordinate 95,192 of SUWH01000001.1, read as the reverse complement.
GACTGAAACCTTCTGGCTCTCTGAAACTCCCGATGTCACCGGTTCAAAAAGCTGGAATACCGCCTGCCCGCGTATATGTACAGTGGGATATTTCACCCATAAGGCAAGCGGGAAAATATTTGTCTATGTCAACACCCATCTCGATCACAAAAGCCGGCTTGCCAGAGAAAAAGGAATTGAACTGATCATAAAATATTTGAAAAAATTCAAACTTGACTATCCGTACATACTTACCGGAGATTTCAATGCGCGTCCGGATTCAGAGGTCTATAAAAAGATTTCCGGCTTCATGAGCGATGCCCGCCATATCAGCGAAAAAACGCTGCCGGGGGCAAAACAGACCTATCACGCCTATCGGGCAGATCCTGCCAAACGCCGGTTGAGTGTGCCTATTGACTACATCTTTGTCAATGACAATGCCGTCAAAGTGAAAACATTTCAGGTTATTGATGATTTCAAGAATGGCTTTGCTTCCAGCGACCACTTCCCGGTTGCAGCAACGATTGTTCTTAAATGATATTTCTGCCGGACGCGACGTCAGCACATTGAGAGACCAGTCACAGGCATTGATCGTAAAAGGAAATGAAGAACTCATACCGGAACTTCTGATCAGAAATTTCTGAAATCACAAAATGCTTCAAGAAGCTGTTGTAAAACATCTGATTTTGCAACAGCTTTTTCATTTCCGGCAAATCAAAAAGCTCCGTTATATTTCAAAAGGAGAGATAACTTTGTCCAATACCCCGGTACAGTAAGATATGCAAATACCGTAGTTGGTAACCGGGACTTTGGCGGCACCGACATGAGAAAGCCGGTTGAGCATTGCTTTGCGGTTGAGCATACATCCGCCGCAATGGATCACCAGTTTGTACTTGCTCAAATCCTCCGGGAAATCCGCTCCGGAAAAAAATTCAAAATCAAGTTTGCAGCCGCATTTTTTCTGCAGCAGCATCGGGATTTTCACTCTGCCGATATCATCAGTACCCGCATGGTGAGTACAGGCTTCGGCGATAAGAACCGGGTCGTTTTCTCTTAATCCGGAAATGGCGCGCGCTCCGTTGATCAACTGCGGTAAATCACCTTTCATCCGCGCCATCAGGATGGAAAAAGTGGTACATGGCACATTTTCCGGCAGGGTGTCGATCATGGTCTTTACCACCTGTGAATCGCAGATGACCAGATCAGGGGGAGTCGTGAAACGGGAATATATTTCCGGGAAAACATCCGCTTTGGCAACGGTGCAAACGGCATTGCCGTCCAGAGCATCCCGGATCGCCTGCACCTGCGGCAGGATCAGCCGCCCTTTGGGAGCTTGAGTGTCGATGGGAACCATCATCACGACATGACCTCCGGCAGGAAGCAGATCGTGCAGAAGCGGGAGCGGTTGGAAATAATCTTCCGGCACTATTTTAAGCAGAGCGTTGACCAGCTGTTCGATAAATCGGTCGCGGTTGGCAGGATCGATCGCAGCGGTCAAAATCGGGGCGGTACCGGAGACAGCGGACAATCCGGCAATAAAGGAATCGGACGGATGTGCGGTATCGCATTTATTGACCACGATCAGCACCGGAAGTTTCAACTCCTGCGCTTTGTCAAACAATTCCTGTTCCGGCTGTTCCCAGACTCCGGGAGATGTGACGATGATCAATACATCCGCTTTCTGCATTGCCTGCCGGGTGCGTTCGATGCGGAGCGCACCCAGCGGTGTATTGTCATCAGTACCGGCACTGTCCAGAAGCAGCACCGGACCGATGGGACGCAGTTCCATGGCTTTTTCCACCACATCGGTGGTGGTGCCTCTTTCAGCAGAGATAATGGCGGTATTCTGTCCGGAAAGAAGATTTACCACCGAAGATTTGCCGGCATTTATTCTGCCGGCAAACAATATCTGAAGCCGTAAAGATTTGGGAGTTGACTGCATAGCCGCCGGTCGGAATTAATGGTTTACTTCCAATTCAGCACGCTGGGATCGTAATTGGCAGGAGCTTTGTAGCCGAGCAATTCGATACAGGTAGCGGCAAGCGAACTGATCCCGAGACCTTCTTTGAGTTCAGCACTGTATTCGCCTTTATTTTCCGGATCGTAGATGATACAGGGAACCGGATTGAGGGAATGGCTGGTCTTGCGGGCGGGAACGCCGTTGGCATCGAGTTTGACATTGCCTTTTTTGTCATGTTCAAGCATATCATCGGCGTTGCCGTGATCAGCGGAGATGACCAGCACGCCGCCAGCGGCTTTGACCGCTTCTTTGATCCGTCCGAGGCAGAGATCAAGCGCTCCCATGGCAACCAGAACCGCTTCCATGCTGCCGGTGTGACCGACCATATCGCCATTGGGATAGTTGAGGCGGATCATATCATATTTGCCGGAAGCGATGGCTTCGACCACCGCATCGGTGATTTCGGCGCACTTCATCCACGGACGCTGTTCAAAGGGAACGACATCGGAACGGATCTCGACATATTCGTCATAGAGTTCGTCAAATTTGCCGGAGCGGTTGCCGTTGAAAAAGTAGGTAACGTGACCGTATTTCTGGGTTTCGCTGACCGCCAGCTGTTTGACCTTGGTGGCGCAGAGATATTCGTCCATGGTTTCGGTGATTTCCGGCGGATTGACCAGATAGAGTTTGGGGGCGTGAAGGTCGCCGTCATACTCCATCATACCGGCATACATGACATCGGGGCGCACGCCGCGGTCAAATTTGTCAAAATCATCGCCGCTTTCAAAAGCAGCAGTAAGTTCCAGAGCGCGGTCGCCGCGGAAGTTGAAAAGCACCACAGAATCACCGTCTTTCATTGCGCCGACCGGATTTTTTCCATCATCGCTGATGACGAATGCGGGCAGATCCTGGTCGATAGCACCGGTACGTTCACGCAGAGCAGTGACCGCTTCAGTGGCAGATTTGAAAAATTCTCCGTTGCCGTGGACATGGGTCTCCCAGCCGCGTTTGACCATATCCCAGTCAGCACCGTAACGGTCCATGGTGATGACCATGCGGCCGCCGCCGGAAGCGATGCGGTAATCTTTGCCGGAAGCGGAAATTTCTGCAAGCTTGGCTTCGAGCGGATTGAGATAGTCCATAGCGGAAGTTTCCGGCACATCACGGCCGTCAAAAAGTGCATGGACACGGACGGTATTGACACCGGCTTTGGCGGCGTTGTCGATCATGGCAAAGAGGTGGTCGATGTGGCTGTGGACGTTGCCGTCGGAAACCAGACCGATCAGATGAAGTGCAGAATTTTTTTCTTTGACATTGGCAATGAGTTTTTTCCAGACTTCGCCCTCAAAGAGTTTACCGGAAGCGACCGCTTCACCTACAAGTTTTGCCCCCTGGGAAAAAACCCGGCCGGAACCGATAGCGTTGTGACCGACTTCGCTGTTGCCCATATCGGCATCTGACGGCATACCGACGGCGGTACCGTGAGCTTTGAGGGAAGTGGTGGGATTTTCTGCCATAAGGGCATCCAGCACGGGGGTGTTGGCTTTGGCGACTGCATCGCCGTCGGCGTATTTACCGAAACCTACGCCGTCGAGGATCGCCAGGACGACCGGACCGCGACGGGGATTGAATTTGCTGTTTTTTTCCAATGCGTTCAACATGATAAAGATTCCTTGAGATAATATTAACGGTGGTGACCGGTCTTACCGACAACGCCGCGCGGGCTGTTTTCGCAAAATTCGATAAATTCCAGCACTTCGGGGATCTGCGGCAATTCAGTTTTGATTTTTTCCAACGCATTGGGGAATGTCAACTCACTGCGGAAATAAATGCGGTGCAGCTGTCTGATCACCGATATGGTTTCGCTGTCAAATCCGGCACGCTGCAAACCGATTTTATTGATCGTGGAAGGTCCGCCGTTGCGGCCTTCGGCGACCATGAAGGGCGGAATATCTTTGGAAAATGCAGAAGAACCGGAGACGATCGTAAAACGTCCAACCCGGCAGAACTGATGGATCGCAACCAGTCCGGAAAGGATCGCATGATCCTGAACTTCAGCGTAACCGCCGGTAACAGAACCATTTACATAGATAACATGATTTCCCACCTTGCAGTTGTGAGCGACATGGCTGTTTGCCATAAAGAGGCAGTCATTACCGATGATGGTTTTGGTTTCGGGTTTGGTTCCGGTATGAACGGTGGTGCATTCGCGGAAAACGTTGCGGTCACCGATTTCAACATAGGAAATGCTGCCTGCTTCAACAGCATGATCCTGGGCAACCTGACCGATGGCGGCAAAAGGATGGAGGACATTGTTTTCGCCGAGGGTGGTATAACCGTCAACGTTGCAATGAGAGATCAAACGTGTACCGTTTCCGATCTTCACATTGGGACCGACATAACAGAGCGGTCCGATTTCAACATCTTCTCCGAGAATGGCTCCGTCCATAACAACACTGGTAGGATGAATTTTAGCCATAGTCTTTTTCCTTTATAATGTTTGTTTTTGTTGAAAAATTCATGTCATTTATATACTATATCATCAAAAATGCGTTACGGCAAGTGCTTTTACTTGTAAAATTTGAATTGTTGCGTTACTTTATAAGTATGACAAAGATCGGGAGAACAGATTTCCGGGTCGTGCTGGTGCTTGACCGTTTGCGCAGCGCCCACAATACCGGCAATATATTCCGCATTGCCGAAGCTCTGAATGCAGAGATCGCCGCCTGCGGGTATACCCCTTTTCCGCCTCATCCGAAGCTGGAAAAAACTGCCATGGGCAGTGATAAAATGGTAAAGTGCCGCCATTTTGAAACTTCGCTTGAAGCGGTGCAGACCTTACGGGCCGAAGGATTCAAAATGATCCTCGCCGCTGAACCCGGCGGCAAAGGCGCCTGGGAAATGGAGTACGAGTTTCCGCTGGCAATCGTATTCGGCAATGAGGCTCTGGGGGTATCTGAAGATACTTTGTCAAATGTGGATGATATCGTTTCTCTGCCTATGCTGGGCGGGAAAGCGTCAATAAATGTCGGCAATGCCGCCGCTGCCATCATGTATGCGGTCGCGGCGAAAAACGGAATTGTAAAATGAAGATAAAACTTCTGGGAAAAAATCTTGACGATATACGTCCGCTGCTTGAATCACGCAGTCTGGAAGAAACCGAATCCGGTGCCGAAGCGGTCATAACTTACGGCGGAGACGGCGCGCTGCTCGGTGCTGCCAGAGATTTTTCCACTCTGCCCATTCTGGCGATCCGGGATGCAGCGACCGCTCCCACCTGTTCTCTGCATGAGGCAGGAATGGTTCTCGACCGCTTCGTTGCCGGAGATTTGAAACAGACTGTACTGTACAAACTCTGTGCCGAATCAGCAAATGGCACGCTCTACGGTATCAACGACCTGTTTCTGCACAATATCAACCGCACATCATCATTGCGGTTTCAAGTAAAAATCGATGGAGAACTCTTTGCTCCGGAAGTCCGGGGCGATGGAGTTTGTCTTTCAACGGTACACGGAAGTTCAGCATATTACCGTTCCATAACCGGGGGGATGTTCAGAGTCGGAATGGGATTGGCATTCAGCCACGCCAACGCTGAAATCGACCACCTGATCCTGGATACATCATCGGTGGTGGAACTCACCATCATCCGGGGCCCGGGCATGGTCATTGCCGACAACGATCCGGAGCATTTGCAGCTGGAAAACGGCGAAAGTGTCATTTTCCGAAAGTCGGAAAAATTTGTCACCATTTTCGGTCTTGAAGGTTTCATGTGCGGCGCGTGCCGCAAGATACGTCACGGAATATAATTTATTTTGTTAGATAAGGAGTTTTAAGTTATGATTATTGTAACCGGTGGAGCCGGACTTATCGGCAGTTCCATGGTCTGGCAGCTCAACCGAGCCGGGGTCGATGATATTCTGATCGTCGATCATCTGGGTAATACGACCGATAAATGGAAAAATCTCGCCCCGCTGCGCTATAACGACTATCTTGAACGCGACAAGTTTCAGGAAAAACTGCTCCGCGGCGACTTCAACGGAGCAAAGATCGAAGGGGTCTACCACTTCGGAGCCTGTTCAGCGACCACTGAACGCGATGCCACTTATCTGGTCGAAAACAACTTCCGTTACACCGCCATGCTCGCGGAATTCTGCATTCCCCGCAACATCCGGATGCTCTACGCTTCCAGCTGCGCCACCTACGGCGACGGCAGCTGCGGCTACAAGGATGACGAAAACACTATCGAAAATCTCCGGCCGCTCAATATGTACGGTTACAGCAAGCAGATGTTCGATCTCTGGGCAAAGCGGCGCGGATATCTGAAACATCTGGTCGGATGTAAATTTTCCAACATCTACGGCCCCAATGAACGCCACAAAGCCAATATGCGCAGCGTGGTTTTACGCAGCTGGGAACAGATAACTGCCACGGGATGCATGGAACTTTTCCGCTCATATAAAAAAGAGTACGCCGACGGCGAACAGCTCCGCGACTTCCTCTATGTGAAAGATGCGGTGGCGATGGTCGAATTCCTTTTCAACGATCCCAAAGCCGCCGGATTATACAATATCGGCAGCGGCAAGGCGGAAAGCTGGAACAAACTGGTCAATGCCGCATTTTCCGCCCTCGGCAAACCCTGCAATATAAAATATATCGATATGCCGGAATCCCTGCGCGACCGTTACCAGTATTACACCTGCGCCGAAATCACCAAACTCCGCGATCGGGGATATGACCGCGAGATCATGACTCTGGAAGATGCGGTAAAGGACTATCTGGTAAACTATCTGGAAAAGGGTTCATATCTGGGCGATGAGTAAATCCCATATCCCAAGTCACGGCATCGCCGGAAAGGTGCTGAAAAATGCGCTTTCAGTCATCTCCCGGTGCGACAAAGGAGAAATCACTCTCGACGATGCCGTTGACCTGCTTCCGGATGATTGCCGCCGGATCATTGAACACCTGCTCTTCACCTTTTACCGCCATCGCAAAACGGTCGGCAAAGCTCTGAATAAATTCATCAAACGGCCGCCGTCAACTGAAGTCATGGATCTTTTGACTCTGGCGGCGGTGCAATGTTGTTTTCAAAGCGGCATCGTTCCGGAATCGGCGGTAAATGTAGCGGTAGATTTTGCCAAAACATTTCATGCGGATAAATTTGTCAATGCTGTACTGCGGAATTTTCTGCGCAGTGGATTCACTCCACCATCCAATGCCGCCGACATTCTTCCGGGGACGATCTTCCGCCGCTGGCAGAAACGTTTCAGCAAAGGTGAATTAACAGAACTTGCCGGACTGTTTCAGCAGGAAGCTGACTTTACCTACCGCATCCTCCCCAGAGCAGAAGCAATCGAAAACAGCACCCCCATTGAAGCATGGGGCGATTTCCGCTTTGCTTCAGCTCCGGCGGCAGAGGTCATCAACAGTGAAACCTTGAAGTCCGGCGGCTTTTATATTCAGGATCCGGCGACCAGTTTTGCCGTTTCGCTTGCCGGAAATGATGCAAAAAATGCAAAAAATGTTCTTGATCTCTGCGCCGCCCCGGGCGGAAAAACTCTGATGCTGGGCGAATTATGCTCCACTGACTGCCGGATCGTCGCCGCTGATATAAGCTCCCGCCGTCAGGAGCGCACCCGGGAAAATTTCACCTTGCGCAAACGCAATTATGAAGTTGTTACTGCTACTGCCGGTGAGTTATACGGTCAATATGATATCATTCTTGCCGATCTTCCCTGTTCCAATACCGGCGTGTTCCGCAAACGTCCGGATGCGTTGTGGAACTTTTCAGAAAAGAAATTTCAGGAAATCTGTGACATACAGAAAGAGATTTTGAAGTCCGCCCTCAAACTGCTCGCACCAGGCGGCATAATCATCATCAGCACTTGCAGTATCGAACCGGAAGAAAACGGAGAGCTGGTCAAGTTCTTCTGTTCACTTGATCCAGCTCTCCATTGCGAAATTCAGCAGACCATTATGCCGTCATCGCAGCATGACGGCGCATTCGCCGCCCGCTGCCGGTTGGGTTGACTGCCGCTGTTACTGTTTGTCAGCGGCAGTTTCTTTTGATTTATCTTTTTCAGCAGCATCGACTGCTTCAAGTTCAGCTTTGTCCGCCAGTGACATATTGCCTTCGACCACCCCGTTATCCAGGAAGTTGAGCTTACGGGTCTTGAGGTCGCGGAAAAGCTGCCGCATATCCCGGATCGAACCGATACCGAACCAGAAAGTAACGATCACCGCGATCGCCCCCGGAACCAGCATACTGGTCACCAGGAAGTAACCGCTCCACCATTCCTTGGGCCAGCGGTCAAAGAGGTTCCAGATCATCACAAAGAGGAAAGCGAACAAAAAGCGGTAGACGATCGAATAGAAGAAGATCGACCGGGCGATGACACGATCCCAGAAAGAGTACTGCGGAGTGATGGAGATGAGCTTGTTGAGAACCGTTCTCCAACTCCAGACAAATTCCTGCTGATTGAGATTCTCCACATTGTATTTGCCGCGGTGGAGCATACGATCCAGATTGAACGGCTCTTTACAGGTGAGTTTGGAAACCACCACGTAGAGAATCGTGGCAAGCACCGTGACAATGAGTTTGAATTCATAGGCATTCATGAAGCATTTGTAGGGATTCACGCGCCAGACGATGATCGGTTCCAGAGGACGGGAAATACTTTCCACAACTTTGGTAAAACCTTCCAGCCAGCCCATGTTGACCAGGAACGCATAGAAGTCGGTCCAGTACTGCTTCATTCCGATGTAGCACAGCGACATGATACAACCGGTCATCACACCGGTCCAGGCTCCGGCAGTGGTTCCGAAACGGGAATAAAGACCGAAGATGATCATTGAACCGGCACCGATCCACATCGTAACCATCGTCGCCACAAACAAGTTGATGTAGTCCAGCTGGCTCATCAGCGTCGAACCGAAGTAGAAGCAGACCGCCACACCGGCAGCAACGAACCGCAGCAAACGCATGTGCTGTTCCGGAGTCAACGGCTTTTTGATAAACGGCAGAATAACATCCTGCGAAATCGTGATCGACGAGGAGAGCATACGGGTGTCGTCGGTTGAGATCATCGCCATGATCATCAGCAGACAGAAGAGTCCGCTCAATCCCGGCGGCAGCAAATGGCGGACGCCGACTGCAGTACGCATCTGATTATAAAGAGTACGGAACTGCTGATACATGTCAGCATTGACAGCCGGAGAAGCATCCTGGTTGCTGTCGATGATCCGCTTGATATTGGCAAGATAGACGGTGTCCAGGTTCTGATTTTCAGAAAGGGCAGTATCTTTTCCGATATTGTGAACTATTTGCGGCTGTTTTTCGATAGCATCCATCACTTTGGCTTTCAAATTCTGATGGGCGGGATCGTGAAAAACGCCGGTAGCGATCTTGGTACTGATACTGTTGCGCACCTCTCTGGCCTGCGAAGCAAAATCTTTATGATTGAAGTAAGTAATAAGTGCAACCGAAATCAATACATAAAAAACGCTGTTCAAACTGCCGCGGTAAGCTCCGAGCATCGAAGCCATTTTCTGCTCATGCGGAGATTTGGCGCAGCTGTCATTACCGGACCCCAGCCAGCTGCCGCGGTTCAGAAATGCCGTGACCAATGTAACACCGACAAAGAATAAGTTGAAGTCGCGCAATTCGGAAATATCATAGGGGTCAAGGAAGCTCTGATGAGCGACCCGGTCGGTCAATACCGGTATGATCTGATCGTTCCAGGAGAATTTGTAGAGGATGAATCCGACAAAAATCGCCATGATGGGATAGCAGAACAATCCCTGGATAGCGTCGGTGATCATCAATGCCAAACGGCCACCCATCAGAACGATCCCCAGTGCTATGGACAAACAGACAATGATCAGAACATTGAAAGTCTGGAACTCAATTCCGAACAAAGTGAAATACTGCGGCAAGCCGAAATAATAGATGAAAAAGCGGCCGGCAATAGCAGGCATGATCATATTGGCAAGCACTTCGGAAGTCGAACGCAGGGCACTTGCAAAAATACGCAGACCACGACTGTAACGCATTTCAATAAACTGCCCGAAACTCATCGCTTTGGTACAGCGGTAACGGTAGGTGACAAATCCGGTCAAACTCAAAATAACGCCGAGCGGCAGGGTGAGGTTCTGCCAGAATGTCAACGCAAAACCGGTACGGTAATGCACTTCGACGTAGGCGACCAGACTGATGATCGACAATCCGTTGGCAATATCTGCGACCCCGATGAGATAACGTCCGCTCAACCGTCCGGCGGTCAGGAAGTCCGACACCTGTGCCACATACCGCCGGGAATGCCATCCCATATACAGCACAAATGCCAGCGGCAGTACAATGATCAGCCAGTCCAGCGGACTCACAAAAAACCATGTATCATTGGTTAAAAAATTCCACAATGCGCTCATAAAATTTAATTTTCTCCTGCTTTTATCAGTTTTTTGTTAACTGTTCTTAATTATTATCCGGTAATATAGTGCCGGAAAAAATAATTTTCAAGTTATATTTCAGGTTATATTCAAATATTTATATTTTCCGACAGCTTCGACGGGAGCGGCATCTTTTAATCCGGCTATGAACCGCTTCACCGTTGCTTCATCAGCGCACTTGAGATCAGGAACCGCCCCGGGACGGTCAAGAGTGTTTAACTGCACTCGATCAACCTTGAGGGATTTGATAATTTCAGCGAAGCGGGAAACCGCTTCATCCGAATCATTCACTCCCGGCAGAATAAAGAGTTCCAGATAGACCGGCATCGGGGCGCGGGGGAGATAATCTTTCAAGTCGGAAATAAATCTGTCAAAAGGCATGGAAGAAACCGGGCGGTTGACCGCTTCATATTCGGCAGCGTTGGAACCGTCCAGCGAAGGTATGAGCAGATCAAGTTGAGAAATATCCTTTTGCAGCTCTTTATCGCCCAGCAGCAATCCATTGGTGAGCAGACACACCTTGTACTGCGGATAACGGCTTTTGACGAAACGGATAACATCACCGATACGGGAATTGAGAGTCGGTTCACCGGAACCGGAAAAGGTGATGTAATCCAGTTGCGGCGAAGCGGCAAGAACATTGTCCAATTCCTCAAGCACCGTATCCACCGGGACATACTCTTTACGCTCCATGGTAAGCAATGTTGTTGCCCGCGCTTCGCAGTAAACACAATCCAGCGGGCAAACTTTCAGCGGCACGAGGTCAACCCCCAGTGAAACTCCCAGCCGCCGGGAATTTATGGGCCCGAAAACATATTTTCTTGTCATTTTTCTTTTGCTCTTTCAAAATCAGCCGGAAACATCATACGGTTTTCCGGGTGTTCGATTAAATATTTTGGATTGCGCGGGAACATTTTCTGCGCCTGAATCAGCAAATCGGCTCCCCGTTCAAAATCACCTTGCATACAGGCGACCCGTGCCAGCCGGCGATAGATCCCCGGACGGCGCGGTTCAAGTTCCATCGCCTTGAGATAACGCATTTTTGCACTTTCCGGATCGCCCCGGCTCAAAAACCAGTCTCCGGCGAGTTCCGGTATCAATGCCAGCTTTGGACGGACGGCAGCAGCGGCGTTTTCAAATCCTTCCACCGGCAAGCCGGCGAAACGCTGACGGCTTTCCACACTGGACGGATTGAGAAATTCGGTAAACTGCGCCAGACGGTATTCGCCATCCAATGTCAAATAATTGCTCCACAGCGAAACTGCGGCAATAACAGTACCCAGAATGAAAATTGACCACTTTTCCCAACAGCGCGGCGGTTCCGGAGGTACATCAAATGCGCTGAAGTAAAGCAATATCATCCCCGCCATGATTGCGGGAATATGCATATCGCAATCCATTAAAATGTGTAAAGTGAAAAACACTCCGCTCCAGAATACCGTACACTTCCAGCTGCCGGAAAAACGTTCTTTCCACAATATTATCAGCGGCAATAACAATGCTGCAAGTACGATAATCCCGCTGACGACACCTGATTGGCCGGCGAAAGCGGCAACGGCATTGTGCGGATCGCGCGCCGCCTCTGCAATAGAAGTGAGTTTTATTTGCATATGACGGAAAAAAAATCCACCCCATCCGGCTCCCATAAAAGGATGTTCCAAAGTCAGTACGGCAGAAGTCCGCAGATAATCCGCCCGTTCTGCGATCGAACCGAAACCGCGGCCGTATTTCCATGCAAACCCGACTCCGCCAAGCAGCAAAAGCACAACCGCAACCGCAGCAATCATCTTGAATTTCCGCTTGATAAACGGCGCGGAAAACACCGCAATCGCCCCGGCAAAGACAAGGGAAATAAATACACTGCGCGACCGGCATAAGATCAATGCCCCGCCAAGCAAAATTACTCCGCATCCCCGGAACAATGCAATACTGACCTTTGCCGGTTCAAACATCTTCCCCCACCTGCTTCCGAAATAAAACACCGGCGGCAATGTTATGAGCAACGCTCCTGCCAACGCATTGGGAGAAGCCATAAAACCGGTGATACGGGTATCGGTCAATTTGATCTGAATCGCTTCAGGAACCTGAATTCCGGAATCCAACTGACTTTGAAGAAATTCTTTCATCACCTCAAAGCCGAAAAAATACTGATAATAACCATTCACCGCTGTGATCAGCATTCCGAGCATAAATGCCGCCGCCATGCGTCTGGTCCATTGCGGAGCTGCACAATGCAATTGCCACACCGCCAATACCCAGGCGGCGATACCGGCAATATTGGAAAATTCCACAAAGGCAAAATTCGGTTCCGCCCCCGGCGCGAACATCCCCGGCAGGACAGCAAGCAGCAGACCTGCACTCCACAGCAATGCAAACAGCGCAGGAATATTACGGCATGATGCCCTGCCGCCGGAAATCAAAATCAGCAGCAGCAGTATCCCGCTCCACAAACCGAATGAGTGCGCGGGCCAGGTGATGTACCAATAGTCGATCCACGATTCCGGAAAAAATCCCGCTGCCTCCGACATCGAAGCGAGTGTCCCCCACTTCAGCGGCAGTAAAAATGCGCTGAATACAAATAACATGCCGCATAATTTTATTTTAAGCGGCATTATTTCCGGAACAGTTTCGGGAGGACTTTTTTTCATCAAATAAAGCTCAACTCTTTGCGCAGTTCAGTAACTGTCCCTTTGAAGAACTTCAAAGCGGCATCAATGGGTTCGGGAGTGGCAAGATCGACACCGGCATCGCGCATGATGTCCAGCACATCTTTGGAATCGCCCGCTTTGAGGAAATTCAAATAGGCTTCAACAGCAGAGGGATCACCGGAAAGTATCTTTTCCGAAAGCCGGATCGCCGCCGACATTCCCGTTGCATATTTATAGACATAGAAGTTGTAGTGGAAGTGAGGTATGCGCGCCCATTCCAGAGCGATCTGCGGATCGGTTTCCACAAAGGGGCCATGATATTCGGCATTGAGTTTGAAGTAATTTTCATCGAGGAAATCGGCGGTCAACACTTCGCCGTCCCAGACTGCCCGGTGGATGCCGAGTTCAAATTCGGCAAACATGGTCTGACGGTAAATAGTGGCGCGGATCTCGTCGGCAAGGTGTCCGAGCAAATAAGCGCGGAAAGCGTGATCATCCGTATTCTGCAGCAGATAACGTGACAGCAGAAGTTCATTGGTGGTACTGGCGACTTCTGCGACAAAAATCTCGTAATCAGCATAGTGATATTCCTGATATTTACGGGAATAAAAACTGTGCATGGAGTGACCGAGTTCATGGGTCAGAGTGAATACATCATCAAAGGTATTCTGGAAATTCAACAGCAGATAGGGGAAACTGTCATAGCATCCGGAAGAATAGGCTCCCGAACGTTTTCCCTGCCGTTCCGGAACATCGATCCAGCGTTCACTCCAGGCGCGCTTCAAATTCCGGATATAATCCTCTCCCAGTGGAGCAAGTGATTTTTGCACCAGATTTGATGCCGCGGCAAAATCATACTCTTTTTTGCACTCTGTCACCAGCGGACAATGCAGATCGTACATATCGACCTTGTCCAGACCGAGAACTTCACCGCGGAGTTTGAAGTAGTCAAAAAGTCCGTCCAGATTGTTGTGAACGGTGGAAATCAGATTGAGATAGACCGCTTCAGGGATGTTATCCGGATAAAGTGCCTGCTGCAAAGCGGAATCAAATTTACGTATCCGCGCCGAAGCGACATGCCGTTTGACCGTGGCATCCAATGTCACGGCAAAGGTATTGCGGAATTTTTCATAGGTGTTGTACAGTTTGCGGAAAGCGTTGCGGCGCACGTTGCGGTCGGAACTTTCCAGAAAACGGCGGTAACTGCCGTGGGAAAGAGTCTGCAGTTTGCCGTCTTCGCCGCGGACTTTGCCGAAACGCAAATCGGTATCATTCAAGGTGGAGAACAGATCCCCGGAAGTGCCAAGCACATCGGAAAGCTGTCCGAGCAGACGCTCTTCACATTCGCTTAAAACGTGCTTCTTTTCCCGGAGGAGTTCCTCGATACTGCGGCGGTAAAAGGCGAGCTCATCCGATTCCAGAAGCTCTTTCATCCGGTCATCGGGGATCGCCATAACTTCCGGCTCGAACCACGCTTCCAATGCCGAAAGTTCCGCCAGTTTGGCACAAATCTTATCCACTCTGGCGCGGTTTACACCGATGGAAGTATTTTCATCGGAACGCAAATGAGCATAGGTATAAAGTTTTTCTGCCAAACGGTCAAAAGCGTCAGATGCTTCGATCGCCGCTTTGAAAACCGCCGGACTTTCAGCCAGTTTCCCCTTGTAAGCGGCAAATTCCTGTGCCAGAGCTTCCAGTTTGGCAAAATCCTCATCCCAGAGTTTGGTGGAGGAGTAAAGAGATTCAAGATCCCAGGTGATTTCACAACTTTTCATAATGCGGGAAATTCTTTCTTTGATTTATTTGCCGGGGTCGACGATGATCCCGCGCCGTTTGAAGGTCGGGATATCCAGATCTTCGCCATTGAAAAAGTCCGGCGTGGTATTTTCCATAATGCCCTTGTCGATGGTATCAAGTTCCAATGTCTGCTGGACAAACGATGCATCTGAAGCCACCGCGACTTTACGCTGGATCGCTGCCGGACGGCTTGCTGCACCGCTTTTTACTGCGGCAGCCGGTGCAGCAGTTTTTACCACCGACTTATCAGTGTAACGCACCGTAAGGGCGGTTATCTGGATAAAATCCTGCCATTCCGGAGCAGTTCCGGCGCCCAGCAGCACGGTTCTGCCGGGAGATTTATCCAGTTGTTTATTGGCAAGATCCAAAGCTTTTTTGGCTTCACCGAGCGAAAGTTGCGGCCCGCCGATAACAGTGAATATCACTGCATCAGAACGCTGCAATTCAGCCGGACCGCCCAGAAGAGGAGACAGCATCATCTTTTCCACAGCTTTTTCCACGGCATTTTCTTCTCCTGCCGGAACAACTCCGACTCCAAGCGAACAGAGTGCATTGGGTTTGAGCATCGCTGAAAAATTGGATATATCAGCACTGAAAATATTTCCGGCAAAAAGGATCGAGGAAAGAGCCATTGCCGTCCGCGCCATTTCCACATCCGCCAGTTCCAATGCCTGTGCAAGCGGAGTTTCCGGCGGCAGTGTGGAAAAAAGCAGATCATTGGGCAAAGCGATAAGACAATCTGCCAGCGGCAGAAGATCTGAACATATACGGTCATCCGCCTGCTTGCGCCGCCCATAGCCTTCCATGGCAAAAGGCAGAGAAAGCATCAGCATCGTCGTTATATGCATATGACGGGCAATTCCGAGAATGACCGGAAGACCTCCGGTACACAATCCGCCGCCCAGACCACCGATGATAAGCAATATATCCGTACCTTCCAATATCCGTCCCAGCCGGGGTCTTTCCACAGCGACAGCGCTTCTGCCGATGATTTCATTGCCGCCGCAGCCGCGACCGGAACGCAGATTCATACCGGCGATGATCCGGTTTTCCGGCGGCAGTCCGGACTCTTCCAAACTTGCGGTATCGGAATCCAGTGCGAGCAGCCGGAGTTTATCCGCACCCGGGGCAAGAGAGATCTGCCGGATGATCCGGCAACCGGCACCGCCGATACCCAAAATGGTCATTTTACGTTCACTCATAACATTCACCCCCTGCGATCCCGGTTGAAAAATTTGAGGAACTGCTGCAGCTTGCTGTCCTGCACCGGATAATCAACAAAGTCCGGAGCCAGAGTCAACGCACCCCACACCGAACTGAACCGGGGATTCTCCAATGCACCGCAATGAGTATTGCGGGGGACGACCGTACGGCAGGATATATCGAATACTGAAGAAAAAATATCTTTTACCGGCGCATAAAGTGCACCTCCTCCGGTCAACAGCCCGCCTGCTCCGAGGGTATTCAAATTAAAATTGGCAGAAACTTTACTGTAAACGATATTCATCAACTCGTGCAACCGCGCATCGACAATGGATTCGCAACTGCTTACCGGAATTTTCCGGATATGCCGCGGACGCACCGGAACTTCAATAAATTCCTGCTTATTGCGGATGGCTTCTGCAAGCGTGCCGGAAGTAAAGAAACGGCGGCACTGATCGATCGGCAGAGACAATCCTATCGCCAGATCATTGGCAGCATGCTCCATACCGACCCTGACCACACCGGATGCCCGGATGCCCTCATCGATATTGAGCAGATATTCCGTAGTTCCGGCACCGATGTCCAAAAGAATAAATCCCGGTTCGTGAGTCTCATCATCGACGGCGCCGTTGACATCGGCAAGCGGAGCAAAAACCGGTTCGATATCGACATCTTCAAATCCGGTTTCGCGCAACGCCTGAATAAACGGGTTCAAACGGCGGCAGTTGGCACTGACCACATGGACATCAGCTTCCAGATATTTGCCGGATTGTCCGCAGGGCTCACTGACCCGCCGCTTATCGATGGTGAAACATGACGGACAGAGATTGATGATCTCTTTACCGTTGGTCAGTGCCAGATTTCGGGCGCCTTCGGTAACGGCACGTTTTTCATTTTCGGTAACGATACCATTTGGAGTATTGACCGTGATACCGGCAGTCTCCTGGGTGGAGTCGATGCCGCCTCCCGTGACGACCACGGTTATCACCCGGCAATGGGAAAGATCGCAGTTACTCTTTCTTTCAGCGCTGTCAAAGGCTTTGCGCAACGCATCGACCACACGCTTCATATCAGATATTTCGCCCTTGACGACCGCATTGGCAGAGGGAACAGCTTCGTACCCCAGAAGTTTGACTTTGCCATCGCCTTCGAGCTGACCGATCAGCACACAGATCTTGGAAGAGCCGAACTCCACTGCACATACAATATTTTGGTTATTGAACATAATCGTTGACAACCGTTTTGGTTATTATATATTCTTGATGGAAATATATCACACCTGACAGAATATTCAAGCAAAAAAATATAATTTCCCGACAAAAAACGTAATCAGTCAAACAACCATGTCGACAGATAACGTTCTCCTGAATCAGGGAGCAAAACGGCGATGCGTTTTCCGGCAAACTCTTTACGTCTGGCAACGGAGGCGGCGGCAAAGAGTGCGGCACCTCCGGAAATACCTATAAGAAGCCCCTCTTCACAGGCAGCTTTGCGGGCGTAAGCACCGGCATCCTCTGCGGAAACGGCAATCACTTCATCAATGATTTTTGTATTCAGCACCTCCGGAACAAATCCGGCGCCGATCCCCTGAAGTTTATGGAATCCCGCCTTGCCTCCGGAAAGTACCGCACTGGTATCCGGTTCAACAGCGATGATTTTTATTCCGGGGTCGTATTCTTTAAGCACTTCACCCACGCCGGTCAGAGTGCCTCCGGTACCGACACCGGCGACAAAGGCATCGATTTTGCCGTCCGTATCACGGAGAATTTCCTGCGCCGTGGTGCGGCGGTGGATATCCGGATTGGCGGGATTGCTGAATTGTCCGGCGATGAAAGAGCCCGGATTGGCACGTTGCAATTCCTCCGCTTTGGCGATCGCGCCCGCCATGCCTTCAGCTCCCGGAGTGAGAACGATCTCTGCGCCGTAAGCAGCAAGAAGCTTGCGCCGTTCGACACTCATGGAATCGGGCATGGTGAGGATGAGTTTGTAACCTTTGACCGCCGCCGCCAGAGCAAGTCCGACCCCGGTATTGCCGCTGGTGGGTTCAATGATCAAACCGCCGGGAGCGAGGATGCCGCTTTTTTCGGCGGCTTCGATCATATTGATACCGACGCGATCCTTGGCGGAACCTCCGGGGTTGAAAGATTCGACTTTGGCGACGAGTTCGGCATCGGGGGTATCAAATTTGGAAATTTTCACCAACGGGGTATTGCCGACGGTTTCCAGAAGATCGTTGTAAATTTTCATTTTGGCTCATCCTGTTTTAAATCCGAGAAGTTCCAGAGATTTTTTTGCTCCGGGAGAAAAGTTTTTCACGGTGTACGCGGAAAACTCCCGGCGGTTCCAATAGTTCCCGCGCAACGCTTCAAACTGCGACGGAGCCGCTTTCAACTCTGCGGCATCGCGCGTCACATCATAAACATGCAGAACCGCTTGGGAAATCTGTTTCCAAGCGGGGAGCGTATTGTCAAGTTCGATCATTTCCGGAAAAACCGGCGGCGGCAGAGCCGGGAGCTGAAAATTTTTCAACGGCGCAAGATCAAAAAATTCCGCCACCGCGCGGACACTGGCGGTCGTGCCGTTGGCTTTGCCCTCTCTGGAATACCCGGCAATATGCGGAGTACCGATCTCAACCACCTCAAGCAGCGCCGGATCAAGATCGGGTTCACCGGGCCAGACATCGATCAATGCTCCGGCAATTTTTCCGGAGTTTTTGGCTGAAATAAAAGCCGCTTTATCCATTACTTCACCCCGGCAGCTGTTGAAAAAATATGCGCCGGGTTTCATTTTGGCAAAAAAGTTTTCATCCGCCATATTCAAAGTCGGATATCTGCCGGAAATTTCCAGCGGGACATGGAGGGTGACGATATCGGATTTTGACAACAGCTCATCAAGTCCGGTAAAAGCTGAACCGCCTTCAACTTCGGCACGGGGCGGGTCATTGAGCAAAACATCCATATTGAATGCTCTGCCAACTTCGGAAATCTTTTTGCCGACATGACCGACACCGATAATGCCCAGAGTTTTGCCGCTCAAATCTTTATCCAGAGAAGCCAGTGCGCTGGCAATATAATTTTTCACACTGTCGGCATTGCATCCGGGAGCATTGCGCCATAAGATACCCATTTCATCCAGTTCAGCGGTATTGAGGTGATCGATACCGATTGTTGCGGTGGCAACGATTTTGACTTTGCTGTTTTCAAGCAATGCTCTGTCACATCCGGTACGGGTACGGGTGATAAGGGCATCGGCATCTGCGACATCGGCAGAAGTGATTTTGCCCCCCGGCAGATAAACCACTTCGGCGTATGGCTCAAAAACTCCTTTTAAATACGGGATCTTATCATCGGCAACGATCTTCATAACAGTTTTTCCTGAAAATTACAACTCCACATTGGTCTCCGTATCGACCAGTTTGAATTCTTCATAATGAAGCATCGGATCGGCACGGAACGAAAGGGCATTTTTATATTTGGCTTCCATAGCATCGAGCAAATGAGCATCCTCGTTGCGCAGACGCGCCAGCACTTCCGGGTGCATGAATACCCGCAGTGGGACACCTTTGTATTTACGGTCGCGCATAATGGAATTGAGTTTGCGCTGGATCTCCGCACTCATGGTGATTGGCGACTTGACCAGTCCGCTCCCTGAACAATATGGACAGGGGATGAAAACCTGCGACTGGATGCTTTCATGTTCACGCTGGCGGGTCATTTCCATAAGTCCGAGACGGCTCAACGGCAGGACATGGGTCTTGGCCCGGTCATCTTTGACCAGTTTTTTCATCTCTTTGAGGATGGTTTCCCGGTCGGCGGCACTGCGCATGTCGATAAAGTCGATGACTACCAGACCGCCGATGTCGCGCAACCGGAGTTGCCGGGCGATCTCTTCGGCGGCTTCGAGATTGGTTTTCAGGATAAAGTCGGGTTGTTCGGAAGCCTTTCTGCCGTGACCGGAGTTGACATCGATGGCGATCATCGCTTCAGTTTCATCAATGACGATCTCTCCGCCGCCGGGAAGTTTCACTTTGCGTTGGAAGACCTCCACCAACTGCTGATCGATACCGTAATATTCAAAAACCGGCTCGTTACCGCCATACAGATGCACTCTGGAAACCAGTTTACTGCCGCCGATGCGCTTCAAGGTATCGCGGATGGCTTTGTACGCCGCCGGATCATCGACGGTGATACCGGCGATCTCTTCGGTGACAAAATCGCGTACGGTGCGGTCGATGAGATTGGGTTCGGTAAAGAGCTGTACCGGAGCGGAAGAACGTTCCATGCCCACGGAAATCTTTTCCCAGTAATCCAGCAGCAGTTCCAGATCTTTTTTGAAAACCGAAGCGCGCCGCCCCTCTCCGGCTGTACGGCAGATAACACCCATACCTTCGGGGATGTTCAAATTTTCGATGATCTTGTGCAGCCGCTCCCGTTCGGCAGAACTTTCGATACGGGTGGACAATCCGACATGCCCGCAGTAGGGCATCAGCACCAGGAACTTACCGGGGATGGAGATATCGGTCGTGACCCGCGCCCCCTTGGTGCCGATCTGCCCTTTGGTGACCTGTACCAAAAGTTCCATACCGGGTTTGAAAATATCCGGGATGTCAGCGGGCGTAATACGTGCCTTGCGCCGGGAAATCTCCTGCGAACACTTTTCACCGGAAAATTTATTTTTTTTCTTTTTGGAACACGCCGAAGCCTGCCGCTCCAACTTTTCCATCTTGAATTGTTCGATCAACTCTGAATTGCCCGGCATCATATCCCGGAAATGGAGAAAGGCATTTTTAGCGGCGCCGATATCGACGAATGCCGCCTGAAGCGACTGATCGAGATTGACGATCTTACCGAGAAAAATATCCCCGGGTTCCGGATCATCGTTGTCGCGTTCGATTTTGTATTCTTCCAGTTTGCCGCCGCCTAAAAGAGCAAAACGGCGTTCCATTTTTTCACAATTAAGAATGATCTCCTTAATTTTGTTTTCCATAAAAACTGCTTTCTAAATTGATATTTCCTCCGGGAAAACCGGAAGCTGGCCGCGTAATCCGTTACGGAATGCCGCCGCATTCATCCTTTTGGCACCGGACGGGATAAGTTCGAGAATTTCCAGTGCATTTTTTCCGCCGCAACCGACGATAAGTCTTCCGGGAAGTTCAGCACATTCCCCCGGCGCAAGGTCAAATCCGGAAACGACTGCGGCTTTGCAGATATTTATCACCCCCGGTACTCCGGAAGCATTGTGATAATTGCAAACCGCACCGGGCCACGGGAAAAATGCCCGGGTCATACGTTCGATCTTTTCGGCTTCAAAATTCCACGAAAAACGCCCTTCACTTTTGGAAATTTTGCGGCAAACCGTAACTTGAGCCGGATCCTGCGGAACACCCTGAAGTTTTCCGTAAGCGATATCACACAATGTTTCAGCTGCGACAGCGGCGGCGATATTTCCAAGTTTCAGCTCCAGAGAATCGGCATATTCACTGCCGTCAAGCGGACAATATTCCATACGGTAGACCGCACCGGAATCCAGTCCGCGCTCCATTTCCATAAAAGCCAGTCCCGTTTCCGCGTCCCCATTGAGCAGACACTGGGTTATGGGCGAAGCCCCCCGGTATTTGGGCAGAATGGAGGCGTGGACATTGATACAACCGTACTTGGGCAGAGCAAGCAATGGAGTTTTCAATATCTGACCGAATGAAACCACACAGAGCATATCCGGTTCCAGTGCCGCAAGTGTTGCCAGAAACTCCGGAGTGTTGACATTTTCAACTCTCTGCGGTTCGATACCGAGTGCCAACGCCGCCTGTCCCAGCGGAGTGGGAGTCAACACCCGCTTGCGTCCGGCGGGACGGTCGGGCTGGGTGACAACTCCGGCAAGCCGGATCGATTCAGAATTGTACAACGCTTCCAGGATCGGCACCGCGATCGGCCCTGAACCAAGAAAAATAACTTTTAATTGCTTTGACACTTGCAAAAACTCCTGTATACATACATATTAGATAATATACACCATAACTCTTAAAAAGCTAATGTTTTTATGTCAAAAATCGCAATAATGCTCGGCGGCAACCTGCCGGATACTCCTGAAAAAATGGATTTTGCCCTTGAAAAGCTGCAAAATTCCGGTTTCACCGCAGACAGAATCAGTAAAATTTTTCACTCTGAAGCGGTGGACTGCGTTCCCGGCACGCCTGATTTCCTCGACCGTGCCGTCACCGGAGAGTGGAAAAATTCCGCAGAAGAGCTGCTCCGCATTTGTCAACGCATCGAAGTCGAAGCCGGAAGACCGGCTATACACAGCAGCCGGGAATCACGGGTACTGGATATCGACATCATTCTTTTCGGAAATGAAATCATCGACCTTCCACATCTTACCGTCCCCCACCCCCGCGCATTGCAGCGCCGGTTTGTCCTTGAACCGCTGGCGGAAATCGCGCCAGACTGGAATTTCCCGGGAAAAATTACGGTCCGTGAAGCATTGAAAAAATTAAACGGCTGAAATCCGTTTCATAAAGATGGCAAAAGTCGTCCCCTGACCGGGAACGCTTTCCAACTGTATCCATCCTTTGTGATTGGCAATGATCCCGTATGCCATCGAAAGCCCCATCCCGGTACCGCTGCCCACCGGTTTGGTGGTAAAAAACGGTTCAAAAATACGTGAAGCCACCTCCGGAGGCATACCGCATCCGTTATCCCGGATGATGATGGCAAGGTATTCGGAAATATCCGCATTTTCCATATCCCCGGGCGGCGGTGCGAACGCGACCGGACTCTCATTTGCCGGGACGGCAAACAGTTCCAGTCCGGCATTTTCCACACCATTCAAGGCATCCACGGCATTGAGCAGCATATTGATCAACACCTGTTGTATCTGAAACATATCTGCTGAAATACGCAAATCTTTATCCGGCAGAGTTACAGTAAATTCGATATCACTCAACTTCTGCGGAGCAAGCAGCATCCGGCACTGTTCAAAAAGTTCCGCCAGTACGATATCGACCACATGATATTTGCCGCGTCTTGCGAAACCGAGCATCTGCCCGGTAAGTTTACCTGCCTGTTCAGCTACTTTGCCGATCTTCTCCAGATGTTTATTCACCGTTTCCGGATCATCTTTGCCAAAGATCATAGCGACATCGACATAACCTAAAATGGCGTGGATGCAGTTATTGAAGTCATGCGCTATACCTCCGGCAAGGATGCCGAGGGATTCCAAACGCTGGGAGTGGTTGAGCTGTTCAGTGAGCTGTTCTTTTTCTCTGGCATACTCCCGCTCCTGCGTAACATCCCGGGCGTTCATCACCAACAGCCGCTGATTCTGCACCCTGACCGGAAAGATCGAACTCTGTAAGATCCTGCCTCCGGCAATACAATCGCCCCGCCACGGCAGATTTTCATCCCCCGGCAGAATAAACTCTGAACCATCGCTCAATTTCAGCAGTTTTCCCAGAGTTATATCTTCTTCCCTGCGGTTTTCTGTCAATTGAAACAACTTTTTGGCAACGATATTGGCATCCAGCAAAGTGCCGTTTTCATCACAGGTGACGATGATTTCAGTTGAGTGGTCAAATACGGTGTAAAAACGGTTCTGCCACTCCACCAGATTCTTTTCAGCCTCCTGCAAACGGCCGTAGCTGCCGAAAAATGCAAAGATAAAATCAAATACCCCGTGACCGGAGTCGGAAACATCATGTTCAAAGCGTTCAATGTAAATATTCAGCAATATTGCCATGATACCCACTCCGCACATCCGGGCATAAAAATCACCGCTGAACACGCTGGATATACCATCTCCGGCAACACTCCCGGATGCCACCTGCGGCAGCAATCCGATCAAAATTGCACACGGCATCGCCAGAAAAACCGACCAACGCCGCGAAAGTCCAAGATTGCTCCACAATTTATAGATGACCGGAAGACTCAAAAGTTCACAAAAATGCGATACTGCCAATAAATTGACCGTCGCTCTGCCGGAACTCAACAACGCTTCCAATGCACCGCCGTACAATCCGGGGAAAAGCGAAAAACCATCCCATTCACATTGCAAACGGGTGATTTGTCCCATATAAATATAAATGAAAAAAGCAGTGATCATTCCCAACAGCACCCGCTGGGCCGCCAGTACCCCCTGCATGATGTATACTAGCAAAAAAGCGGCAAGCGCCGGAAGGCCGATCGCAACTTCCCCCACTCTGAAAGTAACATCGCCCCACAATACCACCCGGATATCCGCCGCCGCGATCCAGCGGTCAAAGGTAAAAAGCAGAGCCAAAAGCATCAAAAATGCGTTTTCTCCAATGACCTTGCGCTGATGATACAGCGCCAGAAGTGTAACAAAAAGAAACAGCATCTCCATCAAGACCATGGAAAGTGCGTAAATATATTCCGGCATGGCAACAAATCCCTGAAAACTTCAAATCACCCGTGTATTTCTTCGATATCAGCTCCGAGCAAACGGAGTTTTTCCGGAAGCCGTTCATAGCCGCGATAAATCACGCCCGCCTGATCGATGCGGCTTTCGCCATTGGCGCAGAGCGCAGCGATGACCATCGCCATACCGGCACGGATATCCGGACTGGACATCGGGATACCATGCAGCGGAGTTCTGCCGGAAATAACCACCCGGTGCGGGTCGCAGACGATAGCAGAAGCCCCCATGCTGATCAGACGGTCAGTAAAATAAATGCGGCTTTCAAACATCTTTTCAAAAAACATCACCGTTCCCTGGCACTGCGTGGCGGCAACGATGGTACAGCTCATCATGTCCGAGGGGAATTGGGGCCACGGACCGTCGGAAATTTTGAACATGTGACCGCCGAAATCGCTTTCTATGACGCGGGATTGACCGCCGGGGATATGGATAAGATCCGGCTGCAGGGTGATATTCACTCCCAGACGTTCAAATACCCGGCGGGTCATCCAGTAACAACGCGGGAAACCGGTGTTGCGCAAAGTCACTTCACAATTACATGCGGTTGCAAGTGCAATAAAACTTCCGGCTTCGATATGGTCGGAGCAGATGGTGTGTTCACAGCCGTGGAGCTTTTCCACACCGTCGATGGTCAGAGTATTGCTGCCGATACCGGAAATTTTCGCCCCCATTTTGTTGAGCAGCTCGGCAAGGTCGCAAACATGCGGTTCACTTGCGGCATTATAAAGGATCGTCCGTCCGGCGGCGACTGAAGCTGCGATCAATATCTGTTCCGTACCGGTGACACTTGCTTCATCCAGAAACAGTTCCCGTCCGGTCAGACCGCCGGGGGCATGGAATTTGTACGTCGCGGTATCCGGAGCCATCTCCGCTCCGAGTTTGGTCAGACCGTAAAAGTGTCCGTCCAGCCGCCGTCTGCCGATGACATCACCGCCGGGAGGATAGAGTTCCGCCTGACCGCAGCGGCCGATCAGTGATGAGGCAAAAAGAATGCTCGTCCGGTTTTTGGCACACAATTCCCGGTTGATGACAGTTGTTTTTATTTTAGGACAGCGGAATCGGAGAGTGTTGTTTTTAAAGGTGAATTCCGCACCGAGTTCACCGGCGATATCCAGCATGGTACGCACATCGAGAATATCCGGCATATTGTGCAGAACCACCTCTTCATCCGTCAGCATCATCGCTGAAATTGCCGGAAGCGCCGCATTTTTGTTGCCGGAAATGGTAACCTCGCCTCCCCGGACAGTTCCGCCTTTTATATGAAGACTTTTGATCATATATGAAAAATCCTTCCTGATTTACTGCATTATTTTATTGAATGTTCTGACCAGATTTCCGATGGAGTAACCGTTGCCGAACATCGAAACTTCACTCTGCATGGTCATCAGACGCGGAGCGGTACGGATTTTGGCAATGAGTTCCTGCCAGTTGATCCTGCCGTCACCCGGCATTTTGTGGGCATCGGAATAACCGTCATTATCATGCAGATGACAGGTGACGATATGCGGCAGCAGATCGCCCAGAGCATCGGGGTAACATTCCACGACGTCCCCCCATGCTGCATCCATACCCGGAGCATATTTTTCGCGAACTTTCCCCGGAAAATCGGACATCAGACAGGCGTGTCCGGCATCGTAACAAACTCCAAGGTGCGGAGTATCGAAACAACTCATGTAGTACAACACTTCCGCCGGAGTGTTGGAACGCTCAAAACTGTTTTCGATCGCCAGAACCATATCCAGTTTTTCCGCTTCTTCGAGCAGTTGCCCCAACGCATCGACCACACGCGGACGCAGTTCACTGTTCGGGGTGTGATAAACCACACTTTCGTAAGCTCCCATGTGGATGGTACAGGTACGGCATCCCATGTCTGACGCATATGCCATGGCCCGCTTCTGATCAGAGATCATCTCTGCTCTGCGCCCCTTTTCCGAACAGCACAGATCATACGGCTGACCGAAAGGCATATGGGCATCGCCGAAAGAAATATTATGGATATGACTCAATCGTTTGAATCTGGTACATGCCCAGGGTTCATCAAGAAAATTTTTCAACATCCGGTCAGTCAGAACAAAGTTGGTCGAACCAAGCTCTTTGAATTCATTGATGATCCCCGGATAAAATTTCTCCGGTATCTCGGAAAAATCAAAAAAATGCGACAACGGTACTGCCATGGCTTGCTCCCTCTGTAATGGATGTTGAAAATCTGTTTCAAAGATAATATATCCGGCTTGACACACACTTGCAACAGCAAAAACAAATATTGTCAATATTTTTATTGTCAGCTTGCATTTCAGCGCAAACTGTGCTATTTTTCTCCAATAACATTATCAGAGGGAATAAACATGCAGCAAAGTGAACCGGTTTGGAGCGTAAGTGCAGTCAATCGTGCCTTACGGGAAACTATCGAAGGAGCGTTTATGCCCTTCTGGATGGGCGGTGAAGCCGGTTCAGTGATCCTTCACCGCTCCGGACACGCCTACTTGCAGATAAAAGATGATAAATCCCAGATCCGTGCCTGTTACTTCGGCGGTGCCGCCGAATGCCGCAAACTTGGGATCGACAACGGTTCACTGGTGGAGGTCTGGGGAAATCTTTCCGTTTACGAAGTCCGGGGTGAATACCAGTTCAATATCAAGAAGATCCGCCTTGCCGGTATCGGCGCACTTCAGCAGCGGTTTGAGGAACTCAAACGCAAACTGGAAGCGGAGGGATTGTTTGCCCCGGAACGCAAAAAGCCGATTCCCCTTCTGCCGCGTTCGATCGGGGTGGTTTCCAGTCCGACCGGAGCGGCGATCCGGGACTTCCTGCAGATCATCGACCGCCGTTTTCCCGATGCCGATGTAAAAATCTACCCGGCTCTGGTGCAGGGCGCACAGGCGGCAAGACAGGTCGCTGCCGGAGTGGAATTTTTCAACCGTACCCACTGCGTCGATGTCATCGTCGTCACCCGGGGCGGCGGCAGCATGGAGGATCTGTGGCCCTTTAATGAAGAAGTTCTCGCCCGGGCGGTGGCAAACAGCCGCATCCCGGTCATCAGTGCAGTCGGACACGAGATCGACTTCACCATCTGCGACTTTGCCGCCGACTTGCGGGTACCGACTCCCTCGGCAGCAGCGGAACTGGTCATAGGAAGACGGGATGAATTCATCGCCCGGCTGGAACGCTCTGCAAAAGACCTCAATGCGACAGTCAAACTGAAAATAAGCAATCTGCGCAGTATCCTTGAACGCCTCGCCGGAAGTCCGGTCTTTCACGAACCGCGCCGTGCTCTGGATGTCAAACGGCAATATCTGGATGAAATGGATCTGCGGTTGGCTCAGGCATTGAAAAACTTCCATTCTTTTTACACCAATCGGCTCGGTCGTGCCGTGACCGCGCTCAACACCCTCAATCCGCGCAGTCAGCTTGAACGCGGTTACGTTATGGCATTCGATCCGGAAAGCGGCAATGTAATAACCTCTGCAAAGATCGCTCCCGGCAGAGAATTGGAACTGCACTTTTCAGACGGCAGACTCAAGGTGGAAACCAAATGAAAAAAAGTCGTCCGCTTTCCATCTGGTGCCGCTACGGCAATCTCGGAGCATCCAGCAGATTGCGCTTTTTTCAGTTCATCCCGGAACTGGAAAAAGCGGGATTTTCCATCGACAGCCATCATTTTTTTGATGATTTATATTTGAAACAACTCTATTCCGGCAACGGTAAATCAAAGACCGCCTATATTGCGGCTTTGTTCCGGAGATTCAAAGAACTTGCCGCCACAGCACCGGCAGTTCCGCTGTTTATCGAATATGAACTGCTCCCCTTTATGCCGTACCTGATTGAAAAACATTTCCTTGCCAAACGTCCATATATTTTGAATTTCGATGATGCGGTCGATCTGCGCTATGCAAAACTTCCGGTTCTGTGCCAAAAATATCCGCAGCTTATCGCCAATGCCGCCGGAATAATCGCTGCCAATGATGAACTTTTCAACCGTTTTGCGCCGTACAATAAAAATATTTTCAAACTGCCGACAGTGCCGCCGCTGCCGCCGCAGGATGTTTCAATCGATATTCCGCGCGGCGATCTGCTCCGCATCGGCTGGATCGGCACCCCGGTAACGCACCGGTTTCTGCGGGAACACACGGCAACTCTGCAAAAGATGTATGCCGCTCACCCCTTTGAACTTCTGGTGATTGCCAAAGAAGATCTGCCGGATATCCCCGGTATTCCGACACGCAATGTCAACTGGTCAGGTGAAACTGAACACGCCCTGCTCAAAAGTTGTCAACTCGGCATCATGCCGCTGGATGATTCCCCCTTTGCCCGGGGCAAATCAGCTTTTAAACTCATTCAATATCTGCGCGCCGGAATTCCGGCGATCGCCTCGGCGGTCGGTGAAAACACCCGCGTCATCGTGGAAAACAAAACCGGTTTCTGCGCCTCAACTTCTGATGAATGGATCACGGCATGGCAGAAACTTGCCGATACCGGATTCCGCGCTTCACTGTCACCGGCGATTGCCGATGAAGCGGAAAAATACTCTTTTGAACGCAATGCAAAACTGCTGGCTGAATTTATAACTTCGACATTCAAGGAATATTATGAATAAATTTTTTCACCGTGCGATGCAGGAATTTTCCGGCTGGCAACGCTGGGAAATGATCTACATTTTCTGCTGTACCGCCGCTATCGGAGTCATTTCATTTTATCTTGGCGATAACATCATCGGTATTATTTCTGCCATCACCGGAACACTCTATACCATGTTTGCCGGGAAAGGAAAGATCAGCTGTTACTTTTTCGGGATGATCAACACCGTGACCTACGGTTATATCGCCTATACCCGGAAAATCTACGGCGATATGATGCTCAACTGGGCGATCTATCTGCCGATGATGTTTGCCGGAGTCATATTGTGGAAACACCGTCTTGATGCCGAATGTTCAATAATAAAAGCATCTTTATCCGGGAAACAGCGTTTACTCTTACTGACCATAAATATTGCTGCCATACTGCTTTATGCAGTTGTCCTTTACAAACTCGGAGCCGCTCAGCCGCTGGTGGATTCAACTACGACCGTGCTTTCAGTTACCGCGATGTGTCTTACTCTGAAGCGCTGTATTGAACAGTGGATTTTGTGGACAGCAGTAAATACGCTGTCAGTCATCATGTGGTGCCGGGTATTTTTCAGCACCGGCGGCACTTCGGCGGCAACTCTTATATGGTGGATGATCATGCTGATAAGCGGCATAATATTTTACATACAATGGCGGAATTCTCTGCCTGAAGAACAAAAAGGAGCGTCTGAAAATGTCATCATTTGATCTGCACTTGCATACCCTCTGGAGTTACGATGCCCATACTGAAGTGCGCGATTACTTCCGATTTGCCCAAAAGAAACATACCCGCGCCATCGCCATCACCGACCACCACCTCATGGACGGTTATGAAGATGTTTCAAATGCCGCCGCTGAATTTCCGGAAGTCGGTTACTTTTCCGGTTCAGAGATTTCCGTCAACTGCGAATTCGGTCCCATCGATCTCGTCTGCCTCAACCTGCCACGCCGTCCCACGCCGGAACTTGAAGCTCTCTTTGACACCTACCGCAACTGGCAGATCGCCAGCGGTACCAATGCTTCACGCAACTTCTGCGCCATGGGATTTCCCTTTGATGACAACGCAAGACTTGAACTGCTCAAATCCTACCGCCCGGAAAAAACCATTGCTAAACAGGGTATCAGCCATGTCCAAAACGGTCTGCTTATCGACTACTGCATCAAAAACGGCTTTTGTAAAGACCGCGATGAATATCGCGAAAAACGCAAACTTTTCACCGGCATGCCCCCCTATCCATCCTATGAACAAACGGTGAAGGCAGTCAAAAATGCCGGTGGTCTGATCTTTATTGCCCACCCCTGCGGATACTTCCTGCAAAATGACCTGAAACGCATGGACACCTTGCGGGAAATGTTCCAGCTGGACGGCATCGAATGTGCCCACCCCTCCATTCCGGCGGAACTTTCCGTATTCTACCGCGAATACTGCGAAAAGCACGGTATGCTTTCCTCTGCCGGAAGCGATTTGCACGATCCGGTTTATGAAGAATTTGCCATTCACGGTGAAGAACGCTGGCTGGATGAACTTATGGAACGGATTACTCTCTATCACGGAACATTCTGATTTTTCAAACGCAGCACATTCGCGCTCAAAGTTCAAAGAGCCACAGCCCGCGGCATTTGTCCAATGCACCGGCATCATTTGCGGCAAACGCCACCGGAAGTTTTTCGCTGCACAAAGGACGGTCGGCAAAGAAATTTTTGCGGTTGGCTTTGGCAATTTTCTCCAATTCGGCTAAAAATTCCGGTCTGTGCCGGGTTATTACAGCGACCTTTCCCCCGGTATCACGGAGCAGTTTTTCTGCTTCAGCCGGAGTATTTATCTCCACGATCCGCTGTTTCGGCATCAGATAATAGAGAGCTTTACCGGAAAGAGTGCTCCGGTAAAACATTATTATTTCCGGAGCCGGATCACACTGCTCAAGTTCATCGGCAGCATCATTCCAAAAATTGCGCTCCGTCCGGAACAAACTCATCTGCGGCAGAACAACACAATTGATCAAAACAGAAAGAATCACTCCGGCAAACACAGTTCCGGCAAGCGGCGCCGGACGCTTTATTATTATTTCAGCGAAATTTCCCGGAACAGTACAAAAAGCCAATACCATCAATGCTGCCAGGCCGGTAACTGTTGAGATTATCATCAACAATACCGGCACCGGCAGATCCAGCAATTTCCCCCACAACGGCCAGGTACACAGCAATGCCGCCGCCAATGCGGCAATGATCATAAAAATACTGCGTACAATAAATTCGGAAAACTGAACCCAACGAACATTCCGGTAACGTGCACTCAATCCGGATGACACGACAATCATTGCCGGACCGAGCAACGGCAGCATACTTCCCCAACGACGGGCGGGAAATATACCGATAAGCAGAATAAACGCTCCGATACCGTAAATAATATTTTTCAACTCCTCCGGCAATTCACGACGTTTCTTCCACAAACTGTATACGGTCGCAGGGACAAACAAACTCCACGGCAGCAACAACCTGAACAAATGCAAAAACTGTTTCACTCCGTTCCTGCCGTCCGGAGTGATAAATTCATGCCATGATGAGATTATTATCCGGCGGCAAAACAGTATCATCCTATCGATGTTTTCAAGCCAGGACTTTTCCGGTGTTCCGGAATATATCCCGATGTAAAGCATCAATACAACAACTACAACGGCACTTGCGATCCCCGCAATGTTCCACTTGACATCAGAAATTTTGAACCGCTCTTTTTTCAGTAAACTTATCCATTGCGGTATAAGAAAAACTGTTATTCCCAGCACCGCTGTTATCCCGCATAGGATCAACGTTATCAACAGCAATATGGAAAAATCAAAACTGCGGCGGAACGGCGCCGGCTGATACCATTTTCTGCCATAAAACAATGCGGCACACCATACCAGTGCTGCCGCAGCAAACATCGCATTGCTGCCGATCCGCCCCCAGTAGAGAAAACCGTATGAACTCAACATCAACCAACCGGCAAGTACCGCATTCTTACGGTCAAATATTTCCAGTGCCAGCAAAACAGTACCGCTTAAAGCAGCAAGGGCAGCCAGCAGGGCAGGAAACCTGATCAACCATTCGCCTTCCGGCAGAAAACGGGAAAGCTCCCGGAGCAGCCGTCCGAAAACAACACTGTTGTAATGTTCCGGCATCCAGTCATCAAAAAATTTTGCTGATTCAGAAGCGAGCCGGAAACACCCCGCCCATTCACCCTCAATACCGGAAAATTCTCCGCAACCGGGAAATATCAGCAAAACCGACAATGCGACCAGTGACAGCAGCAGTAATGCCCGCTTGCCCTGTTCAGGCAGTACGGTAATAAAAAATGATTTAAAAAAATCGTTCATCTTTCCGTCTGTTTAACCTGCTCCCAAAGCCCGTTGAGCTGATCAGAAGACAATTCTTCCACCTTGCAACCGACGGCAGATGCCAGCTCTTCCACCATTTTAAAGCGGCGTTCAAATTTATGATTGGCTCCGCGAAGCAACTCCTCTGCCGAAGCCCGCTCCCGGAAACGGATCAAATTCACCACCGCAAACATCAAATCACCAAGCTCGCTGTCAACATCAGCTTCATCACCGGATGCCAAAGCAGTTTCAACTTCGGCTATTTCCTCTTTGATCTTGCTGACGATCCCGGAAACATCGCTCCAGTCGAAATTGACTTCAGCAGCTTTTTTCTGCAATTTTTCAGCGCGGGTCAATGCGGAAAGCGAGTGTTTGACTCCATCGAGTACCGATTTACTCTCTTCGCCGCGCGATTGTTTTTCGGAAGCTTTGATCTTTTCCCACAACTTCACGACCTCATCGGCATTTTCTGCTTTTTCCGAACCGAAAACATGGGCGTGACGGCGGATCATTTTTTCAATGATCTCTCTCCAGACATCTTCAAGGGTAAATTCACCGTTCTCTTCAGCGATGACCACCTGAAACAGCAGATTCATCAATACATCGCCCAGCTCTTCGCAAATGTGCGGCGGATCATTCCGGTCAATGGCATCGATCAATTCACCGCATTCCGACTCCAAATGACGGGTCAGAGAGTTACGGGTCTGCTTACGGTCCCACGGACAACCGTCCGGGGCACGCAAACGGCGCAGTACCCGCATCAGCGATTCTGCTTCCGGAGGATAATTTTCCATATCAGAAGGTAAATCCTACATTGAAGTGGATGCGGAACTTGCGGGAAACATTATCCTGATTTTTGACCACCGGATAAGCAATATCAAGTTTCAACGGCGCCTTGATCATCGGCAGTTTCAATCTTATACCGTAACCGACACCGACATTGATATCTGAAAATGATAATTCATACGCATCTTTCCACGCGTTACCGGCATCAATAAATGCCGCACCGCGCAACGGTCCCCAGATCGGGTGGGAAACCTCTGCAGTCAACAGCAGCATAGTCTGACCACCGACATTGCGGTCATTGACCGTGGGGCCTATTGAACGGTATTCAAAACCGCGCACCGAATTGCTGCCGCCCATAAAATAACGTTCAAAAACCGGAACATCGTCAGAATGACCGTCGAAATCGGAAACCACACCGAATTTCGCACCGACCATGGCAACGATCGCCCGGTCAAAGAAGTTCATGAAATAACTGCCGCGGGCTTCAAGACGGTAATAGCTGGAACTTGCTCCGAGAAATTCCGGAACAACTGCACCGAAAAGGTTGATATTGTAACCTTCAGTAGGATCGACCAGACTGTCACGGGTATCCCGGGCGATCATCAATGACGGCTGACTGACCCGGAAAGTTCCGCTCAAATTTTCATCTCTGAAATACTGCTTGAGTGTCCGGGCTACCTCATGCACCCGGACAACCTCAAATTTGTATCCGGCAGTCACCGTGGTGAAATCATCAAATATCTTGCGCTGGATCGATGTTCTGCCCCCGATGCGGGTTTCGCTCCAATCGTCAAATTCAGAAGTATTCATGTATCCGGACAACTCAAACCGCAACGGCAGATCAAGCAGCCACGGTTCAATAAAGTCCACATTGAATCCGGCATTATCAATGCCGTAGATCCCTTGAAGACGCATCCGCTGTCCGCCGCCGTAGAACCAGTTGCCCGGGTTGGCAATATCAAAGTTATCCGTGGAAATTTCCGCCATACCGAAGAAACTGCTGATATCAGATGCGCCCGCTCCGATACGGAAATTGAAACGGTCCGGCTTCTCCTCCACTTTGACATGGATATCTTTGGAATCCATATCATCGGCATTTACCGCTTCAACATCGACTTTGGTAAAGTATCCCATCCCGAGCAGCCGCTGACGGCTGATATCGATCCGGTGTTTTGCCACCGGATCCCCCGGCTGAAGTGCCATTTCACGGAGCAGGACTTTATGTTTGGTAGCGGTATTGCCGATAATGACGATCTCATTGACTTTGAATTTTCTGCCTTCGGTTATCTTGAAATCGACAGAAACTTTTTTATCCTGATAATTGATATTGCGCACCGGTTTGACCACCGCGTCGGTAAAACCGCGGCCATCATACAAATTGGCAATATTGCGCACAGCTTTCTGCTCATCACTGCGGACAAAAACCTTTCCGGCAGTCAACGGGATAAGCGTCTGCAATTCATCGGATTTTGCCGAAGCATTACCGGAAACGGTCACATTTTCGACCGTATACGGCTTACCCTCTTCCACTTTGAAAGAGATATCGACGAACTCCGGATCATCCGCCGTCGGAGTCAGCACCACTTCACTCACTTTGAAATCCAGATACCCCCGGTTGTGATACATATCGCGCAAACGCGCCTTATCCAATTCCAATTCACGGCGGTTGAGCAAACCGAAATTGAAATATTCATTGACGAACGGCAGCCATGTCCAGAAACTGTAACGGTTGAAAAGCGCTTCACGCAGCTCTCTTTCAGCAAAAACAGTTGCATTTTCAAACGTGACCTTATTGACTTTAAGCCGGAGATTTTCTTCGATCTTAATGGTCAATGCGACTCCCCCCTTGCCATCCGGCACGATCGACGGCGGTGCGATACGGACATCGTTATAACCTTTGTCCATATAAAACTTGCGGATTTTTTCCAATGTTTCATTGAGATTGCGGCTGTTGAGGCGTTCCCCCTCATTGACCGTGAACAGCTCCTGAAGTTCTTTGGTCTCAAACTTGACATTGCCTTCAATATTCATCGCCGTGATGACCGGAGAGGGTTTGACCTGCAGTTTGATGGCAACTTTGTCACTTTTCAACGTTTCGACATTGGCGACCACATCGGATATTTTACCGGTGGCATAAAGATTTTTTATATCCTGATCCAGATATTCCCGGGTATATTCGCTCCCGGGACGCAAACGCATGGTAAGATTCAGCAACTCCTGCGGGATCTTATTTTCTCCGACCTGAATAATTTCCAATGATTCCACTTTTGCCGCGTCAAGCTGCAGCACGGCAACAGCGGCAACTGAAAAAAACAACAGTTTCAAAAATTTACTTATCTCAAATCTCATGGTACTGTCCCCACGTTTAAATATTTACTGTGCCGGGGCCGAACCGGGGGCAAACTGCTCACTCATCGGTGCCGCCGCCACAAATTCCATGCGGGACGGGTAAAAGAGCAATTTTACCATACCGGTCTGACCGTTACGGTTTTTCTCAATGATCCATTCAGCTTCCGTACTGGCACCGTCAGCGAGATTCTTGGAATCGTCGCGGTTACGGTGCAGGAAGCATACAATATCAGCGTCCTGTTCAATGGCACCGGACTCACGCAAGTGAGCGAGTTTCGGCCGGGCATTGGCACTGGCATTTTTATCGATTTCGCGGTTGAGCTGGGCGAGGACGAGGATCGGTATCTGCAGATCTTTGGCAAGTTTCTTGATACCGCCGGAAATCTCCGCCACCTCCTGCTGACGTCCGTCCACCCGTGAATCAGCGTGCATCAACTGCAAATAGTCGATGACGATCAATTGAATATCATGTTCGCTTTTCAACCGCCTTGCCTTGGCGCGCAACTCTGAAATGGTGATACCGCCGGTCGGGTCGATAAAAAGCTTCGCTTTGGAAATATTGGCGGCGGCACTGGTCAGACGGGGCAGATCACTGTCCTTGAAACTGCCATCCCAGAAGAGCCGTTCCGAAATCTGTGCTTCGGTACAGAGCAGACGGCGGGTGATCTGCCGGTCGGTCATTTCCAAACTGAAAAACGCCACCGGAAAATTCTGTTCCCCCCGGTAAGCGACATTGGCAATGATATTCAGTGCCAGACTGGTCTTACCGATGGAAGGACGCGCGGCAAGAACAAACATTTCACCCGGTTTCAACCCGCCGGTAAACTCATCCACCTGGGCATAACCGGTGGGGATACCGACTTTGACCTCATGATTTCTGATCTCCATAAGAGTTTTGAACTCCTCTTTTATCAGAAATTTGAGATCTTTTATCACGTCTGGCTGACCGACGTTACGGATATTGTAAATGTCGGTTTCGATCTCCTCAACGAGTTTGACCGGTTCGACATCATTATCATAACATTTTACCAACGCTCCGGAACAGGCATTGATCATTCTCCGGAGCATGGAAAGATTCAAAAGGATTTTGCACCACGATTCAATATTAACCGTGGTTGCGATCGCGGAAAAGAGTTCCGCAAGATAGATTTCACCGCCGACTGCTTCAAGTTTATTCATGGAACGCAGTTTCTGGGCGACGCTGAGCAGATCAGGCGCGGTCCCGGCAGCATTGAGTTCGATTGCGGCCTGAAAAATATCGCGGTGTGCCGCAGAATAAAAGTTTTCGGAAGAATTGCCGATCAAACTGACCACAATATCGACACAGCTCTGGGGTTCCCGGAGCATGGCAGCGAGCACCGCCTGTTCGATTTTGTGATTATGCGGCTGCGCCCGGTCGGGTAAAATACCCGCCGGGCGTTGAGTAGAAGTGTTGATCACTTCTGACATAAGTACAGCACCGTCGCGGAGTTATCCGCGAACGACCCAGATTTTGACCTTGGCCGTGACATCGGCGTGCAGTTTCACGTCAGCTTCGAAGCTGCCGAGAGATTTGATCGGCGGTTCGATGGTGATGCGTGAATGTTCGATTTTGATCTCTTTGGCAGCCAGTTCATCGGCGACCATACGGGTGGTCACAGAACCGAACAGCTGATCGTCTTCAGTAGCCTGCATGGCGATCGAGAGTT
Organism: Lentisphaerota bacterium; assembly: GCA_015061605.1. Classification (GTDB taxonomy): domain Bacteria; phylum Verrucomicrobiota; class Lentisphaeria; order Victivallales; family Victivallaceae; genus UBA1784. The sequence continues at coordinate 57,953 of SUWH01000001.1, read as the reverse complement.
CAACTTCGCCGATCTTGGCGGCGAGAGCTTTGGCATTTTCGAGTTCCTGGGCGCGGCGGGCGGCAATGGCAGCCTTGCGGGACTCAACCAGACGCAGAGCGCCGGGAGTGGCTTTGGCAGCCAGCTTGCGCGGCAGCAGGAAGTTACGGGCATAGCCGGGGGCGACACTGACTTCATCACCGGCGAGACCGAGATTTTCGATGTCATCCAACAGAATAAGACGGACTTGAGCCATAGTAAAAAACTCCTGTATATTCCGGTGAAACTTCAGTAGACCAGAGCGACAATGCGGGCACGCTTGATGGCGGTGGCGAGCATTTTCTGATGATCAAGGCAGTTGCCGGTGATACGACGCGGCATGATCTTGCCTTTTTCGGTCTGGAACTTCATCAAGGTTTCAGCATCTTTGAAATCGATGTAACGAACCTTGGCCTCGCAGAAACGACAAACTTTGGGCTTTGCGGCCGCGCGGCGGCGACCACCCTGTCTCTTTTGACCCTGCATGAGAATCCTTTCAAATAATGATTACTGTTTATTGTTGATTATTTTTGTTTGCAACTTTTAAAATCAGAACGGGATATCATCTTCCGGCATCGGAGGATTGCTTCCGGGATTGCCGTAGTTGGCTTCCGGCATCGGAGGCGCGGACTGGCGGTAATTATCCTGGGGCATAAAGCTGTTCTGATTATTGGACTGGAATCCATTGTTCTGCTGATAACCGCCCTGATAAGGATTGTTTCCGGAGAAATTATCCTGCGCAGGTGCGGAATAGCCACCATTATCACTGTTGTTGTCTTCGCGGCGACGGCTCATAAACTGAACATTTTCAGCGACCACGACCAGACGGGAACGGCGTCCGCCGCCGTTGCGGTCCTCCCATGACTCCAGCCGCAAGCGGCCTTCGACCATGACCTGGGAACCTTTGGACAAATACTGACGGCAATTCTGGGCAGTTTTACCCCAGACCGAAACATCGACAAAACAGGGTTCTTCCTGTTCCTGACCGTTGCTGTTCATAAACCGGCGGTTGACCGCCAGTCCCAGAGTACAGACACTCTGACCGCTGGGCAGACCGCGGAAATCAGGATCGCGGGTAAGATTGCCCAGAAGGAAAACTTTATTCAGAGAAGCCATCTTTTTTATCCTCGAATTTTACAGTGAAACAATTGATTTCAGTTACCTGATACCGGAAGTTCAGTCGAGATTGATCGGCTCATCGCTGACACCTTCGGGGCGGTCATAGATGAGGATCATGTTACGCAGGATCTGGGCATCAAGTTTGTAACGCTCTTTGATCGCCAGGATCTTGTCAGCATCAACGCTGAAAACAAAATCGAAATAGAGACCGGCCCGACGTTTGTCGATTTCGTAGGTGAACTGTTTGCGTCCCATGGGGACGGTCTTTTCCAGTTCGCCGCCGAGCGACTTGATGAGCTCTTCAAAACCACGGCAGAATGCCGCACCCTCGTCATCCGTGCGACGGATGTCCAGAATGAATACAGCTTCGTACTTTTTCAAAATATACCTCTTTGCTTTACTTTGAAAGTTTTAATTTTCTTTTACTTCTTTCACCTTCGCAACAGCTCCGGCAGCGTTGAATTTATTCATCGCAGTTGAAATTCCGGCACTCAACGCAGTTTTCACCGCTTCAACCGCCGTATCCAGCGAACTTTTAAACTCTTCAGCTTCCGTACCTTCAAAACCGGTCAGCACATAATCCACGGTCTTTCCCGGTTGCGGACGTCCGATACCGATCCTCAACCGGAGAAAACTTGCGCTTTCCAACTCGGCAATGATCGATTTCAGACCATTGTGTCCGCCATCCGAACCGCCGCGGCGCATTCTGATGCGACCGACCGGCAAATCCAGATCATCGGATATCACCAGTATCTCCTCCGGAGCGATCCCGAGCCGGCGGCTCAAAACTCTCACGGCACTTCCGCTGCAATTCATAAAGGTCAGCGGTTTCTGGAGAACCAGATTCTTTCCGCGGTACCGTCCGGAGTAAACCGTACTTTCCGCAGTATGAGCGGGAGTGAAACTTCCAGCAGGCATCACCTGAAGAATTTTCTCCACCGTCATAAAACCGGCGTTGTGGCGGGTATTCTCATATTCAGAACCGGGATTACCCAGTCCGACGATAAGTTTTATTCCGCTTTCGCTGCGCAACGCCATTTGAAAGACCTTTCCGGCATTACTGCCAGTGCGACAGATGAAATCAAACTCTTTTCAGGAACTTACGCCAACACAAAATCCACGTGATAGACATAGTCTTTCAGGTGGTTGTACTGGACTTCCTGAACCTTGACCGCGATCTCTTTGCCATCGAGAGCAATGACATACTGATCCAGCTTGCGGGCGGAAGCGACCTGCCACTCTTCAGCTTTGACGGAGATGGCCGTCGCAGCTTCGCCTTTTCCGTAGATGACCGCCGGAATGAAACCGGACTTACGGAGACGGCGGGAAGCATTGTCGCCGAACTCGTTCCGCAGCTGTGCTGCGATTACATTTTCTGCTTTACTCATGGATACCCTTTCGTTGTTATTTTTTTGGGATTGACTATTTCTTTTTACAGATAAAAGAGCGACGAAACCGATTTTCCGTCGTGGATACGTTTGATTGCTTCACCGAAAAGCGGAGCGACGCTCACCACTTTGATCCGGCCGTTCATGGTGTCGATATTGGGAACGGCATCGGTGGTGACGAGCTGTTCGATCTCCGGAGTGGCAAGCAGTTTATCCTGACCGATCTTGCTCATCAGGCAGTGGGAAACGGCAGCATAAACCTTGGCGGCACCGTGTTCTTTAAGAATTTTGGCGGCGGCGCAGAGAGTTCCGGCGGTACTGGTCATATCATCGGTGATAACGCAGACACGGTCTTTAACATCACCGACCAGATGGCTGGAAGCAACTGTGGTGGCATTGATGCGGCGTTTGGTAACGACCGCGAATCCGGCACCGAGCAGATCGCCGTAGTACATCGCCATTTTGGTACTGCCTGAATCGGGAGCGACGACCACGCCATTATCGCCGAGCAGAGTTTTGAGGTAGGGAACGAGAACCGGACGGGCATACAGGTGATCCACCGGAATATCAAAGAATCCCTGGATCTGCTGGGCATGCAAGTCCATGGTCAACACCCGGTCGGCACCGGCACAGGTAAGCAGATTTGCAACCAGTTTGGCGGTGATGGGGACACGGGGTTTATCCTTGCGGTCCTGACGGGCATAGCCGAAATAAGGAAGAACAGCGGTGATGCGGGCGGCGCTGGCACGGCGGGCAGCATCGATCATGATGAGCATTTCCATCAGATTGTCGTTACTCGGGGTGCAGGTCGGCTGAATAAGAAACGCATCGGAACGGCGGACAGTTTCATCGAACTGTACAAATATTTCACTGTCGGGGAAATGGGTGATATGCACCTTGCCAAGACTGATGCCGATATAATCTGCAATTTTCTGCGAAAGCTCAGGATGAGCACTGCCTGAATAGACACTGATGTGTTTCGCTTCGTTCAATTCTGCCATTTTCCCAGACCTCTGTTGTTCACTCTCTTTTTTGTTTTCGTCCGTGAACCCGATTAAGGAAAAACAACGCCGAACGCGACATCACAACAGCCGCCTCGCGCTGAAACCTTACGGGAACGACGGAACTTTTTCCGTCTTGAACTGCCATTCGGCACAGTTCAAGGTTTCACGTCATCACTTGACAACTTCTTAATATAGCACACCTTTGCCACATTGTCAAGCATATAAAAAATTTTTCAGTTTTCTTTCTTTTTCAATGGTATCTGAGTGATAATGACTGCGGCAAATATTATCGCGCATCCGGCAAGTTCCCGGGGAGAAAGAATTTCTTTAAGAAAGATCCATCCGCCCAGCACCGCAAAGACCGATTCAAGACTCATCAGCAGCGTTGCCGTCACCGGATGCAGATATTTCTGGGCGACCATCTGCAAAGTGAATGCGATCGCGCTGGAACCGATACCGCAAAATATCCAGAACGGCATCGCTGAATGGATATTTTTTGCCACCCACGGTTCTCCGGCAAACAGAGATGCCGCCGAAGTCAGTACCGTGGCAACCATAAATTGTATACAGGACAACCTCACGCAATCGCACTTTGCCGCATAGCGGTCGATGACCATGATATGTATTGAATATATGAATGCGCACGCGATGACGAACCATTCACCTTTGCCGATGGAACCGACTCCGCCGCAGAGCAGATAAGAGCCGAAAAGGCTCAATGCGACAGCGATGCAGAGCAGCGGAGATGTTTTGCGTTTGAAAAATATTCCGAGTACCGGAACGATCACGATGTACAGCGCAGTCAAAAATCCGGTCTTTCCCGCCGAAGTGAATTTCAACCCGGTCTGCTGGCACACCGAAGCTGCCGCGATGACCACACCGCAGTAAAACCCGCCGGTGACAAGTTCGCGCCGTTCTGCGGCAGTTCCGGCACTTCCCCACAGAGAAATACGTTTTTCCCGGAAAAGATCGATCACCATGATAACTGCGATCAGTGAAATAACTCCCACCAGTGAACGCAATGCCGTAAACAGCATCGGTTCAACAAACTTCATTCCGGAACTCTGGGCGGAAAATGCCACTCCCCAAAGCACTGTTGCAATTATCATCGATGCTGAACCGATAAGTTTTTTCATAAGATTTCCCCGAAACAAATTTTCACAGAATGGTAAAAAGCGGCAGGCAGCGCAACATATATCACGACACCTGCCGCTGATTCAATTGCCTTGCAGCTTCACATTGCCGCCTTGATCGCCGCCTGGGCAGCCGCCAGACGGGCGATGGGCACGCGGAACGGACTGCAGGAAACGTAATTCAAGCCGACTTCGTGACAGAAAGCGATAGTGCGGGGTTCACCGCCGTGTTCGCCGCAGATACCCAGAGTGATATCGCTGCGGACGGAGCGCCCCTTGCCGACCGCGATACGGACGAGTTCGCCCACGCCTTCGGTATCCAGCACCTGGAACGGATCGTAGTCGTAGATGCCCCACTTGACATAATCACCGAGGAACTTACCGGCATCGTCGCGGGAGAAACCGCATCCCATCTGGGTGAGGTCATTGGTACCGAAGGAGAAAAATTCTGCTTCTTCCGCGATTTTGTCAGCAGTGACAGCGGCGCGGGGAACTTCGATCATAGTACCGATCTTGATGTCGAGTTTTACCCCTTTTTCGGCTTCGACAGCGGCGATGGCTTTAAGGACGACCGCTTTCTGGGCGGAAAGTTCCTTGACATTACCGACCAGTGGGATCATGATTTCCGGCTTGGAACCTTTGACTGCGGCGGCGGCAGTGCGCTTGCCGTTACGGGTCTGGAGCATATAGAGTTTACCGTTTTCGATGGTGAACTCAAGATCCTGCATATCTTTGTAGTGGTTTTCCAGTTTGATGCGGATGGCGTCGAGCTGTTTGAAACATTCGGGCATCGCCTCTTCGAGAGAGGGATATTTCGCAGCGCGGTCAGCTTCTGAAACGCCCTGTGCCTCTGCCCATTTGCGGGAACCTTTGATGGTGATCTGCTGGGGGGTGCGGATACCGGCGACCACATCTTCGCCCTGGGCGTTGATGAGAAATTCGCCGTAGAAGAATTCATTATCACCGGTGGAGGGGTCGCGGGTGAAAGCGACACCGGTAGCGGAATTGTTTCCGGAGTTGCCGAAAACCATCGCCTGAATATTGACTGCCGTACCGAGCAGACCGCGGATATCGTTGAGCTGGCGGTAGCGGATGGCGCGGGGATTGTCCCAGGAATCGAAAACCGCCTGTGCGCCGCGATAAAGCTGTTCCATCGGATCAGAGGGGAAATCATTTCCGGTGGCGTTCTTGACGATCTTCTTGTATTCAACGATCAAAGCGCGGAGGTCATTGGCATCAAGTTCGGTGTCGAGTTTGACATTTTTGGCTTTTTTGGCAGCTTCAAGGGCGTGTTCAAATTCATCGAAGTTGACATGAAGCACCACATCGGAGAACATCTGGATAAAGCGGCGGTAGGAGTCAAGAACAAAGCGTTCATTACCGGTAAGTGCGATCATCGCTTCGCAGGTTTCTTCATTGAGACCGAGGTTGAGGATGGTATCCATCATGCCGGGCATACTGGCGGCGGCACCGGAACGGACGGAAACCAGAAGCGGATGGGGGCCTTTGCCGAAAGTTTTACCGGTAGCCTCTTCAAGCCGCTTCAGCGCGGCGTTGACCTGCGGAGAGATCTTCTCAAAGAGTGCGGCTTTACCGATCACGCCGTATTCGGCGCAGGCTTCGGTAGTGATAGTGAAGCCCGGAGGAACAGGGAGACCGAGTGAAGCCATATCAGCGAGGTTGGCTCCTTTACCGCCCAGGAGATCCCGCATTTGGGCGGTTCCTTCGGAGGCTCCGGCCCCGAAGAAATAGACGAATTTTTTTTCAGCAGTCATAAAACACCTTCTTTTCTTTGTTACTTTATCTTGCTGCGGTTACGAATAATATAATCTATTAATGTACATCCTGTACAGCAAAATTGCAAACCGTTTCACAAAAAAAACAGAAAAGCGCCCTGCAGCACTTGTATTTGCTCAAAACACAGCTAAATTAATACAGATAACAAATGAATAACCAACTGAAGTGCAGTTATGGAAAAATATCTTGATGAATTGACCGCCCGTTATCCGGTGCTTGCTGAAACCGCTCCGGCGATCGGGAAACTTATTGAAATGATGATTTCACTTTACCGTACAAACGGAACCTTTTTCGTTGCCGGCAACGGCGGCAGCGGTGCCGATGCCGAGCACATCTGCGGTGAATTGCTTAAAGGCTTCTGCCGGAAACGCCCGCTTGATAAAGCTGATTTGGAAAAGCTCAAATCCTGCGGCGATGAAGAAAATTTCGGAACTCAACTGCAAAACGGTTTGCGTGCGGTTTCACTGCTCTCCCATCCGGCACTTACCACCGCATTCGGCAACGATGTCGACCCTGATCTCGCCTTTGCCCAGCAAGTGTGGGCGTTGGGGAAAGCGGGCGATGTGATGCTGGGCATTTCCACCGGCGGCAACGCTTCCAACATCCGCAAGGCGTTCATCGCCGCCCGCGCCAAAAATATGAAAACCGTCCTGCTGACCGGCAACCGTCACGGCATCTGCGAAAATTATGCTGATCTGGTCATCGCGGTTCCGGAAAAGGAAACTTTTAAGATACAGGAATTGCATCTGCCGATCTATCACACCGTCTGTCTGGCGGTCGAAGCGGCATTTTTCAACGAATAAGGTGTTGTATTATGTTCAAGTACAGAGTTATCGGTTTCACTTTGCTTATGGGACTGCTGGGCGGAATATTTTTCTGGCGGCCGTGGGGTGAAGTGCTTTTTCTCATCGCCGCGCCGCTGATGGCGGCTCTGGCAGTTTATGAATGTGCAAAGATGTTCAACGATGCCGGGAGAAAGAATTTTCCCGGTATCACGGCGCTTGTCTTTTACATTTTTATTCTGGCAAGCTGCATGGGTGCCGTGAATACGTCGATCCTTGTGGCAATGTGCATCATTTCACTTGCCGGCGGCGTGGTCATGCTGTGCAAAAACGAAGAATTGACCGGAAAATACTTCAACTCCTGCGGTATACTCTTTTTCCTCACACCGCCGCTTCTGGGGCTGCTCAAAAGTTTCTATCTGCCGCTTGCCGGAGCCCCTGCCGGAGCATGGCTGCTGTTTTTGTGTCTGGCGACCAAAGCGACCGACTCCGGCGGCTACATCGTCGGGACACTTACTTCAAAACTTCCCAAAGGAAACCACAAGATCGCTCCATCGCTCAGCCCGAAAAAATCATGGGAGGGACTTTTCGGCGGCATTGCACTTTCGCTTACTGTCGGCTGGTTGTTTTTCAAATTTGCCGGATACGCTCCCTTGTGGTGGTATCTGGGAACGGCGTTTATGCTGAGTCTGGGCAGTTTCTTCGGCGACTTGGCGGAATCTGCGGTCAAGCGGATGTGCAATATCAAAGATTCCGGACACTGGGTCCCCGGCATGGGTGGAGCCTTTGACGTGCTGGACAGCTTTATCTTCAACGGAATAATTTTCTATATCCCGATGCTGTTGTTTCTTGATTCAATGGAGTGTTGCCTGCATTGATTTTTACGGAAGGCGGCTTATATTGTATTAGTGGAAACTTTAACCGGAGGAATTTTTTATGGCTATGATTCGTGATATTAATGAAAAAGATTTTGCTGAAATCGTCGCATCCGGAACCGTACTGGTGGATTTCTGGGCGCCGTGGTGCAGTTATTGCAAGGTTATCGGAGCGGTATTGGAACAGTGTGCAGTTTCCGCTCCGGCAGAGGCAGTAATTGCCAAAGTAAATGTTGATGACAACACAGAAGTTTCGGCAAAATACGGCATCACCACTTTGCCGACTTTGATCCTGTTCAAAGACGGAGTGGAAATCAGCCGCCACGGAATGCTCAAAAAAGCCGAAATACTCACGCTTCTGGATTCATAAAAACAGCAATCACTCTTCCGTAATTTGCAGACGGATCGGCAGCTGCCGCTGTTTTGCCATGCGGACGCCGAGTTTTTTCAACTTCTCTCCGGAATTGACGATACTGTGATTGCGTTCACCCTGTTTGAGACGGTTGGTTGCCTTTTCGTAGGTGGACTGCAGTTTATTCAATTCGCTGCCGATCATGTCGAAGTCATCATAAAAGCTGTGAAGCCGTTCCATAAGTTCGGCGGCGGTATCGAGGATCGCCTGCTGGTTGCGGGTCTGCTCTTCTCTGGTCCAGGCGATGTGGATGATTTTGAGCAGAGCCATCAAGTTGAGCGGACTGATGATCATCACCTTGTTTTTGAATGCTTCGTGCCACAAATTGGGATCGGAGATCATCGCCAGCTGGAACGGTGCTTCATTGGGGATGAACATAATGACAAAATCGACCGTATTGCGGCCGGACTTGCTGTGATGAGCTGAATAATCTTTTTTCACCAGCTCCGCGACATGAGCTTTAACGCTGCGCAAATGGCGGTCAAGAGCGTTTTTACGCACTTCCTCATCGGTTGAATTCATGTAATCGACGTAAGCGGACAAACTGACTTTGCTGTCGATGATAACATCTTTATCGTCCGGATAATGAACGATCACATCCGGGCGCATTTTCTTATCTTTTTCACCGGTGACAGCTTTACCGTCGGCATCGCGGATGGTTTCCTGACACTCATAATGGACACCGTTGATCAGACCGGAGCGCTGTAAGATATCTTCGAGAATGAGTTCGCCCCAGTCTCCTTGAGTTTTCTGTTCACCTTTGAGCGCGTTGGCGAGGTTGCGGGCTTCGCCGCCGATGCGACCGGTCTCCTCCATCATTTTGCCGAGCTGGGCGGTGAGAGAAGCGGCAAGTTCGATGCCTTTGTTTTTGGAATCTTCGACGGCGGTTTTGAATTCGGTCATCTTCTCTTTGAGCGGATTGAGGATAGCTTCGAGCTGGAGTTTGTTGGCAGTTTGGAGTTTGCCGGATTTTTCTTCCAGAATTTTGTCTGAAAGTACTTTGAACTCCTCTTTCAACTGGGCGTGGCGCGCCTGATGGGTCTTTTCCAATTCGGCAAAACTGCGGTCGGAATGCTGTTGAAGCATCGCCAGTTTCTGCTCATGGTTTTCATTCAAAATCTTTTTTTCACGTTCAAAAGAGTCTTTGAGGAGCTGTTTTTCCGCCTCGTACTGCTGCTTATTTGAACAGAGTGCGGCCTGCATTTCCACATTCTTCAAACGCAGAGTTTCCAATTCACCGGCAACACTCTGCTGGCGTTTCACCAAAAGCGTACGGACGATGAATGCCCCCGCCGCCATCCCGGCAAAGAGCGCAAAAAATGAGATCAAATACAGCATGGATATATCCTTTCAATAATTTACAGCAAAGCAACTTTGATTATCTCAACTCCGGAACGTATCATAACAGCTTCATCATCAGCAGTAAGTTGTTCATCGGTCACCAGCAGATCAATGTCATCCAGAGTGGCGAAACGGGTCAGCGCACGGCGGCCGAATTTACTGCTGGTGGTGATTATCGCCGCCTTGGAAGCGATTTGCAGAGATCTCTTTTCCAAATTGGATACACTCACATCGGAGGTGTAAAAACCGTAATCGCTCAAAGCCGCATCACAACCGGAAATGAGCCAGTCGACCTGATATTCCTCCAGATTTTTTTCAGCGATCGGCCCGGTGAGATCGAGCGAATGGGTACGCAGTTCCCCTCCGAGCAATATCACTTTACAGCAGGAACGGAAAAGCGTCGAAGCCACCGGAAGCGAATTGGTTATCACCGTCATCGGCAGATGATTTCTTCTGGCGATTACTTTGGCAAAGGCAAGACTGGTCGTCCCGGCGCTGATAAAAATCGAATTTGCCGGCATGATGCGTTCATAAAGCGCATTGCCGATGGCAAATTTACAATCCATACTGCTGTCTGACGGATCATCATTTTCCGGTTCATAGCGAGCCGGATGAAGAACTGCACCGCCTTTGACCATCAGAATAAGTTTGCGTTCCTCCAGACTTTTAAGGTCGCGGCGCAAAGTCATTTCGGTAACGCCAAGCTCTCTCGCCGTTTCGCGAATGGAGAGCCTGCCTTTCTGAAGTATGTCAAGAATTTTTCTCTGTCGCTGGTACATTTTTATTTTCTCCGTGTTATAAAATAACATAACTTTTGCCGGAACGCAAGACTTTTTACCGTTTTTTTTCAGAAAAATCATCTCCCCCGCAGCGGGGAAGCGGATGTTAAAAAATAACATTTTCTTTTCTTCAAAAGCCGTTTTTTTGCAAAAAAGCACTTGCGAATAACATGACAATGCGCTATCTTATTACCGAAACCCGTATTGTGTAATTCAACCAAAACTTAAAGGAATCGAAAAATGGGCAAGTACAATCCAGCTCCCTATCAACTCGATCTCAATGCTGTACCCAAACTGGTAAGCAGCACCATCCCCGGCCCCAAGAGTAACGCGCTCCACGGCCGCGCCGCCAAGTATTACCGCGGTCTCTCCGGTCAGGTCAAGCTCTTCCCGGTCGCCTTTGAACGCGGTCAGGGATGTATGCTCGAAGACGTCGACGGCAACCAGTACATCGACTTTTCCAGCGGTATCTACGTGACCACCCTCGGCCACTGCCACCCCAAAATTTCCGAACAGGTCGCCTACTACGCCAAACAGTTGATGAACTGCCACGACTTCACCACCGAAATCAAAGTCCGTCTGCTTGAAAAAATGGCGGCGACTCTGCCGGCTGACTTGAAGTGCTTCCAGCTCTATGACTGCGGCACCGCCGCTGTTGAGGCCGGTCTGCGCACCTGCCGTGCCGCCACCGGCAAACATGAATTCATCAGCTGCTTTATGGATTTCCACGGCAAGAGCGGTCACTCCATCGGTTGCGCCCGTATGACCAAATTCAGCGGCTCCACCCGTCCCGGCGGATTCTACATGGTTCCGCGTCCGGACACCTACCGTCCCTGGTGGACCCGTTCCGACGGCACTCTGGATACCGAACGCTATCTGGAATTCTACGACACCTTTATCAAAGAATCCACCACCGGACAGGTCGCGGCTTTCGTCCTCGAACCCATTCAGGGCTGGGGCGGTTCCATCATGCCGCCGGATGACTTCTTCCCGAAACTCCGCAAGTTCCTCGATGAACGCGGCATCCTGCTCTTTGCCGACGAAGTTCTGACCAGCATGGGCCGTACCGGCAAGATCCTCTGCTGCGAACACTGGGGCGTCACCCCCGACGTGGTCACTCTCGGTAAAGGTTTCGGCAACGGCTTCCCGGTCACCTGTATGGCGGTCCGTACCCCCTACGCTGACGCGGTCGATAAAATTTCCGCTTCCACCAGCTACGGCGGCAACCCGATGGCTTGCGCCGCGGCTCTGGCCTGCTTCGAAGTCATCGAAGAAGAAGGCCTCCTCGAACACGCCCAGGAACTTGAACAGCTCTTCAAGAACCGCATGGCTGACTGGACCACCAAATACAAAATCGTCGGCGACACCCGCTGCAAAGGCTGTCTGCTCGGTATCGAACTGGTCAAAGACAAAGCCCTTAAAACTCCCTTCGACGAAGCCGGTAAGATGGTATATCAGAAAGCATTCGCCAAAGGTCTGGCATGGGTTCCCGCCGGTCACATCCTGCGCATGAGCCCGCCGATCGTCATGCCCAACGAGGTCGCTCTCAAAGGTATGGACATCATCGAAGAAGCCATCGCAGAAACTGAAAAAGAACTGCTCGGCTGACCGTGATGACTTCTGCTTCCGGGGAGGACCTCCTCCCCGGAAGAATATTCGCGCTCCGGAGGTGAAATATGGATAAGATTTCTGTAAAATGGTACGGCATCAACGCTTTGGAATTCCGACACAGCAGCGGGTCTTTTATGATCGACCCCTATGTAAGCCGGGATCGGGAAAAACTTTACGTCCCGACTGAAGTGGATAAGTATATCACCTCCAAGCCGGATTTTGTTTTAATGACCCACGCCCACTGGGATCATCTGCCGGATATGCCGCATATTTTGAAAAAAACCGGCACCACGCTTTACGCTTCGCGTACGGCGTGCAATATGATGCGTGCCTGCGGAGTACCGGAAAAGCAGCTTTATGAGCTTTCCTACGGTGAAACACTCCATCTCCCCGGAAATGTCAAAGTCACCGCGCTGGAATCCCGCCACATGGGAACTGAAGTTGAAGCCGAAGGCTACAAAGAGATCCCCCCGCGCGAACTCCTTGACGCCCGTCCCGGTTGGAAATGCGGCGAAACCTTCGCCTTTCTGATCGAAGTTGACGGAAAAACCATCCTCAACTGCGGTTCCGCCAATCTCTGCAAAGATACCATGCACGGAGTTGAATGTGATTATCTGGTCTGCGGGATCAGCCGTTACAAACCCGGGTTCCCGGAACTGCTGACCCAGAATCTCTCTTTCCGTTATCTCATTCCCACTCATCACGATGAATTCACTCTGCCGCTGGATAAATTTTATCTGCGTGACGATATGCAGCGGCTCACCGCCGAACTGCCCGATTTGAAATATTTTGAGATCCCGGTTCTGCAATGGACCGATTTACCGCAATAAAACCAATGTAATAAGAGGTATGATATTATGAAAACTGTGAAATTCGGAATCATCGGCGCCGGTCTTATGGGCCGGGAATTCGCCAGCGCCTGCGCCCGCTGGTGCCATCTGACTGAAATCAATGCAAAACCGGAACTGGTCGCCGTCTGCGACAAAAATCCGGCCCTCTATCCCTGGTATCAGGACAACTTCCCCTCCATTAAGCAGGTGACTGACGACTATCATCAGCTCCTTGCCAATCCGGAAGTCGAAGCGGTCTACTGCGCCGTTCCGCACAACCTTCACGAGCAGATCTACTGCGACATCATCAAATCCGGCCGTCATCTGCTGGGTGAAAAACCTTTCGGTATCGACAAAAAAGCCAACGATACCATTATGGAATGCATCAAAGCTCATCCGGAAGTGACCGTCCGCTGCAGCTCTGAATTCCCCTTCTATCCTCCCATGCAGCGCATCGGACAACTCCTTGAAACCGACTTCTTCGGTCCAATCATCGAAGTCAACTCCGGCTTCCTCCACTCCTCCGACCTCAACCCGATGAAGCCGATCAACTGGAAACGCATGATCGAATTCAACGGCGAATACGGCTGTATGGGCGACCTGGGTATGCACGCCTGCCACTTCCCGTTCCGCGCCGGATTCATCCCAAAAAATGTCCGCGCCATCCTCTCCAAGCTGGTCAAGGAACGCCCGGGCAAAGATGGTGCGATGGTTCCCTGTGTCACCTGGGACAACGCCACGCTGCTCTGCGAATCCGCCGATCCCAAAACCGGCAGCATTTTCCCGCTGACCATCAAGACCCAGCGCATCGCTCCGGGCGAAACCGATACCTGGTATTTTGAAATCAAAGGTATGCACGGCTGCGCCAAATGGACGAGCAAGAACCCCCGCCGTCTGGAACTTCTGGAATACAAGGGCGGCGATCAGGCTCTCCAGCAGATCGACATGGGCTATGAAACCGCATTCAAAACCATCACCGGCGGCATCTTTGAATTCGGTTTCACCGACAGCATCCTCCAGATGTGGGCATCGTTCATCACCGAGATCACCGAAGGCAAACCCAAAGGCAAATTTGTCTCCTGCGTGACTCCGGATGAAGCGGCGTTGAGCCACAAGCTCTTCACCGCCGCCTTGAAGAGCTGGAAAAACGGTACTCTTGAAACTCTTTAATTTTAACGAGGTGATATTATGAATGAAAAACTTATGATCGGTTGGAGTGAAGCTGACATCACTCCGGATTACACAGACAAAAAAATTCCGCTGTACGGTCAGTACTACACCCGTCTTGCCACCGGTATCCATTCCCGGCTCAAAACTGTCGCCTGTGCGATGAGTTCCGGTGACCAGTCTTTTATCAACCTCTCCATTGATACTGCCGGATGCCCGCGTCAGTTTGTTGACCGGCTTCGGGAGGATGTGGCAAAACTGGACAGCTCCATTGACACTTCCAGGATCTTTGTCAACGCCATCCACACCCACAGCGCCCCGAGTCTGGCATTCAAGGTCGGTGCGCCGGCAACTGGAGTCGGTGCCAGCGCCTGGGAAAAACTCCGCGATCAGATGCTTACCCCGGAAGAGTACGCTGATTTTGCCATTCCCATCATCGCGCAGAATATCGTAAATGCGTGGCAGAAGCGCGCCGAAGGCGGTATCGCCACCGGTTTCGGGGAAGCCCGTATCGGTCACTGCCGCCGTGCCGTTTTTGCCAATGGCAAAGCTGAAATGTACGGCGACACCACCCGTCAGGATTTCATCGGCATGGAAGCCGGTGAAGATACCGGCGTGGAAATGCTCTTTACCTATGATGCCAACGGTAAAAAGACCGGTATGCTGCTCAATGTCGCCTGTCCTTCCCAGAATATGGAATCGACCTACATGGTCTCCTCCGACTTTGCCGGTGCCACCCGTGAACTGCTGAAAGCCGAATATGGTGAAGATTTCCACACCATCTATCAGATTTCCCCTGCCGGATGCCAGTCGCCGCGCGATCTGGTGCGTCACTACACCACCGAACCTGATTTCTGGCACGCTGACGGCGTTCCCGTGCTTGCCAATCGTCTGTTGACGGCGGTCAAGTCCGCAACTCCGGGCGAAATCAATTACGCTCCGGTTATGAAAAGTGAAGTCGTCGAAGTGGTCATTCCCCGCCGCCGCGCCTCCTATGTCGATTATAAAGAAGCGCAGGCTGAAGTGGCGCGTCTGACCGCGATCATGCCTGAAGATAAGGCGTTTGAAGAGTTCTGCGCCGAAGTCCATGCCAACGAAAAAATCGACGGTCCCGGCCCCTACGACAGCAAACTTCATCACTTTGTGCAGATCAAGAATGCTCAAGCGGTCATCCGCCGTTATGAAGATCAGGATGCCAATCCCAACTATATTTTCCAGATGAACGTTGTCCGTCTGGGCGATATTGCCATTGCGAACAACCCCTTTGAATTGTATCTGTACTACGGGCAGAATATCAAGGCGCGTTCCAAAGCGTTCCAGACCTTCCTTGTGCAGTTGTCCGGCAACGGCAACTACCATGCCGGATATCTCCCCAGCCCCGATGCTGAAAAATTCGGCGGCTACGGCGGTTTGATCATCAACGGTCAGGTCGGCTCTGACGGCGGTTACAAGCTCTGCGATATCACGGTCGATGCGATAAACAAGCTGTTCTGATACGCGCACTGCGTTATCAAAAATATCTTCGGCAGATATTGGAATTTTTTCAATATCTGCCGTTTTATTTTTTACTGCTTCAACCTGCATTTGCACCATTATACTGTTTTTTGTGCAGAACATTTTTATTAAAAAGTGCTTTTTAGCAAAATTTCTTCTATTGAAAAATATTGTTTCAAATGCTATATTAGGAAAATGTGTCAACTTAAAAACAGAAAGGTTCAAACAATATGAACAGCTATATCAATTCGGTTTTATCCGATCTTAATGCAAAATACGGCCACGAAAAAGAGTATATTCAGAGTGTCACAGAAGTACTCGGCTCTCTCGATAAACTCATTGAATCCGAGCCGAAATACAAAAAATTCAAAATCCTTGAACGCATCGTCATCCCGGAACGGGTCATTATGTTCAAAGTGCCATGGATCGACGATAAAGGCGAGATCCAGATCAATATCGGATACCGCGTGCAATTCAACAGTGCGATCGGTCCGTACAAAGGCGGATTGCGTTTCCACCCATCGGTCAACCTCGGTATTTTGAAGTTCCTCGGTTTTGAACAGATATTCAAAAACAGCCTTACCACTTTACCGCTCGGCGGAGCCAAAGGCGGCAGTGACTTCGATCCCAAAGGCAAAAGTGCCAGAGAGGTGATGGGATTCTGCCAGAACTTCATGCGCGAACTCTACCGCCATATCGGTGCCCACGTCGACGTTCCCGCCGGTGATATCGGTGTCGGCAGCCGCGAGATCGGCTATCTTTTCGGTCAGTACAAGAGTATCGTCAACTCCTATGACAGCGTTCTGACCGGTAAAGGCATCAACTGGGGCGGCAGCAAGATCCGTCCGGAAGCAACCGGTTACGGCTGTGTCTATTTTGCCAGCGAAATGCTCAAGACCCGCAAGATCGATCTGGTCGGCAAACGGGTGCTGATCTCCGGTGCCGGTAATGTCGCCCAGTACGCCGCCCAGAAAGCGATCCAGCTGGGAGCGACGGTACTTTCACTTTCCGACTCCAACGGCAGTATCATCGACCATGACGGCATCACGCTGGAAAAACTCGAAATGATCAAAGAATTGAAAAATGTCCGCCGCGGCCGTATCGAAGAGTATGCTTCCATGGTTCCCAATGTGGAATTTCACCGGGATTGCCGCCCGTGGCAGCTTATCCCCTGCGACATCGCATTGCCCTGCGCAACCCAGAATGAACTCGACCTCGCCGATGCTGAAGCTCTGGTCAAGAACGGCTGTATCGCCGTCTGCGAAGGAGCCAATATGCCCACCACGCTGGATGCGACCGCATTTTTCCAGAAAAACGGAATACTTTTTGCCCCCGGCAAAGCTTCCAATGCCGGCGGTGTCGCCACCAGCGGTCTGGAAATGAGCCAGAATGCCATCCGGCTCAACTGGCACAGTGCAGAAGTCGATTCCCGCTTGCAGTCGATCATGGTCAATATCCATGATGCCGCAAGGAAAGCCGCCGCCGAATTCGGTGAACCTGACAACTATGTCATGGGTGCCAATATCGCCGGTTTCCGCAAAGTTGCCGATGCGATGATCGACCTCGGAATATAAGGAAGCAACGGCAGCCGGACGGTCAATTCAGCGGATGTTGAAAAACGCCAGCAGTTCTTCAAAACGTTCTGCCGACGGAACGCCGAATTTCGCCATCTGACGGCGGATCTTTGCCAACGGTTTTTCCTCCATTTTTCCCGATTTGGAAAAAAACTTGTCGGCAAGACAAATAAGTTTCTCCTCCGGGGTCTCCGGAAGCAGGTCAATATGCGGCAGTGGCAGATTTCCGGCAATGATCTCTCCGGCAGTCAGACCGCTTCCGGTGTGCCGTTCACAGATCCGGGCATAAGGTTCAAACTCTTTCCCCAACTCCCGCAGCATGGCACTTCCGGCACAGCCGTGCGCGATATAGGGCAGCTCTCCCGGACAGAAAATATCCGGTGCAGAACACCTGACAATACCGATGTCGTGAAGCAATGCGCCGTTGACAACCACATCAAGATCAAGTTTCATCCGGCAGTCCGCTGCGATCTGCAATGCTTTGTCTTTCACCTGGATGCTGTGCTTGAGCAATAAATTACGCAACTCCGGAAACCCGGTATAAAAGCAGTCGATCACCGTGTAAGCAAATTCCATAAATCGATCCTCCATGAGTTTACTATAATCCGGATTAAAAAAAATACAAACCTTTTTTCATTAAAAATTTGTAAAAAAAGTATTTTTGCGCTATCTTATAAAAAATGTAATATTTGAAAACAAAAGAAAAGGTATGACGATGAAAATATTGCTCATTGAAGACGATCAGAAGACCGCCGAGTTTATTCTCCGTGCCCTGAATGATGCCGGATACGAAACCGAACACGCCGCAGACGGAGTTACCGGACTGAATTACGCCATGCAAAATAACTTTGATTGTGCCATCGTGGATATAATGCTGCCGCAAATGGACGGCTTTGCCGTGATCGGAAGACTCCGCGAAGCCGGGAAAACCACTCCGATTATCGTCCTCAGTGCCAAAAATTCTCCGGATGACAAAGTCCACGGACTGTACACCGGAGCCGACTGCTACCTTGCCAAACCGTTTTCAGTTGCCGAACTCCTTGCCAATATCCAGGCGCAGCTCCGCCGGCGGAATATGAGCGCGGAACCCACCCATTTTTCGGTGGGTGATCTGGAACTCGACATCATTTCCCGAAAAGTCAGCCGGGGCGGCAAACTGATCGACCTGCCGCCGCTGGAGTTTGACCTTCTGGAATATCTTGTCCGCAATACCGGACGGGTGGTCACCCGCAGCATGCTTATGGAAAATGTCTGGGAATACAATTTTGATCCGGCAACCAATATCGTGGAAACCAGAGTCTGCAAACTCCGGGAAAAAATCGACAAACCCTTTGACCGGGAACTGATCCATACTGTACGCGGGATCGGCTATGTCCTCGAATAAAGCGTTACGGATATCATTAAAGATCCGTCTGGCACTGCTTTACACGCTGCTGTTTTTCATCTCCTGTTCAATGATATTCGTGGTGGCATCGCTGCGAATTTACCGCGAAGTGAACCGGATGGGAGATGATGAGCTGCTGCGCATTGCCGATAATATTCAGGAAATATATGCCAATGCCCTGAATCCGCCTCCGAAAGAGGAAACAGAAGATACCCGCAACGATTATCCGGAAAATGAACGCCGTATCCTTGAACAGCGTTTCCCCGGAATGGAGCTTCTGGAAACCCGGAAACAGGATTCTCTTCCCGATCCCGGTTCCCGGCAGCCCAGGCATTATTTTACCGCAACCATATTTCACAAAGGACAATTCTATGAATGCCGGGTACGTCCGGACGGGACGGTTTACTCCAAGCAATTGAAACATATTGCCAATTTGAAGCAGCTGCACAAAAAATTCAACACTCCACCGGACACTCCCGAAGTCGCAGCAGACAAAGCGTTGAAACGCCACTTCAACCAGCTCGGACGCACCTACGGTCAAAATGACTTTTTTGTAGTTATCCGGGACAAAAACAATCTGAAAAATCTGTTTAAAACCGGTGCAAATTTTAAAAAATCATCCAGAGTTATCACACAGGCGGAAGCTCCGCGTACCGGATTTGAAATTGACAGATTCCGCTGTATCTATGATGAACTGCCCGGTTTAGGTTATCTGATCGCCGGACACTCCATAGCCAACCGCGACACCATGATCCAGCAGTGTATGGTGATATTTTTCGGTATTCTTCTGGTCGGCACCGGCATCGGCATCGTCGTAGCATGGCTGATCGCCCGCCGTTTCATCCGGGGTATCAAACAGACGACACTGGCAATGCAGAGTATTTCCGGAGGAGATTACAGCTACCGCATCAAGATACCTTATAACGATGAAGAGATCGTCACATTGATGGAAAACTTCAACACCATGAATGAGCGCACCGAAAATCTGCTCAAAGAAATACGCATGATGTCCGATAATGTCGCCCATGATCTGCGCACTCCGCTTACCCGGATCACCGGCACGGTGGAACTGCTTCTTACCCAAAGGGAACTTTCTCAGGAAGTACGTGAAGTATGTGTTTCGGTTCTGGAAGAGACATTGAGATTGAAAGCTCTGGTCAATACCATCATGGATATTTCCCGTACCAATGCCCATCCGGATTCATTGAAAAAAGAGCAGGTCGATCTGACGGCACTGGTCACAAAATTCTGTGACTTCATGCTGCCGGCATTTGAAGAGCAGGATTTATCGTTCAAAACAGAGATTCCGGATACACCGCTTTATCTGGAAGCTGATCTTACCATGGTACAGCGGATGCTTGCCAATTTGATCGAAAATGCGTTGAAATTCACCGCTTCAGGAGGAGTTGAACTGACTTTAAGCAGTAACTCACGCAATGCCATACTGCAGATAAAAGATTCCGGATGCGGTATTTCTCCGGAAGATCTGCCTCACATTTTTGACCGGTTTTACCGTGCCGATGCCAGCCGTCACCTCTCCGGCAACGGTCTGGGACTGCCGCTGGTCAAAGCAGTAACAGATGCCCACAAATGGAAAATCGATGTGGAATCCACTCCCGGAAAAGGGACGATATTTACTGTAACCATGCCATTATCAAATCATACGGGGAACAAAAAATGACATTTACCGCCTTTATTCTGCTGCTGTTGTCAGTAACTTTTCATGCTTCATGGAATCTGCTTGCTAAAAAATCGGCGATGTCCATTGCCTGTTATACCATAATCTGTCTTACCTCGGCGCTGTGCTGGGTGCATATGCAGTTCTGGACGCCGGTGGATGTTTTGGGACTTCCGGGGAAATACTACATTTTCATGTTCTGCTCCGTGGCGGCAGATGTGCTGTACTGCCTCGGACTGGTGCGAGCCTACCGGACGATGGAAATGTCGACTGCTTATCCGATGATGCGGTCACTGCCGTTATTGCTGACAGCGGCAGTGACAACGGCTTTCGGTTGGGGTAAACCGTTGACTCCGATGGCACTGTTCGGAATGGGAGTGGTCTTTTTCGGATGCTTATTCATGCCGTTGAAAGATTTTAAAAGTTTCCGGATAAGCAACTACATAAACTGGCAGTTGTTCTTTATTTTTCTGGTTGCCTGCGGAACTACCGGATATACCGTATTTGACAGTCAGGCACAGGCAATACTGCGCGATGCAGTGACGAATGTAAGCAAACCGGTACTGTCGCTCACCTACTATTCCAGCCGGGGGATCGTACTTTCGGCGACCTTGCTGACGATAGTATTCTGCCGGAAACAGGAACGGGAAAATATCCGCACCTTTTTCAGGGAACACAACTTCAATCCGGTTTTTGCCGGACTTTTTGCAACTTGCGCTTACAGTCTGGTGCTGATTGCAATGAACTATGTTTCCAATGTTTCCTATGTGCAGGTATTCCGTCAACTGGGGCTGCTGGTCGGCGTTGCCGGTGGCATACTCATCCTCAAAGAACGTTGTTCAGCTCCGAAAATAATCGGCAGTCTGCTCATCGTCAGCGGCTTGATCATGACCGTGATCAAATAACTTCACTGCGAAATCAAACGGAACTTGACAGTTGTCGCGATCCCGGGCGGGGGTGTCGGCACATAATCCAGATTGTCGAGCATTGATCTGACCGACTGTGTAACCGCCTTATTGGGGCTGTTCTGAATTATCCGCTTGCTCAAAACTCTGCCCCGGCTGTCCCAGACGACTTCGATCAGAACAGCCGTTTCAGCGGTAACAAAGATACCGGCAGGAGCCTGCCAGCGTTCATAAAAGAATTCAGTAAACTTTTTCCAGTATTCCTCTTCTTTTATCGAAGCCCCGCCGGCGGGGGTACGGCCGTCGACCTTGCCGATCGCCTGTCCGCGATCGCGTGAACCGATGGGAACGGCAATGTTGTGATTGGTTCCACCGAAAGGCTTGTTGGGATCCCAGTTGTCGCCCCGGTTATCGTGAAAAACCTCCTGCTGCTGCCGACGGCGGCGTTCTGCTTCAAGACGTTTCAACCGTTCCCGCTGCTGCTGAAGTTTTTTCTGCTTTTCCCGCTGCTGCTGCAAACGTTTCCGTCTCTCGCGCTGCTGCTGAAGTTTTTTCTGCCGTTCCCGTTCAATTTTTTTACGGTCGGTTTTCGGTTTGACCTTGGGTTTCACCTTTGGCTTGACTTTGGGTTTCACCTTCGGTTTGACTTTCGGTTTGACCGTTGTCTTCTTGGGCGGCGGAGTTGGAGTCACCGCTTTCGGGGGGGGCGGCGGCAACGGTTCTTTCGGGGGAGGCGGCGCACCGCCGCCGGAAGTACCGGTGGGACGGATGCGTTCAGGCGGACCGAGTTCCGGAGCATGGGAGGGTTCAGCACCGCCGAGTTTGACCCGGAATGCGATCGGTTTTGGTTTGGCGGGCATAAGAAGCATCATGCCCAGCGGGATGAATATCACACCGACATGAACAGATACCACCACGATAAGGGTGGTAAATCTGAATGATGATTTTTTCTGCCCGTTGAACATTGCTTTAATTTCTTTCTGCCTGGGTGACCAAAGTGGCATCGTTGAATCCGGATGAACGCACCAGAGCGAGCAATTCGATCACCGCTTTGTAACTCTGACTGCCGTCACCGCGTAAAAGCAGTTGCGGTTTGGGTTTTCTGTCGCTCAATTCAAGCAGTTTTTTCTTCAAATCCTCTTTGGAAACAGCATCGTTATCCAGCATGATCGTACCGCTTTTGGTCAAACTGACGCTGATAAAGTTTTCTTCAGGAAGTTTTTCACTGTTCATTTCCGGCGGCTGGGCGGCATTGGTTCCGTATTCCATCAGCGGCATGGTGATCATAAAGGCGATCAGCAGCAGAAATGTCAGGTCAAGCAGCGGGGTCACATTGATTTGATCCATCGCTGCCATCTGGGTGCGGTTCCGGCGGCGGCGCATGGTTCAATCCCTTTCAGCAAAGCTGTTTTCAGAAGATACTTTGAGCTGGGAAAGTTTTACTGCCACCAGGAACTGTTCGGTAAAGTTGTCCATCTGCACCGTCTGCTGACGGATCGCTGAAGTCAAAAGATTGTAACCGACCAGCGCGGGAATGGCGACCACCAGACCGGCAACGGTGGTAAGCAGTGCACCTGCCACCCCGGGAGCCAGAGCGGTGAAATCAGCTTTTCCGGCAGCGGCGATACCGCAAAACGCCATCATAACGCCCCAGACCGTGCCGAAAAGGCCGCAGAAAGGACTTAAGCTTACCAAAGTAGCCAACATCCCGATGCGGGTTTCCAATTCACTTATCTGGGAAGATACTTCACGCTCCAGAACCGCTTCGACAGCGTTGTACTGGGCATCGGAAATTTTACACACTTTAGGTATGCCGCGCGGGGAAACAGTACCGTTTTTCTCGGCTTCAACGGCGTAAAAATCGAGCAGTTTCTCCATCCCGGCGGAGTAGATCGAAGCCAGCGGACCTGAGTTGTTCTGCGCCTCTTTCAAAAGCTGTATCGACATCATATTCTCCTCTCCGAACTCCCGGAAAAGAACATCAAAACGGGACGAAAGCCGTTTCGCCCGGAAAACCTGCCACGCTTTATCGATCATCACCGTCCAGGTCACAACACTGCCGACCAATACCAGAAAAATTACGATCGCCTTACCGACTGCATCACTGTGCTGATAGGCGTAATAAACTCCCGGCGTTTCCGCCGCCATCAATAAAAACGACATCATTTGACCTGATTTCCCCCTCTGGTGAATTTTTTTTGGATAAAAAGCGCGAACTGCTCTTTATAAAATATAATCCATGTATTATATTTAACAAGTACAAAAAAATTTTTTTCAGGAAAAAAGGAAGAACATTCAAAAATGAAACTGCTTTTAGGTATCGACATCGGCGGAACCAAGATCGGTATCGGTCTCGGAGATGAAAAAGGTAAATTATACGGTTCAAGCTACAAGGACAACCGCGACACCGATCCGGCAGAAGTTCTGCCGTGGATCGTTGCGGAAGCAGAACGCCTCGCAGCTGCTGCCGGAGTCGGAATAAAAGATATTGCCGCATTCGGTATTTCAGCTCCGTTCCCTGCTGACGCCGCACGAGGCATCATGCTCCGTCCGCCCAACAACCCCAAATGGCGCAATGTGGCGGTATTGGACTACCTCAAAACCAATCTCGGTATTGACGGCTGTTTTGAAAACGATGCCAACTGCGGAGCTTTGGCAGAATGGTTTTTCGGAGCCGGACGCAACTGTTCCGATTTCATCTATCTCACCATGAGTACCGGTATCGGCGGCGGCATCATCGCCGCCAATAAACTGGTGCGTGGCGGAAAAGCTTTGAGTGCCGGAGAACTCGGTCATATCTGCATCCAGCTGGACGGCAGACAATGTTCCTGCGGTATGCGCGGCTGTTACGAAGCCTACTGCGGCGGCAGAGCTTTGGCGGCGCGCATGGCGGAGGAACTGGCGGATAAACCGGATTCAATGATAATGAAACTTGCCGCCGAACCCGGCAGGCCCGATATGCGTACCCTTGAAGCCGCTGTCCGTGCCAACGATCCCTATGCGGTCGCGTTGTGGGATGAAATGAGTTTGCGTAACGCCCAGGCGATCGGCGCATTCATCAATGCTTTCAATCCGCAGAAGATCGTTCTCGGAACCCTTGCCTGGGCGGTCGGCGATCTCTACATCCGGCCGATCTTGAAAGAACTGCCGCGTTTCTGCTGGGAGGAACCCCGTAAGGCGTGCGAAATCGTCACCAGTGAATTGAAGCGGGAAATATCCAGTTATGCCGGTATCGCCGCCGCATTGAATTTTCTCAAGGAGAAAGGCGAAATATGAAAATCGCGATTTTAGGCGGCGGCGTTGCCGCATTTGAAGCTGCCAATGCGGCAAGGAAATTTTCTGCAGAAGTGGAAATAGATATTTACAGCAGCGAAGCTCTGCCGCCTTACCGCCGTCCGGCTCTCTCCGGGATGCTGGCAAATTTCACCATCAACGAAAAGATGTTCTTTATCAAGCCGGAAAGTTTCTATGCCGAAAACAATATCGGACTTCATTTAAATAAATCCTGTATGGAAATAAAAGAGGACTCTCTGCTTTTTGCCGACGGTTCCCAAGCGGCTTTTGATAAATTGATCATCGCCACCGGCGGTGCCGCCCGCCGTCCGCCGATACCCGGAAGCGATTTGCCCAATGTCTGCACTTTCCGCAATTTTGCCGATCTGGAAAAATTGAATGCCGCCGTTGCCAATATCAGAAGTGCCGTAGTCATCGGCGGCGGCGTGTTAGGTCTGGAACTTGCCGAAAGTTTGCTCAAACGCAGTATCCATGTCACCGTATTGGAGATGAATCAACAGCTCTTTGCTAACAAATTGACTCCGGAAGCGGCGGCAGAAGTGGAAGCCAAACTCCGGGAAACGGAAAACTTCGATCTGCGGCTGGGAGTAAAGGTTTCCGCCATCACCGCAGACGGAGTAACCCTGGAAAATGGAGATACGGTTTCCGGAGAAATTGTGATCTTTTCCGCAGGCAGCCGTCCGGTTCTGCCGGAGAAGTTCCCCGCTTCACTCAAAGTTGAACGCGGTATCGTTGTCGACCGCAAAATGCAGACCAGCTGCAAAAATATCTTTGCCGCCGGAGATGCCATTGAACTGGATGGAAAATGTTTCGGCTTGTACAACGATGCCCGCAATACCGGCATTGTCGCCGGAGCCAATGCGGCCGGAGGGAGTGAAGAGTATCTGGACAGCGCAGCAACTCCGGTACGTTTTTTCAGCTTCGGCTTCAAGCTGGTCATGCCGTAAAGGAAATTTTATCATGAAAAATATCGCGCTCGTGATTTTTGACTATTTTGAATACGGTGGTGTTCAGAAAGATTTGGACGCGCTGGGTAAAATGCTCCGTCTCCGCTCCGGCGAACGCGGTGTACCATTGAAACTCACACTGCTTTGTATGCACAATCGTGCAGAAACACTCCCGGCGTGGTGCGATGAATTGCAACTCCTTGCTCCGCCATGGTACATCATTTCCAACCATCGCCGGGCAAAGTGGTTCAGTGATCAGCTTGCCCGGATCAAAAAAGAAAAACGTTTCGATCTTCTGGTCGGCTTCAACCGCACCGGCAGTCTTGATTTCTACTTTGCCGGGGATGATTGTCTGAAAGAAAAGTATCTCAAACGATCCAAACTTGCTTCACTTCTTCCCCGGGGCAGAACTTTTCTCGCTCTGGAAAAGCTGGTTTTTTCACCGGTCAATTCCGGAGGGGCGGGAAAGATTTTTACCATAACCGGCCCCCAGCAGGAAGCCTTTATGCGCTATTATCCGAGGTGTTCGCCTGACCGCCTCATCATGATGCCGCCGCTCCTTGCCGATGAATATTTTGAACGCGGCAACACAGCTCAACTGCGCGCCGAAGCAAGAGCTGAATTTGCACTTTCTGATGATACATTGCTTTTTATCCAGATCGCAGCGGCATTCCACACCAAAGGGGTCGACCGTTCGCTTGCCATTCTGGGAGAAGCAAAAAAACGCGGTATTTTACAAAAATTCAAATTTCTCGTCGTCGGCGGAACTTCCGATAAGGCAAGAAATGAGATGAAACTTCTTGCCGTAAAATGCGGTTTAAATGAAAATGAGGTCATTTTCACCGGCCCAAGGCAGGATGTCCGCCGTCTGCTCTGCGGTGCCGATCTGATGCTCCATCCCGCCCGGGCGGAAGCAACGGGAGGCGTGCTTATTGAAGCATTGGCATCGGGAGTACCGGTACTGTCTTCAAGCATCTGCGGCTACAACAGCTTTATTCGGGAAGCAAATGCCGGAGCATTTCTTCCTGAACCGTTTGAACTTTCTCCGGCAGTTGACACGTTGCAGAAAATGTTGACTAACCTGCCAGCTTTCCGCAAAAATGCTGAAACTTATGCGGGAAACAGCATTACTCCGGAATTCTTCCAGCGCGCCCGCTCCGAAGCAAAACTGATTTTAGATACTTTTGAAACTTCTCCGCTTGATTTTTCAAAAGAATAATGATATATTTATCGTGAGGATATAAGTTCAACCCACATATACTTACAGGAAAACAACTATGTTGACCAAAGATGATTTTATCGTATCGTCACTCGGCAAGTGTGCGATACCCTCACCCGTCACCGGACAGAAGTTCGTCCGCGATGATGAAAGCGTCACCTATTTTATGGATCCGGCAGAGATAAACGGTTATATCGGACGCGGCGAAGCAGTTCCCGCCTTTGAACGCGCCGGTGCCAGAGAGATGATCTATCACAATCCCGCATGGTGCCGCGCCGCCATCCTCACTGCCGGAGGTCTCTGCCCGGGATTGAATGAGGTCATAAAGTTTCTTACTTTATGTCTTATCCGCAACTACGGAGTACGGGATATATACGGTATTCCCTACGGATACCGGGGATTGAACCCGGCCCGCAATCTGCGCCCGATAAAACTTACCGAAGATATGGTCGATGCCATCCATGAAGCCGGCGGCTCCATTCTCGGATCATCCCGCGGTCAGGAGGATGTCGGAACCATTGTCGATTCATTGAAACAGCTGGGAATAAATCTGCTCTTTTGTATCGGCGGTGACGGAACTTCCCGCTGTGCTCATGAAATCGCTGAAGAGATCAAAAAACGTCAGCTTTCCATCAGCGTCGTCGCGATTCCCAAAACCATTGACAACGATATAAACTTCATCGACCGCACTTTCGGTTTTGCCACCGCTGTGCGCGAAGCCGGACGTTTCGTCAGCTGCGCCCACAATGAGGCCAAAGGAGCTTACAACGGCCTCGGTTTGATCAAGGTCATGGGACGCGACAGCGGATTCATCGCCGCCTATACAGCGCTTGCCAATCCCTTTATCAATTACTGTCTGATCCCGGAAGATCCCTTTTCGCTGGATGGTTCGGATGGCTTGAAAGCTCTGCTTCCGCATCTGCTTGAACGCATGAACCGCAAACATCATGCGGTCATTATCGTTGCCGAAGGTGCCGGACAGAACCTCTTTAAAAATTCCGACCGCAAAAAAGATGCTTCCGGCAATATTCTCCACGAAGACATCGGATTGCTGCTCAAACAGGAGATCGCTGATTATTTCAAGAGGAACAACACCGAACTCAATATCAAATATTTTGATCCCGGTTACACCATCCGCAGTGTTTCCGCTGAAGGTGACGATGCCGTTTTCTGCGCCATGCTCGCCCAGTCTGCTGCTCACGCCGCCATGGCGGGAAAAACCGATGTCATGGTCGGACACTGGGGGGGAGAGTTCACCCATGTACCAATCGCTCTTGCGACCCGTCAGCGCAAAAAAATCGATCTGCACACTCCGCTGTGGTCATGTGTCAAATCGCTTATCTGCTTCTGAACGACCGGAGAGAATGAATTATGAAACGTATTTTAGTTACCGGAGGCAGCGGTTTTCTCGGTTCCCATTTGTGCGAAGCCCTTTTGAACCGGGGCGATGAAGTCATTTGCGTTGACAATCTCTTTACCGGTGCCAAACGCAATATTTATCAGTTTCTGGATAATCCGAAATTTGAATTCATCCGGCACGATGTGACATTCCCGTTGTACATCGAATGCGATGAAATTTACAACCTCGCCTGCCCGGCAAGCCCGATACATTATCAGCGCGATCCGGTGCAGACGGTCAAAACCTGTGTCCACGGCGCTATCAATATGCTTGGACTTGCCAAGCGGCTCAACGCAAAAATTCTGCAGAGTTCCACCAGCGAAGTATACGGTGATCCATTGGTCCATCCGCAGGTCGAAGAATACTGGGGACACGTCAACCCGATCGGTATCCGCTCCTGCTATGATGAGGGAAAACGCTGTGCCGAAACCCTTTTCAACTGCTACCGTATGCAGTGCAATCTGCGCACCAAGATCGTCCGCATTTTCAACACCTACGGTCCCCGGATGCACCCCAATGACGGACGCGTGGTAAGCAACTTCATTTTGCAGGCGTTACGCAATGAAAATATCACCATTTACGGTGACGGATCACAAACCAGAAGTTTCTGTTTCGTTTCCGATCTGGTTTCAGGTTTGATGAAAATGATGGATACTCCGGACGATGTCTGCGGCCCGGTGAACCTGGGCAACCCCGGCGAATTTACCATCAAACAGCTTGCCGAAGCGGTCATTGAATTGACCAATTCCAATTCCAAGCTCATATTTGAACCATTGCCGTCCGATGACCCCAAACAGCGGAAACCGGATATTTCCAAGGCAAAAGCGTTGCTTGACTGGGAACCGGAAATCACTTTGCGTGAAGGATTGACCCACACCATAGGCTATTTTGAGGAATTATTGAAGACTGCTCCGGATTTCTGCGCAAAATAATTGTAATTGACCGCATGATGAAACTGTTGCAAACACATATCAAATTTTTGCCCCGGTTCCTGTCACTGCCATTGGCAATGATAGGGGCGATGTTTTTTTTGCATACGGTTTCAACTCCGGAACCGGCGATATCTTCAACAATTTCATGGCAGTTCGCCGATAATCCCGGTCTGCCGCCGCTCGCCCCGGTTCAGGAGGAAAATTCTGATTCCAACGGCATATTGCGCGGCCTGCTGCCGGGAACTTTGCCCCCGGCACTGGTCACCCGGCG
The DNA here is from genome assembly GCA_015061605.1 of Lentisphaerota bacterium. Classification (GTDB taxonomy): domain Bacteria; phylum Verrucomicrobiota; class Lentisphaeria; order Victivallales; family Victivallaceae; genus UBA1784. The sequence continues at coordinate 28,600 of SUWH01000001.1, read as the reverse complement.
TTCGGGAGAGCGGATCAACTGTCGTCTGTTACGGGACAGTAATACTGATATTGCCCGTCCGGTATCACTTCATATTCCGGTTGCATTTTTCAAACAGAGAGCTGTTGCTCCGATACTTGAATTCCATACTTTTCTTCAGCATTCGCTGCCGCCGCGTGCCGGACCGGCTGTTGTTTGACCTTTTACGGTACGGGAAACATCCCGCATGCAGTGTAATTTGATCAAACAACGGAGAAAAGAAAATGAGCAATTTTCTGAAAAAACACTGGGAAGACATTATCATCTACGGCTTCTGCGCCCTGATGGTCGTCGGTGGAGTAATGGTTTACTACACCTTTGTCGCCTGAAAAAAATATATATGCACCGGTTCGACCGGTGCTTTTTTGTTTTATAATTTTACGGATTCTGCGGCATTAACAGAAAATTATACTGAAAAATATTGTCTGCCGGTTGTAAAATCGTAGTTCCGGAAGTATATTAAACAAAGATACCGGTGGGATTCCCGAGTGGCTAAAGGGGGCAGACTGTAAATCTGCTAGCATCGCTTTCGGTGGTTCGAATCCACCTCCCACCACCATTTAAAAAGATATGTCCGGAATCCACTTTCCGACAAATAAATTCACGCTGGTTCAAAACATTCGTTTTGACAGCGTTTTTTATTTGTCTTGCGCTGCGCGCTACCCATCTTTCGATGGGCGTGGATTCCTTGTTTGTGGTTGCCTTGCGCTTCTCGACCGGAGGTCTGCGATGCTCATGCTCGTCGGCACTGCGTGCCGCCGTCGAATCCACCTCCAAACATATAAATTTGCGCTGTTTCAAAACATTCGTTTTGACAGCGTTTTTTATTTGTCTTGCGCTGCGCGCTACCCATCTTACGATGGGTGTGGATTCCTTGTTTGTGGTTGCCTTGCGCTTCTCGACCGGAGGTCTGCGATGCTCACGCTCGTCGGCACTGCGTGCCGCCGTCGAATCCACCTCCAAACATATAAATTTACGCTGGTTCAAAACATTCGTTTTGACAACGTTTTCTACTGTCGCAGTTGGATAAGTACAGTAGATACAGCAGATACCGTCAGATTTTTTTATTGTGGCAGTTGTAAGCGGGATTTACGTTTTTCTCCCGGTTGAACAAATCCTGTGTCGTAAATGGAAATGCGGTTGATTTTCAACGGTGCATTGCTTTGGTAATGCAATTCAAAGTGTCCTCCGAAAAATGTTTTTCTGGTTCCCCAAATCAGCTTATTATCCAAATAAACCCGATAGTAAGGGCGAAAAAACTTGCCATACACGATATTCTGACTGGCGGCAACGCTTTTGCCAACTTTACGCAGTTTGTCTCCGATAATGGCGAACTGAATGTGTGCAACAGTGTGGAAAACGCTTTGAAAGACAATACTATCCCCCAATTTCACCGCATGGAAACAATTTCTGACCTTGCTGTTTGCTCAAATTTCCGGTAAGGATTCTTTGCGTGAAATTGAAAACACTCTGCTTGCCAACCACAAACGCCTTTATCACCTCGGCATAGAAGCGTGGCAAAATCCACGCTTTCTGAAGTGATGAACAGCCGCCATCCGGAAATTTTCAAGGCATTATTAAAAAAAATCCTTGATCTGCCGGACTGCAGTGTAAAAAAGATAATTTTTACTGGTTACGGTTTTCTGCGGTTTCCGATTCAGAAAAACACCCAATACCAGTTGTAAAATCACCTTGAATGTGGTATATTAATAAAATGGTGAAACAAAAAATGCCAGGGTGGCGGAATAGGCAGACGCAACTGACTTAAAATCAGTCACTTATACAGTGTGCGGGTTCGAGTCCCGTCCCTGGTACCACTTTTTTGCCGTCAGGCAGTCCCCGCAAAAAGCAAATCCTGAATTAATCAAATTTTTTTGATATTCAGGATTTTTTCTTTTTGCAAATATTTTTTTGCACCGCAAAAAAATGGGACTGCTCACTTAATTCGGGTTGCCTTCACTGCGTTCAGGCTCGTCGGGCTGCGCCCTCCGTCGAGTCCCGTCCCTGGTACCACTTTTTGTGTGAGGTACTCCTCCGCAAAAAGCAAATACTGACTTTGGCAAATTGTATTTGTCCCGTCATGATTTTTTCTTTTTGCAACTGTTTTTGGTTCATCGATGGTTTATGACAGGAATAGGCAGAGAAATATAAAAATCTGAAAGACGGAATTGAAAAAGACTGGAATTGCACCTATTGTTAAGTAGTTTATCAAAACAGTAGGGGGTAAGCAATGCCAAGATGGAAGGCTTTAACAACAAGATCAGATGACTGACAAAACAGGCATACGGCTTCCGGGATCGTGAGTACTTCAAATTAAAAATATATCAGCTTCCGGATATTTCAAGCGGGAAATCTATATGAACCTTTGTCACAAACCGTCGAAAAGGCATTCAGATGGGATATGACGATATATTCATCCGTTATAATGAACTGCACTCAAGCGACTGAACCGTCGTATGCCGAACGGCACGTACGGTGGTGTGTGAGGAGGCTGCTCAAAATGAGCAGCCTCCTACTCGATTCGGTCTGTTTGATCACTTTGGTTGAGGCAAGCCGGGAATCAGATGTGAATAATCAAGTTTATGTTCAAACTTGACATAGTGCAGTGCGGTCATGATCGTACCTGCAAGTACGATAATCAATGTCAACACTGCCAATACAGTATAGAATCCGGATGCTTTCGGTGCATCATCTGCGGCGTTTTTTCCTCCCTTTTTAGGAGGAGCTTTCTTTGCCGGAGCCGGCGTTGCAGCGGCCGGAGCCTGATTCACTTTGACTTCAATATTATCTGCCGGAGCTTTCTTGGCTGCTGCCGGAACTGCCGGTTTTCCGGGAGCCGGAGCCGAAGCGGGAACTGCCGGTTTCCCGGGAGCGGGAGCCGGAACTGCCGGTTTTCCGGGAGCCGGAGCCGAAGCGGGAACTGCCGGTTTTCCGGGAGCCGGAGCCGCCGGTTTTCCGGGCGCGGGCGTGGGAACTGCCGTGGGAGCGGGAGCCGGAGCCGTTGGTTTTCCGGGCGCGGGAACTGCCGCGGGCGCGGCAGCCGGAGGAGTCAATTTCAATGTCGAAGCACTGGCGGGAGCAACTGCCGCAGCCGGACGGGAAGGACGCTGAATTCGTACGGTACGGTCGCCATTATCGTTTTCACTCTCTGCCGGGGCGGGAGCCGGAGCACCCGGTTTTAAAACCGGCGCTTTGCGGGTACTGGTGTCATCTGCCGATGGTTCTGCTGCAATCGGAGGTACCGGCGGAGTGAGTTTCATAGTAGAAGCCGATGCGGGAGTATTCATTCCGGGGATCTGTCCTGCCGGAGTTTTGGGCTTGAGTACCGGCGCTTTGCGGGTGCTGGTGTCATCTGCCGATGGTTCTGCTGCAATCGGAGGTACCGGCGGAGTGAGTTTCATAGTAGAAGCCGATGCGGGAGTATTCATTCCGGGGATCTGTCCTGCCGGAGTCCTGGGCTTGAGTACCGGCGCTTTGCGGGTGCTGGTATCATCTGCGGAGGGTTCCGCCGGGATCGGTTCTGCCGGAGCCGGAGCTTCGGGAGTAACTGCCAGCGGTTTGAGTTTGACTGTCCGGCGGGTTTGGGTATCGCTGACCACATCCATGCTGCCGGTATCAGTATTTTCTGCTGCCGGAGCCGCCTGGATCGCAGTGAGACGCACAGTTTTACGTGCAGTGATATCCTCGGGCATGGAGGAAATGTTGTCTTGGTCTGCCATATTGAAATCCTTTCCTCAAAAAGTATAAATTATTCACCTGTTTCGGCATTGCCTTTATCAGTCAACGCCGCCATACGTTCCTGAATGTCCCGGTAATTATGCATATTGGCACTGATTTTCCGGTAAGCTTCAAGTGCTTTTTCGCTGTTGCCGAGTGCTTCATAGGCATTGCCGAGGTAATAAAGCGCTTCACGCTTCTGAATATCCATACGGAACATTTCTTTAACTGCATCTTCGATGAATCCGACTGCTTTTGCCGGATCATTCTCCGCCAGAGCGCACCGGCCGAGATAAACCAGACTTGCGCGCCGTTTCTGCGGGTTATCGGAGACGCGGGTAAAGGTTTCCACGGCTTCAGCGAACATATTGTTTTCAAATTGAAGTACACCAAGATCGAACTGCAACTGCATGTCTCCGGCGAATTTCTCCGCTCTTTCCACGGTATGCCGCCAGCGGTAATCTTTGATCTCTTTTTCAAATTGGACGATCTGTTCTGCTGCATTTTCATACGCATCCGGATCAGCCTGCAGGATTTTGATATTCTGCCTGAGCTGTGAAGTATAGGCTTTTTCGATATGTTTATCCAGTACCGGGTCCATGACTCCGAGTTTATCGGCTACATTGCGGTACTCCTGCAAGGCTTCTTCAAAGCGCTCTGCCACCATGTACGCTTCGGCGAGTTTACGCCGCATGTCGAGAGAATCGTTTTTTTTGAGTTCTGCGGTGAAACGGTTGATGAGCAGCTGTGCCTGTTCTGCATCGTGGATGGTTCCTTCCAGAAGCTGGGCGATCAGGGCATCTTCGGCATCGGCGGTATTGGCATTGGAGTTGCGCTTATCGTTGAAGTTTCCCCGTTCGATACTTGCCAGAGCCATTGCTGAACGCAACTCAGCCTGTTGAGCCATGGTGGTGGCAGTGTTTTTCACCAGTTCCTGATGGATCTTCAAGGCATCAAGAGCCTGATTATTCCGTTGCATTGCTTCTGCAAGACGGCGCATTCTCTGCTGATTGCCCGGATGGAGCTGAACCAGGACTTTGAGTGCGCTGACGACCCCCCATGGAGCATCGGCACTTTCAGAAACACTTGCCATAGTATTGAGTATCAATGGATTGTCAACATATCCGGCGAGGCTGATTTCGCACATTTGCATTGCTTTCAACGGATCGAACAGACTGATGATTTTGATGATGGGCGCCTGAAATATTGCGGCAAAAAGCGCCATTGATTTTTCAGAAGAACTCTGTTTTTTCAATTTATTCAACTCATATTCCCGGATTTTTTCAAACAGTACCGGAATATCCAGATTACGTTTGAGTACCGGTAAAAGTGTTTTTACTGCACCGTCAAAATCCCGTTTCAAAGCTTGTTGATTCGCCCGGTTTACCGCATCACGTACATATATTTGTGCCTGACTTATTGTTTTGCGTTCCATAAATTTCCGTTTGTTTTCTTTCTGTTTCGATACACTATAATACACATCTATATAAACTACATGCTCAAAACATTTTTTGCAAGTTTTTTTCTGAAAATAGCGGATTTTTTTTCTTTTTCTCTGTTAACATGCTGTGTCGTGCTTGATTTTTGACCATTTATGATTATATTCTTTTGAATGGAAATCGGAGAGGAGAGTTTTGTAAATGAAATATGCTGAACCATACATATTGCTGCTGATCCCGGCGGTTGTTATCGCCGTGGTATTTTTTTGCATCAGTGCTTCCGGAAAGCGCAAACGGCTGTTGAACCGGATTCTGGGTGTCAATGCTTCTGATCCGGGAGCATTGCAAATGTCGTATACTGCCCGCCGCTGGAAATATTTTCTTTATCTGGCGGCAATCGTGCTTATCATGTGCGGAGCCGCAAGACCATGGTTGAAAACGGTTCCGCTGCCGTTTCACAACTCCGGCCGTGATATAATGATCCTGTTTGATGTATCTAAAAGTATGCGGGCGACGGATCTGCCGCCTTCGCGCATGGAACAGGCAAAATTTCTGCTGCGGGAAGTCATCTCCGCTTTGCCGGGAGACCGTTTCGGTCTGATCGCTTTTGCCGGGAATGCATTTTTAAGTTGTCCATTGACCTCTGATCATACTGCACTGGAAGAGTATATAAAAGAACTCAATACCGATACAGTACCGCTTGGCGGAACCAATATTGAACGCGCGCTGCGTACCGCTGAACGTGCTTTCAGTGCTGCTGAAAGCGGACATTGTGCTGTACTGATGCTCACCGATGGTGATGAACTGACCGGTAATTCGCAGCGGTTGATCAACGATTTCAAAGAGCGTGATATTCCGCTGATAATCGCCGGATTTGGAGATCCCGCCGCCGCCGCTCCCGTGCCGGACGGAAAGGGCGGTTTCATGCGGCAGAGTGACGGAACTCCGGCATCGAGCAAACTTAACGAAGTTTCGCTGAAAAAACTTGCAGAAGATACCGGCGGTGTCTATATCCGCAGTACCATCGGCGATACCGGAAGCGCCGCTGTCGAAGCCGCTTTACGGCGCTTGGACAGTAAAGAACGCAATTCGGAGAAGCGCTGGCAGCGCCGGGAGGAGTTTCAATGGTTTTTTGCCGCCGGATTTATACTGATATTTATTGCCGGTATGATTTCTGAAGCTCCCGGACGGAACTCCCGGCGTATCAACTCCTCAATATTTATTGCATGTGCTTTGTTCGCCGCATTGACAGTGCCGGGGGCTGAAAAAAGCAGTACTGATGAACCGGTTTTGCCGCAGGATGCTCTGCAGCTCTACAACCTCGCCTTGAAACGGCAGGAGAATAATGATCCTTCGGCATTGAAACTTTATGAAGAGGTGATCCGGAAATCCGCAAACAACAGTGAATTGCAGAGTCGTGCCATGCATAATTCCGGCGTTGGTTTCCACCGGCAGGGACGTACGATGATCTCCGTCGCACAGCAGAAGGTAGCTCAACAGCAGTTGGATAACGCTTTGCAGGAGTTGGACAAGGCAAAGAAAGAGCTGGATACCGGAAATGAGTTTTACTCGCAGGTGCTCGCTCTGGATTCCGGAGAAAACCGCCGTGCCGCAGTCAATATGCGCCAGTTGGAGCTTGACCGTCAGCAGTTGGAAAAACTTAAAAAACAGATCGAAGAGTTGAAAGCTCAACAGCAGAAAGCTCAACAGCAGGCTCAAAATGCCGCTCAACAGAATAAACAAAATCAGCAAAATCAGCAACAGAAGCCATCGCAGGATAGCCGGCAGAACTCACAGCAAAATCAACAGCAGCAGATCCGTAATGCGGCACAGGCGGCAAAAGAACTCGCCGATAAATCCGCTCAAATGAATCAGGAAAAACTCCGGCAGGATGCCAATACCGCCCGTAAAGAGTTGGAAGAGGCGGCAAAAAAACAATCTGCCGGAGCAAATAAAGATGAGATCCAGAAACATCTGGATAAAGCGGTCGAAGCTCTGGGCAAACCGCAGGATGATAAGAAAAAAGATGACGGCAGAAAAGGCGGTAAACAGGACAAAAAAGCCGATGACAAAAAGGATAATGCCGCTGATCGTCAGGCCGCTGAACGCGCTGAAGCCGAACGCCGGGAAAAAGAGAAGAAACAGGCGGGAGAACAACAGCTTCAAATGCTTAATGATGAAGCAGATAAAATGCGTCAGCTCCTCCGCAGCCGCAATAACCCCGGACGGATGCCCGCCCGCGTTGAAAAGGATTGGTAAAAATGAAAATAATCAGTATCGCAGTTTCAATATTTTGTGGAGTGTTTGCACTTCAGGCGGCTCAGGTCAATGTTTCTTTCCGTCCCGTCCGTCCGGAAGCCGGAGAAGCGGTCAGGGTAACGGTTTCAGCTTCGACCGGCAGCCGCAATGGGGCCGAACTTATTCTGCCCGCATTGCCGGGCAGTGCCAGATGGAATTACAATATGCGTTCTGATGGGACCCGGATGAGTATGACCGGTTCCGGGCAGCCGCAGGTGACTCACACCTTTGTCCGGCAGTTGACCGTAACCGCTCCGGGGAAACTGGAAATCCCGCCATTCAAGGTACGTTCCGCTTCCGGGGAAATTCAGAGTGGACCGGTTACTCTGGAGGTCCTTCCTGCCGGAAGCCGTCCGCAAACGGAGGAAAAATCGGTAAAACCTTTCGGTAAATTATTCACCACTCCGTCCCGTCCGCTGCGTCCGGGGGAAAAGTTCAATTTGCATCTGGAACTTTTTATACCGGAAAATTATGAATTGCTCAATATTTCCAACCCCGCTTTCAGCGGTCTGGGGAACGCTGTTTTACAGAAAGATCCCCGTACCGGAAATATGTTCAGACAATACAACCCCGTAATAAAAAGCGAGAATGGACATGAGTACACCGCAGTACCTTTCAGCGCAACTGCAGTGACGACTTTGAGCGGCGAATTTTTCCCGGAGATGGAAATGGTGCTTACGGTGCGGGAACGGCGTCAGGTTTCCCGCGATGACTTCGGCGATGATATATTCAACAGCTTTTTCGGAAACCGGAACAGTTACGGCAGACCGGAAAATATCCGGCTTCAGCTCAAAGATCAGACCGGATTCAAAGTCGTTCCCCTGCCGCCGTTGCCGGAGGGCGTCGTTGATACCGGTTTGACCGGTCTTTGGAATTGCAGCGCGCGCTTCAGCACCGCTTCCTGCCGGAGCGGAGAGGTCGCTGAACTGGAAATTCTGCTTGTCCCCCGCAACTTGTCCGGCAATATTGAGGAAGTCCCTCTGAAAGTGCCAACGCTGCAATTCTCCGGATTCCGGGTCTATCCACCGGAAACTGTCCGCAAAAACAACCGTATTTCCATCCGTTATGCGCTTATTCCGTTGTCTCCGGGAGAAAAAAAGCTCCATCTTAAACTCGCCGTATTCGATACGGTGAAAAATATCTGGCAGATAAATGAACTTTCTCCGGAAATAGTTGTCACCCCCGGCACGGTAAATCAGATCACTCCGGCACCGGCTCCTGCCGCAACTCCGGAAGAAACGGTGAAAAATATCACTCCGGCAGCTCAAAACATCGTGCCGGACGGATTACACTATTTAAAAGCTGATAATGCTGAAAAGGTCAAACTGCCGCTTATTGCCAATCAGAAATTTATTTTGTTCCTGACTCTCGGCGGAGGTCTCCTGCTGTTGCTCAGCGACTGGTTCTGCCGCAGATTTTATAAACCCGGTTCTGCCGCAGACCGCCGGCACCGTAAAGAGCTGCAGGAAAAAATCGCCGCGTTGCGCCGGGAGCTGGAAAACTCCTCTGATATGGCGGGAGTCGTGGAAAAGTACGGACTTGCTGAAATCGCAGAACTTTCCGGACTGGATGCCGGAGCTACGGCACAGGATATTGCTGATAGCGTTGGTGATCCGGAGTTGAAAGAATTTTTTTCCAACATCGCTCAAAACAGTTTTGCTCCCGGTGCGAATCGGCAGAGTAACTCTCCCGGATTGCGGAAAAAATTGTTGAAATATCTCAAACATCTTGCTGTTTTTCTGCTGTTGTGTGCCGTTCCGGCTCTGTACGGTAAAAACTTCACCGCCGCCAACGATGCATACAATCAGGGCAATTATCAACTTGCCGCCGAAGAGTACCGCAGAGCTTTGAGCAGTGAAGATATTTCAGTACCGCTGCTTTACAACCTCGGCTGTACTGAATTCAAGCTGGGGAATTATCCGGAGGCGCGGGTCTGGTTCACCAGAGCCGGACTGCTTGCTCCCGGAGATTTGGAAGTCCGCACCAATTTGAAACTTACTGAAGAAAAGCTGCAGTTGGCTCCGTCCGAAAACAACCGGAGTTTTACTGCCCATCTCGTAGCGTTGCGGGATTCTCTTTTCCGTCCGGATCAATATTTTGCGCTGGCGGCAATCTGTTTTTTCATCCTCTGTCTGATCGTTGTATTGCGGAAGTTCGGCAGCAGCGCATTGCGCTGGAGCAGCGCGGCAGCAGTGCTGTTTATCATGGTGCTGGCACTGCTTGCCGGATGGGGACAGATGGGATCGACCTATTCGCAGGATAAACTTATTCTGGTCGGTAAGACGGTGGAGCTCCGTTCGCTCCCGGTGGAGAACTCCGGCTCTGTGCTTAAAAGGGTCGCTCCCGGCGGCAATGCGGTTCTGATCGAAAAGCGCGGTTCGTGGTTGCGCATCATCTGTGATGATACCGAAGGCTGGATACCCGAAGCTCAAGCTGCACAGGTTTTTCCCTATGGAATATTGTGATTATCCCATTCATGCCTGGTCGCGTTCGCGGCATCTGATGCGCGGCATTTGCCCGCGCAAGGCGGTACTTTGTTACCGCGAGGCACGTCTGGGGGCGGAACCGGGAAGTGACCGGAAGCACCGTTTGATCCATGATTTGCGCCGCCGGATCCCGATGGAACAGTATTTGAACCGGACATTCGATGAAACGGTGCGCCGGATATTTTACGGTATGGGTGAACAGGATATTTCTCCGGAACAGTTGGAAACAATGCTCGTTTCGCGTTTCGACCGGGATCTGGAATCCATGCTTTGCGGCAGCGCCGCTTCCGATCACCGGAAATTGTATCTCAAAGAGTTGGAGAACAGCCATTGCCACATCTCCAATCTGGTCGATCTCGTCCGGCAGGGTATCCGTTTGCGTTGTGAAGCGGTCAAGAAAGAGTTGTGGCCGCTTTTGAGTTCGACTCCGGTACTGCAGCGCCGGGAGATAATGATCCCGCTCCGGGTCCAGATCAATGAATTGTGCTGCTACTGTGCCCCGCTGGCAGCATTGGAAAATCATGGGATACTCTGGATCGTTGAATGCAATTGTGACAACTTTATCGCACTGCTGCACAAGTTTTATGCAGTGAATTCTCTCGGAAGGGAACCGCATCTGGTGCGTTCATTCGGATACCGGCGGGAAAGCGGCGGTTTTTATGAAGCCGGATTGAATCTGGAAGTCTCTTCCACGTTGCATAAAATTTCCGAAGACGGTGCAAAATGGCAGGAACTTATGGCCGTGCCGCTGGAAAATATTCCTGCCAACGTTGAACACTGTCCGTTTTGTGAATACAATTTTTTCTGCAATAAATATTTTAACACCAAAGAATTCAAGGAGGTTTTGAAATGAAAAAATTTATTGTTGCATTGTCCATCGTGTTTGCCTGTGCATTCACCCTTTGTGCCGCGCCTGAAAACTGGCTCACCGATTATGATGCCGCCGTGAAACTGGCGCAGAAAGAGAAAAAAACGTTGCTGGTACTTTTTACCGGTTCCGATTGGTGTCCGGGATGTATCGCGCTCAATAAAAATGCTTTGAGCAAACCGGAATTCATGGAGTTTGCCAAAAAACATCTGGTTCTGGTCTATATGGATTCGCCGCGCCGCGCCCCTCAAAGTGCAAAAGAGCGCGCCGAAGTTGCCAAATTGAGCCGCAAACTTGATCCCGGCCCCTACATCCCGGCAACGGTGATCGTCAGCAGTGACGGACGTATTCTGGGACGGATCGTCGGTGCTTACCCTGCGGATGAATATATCAAAAAGATTCAGGCGGTGATAAAATGAAAAAATTTCTTCTCTCCTCATTTTTGTTTCTGCCGCTGCTGTTGTTCGCTCTGGAACCATTCAAATGGGACTTTTATACTGATGATAACAACAGCACAGCCAGTTTGATTTTGACCGTCAGTAAAGGACACTATGTCGATCGGGACGCAGTGAATTTTGACCTTAAAGATGCTTCAGGGAAAAAGGCCGTGCCGCAGTTTCAGGGCGTAATGCCGCAGAAATTTATTTCCGGCAAATGGGTGTGGAAACTTTCCGGACGCGGTTTTTCCGGTACGGTTTCCTGTCAGGCGTGCAGTGATGACGGAATGTGTCTGATGCCGGTGGAAACTGAATTCAAGTCTGTCGGAAAGACGCAAACTGCCCCGGTGATTTCGGATGCCGCAAAATATAAACTTGTCCGCAAAGCCGAAGGATTGATGAATAAAAGTCAGTTTATGAACTTCCTCAAAGGCGGTGAAGATAAGGGATTTTTCGGAGATGCCGGGATCATCGGCATTCTGCTTCTGACCTTGCTGGGCGGGCTCGGACTCAATCTTACTCCATGCATACTGCCGATGGTTCCGGTGACATTGATCGTTATCGGAGCAAAAGGCGGCGGCAGATCAGGTTTTGCCAGAGGACTTGCTTACGGTTGCGGTATGGCGGCCGCCTATGGAGTGCTCGGTCTGGGGGCGGCACTGCTGGGAATCGGTTTCGGCAGTATCAACAGTATGCCGGTATTCAACTTTGTTATCGCCGGAGTGTTTACGGTGCTTGCGTTGTGTATGGTTGGAGTATTAAACTTCAATTTCGGAAGTTCATTGCGCATTTCGCCGCAGAAACTCAAGGGGGCGGCATGGTTTGTTGCTTTTATCATGGGGGCGATGGCGGCATTGCTGGCAGGAGCGTGCGTTGCTCCGGTGGTGATAAGTGTACTTATTTTTGTGGCAAGAGAATATAATTCCGGGAACCATTGGGCACTGCTTCTGCCGTTTCTGCTCGGTGCCGGTATGGCATTGCCGTGGCCTTTTGCCGGGATGGGAATGTCGGTACTGCCCAAGCCGGGAAAATTTATGATAGCTGTGAAGTATATTCTGGCACTGGTGGTTTTTGCAATGGGCGTTTATTACTTTTCTCTCGGCTGGAAACTGCTGCAGAACCGGCAGGGTGATCCGGATGCGGTTGCGGTGAACGATCCATTTGCCGCATTGGAAAAGGCGGCTGAATCTGCCCGCGCTCAAAATAAACCGCTGCTGATCAAGTTCGGTGCTTCATGGTGCAAAAACTGTCACGAAATGGAACGGACAACATTGAAAGATCCGGAAGTGGCTTCTTTCATAAACGAAAACTTTGTTGCAGTACCGTTTCCGGCAGAGAATCCGAATGAACCGGAGATAAAAAAATTACTTTCCGCATGGCAGATACCAGGTTTCCCCGCCTTTGTCATCGCGCAGCCGTAGTTTTATCTGATACAAGAAAAGCGAAGTATTTTACTGTTCCGATGTTGCGCCGTCGGCACGCAGTGCCGACGGGCATGAGCATCGCAGACCTTTGGTCGGGAAGCGCAAGGCAACCCCCCATAAGGAATCCACACCCATCGCAAGATGGGGGAGCGCGAAGCGCAAGACAAATAAAAAAACGCTGTCAAAACGAATGTTTTGAAACAGCGTAAATTTAAATCACGCTCTTTCAAAAGAGTTTTTCTTTGCAAAGTCAACACCTGATTTACCATTGAGCTTGCAGCCTCCCGTATGCTTGAAGCGTTCAACACAGTCAGCAAAAGCTTGGTTCATCGACGTTTTGTGACAGAAACAGGCAGAAAAAGTGCAGGAAAAATCAGTGTAAGGAATTGAAATAAAGGAGTTTAAAATAGAATGGTCGGGGTAAGAGGAGCGCCGAGCCTTCTTCTGTAATCTCTTTATTCCAACAGATTTACCCGCTGAAACATGCCTTTTATTTGTGGTCCACTCTGTGGTCCAGTTATTGTTATTGCGACTTGCCAAATATAGCGCACTTTCGGCAAAAGTCAAATTGTGGTAAATTGGTCACTCACTGCGTGGCGAATTGAAAAGCTTAATTTGTGACGCAGTGAGTCACAAATTGGGCGAGCCATATCATAAAAATCCAATTTTTTTCTGAAAAGTTGAAATAAATGACTTGCATATTTTACGATATTGCATTATCTTAAAACAAAACGATGTGCTATTTTAATTTGGAGAGGATTATGAAACGGGGTCTGCAAGGACGTTATGAAACAGTCAGTACGGTCGGGGAAACGGTAAAAGCCTTTATTCCCAATCCGTTGCCGCCGTTTCAGGCGTTGGAAATTACGGGTGAGTTGCAGAAAAAGCTGGATGAAGCAGCTTTCCTCTTGGGCAAACTTGATGGTTCAGCGAATCTGCTCCCGGATGTCGGAATATTCCTCTATATGTTCATTCGTAAAGAAGCGGTGTTGTCTTCGCAAATCGAAGGCACGCAGTCTTCGCTTTCTGACTTGCTTTTGTTTGAACTCAAAGAGAAACCGGGCGTTCCGATTGATGATGTTCAGGAAGTCAGCAATTATGTTGCAGCAATGACTTACGGCTTGAAGCGTTTGGAAGAGGGATTCCCGCTTTCATTGCGTTTGCTTCGGGAAATTCACGCTGAATTGCTTGCCAAAGGTCGGGGCAGCGGCAAAAATCCGGGAGAATTCCGTCACAGCCAGAACTGGATAGGAGGAACCCGTCCGGGGAATGCGTTTTTTGTGCCTCCACCGCCGGAAGAAGCGGCAAGATGCATGGGCGAACTGGAAAAGTTTCTGCACGATGAAAACACTCCGCTTCTTGTTAAGGCAGCATTGAGTCATGTTCAGTTTGAAACGATACATCCGTTCCTTGACGGTAACGGTAGAGTCGGGCGTTTGCTGATTACTTTGCTGTTGTGCAACGGAGGAATGTTGAAACAGCCGCTTTTGTACTTGAGCTACTATTTCAAGAGTCACCGTCAATACTACTACGATTTGCTGAATGGCATCCGTGAAAACGGAGACTGGGAACGTTGGCTGGATTTCTTTTTGGATGCGGTCATCGAAACAGCCAAAGAGAGCAACGAAATCATCCTGAATCTGCACAATCAAATCGAAAGTGACAGAGCAAAGATTGCCACGCTTGGCAGAGCTGCGACATCAGCATTGACAGTACATCAGGCAATGCTCCGTCATCCAATAGCCGACATCGCTAAACTGAAAGAATTGACCGGTCTTACCAACGCCACCATCGGCAAGATGCTGAACTACTTGCTGGATTTCAACATCATCGAAGAAACCACCGGCAACAAGCGGAATAGACTATTCTGTTATAATCGGTACATAAAATCACTCAATGAGTTATAAAAATGGAATACAAATAGTATATGAAAATAAAAGCTTGCACCATATTCTATTTTGTTCCTTGCTGAAAACTAATAATTTTTCTTAAATTACCACAATTTTCCATTTTTTTCCCTTTTTGAATCAAAAAAACTTGATTTTTCTCAAAAACCTATTATCTTGTAGGATGTAAGCCTCGGAATTCCTTCTCCCGATTTATTCGGTGCCAGGGACCGAGGTATTCTTTTTTTAGACATTGTATTATTATCATCTGCTGTAGCTGTTGCCCACTGGGGATAGTATTGTCTTTCAGAGCGTTTTCCACACTGTTGCACACATTCAGCATCATTTTTCTGCCTTCAGCTTTGGATGCGTTGCAAGTGGCTCCGTATTCGCAATCGTAAACTTCCTGGTCAATAAGACTGGTATTGATGTATTGAGTTATTCGATTTCGGATTTCGGTGACAATATTCATGTCGGTTGCACCTCCTTGGTTATGTGATTTAACTGTTTCTGCGATTACTCTCCGTGAGTAATCTGTCACTTTAAGTATAACATCAAGGAGGTCAGAAGTCAAATTGCTTGTTTTGAGTGAGATTTTTATCTCACGGGCACGACCATTGGTCAAAATTGAGGGAATACGACACCGGAAGTAATAGATGCCATTACGCTTGACGAGATTCAGGATTTCTGCTGCCATGAAACACATTTTCCTTTGGGTGTGGTCCAGTTTGTGGTCCACTTCAAGGCAGAATTCAAGACAGGTGAAGATGTGAAGAAAAAACTTCGTTTTTTAAGAGAAGAGCGGCTGTCGCCGCACGAAGTGAAGCCTGACGGCTTCGTTGACCATTTTTTTGCAAAAAAAATGGTCGGGGTGAGAGGATTTGAACCTCCGGCCTCTGCGTCCCGAACGCAGCGCTCTAGCCAGACTGAGCCACACCCCGACAGGTGTACAAATTTTTCGTACTGTTTTATTAATATACCATACTTTTGCGTTTTTTCAAGTACAGTACCGGATTTTTTTGCAATTTTCACCACAGCTGTTTTATTTCAAAAAATCATAAACACAAAAAAGCAACGTTTTCTGTCAAAAGATAACGTTGCGGATATGGCAGAAATTTTCAGCGCAGGCCAACGGCACGGCGGACTTTGCCGAGGAGTTTTTCGGCCTCTTCGCGGGCGCGTTCGCCGTTTTTGCGGAGGATCTCTTCGACATAGTCCAAGTTGGCGGCAAGTTCTTCACGTTTCTTGCGCATGGGTTCAAAATATGCCCACATCTTGTCAAAAAGTTCTTTTTTGGCGTGACCGTAACCGTAATTGCCGGCACGGTATTTGGCTTTCATCTCTTCTACTTCGGCATCGGAGGCAAAGAGTTTGAAAAGTGCCACGACATTGCAGTTTTCCGGGTCTTTGGGTTCTTCAAGTCCTTTGCAGTCGGTGACAATGCTCATCACCTGTTTTTTGATCTCTTTTTCCTTACCGAAAAGCGGAATGATGTTGTTGTAGCTTTTGGACATTTTCTGACCATCGACGCCGGGGACGATCGCCACCTGATCGGGGATGTAGCCTTCTGGAATGGTGAGGATGTCACCGTATTCATTATTGAATTTGATGGCGATGTCGCGGGTGATTTCCAAATGCTGTTTCTGATCTTTGCCCACCGGGACGAGATTGGCGCTGTAAAGCAGAATATCCGCCGCCATCAGAACCGGGTAGGAAAAAAGTCCGTTATTGGGAGCAAAACCTTTGGCGATCTTGTCCTTGTAGCTGTGGGCGCGTTCAAGCAGACCGACCGGAGTAACGGTGTTGAGGATCCAGGAAAGCTCACAGACTTCGGGGACGGCGGACTGACGAAAAAAGAAAGTTTTGTCCAGATCAACACCGCAGGCGATGAAATCCAGAGCCAGATTGGTGACGCGGTCACGCAGATCCTGAGCCTTGGGATTGGTGGTAAGAGAGTGGTAGTCGGCGATGAAAAGGAAACTTTCACCGCGATCCTGAAGTTCGCAGACCTGCCGCATGGCTCCGAAATAGTTTCCGAGATGCGGAGTGCCCGACGGCTGGATTCCGGTTAAAATACGCATTACAGTAACTCCATGTATTTTTAAAAAATAGGTTTTGTCTCATTTTTTGTGAAAAATATAACCTGCGGCGGCGCATTGCGCGCAATCTCTTGGCAAATCTTCGGACTCCGGTTCGGTCGAGTACCTGAGTACACTCCCTCACCATCGCCTCGATTTACCATCGACCTTGCATCACACCTTGTCCCGGCGTAGCCTCGTGCGAAGACGGATGCATCCGCCGACTGCAATCAAACCGTTTTATTGTTTGACAAATTACTGTTTTTGCAGTATATTTTTTGTACAATAACGATTATCATTACAAATTAACATAAAAGTTTCACAAAATTTGAGACAATAACAAAAAATAAGATATTTATCCCGCTTAATATAACTCCGTTATCTCTCAAAGTCAAGCATAAATCGAAATTATCCGGACGATACTGACGTCATCTTTCCTCCCTCACCATTATCTTCTGATCAGGGCTTCGGCAACGCGCAGACCGTCGCATCCGGCGGAGACGATCCCTCCGGCAAGTCCGCATCCTTCGCCTGCCGGAAAGAGTCCGGGCAGTTGCGGGTTTTCCATAGTGATGCTATCCCGCAATATCCGGATAGGTGAAGAAACCAGACTTTCGGCACCGATGAGCTTGCCGTATTTGAGAAATCCGGGGATATTACGGTCAAAATTTCTCACCGCCATTTGCAATGGTTCGGTTACAAAATCCGGCAGGATGAGATCGAGTCGACCGGGGACGATGCCGGTATGGCAGGAATTTTTCACATTGTTCAACCCGGCTTTACCGGCGAGAAAGGCGGCGGCATCCTGCGCCGGGAAAGTGTAGTCTCTGCCGCCGTGTTCAAAGATCGCTTTTTCCAATGCTTCAACCTGGTTGAAAAGTTCTGCGGCACTGCCGTATTGTGCCGGATCAACGGTGGTGATGAGGCAACTGTTGGCAAACTCACCGGCGCGTTCAAAACAGCTCATCCCGTTGGTTATGCTGCGGTTTTCCCATGCCGAAGCATTGACTACTGTGCCGCCCGGACACATGCAGAATGAGCTGACATTTCCGATTTCGGCGCGGGAAACGATATGATACTCTGCCGCACCGAGAGCGGCGGGGCGTTGCGGCAGGTGATACATGGCACGGTCAATGATGCTTTGCGGGTGTTCTATGCGGCATCCGGTCTGGAAAAACTTTAATTCCCACGCGGCATTTTTGCACACCTTGCGCACCAGTTCGCGTCCGCCCAGACCGGGAGCGAAAATAACTGCCGGAGCTTCGATGATTTCTCCGGAAGCAAGCTTCACTCCGTGACAGCGGTTTGACCTTATCAAAAGCTCCGTAACATTGGCTTTGAAACGGAATATGCCGCCTTTTTCAATGACTTTTTTGCGCAAATTTGCGCATACTTGCGGCAGGATATCTGAACCGATATGGGGGCGGCTCTGATACAAAATCTCTTTCGGTGCACCGCATTGTACCCACAATTCCTTTAAAAATCTGCCGCGCCAGTCTTTGGTGCCGGTGTAGAGTTTGCCGTCGGAAAAGGTTCCGGCGCCGCCTTCACCGATGAGCAGATTGCTTTCTTCATCCAGTTTTCGCGAAGAGAGGAATTTCTGATAATCAGCCAGACGGTTTTCCACCGTTTCGCCGCGATCGAGGATGATCGGCTCACATCCGGCGAGGGCGAGCAGATACGCCGCTGAAATACCTGCCGGACCGGTGCCGATGACGATGGGGTTGCGCAAGGTTGTCTCCGGAAGTTCGGGAAAAGGGGTTTTCAAAGCGGCAAGTTCTTCTGAAGTTGCCGGAGTCAGACCGGGAATGGGCGAATATGTTTCAACTTGCAGTTTCAGCAGCAGTTTCGGAGTGCCGCGCCGGGAATCTATGCTGGATGAAATGATTTCATAACCGGCAATATTTTTTACATTTGTCCGGAGTTCACGGGCAACGAAACCGGCAAGGTTCTGCTGCCAGCGGCATGGGAGTTTGAGCGCGTTGAGAATGAGTTTTTCAATAATATAGTTCATACAGACATCACTTCCGGGGATGAAACTGCCGGTGTACCGCCAACAGACGGTTTTTGTTGACATGGGTATAGATTTCGGTCGTGGAAATATCGCTGTGGCCGAGCATCTCCTGAATGGCGCGCAGATCGGCACCGTTTTCCAGTAAATGAGTGGCGAAACTGTGGCGCAGGGTGTGGGGATGGATCTCCTTGTCGATGCCGGCGATGAGCGTTGCCTCTTTGATTATCGCCCAGATACGTTCCCGGTCGAGCCGTCTGCCGGTGCGGGAAACGAATAAATACGGTGACATAGGATTTTTTTCCGTCAGCTCTATTCTGGCGGAAGCGATGTAACGCCGGAGCAAATTGAGCACCCGCGAAGCTACCGGTACGATCCGTTCTTTGGAACCTTTTCCGGTGACCCGCACCATGCCGGTTTCAAAGTTGACATCGCCCAGTTTCAAATCGGCGGTCTCCGAAACCCGCAATCCGGAAGCGTACATCATTTCCAGTATGGCGCGGTTGCGGATGGTCAACGCTTCCGTTGACCGGTCGGAAAATGCCCGGAGCAGCCGGTCCGTTTCCTCAATGTTCAGCATATCCGGAAGCATCCGCCACAACCGCGGCGAATCCATTACCGCCGACGGATCGGATGTCAGAAGTTTTTCATTGACCAGATAGCGGTAAAAGACCTTTATTGCAGCAAGTTCCCGTGCTAAAGTCGCCGCTTCCATACCGCGCCGCCGCCGGAAATCCAGAAAATCCAGCAGATCGTCCCGGCTTACTTTGCTCCAGTCGGCAATGCCGTTGTCGCGCAGATAGTCGCCGAGGGTGCAGAGATCGTTGCAGTAGGCTTCGACGGTATTGAAACTCAAACCGCGTTCAACTTTCAGATGTTCGATAAAATATTTAAGAAATCTTTCCATAAAAAAGGTGTCAAAAATCATTTGCATTTGTCCAAAAGAGAATTTATATTTAACAGATGCTTTTTTCCAGTGGTAAAATGAATTTTTTTAAGGATTTTTTTGAATTATGTCTGACGATGCGGTATTTTTCGGGGCTCTGGGCAGCGGCAGTTCCGGAAACGCTTTTGTGATCGAGTATCAGGATGAAGCGATCATCATCGATCAGGGATTTTCCCGCAAAGAACTGCTCAAACGCATGGAGTGTGCCGGTTTTGCTGCTGAAAAACTTTCGGCGGCTCTGCTCACCCATGAACACAGCGACCACTGCCGGGGATCGCGGGTTTTTTGTGACGCATTGGAATTGCCGCTTTATACCACCTCCAAGACCGCCCGCTACCTTTCGCTTCACGGAACACTGCCTAAACAGGTTCGCGCTTTTGAACCGGGCACAGAATTTACTCACGGCAGTTTTACCGTAAAGAGTTTTTCCATTTCCCACGATGCGGTCGATCCGGTCGGATTTCATATTTCCTGCGGCAATATCCGCATCGGTATTGCCACCGACTTCGGTTACGCCCCGGAGCATATACGCCGTGAACTGCGCGGTTGCGATGCGCTGGTACTGGAGAGCAACTACGACCGCGAAATGCTGATGAATTCCAGCCGCCGCATTGAACTCAAACGGCGTATTTTCGGCGTGCGCGGCCACCTCGGCAACAGCGATAGCGGTGAATTGCTCCCCGATCTTATCAGCGAAAATACCAAATTACTGCTTCTGGCGCATATCAGCAGTGAATGCAATACTCCGGAACTGGTCAAAAACAATTGCTGCAATGTGTTGAAACAGTTGGATCTCATCGGTAAGCTGAAGTTTGATATTTTGCAGCAGGATATTCCGTCTGAACGCTTCATGCTTCCGGTATGTCAGGAGAGGTGATCATGAGTGTTGAAGCGGTCAAAGTAAATTGCCATAATTGTTCCGGCAGATATGACGTGAGTGATTTTCCGCCGTTTACCAAATTCAACTGTCCGCAGTGCAATGCTGTTTTGCGGGTTCCGAAAAAATTCGGCCGCTATCTTCTGGAAAAACTTTGCGCTAAAGGAGGTATGGCAAAAGTATACCGGGCGGTCGATCCGGTATTGTTGCGGCGGGTGGCAGTGAAAATCGCCAAAACCGACAGTGAATTCGGCAATATGAAAGAACGTTTTTTGACTGAAGCCAAACTGATGGCACCCATTTCGCACACCACAGTTGTACCGGTTTATGATTGCGGAGAGATCGGTGATGAATCGTTTCTGGTCATGCAGTATATGGACGGCGGTGATCTGGAAAAACATATGAAAAAACAGACTCTTCCGAATCTTGAAATATTGATCGATCATCTGCGGAATATTGCCGTCGGACTGCATTTCCTCTTTCTCAGTCACAATATCGTACACCACGATATAAAACCGGGAAATATCATGCTTTCCAGTGACGGCAGTGCCAAACTCGGCGATTTTGATTTTGCCGACCGCCGGCATCAGGGAGATATAACCACCTTGTGTCCGCTGTGGGGCAGTCCGGGATATATTTCTCCGGAACGCCTGCAAAATGGCGGCGAAGATCACCGCGGAGATATTTACAGTCTTGGCATAACCATTTATGAACTCTTGAGCGGGCAACTGCCTTTCGGAGTCCATGGAACGCCGGAAGAACTGTATTTGCGCCGTCAACAGCCGTTCACTCCGCTTTTAAAGCTGCGCCCGGATGCCGGAAAAACGGTTTCACAACTGGTGGATGGGATGCTGGAATTCGATTATAATTCACGTCCGTCCTATCCTGAAATAATCCGGACACTGCATTGGTAAAATTTTTCCGGAGAAAAAAGTTATGGCAAATAATAATTTCGTATGCACATTGAGTCCTGAACAGATCGGAGAGTTGAAGCTCCGGCTTGAAAACGGCAGCTGGGAGTTTTCCAAGATTCCTTACGCCGTATTCAAAGCAAGCGGTAATCACACTACTGTCGTTGCGTACGAGAGCGGTAAACTGGTCGTTCAGGGGCGCGGCACAGAAGAATTTGTCCTCTATACCCTTGAACCGGAAATACTGCATACATTCAATTATCAAAGTTCTGAAGCCGCCGCTTCAGAACCGGTGATCGTCACCCCGCACGGCGGCATTGATGAAAGCGGCAAAGGTGATTTTTTCGGGCCGCTGGTCATCGCCGGAGTATGTGTAAATGAGAAATCCGGCAATGCCCTTGCCAAACTTGGAGTATGCGACTCAAAACTCATTCACAGTGACAGTAAGATCGTCAAACTGGCAACGGAAATACGTTCGATTTGTGCCGGATGTTACAGCAGTGTCACCCTGATGCCGGAAACCTACAACCGGCTGTATTCGCAGATCGGCAACTTGAACCGGCTTCTGGCATGGGGACATGCGCGGATCATCGAAAATCTTTTGGAAGCAGTTCCGGATTGTCCGCGGATGCTTTCGGATAAATTCGGCAGCGAACATCTGATAAAAAATGCGCTCATGGAGCGCGGCAGAAAGATCATTCTGGAACAGGAAACCAAGGCGGAACGCGATATCGCCGTTGCCGCCGCCAGTATTCTGGCGCGGGACGGTTTTCTGCGCGGCATGAAAAAATTGAATGAATTGTGCCAATGCGAATTGCCTCGCGGTGCCGGGCCGCAGGTAAAAATCACCGGAAGTGAACTCATTGCCAGACATGGCCGCGATATTTTGAGAAGCTGTGCCAAACTCCATTTTAAAACCGCTGCGGAACTTTGCCACCAGGGAAGAACTTGATTGTTTTATAGAGTTCAACTATCCGGATCCCGAATTGCCGGAAATGATGGAACTGGAGGATTTTTATAAATTTATGCAGCAGGCAATAACGTTGAATAACCCGGTTATTTGAACAATCAACGAATATAAGAAAGGTAAAAAATGGGCATTCTCAAACCGTGGGAAGAGGATCTGGCTCCGTTTCAGATCTACGGTAAACTCTGGCACATCGGCGGTAAACATTCGCCTTCTTATCTCTTTGATACCGGAGACGGTTTGCTTTTGCTGGACACCGGACTTCCCAAGTGCGGTTACTTTATTTTCCGCAACATATATGAACTCGGCTTCAATCCGCGTGACATCCGCTGGATACTCCATTCCCATGGACATTATGACCATGTCGGTATGACCCGTGCATTTGTTGAAATGACCGGTGCCAGGACTTATATCGGTACTCCTGATCGTGATTTTGTGAATGGTACACGCGACCTCCCGCGGGCGAAGTTTATCGATTACAGCTACGATGAACCATTTGAGCCGGATGTGCTGATAAACGGCGGCGATGTGTTGAAATTCGGCGCGCTTGAGATCCGTTGTGAAGCTGCTCCGGGGCATACTCCCGGCACGATGGCATTCTTTTTTGATCTCGAAGAAAACGGTGTCGTCCGGCGGTGTGGAATGCACGGCGGTGCCGGTATCAACTCAATGCGGAGCGAGTTTCTGCGCCGCTTCGATCTGCCCACCGATTGCCGCCAACAGTTTCTCAATGCTGTGGAAAAGTTGATGGACGAACCGGTGGAAGTTCTGGTCGGCAACCACCTCGGCAACTATGATGCTTTGAATAAGGTATGCCGCCGCGAAGAATCTCCCGATGGTCCGAATCCGTTTGTCGACCCGTCTGAATGGAAGCGGTTTCTGACCGGCAGAGCGGAACTGGTTCGTCAGCTTATGATCGAAGATCCCGTTGAATGAAACAGAATACCGGACATTATATGGTTTTTATAAGTAAGATTTTGACAAATGGAAAATGTAAGTAATAAACAGGATGAAAAATCTGTTTCCAATACAAGCCGGGTTTGGCTTGAGGTCGATTTGGGCGTATTGGAAAATAATTTTGAACGGATACGCAAAGCGGTTCAGCCACTGAAAGTAATGGCAGTTTTAAAAGCAAATGCCTATGGTCTGGGTGCGATGCCGGTCGCCGAATGTTTGCGCAACTCCGGAGCAGATGGTTTTTGTGTCGCTGAATTGAGGGAGGCATTACAATTGTGTTCACTTGGAAAACCCATTCAAATATTGGGCGGATTGTTGGATTTTGAACTGGAAGAGGCGGTAAAAAACCATTTCATTCTGGGAATCACAGACTGGCAGACTGCACAGAAGATCAGTGATGAATCTGTCCGTCAGGGGGTTGTGACCGAAGTCCACTTCAAGATAGATTCCGGCATGGGGCGTCTCGGTATTCCCGCTGATTCTGCTGTTGCAACCATAAAGAGGTGTTTCAGTTTGCCTAATTTGAATTTCTGCGGTATTTATTCTCATTTTCCTGATGTATATGATGAGTTGAGTTCAGCACAGATTTCCCGCATTCTGCAGATCAGAAATGATTTGGAGAAAGATGGAATTTATCTGGGAAAATGCCACATCGCCAACAGTGATGCCGTCAATTCGTGCCGGTTTGCTGTTGCTGCTCCGTTTACACAAGTCAGGACCGGCTGCAATCTTTATGGTTCATTCAACCCCATAGGAGAGACGGAATTGGGATTGAAATCTGTGGTCACCCTGAAAACACGGGTGGTCCAGGTCAGAGAACTGCCTGCCGGACACACTATCGGATATAATCGTACGTACCGTTTGACAGAAAATGCCAGAATTGCGACAATAGCTGCCGGATATGCCGATGGAATACCATTGGCTCTGTCCAATAAAGGAGCTGTGATCATCCGCGGACAACGCTGCCCGATCGTCGGGCGTATTTCCATGGACTATACGACAGTCGATGTGAATGGCTTGAAAGAAGATATTCATCCGGGAGAAGAGGTCATTCTTATCGGAGAAGACAAACAGTGTCAAATAACCGTTGCTCAATGGGCAGAGTTAAAAAATACACATCCGTGCGATATCCTCTGTTCGATCGGCAACAGAGTAAACCGTATTTACATCCGGAGACAAAACTGAAAACAATCGCGGAAAGTTGTCTCCGGATAATTTTCCGCAATCATCTCTGACGGAATTATTCCTCCTCATTTCTGGCAGAACGTGACATCAGCGAAATAACAGCATCCCCCGCCGGACGGTCTTCGTAAAGAACCTTGTATACCTCTTCGATAATGGGAATATCGACCTGTACCTGTTTGGCAAGGGTCCGGATACCTTTGGCGGTTGGAACGCCTTCTGCAACAACCATTCCCATATCATTGAGAATATCGGCCAGTTTTCTGCCGCGTCCGAGCTCTTCGCCGACATGACGGTTCCGGCTGTACCCGCTGCAACAGGTGACTATCAGATCTCCGATACCGCTCAATCCGCTGAATGTGGTGCGTTTGCCGCCGAGAGCTTCACCGAGTCTTCCCATTTCTGCGATGCCCCGGGCCATCAGAGCTGCTTTGGGATTATCGCCGAGTTTCATTCCGTCGATGATCCCGGCGGCGATGGCAAAGACATTTTTTATTGCTCCGCCCAGCTCAAGTCCGGTCACATCGGTCGAAGTATAAATACGGAATTTATCATTCATCAATGCCTGCTGTACAAATTTTGCGTCTTCAATATTCTCTCCCGCTGCAGTAACTGCGGTCGGAACACCGCGTGCAACTTCTTCAGCATGACTCGGACCTGAAAGATCAACATAATTGACCTTGCCTAATTCCTGTTCAATGATTTCACTGATCTTCAGCCATGAATCCAGCTCAATTCCTTTGGCAACGTTGACAATAACTGCATCCACCGGAATATTCCCCGCCATTTTTTTGAGGACACTTCTTAAAAATTGAGTCGGCGTTGCGCAGATGATCATACTGCATCCGGTCAATGCCTTTTTTATATCATCTTCAAACTCAAGCGCCACAGGAAGCTTTACTCCCGGCAGAAATTTTATGTTTTCCCGGATCTTACGCATCTCATCCAGGTATTCCGGAAAGGCGCCCCAAATCACGACATGGTGTTTATTTTTCAACGCATTGACTGCCAGGGCAGTTCCCCATGCTCCATCACCGATAACGCATATTTTCATATTTCATCTCCTGCAAAAACTTATGTCCGATAATATATATGCTCAAACTGAAAATTCAATAAGAAAGATACAGATGTTTCGTAAAAAACAGTCAACGGCAGAGACTTGTCCGCAGTCCGGTTGCACAAACCATTCACCGGATGGTTGGCTGATATACCGCCAACTCTTTGTATTTTCACTTGACAAACTGTGATTGATGTGCTATTTTACACACGGACAACGATTTTATTGTATTCATTTGATGAAAGGATATGAAAATGAACAATCCCGGTTGGGTCGACCTCCAGGTAAATGGTCACAAAGGCGTGGATTACAGTGATCCCAATTTGACCGCAGACGATTTTATCCGTTCTGCTGAAGCTCTTTTTGCCGACGGTACTGAAATTTTCTGCCCGGTAATTATCACCAGTCCGCTGGAAATTTTTCGCCGCAACGGTGAAATCATCCAGAAAACTGTGGAAAAATACGGCATCGCCGACAAGATCCCCGGCCTCCATTTTGAAGGTCCTTTTATCTCCAATGTCCCCGGTGCCGTCGGAGCCCACAACCCCGACTGGACCTTGCATCCCTGTGCTGAAAACGTGGATAAACTTCTCGCCAGCGCACCCGGTTTCGTCTCCATCGTTACTCTCGGTGCCGATGCCGAAAATGCCACCGAAGCGGTTGCCTGTTTGAAAGAACGCGGAGTTCACGTCAGCGTCGGTCACCACATGGCAAACTATGAACAGGTAAAAAATGCCGCCGATGCCGGTGCTGAACTGCTCACTCACCTCGGCAATGGATGCCCCAATCTGCTCGACCGTCACAACAACCCGGTCTGGGCGGGACTTGCTGAAGAACGTCTGACTGCCATGATCATCACTGACGGACATCATCTTCCCGGAGAACTTGTCCGCATCATAATACGTACCAAAGGGGTGGACAGAGTCATTGTTACCAGTGATGCTTCCAGTCCGACCGGATTGCCCCCCGGCCGCTATATGACTTTGAATGTCGAAGCAGTCCTGGAAGCCAACGGCAAACTTCATATCCCTGAGCGCAAATGCCTTGCCGGTTCAGCGTCCACTATGGCGATGTGCATGAACTTCCTTGATTCACTCGACTTCCTCACCGAAGATGAGTTGAGGATGCTCGGCCGCGACAACGCGTTGAAGCTCCTCGGCAAACTTTAATCATCGGGAGGTCTTATTATGGCGCGGAACGGAAAAATTTCCCGGATTACCGGTGAAACTGATATTGTGGTCAGTATCAATCTGGACGGAGAAGGCAAAAGTACGATCTCCACCGGTATTCCCTTCATGGATCACATGTTGAACCTTTTTGCCAAACATGGATTCTTTGATCTTGAAATCAGCGCAAAGGGTGATATTGAAGTGGATTATCACCATACCATGGAAGACCTCGGATTGGCAATGGGGGAGGCTTTCGCTCAAGCGGTCGGCGATAAAGCCGGTATCCGCCGTTACGGCAACTTCCTGCTGCCGATGGATGAAACACTGGTGTTGGTTGCGCTGGATATTTCCGGCAGACCCGGGCTTTATTATGATGTGACACCGCCGGCACCGTATGTAAAAGACATTGATGCCCGTCTTTTTCATGAATTTTTTCAGGGATTCTGCGTTAAAAGCGGATTGAATCTGCATTTCAAGATGTTGGCTGCAGCGGAGACCCACCACCTTTTTGAAGCGATGTTTAAAGGTCTGGCCAAGGCGCTGGATGAGGCGACCTCTTATGATCCGCGGGTCAAAGGGGTGCTTTCGACCAAGGGTGTTCTGTAAATTTATGCAGAGTTTGCCTCTTCGACGGTTTATGACAAAAATTTATATAGATTTCCCGCTTGAAATTTCCGGTAATATATAGGTCGTGTCTAAAATTCCGTATACATTGCAAATGGTCGGGATGGGGGGATTCGAACCCCCGACTTTCTGCTCCCAAAGCAGACGCGCTAACCAGACTGCGCTACATCCCGTCATAACATTTTAATAAAATAATGCCAAAAGATGAATTTGTCAACTGCAAAAAACACAGATATCCCATAAAATCAGAAAAACTGATGTTTTTGGATATCTGTGGGAAGTTGGAAAGCTGCGATTTTTTTACAAAATATCTATGATAAAAATCAAAAAAATCAAAAAAAGCACTTGCACAATCGAAAAAATGTGTTATATTATGTAGCATACACCCGGGGCAGTAGCTCAGTTGGCTAGAGCATCACACTGGCAGTGTGAGGGTCGAGAGTTCGAGTCTCTTCTGCTCCACCATCCTTCGCTAAAGCTACGGATGGCAAGCCAGTCTTGCTATCCGTAGATTTTTTTTGCTTGCAAAAATAAGCGGAGTGCAACGGAGCGAGCGAAGGATGCCCTCCATAGCTCGCAGAGCGACGGAGGGCTATACGGCACAGAACAGGAGAAAAACATGTTCTACACATACATTTTACGCAGCATCTCCCACCCGGAACAGCGTTATATCGGCAGTACAAGTGATCTAAAATCCCGCCTTGCCATCCGTAGATTTTTTTTGCTTGCAAAAATAAGCGGAGTGCAACGGAGCGAGCGAAGGATGCCCTCCATAGCTCGCAGAGCAACGGAGGGCTATACGGCACAGAACAGAAGAAAAACATGTTCTACACATACATTTTACGCAGCATCTCCCACCCGGAACAGCGTTATATCGGCAGTACAAGTGATCTAAAAGCCAGTCTTGCTATCCGTAGATTTTTTTTTTTGCTTGCAAAAATAAGCGGAGTGCAATGGAGCGAGCGAAGGATGCCCTCCAAAGCCTTGGCGACGGAGGGCTATACGGCACAGAACAGGAGAAAAACATGTTCTACACATACATTTTACGCAGTATTTCCCAGCCGGAACAGCGTTATATCGGCAGTACAAGTGATCTAAAATCCCGCCTTGCTATCCGTAGATTTTTTGCCTCTTCGACGGTTTGTGACAGAAGTCATAATAATTTCTCGCTCGAAATTTCCGGCAGTTGATAGATTTTCAATTTGAAATACTCACGATCTCTGAAACCGTAAGCCTGTTTTATCAGCC
>SUWH01000049.1 GCA_015061605.1 Lentisphaerota bacterium | reverse complement strand
CAAGGGGCTGAAGGCAGGTCGAAGACTACGACCTTGATAGGATGGAGGTGTAAGTACAGCAATGTATTCAGCTTACCATTACTAATCAGCCGTGAGGCTTAACCACCTTTTTTCTTAAGATTTGGTTACAAGTTTTAAGAAAAAAAAGGTACGCTGTCTCACAAAATAAGTGAAATTTTCTGACAGATAGTTCAACAGGCATTTTCTTTATTGTAATATATTTCCGGTGTCTATGGCGGAGCAGAAACACACGTTCCCTTCCCGAACACGGCAGTTAAGGGCTCCAGCGGCGATGGTACTGTAAATTTGACTATGGGAGAGTAGCACGATGCCGGGAATTTTTCTTAAGACTCAAATCAATTCGCACTGATTTGAGTCTTTTTTTGTTCACGGAGCGATCTCGCTTTGCCGGAGCGGGCCTTGCGGTCGTCGCCGCTCGGGTCGAGTACTCAAGTACACTCCCCTCGCGGACTCCTCGGCAAAACCCGCCCGGCTGTGCGATATCGCTCCTGATTCCGGGCTGCTGGCGGGGGAGAGCCTTTTGTCGCGCCTCCGGCACGACAGGCAAGGTAGTTGTTGATCCCGCCTGACGGCGGTTGTTACGGCACGTTTGCCGCCCGCCGATTGTCTTTATGTCTGCGAATGCCGGGTTGTCTGTTTTGCCGCGTGTCCGACCTGTCCGACTTGTCCGACATGTCCGACACAACGTGCCAAGTCAAGCAAGCCCGCGCGGTCTTACTCTCAAGTCGCCCATTGTCTT
Organism: Lentisphaerota bacterium; assembly: GCA_015061605.1. Lineage (GTDB taxonomy): Bacteria > Verrucomicrobiota > Lentisphaeria > Victivallales > Victivallaceae > UBA1784. The sequence continues at coordinate 6,028 of SUWH01000049.1, read as the reverse complement.
TATGTTTGCGGATGCCGGATGGTCGGTTTTGCCGCGTGTCCGACCCGTCCGACCTGTCCGACATGTCCGACACAACGTGCCAATTCAGCAAGCCCGCGCGTTCTTACTCTCAAGTCGCCGATTGTCTTTATGTTTGCGGATGCCGGATGGTCGGTTGTGCCGCGCGTCCGACCCGTCCGACTTGTCCGACATGTCCGACACAACGTGCCAAGTCAAGCAAGCCCGAATTATTTCTTTTTTTAACTTCGATTTTTACAGTTTTACAGTTGAAGTACTGCTTTATACGGTGTATATTATTGCAGAATTATGCAGTATAATCGTATATTATTTGTGAATTTTTAACATTTTGATATTCCGGAGTTTGAACAATATGAAATATTATCTCGGTCTGGATATGGGAACCACCGGCGTCAAAGCGGCGGTTTTTGACGGAGCTGGCACTATGCTCGGTTCCGGTCTGGCGGAATACACCCTTGAGACACCTACCCCAGATATTGTGGAACTGGATGTCGAAGTCTACTGGATTTCAGCTAAAGATGCCATTAAACAGGCAGTTGATAAGGCACAAATCGATCCGGCAGATATCCGGTCGCTTTCAGTTACCGGTCAGGCTGAAACTCTTATTATGGTAGATAAAAACGGTGTTCCGCTGCGTAAAGCCATCGTTTGGCTGGACAATCGCGCTTCTGATGAAGCGGCTTTGCTCAATGAAAAATTCGGCAATGAATATCTTTTCCGCCTTTCAGGACAAACTGAAATGCTTCCCTGTTGGCCCGCTCCAAAGATACTCTGGTATAAAAAGCATCAGAAAGAGCTTTTTGACCGGACTTTCAAGTATCTTATGGTTGAAGACTTCATCGTTTTCAAACTTACCGGTGTTTACGCAACTTGTTCCGGTCTGATGCCGTCGGCTCTTTACTATGATATTCGTACAGATCAATATGATCCGGCGATGCTTGAAGCGATCGGTATTTCCGCAGATCAGCTCCCGGAACTCAAAAAATCCGGCGAACTTATTGGACAATGTGCCGCCAACGATTCCCTTATTGCTCCGGGAACTCCGGTTGCCGCCGCTCCCATCGACCATGTTTGCGGTAATCTGGGCAGTGGTTGTGCCGGAAGCGGTATCATTTCTGAAACCACCGGATGCACGCTCGCACTCTGTGCGGCATTTGATAAAATCGTTTATGACGAAGAAAAACGGCTCAGCACCTATCTCGGATTTGCCCCCGGGTCATACGTGCTTCTGCCGTGGGCCCCTACTGCCGGAATGCTTTTGAAGCACTTCCGCGATGAATTTACTTCCGGCATGGATTTCAAGGCGTTTGATGCTGCTGCCGCATCTGTCCCTGCAGGCAGCGAAGGCCTCATACTTCTGCCGCACTGTGCCGGAGCGATTTCCCCTGACTGCAACCCCAATGCCCGTGGTGTGGCATGGGGAATTACTCTCGCTCATAAAAAGGGCCACTGGGCGCGCGCCATTATGGAATCGGTTGCCTACCTGCTTCGCGACAATGTCGAAGCACTGCGTTCCATGGGAGCAAAAATCAATGAGATCCGTTCGCTTGGCGGAGCTGCTAAAAGCAAGCTCTGGCTTCAAATCAAAGCGGACGTACTTGATTTGCCGGTGACGGTGACTGAATGTGAAGAAGCTACCAGTCTCGGTGCGGCGATTTTAGGTGCAGTTGCCTGCGGCGACTTTGCCGATACTGCCGCCGCCGCTTCGGCGATGGTCAAAGTCGCTTTCCGCGTTGAACCGGAAAACGCTTCCGCATATAAAAAACCTTTTGAACAATACCGTAATTTAAACAAATTGCTTTTGCCAACCTTTGGAGGAAACACAAATGAGTAATGATGTCTTGAAGATCCGTGCCGGATTTGTCGGCTTCGGTGAAGTCAACACCCCCCGGGAATTTATCGACAACCGCTGCCGTATTGCCGCTGATGAGTTGAAAAAACGCGGCATCGAACTGGTTGAAACCGCTCCTGTCAGCGATGATCCCGCCGGTCTTCAGGCGGCACGCGCCGTCGAAGAGCTTAAAAAAGGCGAATTTGATGCTCTTGTTGTCTGTATCGCCGGTTGGATCCCGACCTGGGCTGTTATCAAGGTCATTGAACCCTTTAAACACAAACCGATGCTGTTGTGGGGGTTGAGCGGCTGGCGGGAAAACGGTCACTTCGTCACCACCGCCGATCAGGCGGGAACCACCGCGCTCCGCGCTCCCATGCAGGAAATGGGTTTCAACTTCAAGTATCTGGTCAACAAAAAAGATGCCGAACCCCGTTACGATGAAGCGGCGAACTTTCTCCGCGCTGCTTCCGCTTCCGCCAGAATGCGTAATGCTTTTATCGGCATGAGCGGCTACCGCGATATGCGTCTTTTCGGAACTTTGTATGACGGCAATCTGCTCAAAAACAAGATCGGTGCCGAAATCGAACACTTTGATCTGCTGGAGATCCAGGAACTTGCCGATACCATCACCGATGAAGAGATTGCTGCCGGTGCTGAAAAAATCCGCAAAAACTGGAAATTCGTCCGTGATCCCCAGCCGGGAACGGTGGAAAATTCTGTCCGTCTGTCGCTGGCATTCCAGAAAAAGATCAAAGAGCGCAATTACGATGCATTCAGCTTCTGCGATGTTGACGGCGTGAAAAAGCTGTTGAAGTTTGCCCCCGCCGGTGCATTGACTCTGCTTCATGATGAAATGAATATCCCGACCGTTCCGGAAAACGACTCCTACGGCGCCGTGACCGAACTTATTATGAAGTATCTGACCGGAGTCAGCCCTGCCTACATGGAATTCTATGAATTCACCGAAAAGAGTGCCTTTATGGGTGTTCCGGACTATGTCCCTGCTTCAGTTACTGACGGCGGCATTACCGTTATGCCCAATGCTTTCGGCTCATTCGGCGAAGGTTTGCTCAACGTTTCCAAAGTCAAGACCGGCCCGGTGACCATCGTCCGTCTGGCGCAGGTCGACGGCGAACTGGTTCTTCACGCCGTCCGCGGCGAAGCCAAGACTCCGGAAACCTGGGAAGAAGCCGGCTGGGCTCCGCCTGCCCCGCAGCTTCCGAGTCTGGAAGTTTTCTTTGAATGCGGTTGTTCCGAGTGCTTCATCCAGAATGTGATGAGCCAGCACTACATCGTCACCTACGGCGATAATATGGAATTGATCGAAAACTTCGCCAAGATCAACGGCCTGCGCGTTATTTACTGAAAATAACAGTTATTCCGTTTGCGGTGAAGTGATGTCAGAAGCCTTGTTTATCGGTCTGGACTTCGGTTCAGACAGCGTTCGCGCTCTGCTGGTTGACCGGCAGGGACGCGAACTTGCAACCGCCGTACATCTTTACCGCCGCTGGAATGAAAAACTTTACTGCAATGCGGCCAAGTTGCAGTTCCGCCAGCATCCTGCCGATTATCTGGAAGGTATGGAAGCGGTAATTTGTGAAGTTTTACACGGTCAGGACAAGACAAAGGTTGCCGGGATCGGCGTGGATACCACCAGTTCCACGCCGTGCGCAATCGACAGTAATGGTACGCCGCTGGCACTGAAGGCGGAATTTTCCAATGATCCCGATGCGATGTTCGTATTGTGGAAAGACCACACCGCCATCGCCGAAGAACAGCGGATAAATGAGTGTGCCGCCAACTGGAGCGGTACCGATTTCCGCAAATATTCCGGCGGCATATACTCCTGCGAATGGTTCTGGAGCAAGGTACTGCACCTCTTGCGCAATAATCCGCGCGTCCGGGAAAATGCTTACAGCTTTGTCGAGTTGTGCGACTGGATACCGGCGGTGCTTTCCGGAAATTGCGCTCCGGAAAAAATGTGCCGCAGCCGCTGTGCAGCCGGACATAAAGCGATGTGGCACAGCGAGTGGGACGGTTTGCCTCCGGAAGAATTTTTGATTTACGTCGATCCCCTGCTCAAAGGTTTGCGGCAGAGATTGTACACCAAAACCGTCACCGTTGACTGTGCCGCCGGAAAAATTTCTCCGTACTGGGCCGCCAAACTCGGTCTGCCGGAAACTGTTACCATCGGCAGCGGTGCGATCGATTGCCATGTGGGAGCCATCGGCGCACAAATCAAAGCCGGTGAAATGGTCAAAGTTCTCGGAACTTCCACCTGCGATATACTGGTCGTCCCTGACCCCGGCAGGTGTATTCCCGGCATTTGCGGGCAGGTGGATGGTTCGGTGCTGCCGGGATTGACCGGTATCGAAGCCGGACAATCTGCATTCGGCGATATTTACAACTGGTTCAGCAATTTTCTTTCCTATGCCGGAAAGGTTTCACTTGCGGACTTGGAGCGCGATGCAGTATCTCTTCCCATCGGTGCCAATGGCGTTACCGCGTTGGACTGGCACAATGGCAGGCGGACACCGTATGCCGATTCCGCACTGACCGGCGCGATCGCCAATTTGAATCTCGGTACCACCGTGCCGATGGTTTATCGCGCTCTGGTCGAAAGCACCGTTATGGGCAGCAAAGCTATTCTTGAACACTTCAAAAAAGAAAATCTGTGTGTCAACGGCATTACTGCTGTCGGCGGAATCAGCCATAAATCCCCGTTTATCATGCAGATGTGCGCCGATGCATTCAATATGCCGATAAAGGTCGCCAAAACCGCTCAATCCTGTGCGCTCGGAGCGGCGATGAATGCGGCGGCCGCCGCCGGATTTTATCCCGATGTGCCGACTGCTTCGCAGAATATGGGCGGCAACTACCGCGAAATCTACACTCCGGATGCGGACAATCATTTGAAGTATGAGGAAATCTATCAGAAATATCTGATTCTGGGAAAAGTTATGGAGCAAGTTAAATGAAAATAGCCACCACTATCAACGAAATAATGGATTATGTACCGACTCCGGCAGATGCGGTAAGATCTTATAAAGGAAGTGGATTCAAATATCTGGATTACAGCTTTTATTATGACCATAAAGGAAATTCACCGTTTCTGCTGGATGATGAATGTTATTGGCAGGATCAGGTAAAAGCGGCATCGGATGCGGCTGATGAGTGCGGCTTTACCTTTGTGCAGGCTCACGCTCCCGGGTACAATCCGTTGAGCAGCATGGATTATGAATCGTGTATGCGTGCCATGACCCGCTCGGTCGAAGCGTGTCATTTGCTCAATATCCCGGTGATTGTGATGCACACCAGCTTCGGTCCTCAACACCTTTATCCCATGGACAAGGCAAAGTATTTTGAATACAATAAAGGTTTTGTCGGCAGAATGCTCGAAACTGCTGAAAAATACGGCGTTGCCGTTTGTATCGAAAATACCTCATCCGGCAATATGGGCGACTTCTATTTTCCCCGTACTCCGGCGGAGATGAACGATTTTATTGAATACATGGATCATCCGCTTCTGGGCTGCTGCTGGGATACCGGACACGCAGTCATGGAGGGCAAAAGTGACCAGTACGACGATTTGAAAGAACTGGGCGGCAATCTGAAAGCGGTTCATATCCACGACAACAATATGCGTTCCGATCAGCATTTGCCGCCTTACTGCGGTAAACTTCAGCTTGACCGCTTTATTGAAGGACTTATTGCGATCGATTACAAAGGCGTATTCACCTTTGAATCGGACGGATTTCTGAATAACTTCAACTGCAACGGTAAATTGAAAACTTTACCGCTGGAAGTCCGCAGATCCGCGCTGAAACTGCTTTTTGAAATCGGCAGATTTGCCCTCGAAAGCTACGACATTTTTGAAAATTGATGAATTTTCTCCGCCCCCCATCTCTTTTCAAAAAGAAGCGGGGTATTTTGCCGCTCTGCTTGTCCCGCCATCGCTCGCAGAGCGACGGCGGATCGTTGCGGCTGCTTTACTTCATACTTACGGTTCGTCCAGCAGGGTGATCGGCGCAATGGAATTGCGGATATCGAATCTGCCGGGATCGACCGGAACTTCGCTGTAATTTTTGAAAACACATCCGATCCGGTTCAGTAAACTCAAATGGGCGACTTTGGTTATAAGCAGATGGTCGGCAAGTTTCAAATCCAGCTGTTCAA
>SUWH01000048.1 GCA_015061605.1 Lentisphaerota bacterium | reverse complement strand
CAAAGTTGCGTCCCAGCACCTTGGGAACGATAAAATCCCGGGCAATAGTAAAGGTCGTCTTGTCAGTATAGCAGGAAAACATCGGTCCGCCGCCGGGAGCAACTTCGCCCCAACCGGAGAAACCTTCGGACTCAAGTTTCACCACCACGGAATTGAACGCCTTCTGGGTGCCAAAAGCAGTGGTGTACGGATTTTTGATCGGATTGCAAACACGATACATGCTGATTTTTTCAATTTTCATAGAATAACCTCCTGGTTTGTCTGAAGGAAATATAATTTCACTATTTGATTTTTACAACATCACAATATATATTAATTGATATATTTTTTAAATCAATAAAGAGATATAAACAATCAATGGAACTTACGACCTTAAAATATTTTGTGACCGTGGCAAAGGAACTGCACTTCCGCCGCGCCGCCGCCAGACTGAACATCACGCAGGCACCGCTGAGTGCCGCGATAAAAAAGTTGGAGGAAGAGCTTGAACTGCAGCTCTTTGAACGCACCAGCCGTTCTGTGAAACTCACTGCTGCCGGAAAGCTGTTTTTAAGCGAAGCCGAGGCAATTCTCAAGCGTACCGATACCGCTCTTGCCCGGATGGCAGATCTGCGTGACGGCAGTTCCGGACAGCTTGCCATCGGTTATAATGAGACTGCGTTCAACACCTTTCTGCCGCAACTGCTTGCCACGCTCCGCACCGGCTCCGGCAGCATCCAGTTTGAACTGCGCGAACAGGAGACGGCGGAACAGTTGAAAAATCTGCGTGACGGCAGTATTGATATCGGTTTCATGCGGCCGTACGGATTTGATCTTGCCGGATTGGACAGCTGCCTGATCTGGCAGGAGAATTACACTCTGGTCATGCCGGAAACTCATCCTCTGGCAAAGTTGGAAATCATTACCGCCTCTGACCTGGCAGGCGAAAGTGTCATTCTGTTTGCCCGTGATGTCAATCCGATGATCTATGATAAGATCGCGGTAATGCTTTCAAGTACCGCTCTTCCCCGTCCGCATTTCCGTCAGGATGCCCGCAACAAGAGTTCGATGCTGGCGCTTGCCGCTGCCGGATTCGGAGCGGCACTGCTTCCGGAATCAAGTGCAAAAGAGCTGCATTCAAAGTTGTGCAGCCGTCCTCTGGACATCCCCCTGCCCCCGGTGGAGATCATGGCGGTATGGGATCCGGAACGCATTACCGGAATACTTCATAAAGTTCTGGATTGTCTGCCATTATCAAATTCAAACAAATAGTTATTGTCTCATTTTTTATGAGAACATTTCAGCGGCGGCATTCATTCCGCCGTTTGACAAATAATGTTTCATATGGTATGTTATGTGCGTTACTTTGATTTAATAATGGAGCCAAAACAATAAACAGCGAAAGGCATATAACTTATATCGAAAAAGAACATTGAAAGCTCTATTCTTCTGAACGTGTTCAGAAGAAGCAGTACGTCTTCACCCTCATTGAACTTCTGGAAGCCGGAAGCGGCGAATGAAGCAAGGCGCGAGATTGTCCGCAATGCGCAGCCACAGTAAAGATTTTCACCAAAAAAGAGACAATAAAATATGAAAAAAGCACTTTATCTGATTTCTTTATTCTCCATCAGCTTATTGTCAACTGCTGCTGACACGCTGCTGATCGATGATGCAATGCTGATGCCGCTGCGCCGCAACTGGACACTGGTCGGCAAAAATGCCGCTGCCGACTGGAAGGTCGAACAAAAGGTCACGGTCAATGTCAATCAACTTCAAGTGCGGCCCGGCAGAAATGCCCCCGGTATTCTGACCGGTTTTGAAATCACTGATGCCGTTTCCGGAAAAAAAGTTTTCTCCGTCACCTCGCCGCAGAAAAAATTATATTTCCCATGGCTGAAAAAACGTGGGGAATATGTACTTAAAGCCTCCGGCAAAGCAACTGCCAAGCCGGTATATATTTCCATAGATTCCCTCCCTCAAAAAAATCAGGGCAGTTTCATTCTCAACTGGAACAATACGGTCACGACGGCGGTACAGAATGCCGCTCCCGGCGGCATCGAACTTACTCCGTCAGGAAAATTGAACTTTATTCAAAGCGCGCTCTACAGCCGGTTGAAAAAAGGTCAGAATTACCGCATGGAATTTGAGGTGACAACTTTTGAAGAACAAAATGTCGAACTCCGCGCCCGCTGGGGAAAAGGCAGTAAAAATTTCGGAAACCGCATTTTCACTGTAAGACCAACTGACGGTGTGCGGAAACTTACCATGGATTTTATCCCGCAGGAAATTACCGCGGTGTCGCTGACCATCTATTTCAACAGCAAACTGCAGATCCGCCGCTTCCGGCTTTATGCCGCCGCCCCTGCCCCCTCGGTGCGTTCCCGGATGATCGGAAAAAGCAAAGCTCTGTTTGAACACCGCAACCCCTCCCCCGAACCCCTCAATCCCGCGCTCAAAGCTCCGGTGTTTTTTCAACGTCCTCCCCGGATGATATATTTTGATTCCATTCCGCAACCCCATGAGATCGTGGAGAAAATCGGCACGTTTACTGCGCCGGGAGAGTTTGCGGTATGGTGCTTCGGCGTACACAATCCGGCGGGCGACCGGAAAATCGGAGAGATAAAAGTTTCAGACCTAAAGTGCGGAAATGAACTCATTCCGGCAAAAAATATTGAACTTGATTTCGTGGAGTTTCAGGATTACCCGATGACCGCCAGCAACTTTATGAATATCCCGGAAAGAATACTGCCGCAGGAGATGCAGAAAACCGGCGAGTTGAACCGCCTCTTCTGGCTCACAACCCGCATTCCCGCCAATACCAAGCCGGGAATATATTCCGGAAGTTGCCAGGTCATCTGTTCCGGAAAAGCCCTGACCATCCCCCTGATTTTGCGGGTACTGCCCTTCAAACTGAAAAAGCCGTCCGATGTCCATTGGACGATGTATACCAACTTGTTCCACGGTCAGAAAGCACGTTATTCCCGCGCCGCCCACAAACGTTATCTGCAGGATATGAAAGATTACGGCATCGAATCCATGCAGGTCATGGCTGCTTCCGAAGCAAAGATAAAGTATATTCAGGAATTGCGCAAAGAGATCGGCATGACCGGGCCCATGGTTCTCGCCGGACTCGGTGTGGAAACCCGGATCCCCAAAGAACTCGGTTACAAAAGCACCAAACAGCGGCTGGTATGGGAAAAGAATGGCAAAAGCGGTTTATGGTACGAATTTCCGGATATCCGCGCCGCCGTCATCGAAAGAATGAAACAGGCCGACCGGTGGATTAAAAAATATGGCGGCAAAGGTTTTGACCGCTGGTACTATGAAGGACATGACGAACCGCATTTGTATAAAGACCGCTGGGCAAGTGCCATCTGGCAATGCAAACTTGCCAAAGCCGCCGGAGTAAAAACCGCCAGCTGCACCTATCCCGTAAGTGCCCTAGAGGAGATCGGTCCTTATCTGGATATTTCCACCAATATGCTTATCGGTTCCAATCCTGATTCAAACCGCAAATTGATGAATGTCGGCAAAAAACATAAGATCAACTTCGTCTATCTGGGGGCAGGAAGTTACAAGGGGCAGGAGGGCGGCTTGATGCCCAACCGTCTGATGGCAGGATTGCGGATGTTCAAACTGGGCTTGAAAGGACACAGTTCCTATACCTATATGGAGCCGGATTATCCGGTAAATCACTTTGAACGCGGCAAACGTTATCACATGGCATATCCGGTTGCCAAACGTCCGGACGGCAAAGGCCGGGTGATCTATTCCACCTTGCAGTTGGAAGGTCTCCGGGAAGGTATTACCGATTACAAGTATCTTTACACACTCAAATGTGCCATTGACAATGCGCGAAAAAGCGGCAAAACAGTTCAGGCGGATGCTGCAGAGAAGGTTCTGAATAAAATCCTTGCCGATGTGCCGTTTGCCAGTGAAACCGGAAATACCGGAAACGGAGTCACTCAGAAACAGCACTTCAGCAACACCACCGCCGAACATATCCGGATGCTGGTGGCAAATGAAATCATCAAACTGCAAAATGTAACGGAGAGATAACCATGCGTAAATTTTTGATATTGATTGCTTTGACAACAGCGTTGCTCGGCAGTGCCGTGGAAATCATCAAGGGAACTCCCGGCGAAGTCAGCTGGGATAAAGTTCCCGCCATGAAGTTCTACAAGTGGAAAGAAGCCGGGGAGCCGCCGATGCCGACCAGCGCACAATTCATGTATGACGACAATCAGCTGTATATCCGGATTTTCTGTACCGAACCCAATATCAATGAAGCCCTTTCCCAACCGGTGCTCAAGCGCGACGGCAATGTCTGGGACAACGACTGTGTGGAAATATTCATCGATCTGTGCGACGACAGCAAACGCATTTACCAATTCGCCTGCGACATCCACAATGTCACCGCTGAACTGGTCTGGAACGATTCCAAATTTGCCTCCGGAATCACCTGGAACGGCTACTGGCAGAGCCGGATAAAATACAGCGAAACCAGTTACACCATTGACATCTCGATTCCGTGGCGTTCCCTGGGGATAACCTCTGCAAATAATCGGGAAATCGCCATAAATTTGAACCGTTACCGCACCATTCATCCGTGGGGACGTTATGTTCTGGCAGAAAAAACCGGCAAACTTCTGGAACCGGAACACTATTTCCGCTTCGGACCGTTGAATATTTCCGCTCCCGCGCTGACCGCCGCCGCAACTCCGGCATCAGCGCCGATCGCCGGCAAAAACCGTCTTGACTGCAATATAGAAAACCTGTTCGATACAGAACAGACCGGCGAACTGCGCCTAGTTTGTTCAACTCCCGCCGGAGATAAACTTTTGAAAAAGGAAAATATTTCCATCCCCGGCAAAAAAAGTGCTGCAAAATCGATTTTTTACACCTTTAACGAAACCGGCAGTTTCCCCTTGAAACTGGTCTTTACAGGCAGTAACGGCAAGGCGGTCGATCTGTGGGCAGACAGTTTGATATTCAACTCACCATTGAGCTTCAATGCAAGTTATCTCACCTCGGTAAAAGGAAAAAATTGCGAAGTATTCGTCCGCAGCTATCTGCCGGAAAAATCCTGCGAAATCAAGATCGCCATTGCCGATCTCTCCGGCAAAATCGTTGCAGAATCCTCTCATAAAGAGAATAAAAAGGAGTTCTTCCTTACCATTCCTGCTGCCGGATTGCCGGAAGGACGCTATGCGGTAAATATCTCGTCCGGAGAATTTAAACAGAATTTGAAACTTTTGATCGTCCCCGCATTATTATGAGATTCCTGCATATCTTGATCATTATGACAACCCTTCCCGTCTTTGCCGCACCGCATGGTAAACTTTGCCTTACTTTTGACGACCGTTTTTTTGACAGTTGGATAAAGGCGGATGAGGTTTTCAAAAAATATGATGCACACGTCACGTTTTTTGTCTGTGGAAAAATCGATCTTGAAGCTGTTTCAGCCTTGAAACAGCTTCAAGATGCCGGACACTCCATCGGATTGCACGCGCTCAAGCATGCAAAGATGGTAAAATACACCGAAAAGCACGGCTTGACCGCATACACCAAAAATGAGATCATGCCGCAGCTTGAAGTCTGCCGCAAAAACGGCATCCGCATCCGGGCATTTGCTTATCCGTACAGTCAGCGCAATGCTGACACGGATAAAGAGTTGTTCAAGACATTCGATTTTCTGCGAACCAACTGCTCTCTGGTGAAATCGCCTGATGAACCATTGGAAAAAGCCGACGGCTGTTTTGTAAAAGAGGTCAAAAAGAAACAACTCTTTTACGGCTTCCCCGCCAGCGGTAATTTTAACATGAATGAGGTAAAAGCTGCGATGCACCGCGCCGCAGAAGAAAATTCTGTACTGGTACTTTATGCGCACAATATTACGAAAAAGAGAAGAAAAAATCATATTACCGATTCGCAGCTTTTGGAAATACTTGAATATGCAAAAACTTTAAAAATACAACTCTGCGGGATGAATGAACTATGAAAAATAAAATTCTTATGATGGGGGTTATAATGCCATTACTTTCTGCCTTTGCCGCTCCGGAAATAACGCTGCAGCAGATCAAAACCGGCTTCAAAGGCGAATTCTGTTATGTTCATGCCCGGGCGGGTATGACTCCTGACGGCAAGGTGATCCTCACCGCTCAACCGTTGTTTCTCAAAGGTTCAGATGTTTTCTACGGTTTGGAAATGCTCAAAAGCAATGATGGAGGTAAAAGTTGGAGCAGCTTTCAAAAATCCAAAACCATGGTAAGGCAAAAATATGATGCAAAGCGGGAATATGTCATAAGTGACAGCAGCCCCTTTTATCATAAAAAAAGCGGCAGACTGATCATAACCGGACACAGTGCCGTCTACCGGAAAAACCGTATAGCTCCCCCTCCCCGGCCGCGCCAGACGATGTGGAGCATCTTTGACTTTGCTTCCGGCGACTGGGAAAAGCCGCGGCTGCTTGAAATGCCGGACAAGGAGCAATATTTCAGCTGCGGAGCCGGTTCCGCGCAGATTTTGGAACTGCCGGATGGAGATTTGCTGATTCCGGTTTACGGCATGTCACTTGATGAATCGAAAGCGCCGAAGGTGTGTATGTCCTCCCGGATACTCAAATGCAGTTTTGACGGGAAAGAGTTGAAAGTTAAAGAGATCGGTTCACCGCTTTCGATCAATGTCCGGCGCGGCTTGTATGAACCGTCGATAGCTGAACACAACGGCAAATACTTCCTTGCCCTGCGAAACGATAAAATGGGATATATCGCAGTCAGCGATGACGGTTTGAATTATTCCGAACCGATCCCGCTTAGTTTTGATGACGGCAAACTTTCCGGCAATTACAACACCCAGATGCATTGGATAAAAGGTGGAAACAAGCTCTATTTAGTCTACACCCGGCGCGGAGCAGGCAATGACCACGTTTTCCGTCATCGCGCCCCCTTGTTCATGGCGGAATTCGATCCCGGAAAGCTCTGTATCATACGCAGTACAGAAGTTATCGCCGTCCCGGAACGCGGAGCCAGACTCGGCAATTTCGGCTGTCTGCAAGTAAGTGATAATGAAGCGTGGATCGTCGCCGCCGAATGGATGCAGACGACTGCTCCAAATCCAACAGATTACACCCAATGTATGAAATACGGCAGTGATAATTCCATCTGGATAGCCAAGATCAGATTTAAAGAAAAATAATTCACAGACATCTCACAAAAAACAACGGACGGCGGCGTCTCGCGGCCAATCTCGCGCCTTGCTGCGCTCGCCTCGCGGGTCACATACGTGAGTATGCTCCCCGCTCTTCTTGCTTGCAAAACA
>SUWH01000021.1 GCA_015061605.1 Lentisphaerota bacterium | reverse complement strand
CGATGGTGAGGGACCCGTCTCCGCTGAAGCTCCGCCGTGGCAAGGTGTGAAGATGCTTGTCGCGGCGTAATGTAATGAAGCCGGAAGTCCGAAGATTTGCCAAGAGATTGCGCGCAATGCGCCGCCGTCTCGTCACGGCGTAGTGTAACGAAGACGGAAGGTTATATTTTTCACAAAAAATGAGACAAAACCAATTTATTTCCGGGTATAAACTTTTACATTGTCGATCTGTCCGGCGGAGTCGATGTAAAAACCGATATAACTGCCGGTCAAAGCCTGAAACGGTTCTTTGTAATTTGCGACACACTTGCCATCGATCACCCACTTGAGAGTATTGCCGGATTTTTCACACACGATATGGTGCTTTTTTCCCGGTTTGATGACCGGAGACGGGATTTTCAATATCTGGGTTTTGTTGCGGTTGATCTTACTGAAATTGTTGCCGTAGGTTCCGAATGCAAACAAATATCCTTTATTGCCGTAGGGACTCATATCCATATCTCCGAGGATTCCGTCCAGATCGCAGGGCGGCTGATCTTCATTCACCCAGGCATCAAATTCCAATTTCTGGTCTCCGGGGAATTTCCGGTTGATGTAAACAGCATCTCCTCTGCCGGAAAGCGCACCATTTTTTATCTGCCAGTTGCCGCGGATTATTTTCCAATCAGCACCAAGTTCATTGCGGCTGAATTCATCCTGAAACGCCAGCTGCCACTCCTTTTTATTCTGATTTGAAGAAACTCCGGTTCCGGGATAAAATATTTCCGCAAATGGCGTAATATCTATTTGCAGCAAATATGCCCATGCGGCAACTATCGCTTCCGGAGTTCCCGGTTCACAGTTGCCCCGGACTTTGGTTATCCCCAGAAGCCCCGCCAGTTTGACCGCTTCCAGAAGCTGACCGGCGTTGATCTCCCGCCGGGAACGGATATAATCATGGAACGGGTGCTTCTTATCTGCGGCATATTGTGCCGCGATCAATGCATCCCGTGCCACATCAGCCAGCAGATAGGTCATACGTGCAGTACGCACCCGGTTCAATCGGATCGGATCATCCTGAACACATTGCATGGCCTCGTTGCTCCACGCAAGCAGCTTGCGCCACATCCCGGGGGGATAGATATAAGGTTGAAAAATATTCCGGTTGTATTCGGTATTTATATCGTCACTGCTTTTACAGCGCCGGGTCTCAACCTCCAGTAAATCGAAACACTTTCGCATCATCCCGGCGGCCTTGCCGTAAAAATTGGTAAAGAAATCTTCCAGCAGGATATTCAGATCGGCATCCGGTTCCCACATCAATTTAGCTTCGATATAGTAAAACGGCTGCCCCAGAGAGAGTACCGATGCCACCCCCTCGTCAAAATATCCTCCGGTATAGTGGTTGTCTTTGAGCAGCTTGATTTTTTCCGGCAGCAATGACAGCGGCATCGGCCCCCATTTAAAAGTGAACCATCCGTTGTAATCCCAGCGCTGTAAATTTTTCACATACTTTGCCCATGCCCGGATAAGTTCCGGAGTTCCCCGGGTGACTTCGACCTGCAAATTACCGTCAGCGACCGCTTTTTCCGGGACATTGGCATATCCCTGATAGGCAAAAAACCTTGCCGCTTTGTTTTCTTTCGGAAAAGCCTTTTCGATTTCCGCAGTAAGCTGATTGGCAAGCGTGATTATCCGGTCGGTATAGTTCCCGGGAACCACATCAAGTTTGCGGCACCGTTCACAGAGACACCAGCCGCCGCCGTCGATGGGTTCAATGCTGAAGTAACGTGCGGAAGGATTTTTTTTCAACAGAGAGACCGCATGTTCGGCAATGCGTTTTACAACTGCCGGATCGGAGGTGCAGGGATTGAGCCGGTTCCGGCTCGGGATATCCCGTACTCCGCGGTCATCCATACCGAAATATTCCGGGTGGGCGGCAAATTCACTCTCCGGAATGATTTTGTCCAGATGCGGAGCGACCATCCGGTGAAACTTGGCATAAGTTCCCAGATTCAGCCTGTTTCTTCTGCCCCAGTCATTCAGATCCCGGCTGCTGACCGTTTTGCAGTAATCCCGCGGTGCGGCGAGCTGGATGCGCCGCATCTGAAAAAACGGTACATGACGCCAGCATCCATGCGGCACGGCAAGTTCTTTTACCGCCGGTACAAATTCACCGGATTCCCCGGCAGAGTACCAGCGTACGCCGAAGTGTTCCAATATGGTGTATGCACCGTTCAGTGCGCCGCTTTCCGGATCACCGGCTAAAACACAATGATCTTTACCGATCCGGATGTATACCTCATCATGTTCTGCTTTTTCCGGCACACTTACTCCGCCCTCCTTTGCGGCACGGGCAGAGATAAAAAAACGGAAATCGCAATTGCGGGTGAGATTACGCCGGAGAACCACTCTGGCATTGAGCATTCCGGTCAGATATTTTTTCAATTCACCGGCGGCGACATAATCATTGGGGTGCGGCTTGCGCGGCAGCATCAGTTCGATGCGGGTGGCGGAAGTCAGGGTGGTAAATCCGCCATTGCCTTGCAGGATGTAAGGGTGTTTATTGCCGGAGCTGCGAAGTTCCCGGAAAGCTTTTTCTCTTTGAGGCGCGGAAATTTCAACGGCGTTACTTTTACTGACAGCGGCGATCTCTCCCGGAGTCAATGCAGTATTGTAAAATTCCAGATCGTCGATACATCCGTCCAGTTCAAACAACTGCGGTCTGCCGTACTCCGGAACCGGATAAGCTCCCAGAGTCACAGTCCCGGCAGGGATCGGGCGGCGGTTCACGGTCCGCATGGCAACTGCCCTGCCATCGACATATAGTGCCACATCATAACGGAAAGGAAAATCTTTATCTGCCTGATTGAGTTTCCATGTATAAGCTATATGATGGAATTTTCCCGGCTGCCAACGGATATTCTCACACCGCAGCACCGGCACGGCAAGCGCGCCGCCGTCGATGGAAAAATTCACTCCCTGAAGCTCTTTGGCAACGCCGCCGATATTCAGAATCGTCCGCTGCGTTTTGCGGTACAGCGGCAGATCCGGTTTCACCCGGAACGCGATCGTTCCATTGTCAAAGGCGGTCAACTTGCCGTCAAATTTGATATTGTTATGTTTATTTACTGAAAAGTGTGCCGCTTTGCCGCGATACCCCGGAACGAAGTCCGCTTTGTCAACTTTTGCTCCGGACGGCATGGCGGAATCAAAATCCAACCGCATCCGCGGCACCGGAAGTTCTGATGCCCAGAGACACAACGGCAATATAACGATACCCGGCAAAGCAAAGTTTTTCATTTTATTTTGCTCCCGGCAAAAATTCAAATGAAACATTTTTCACCATCTTTGCGAACTCTTCCGCCGCATCAGCCTTGCCGCCGTGAAGCACCAGATACACTTGCAGATCCAGTGATCTACCGGGCCAGAGAACCAGATTTGCCGGGCAGTGCAGCCATGAAAAACGCACAGTTTTTCTCTGCGGCAGATAAACGGTACAACAACTGTCAAAATGAGCCGGATCATCTGCTACCAGCCCGATACCGCCGGCATCGGGACGGAAAAAATTCATCCGGACCGGAGCTTTACTGCTGCGGTTGCGGTAAGTGAAACTGCCGGAAACAAGAGTTCCGGATAAAGTTTCTCCTTTACTGCCGATACCGCTGAAGCGGTCTTCTGCCGGAATTACTTTGCCATTTATACCGGTTTCGTAAAATCCCTGATTGATCCGGAAAACCTGAAGCAATTGCCCCTTGGAAATATTGGTCAACAGGAAACGGCACAAAACTTCACTGCGCCCATTGAATATGTGCATATCATTGATGAGTTTTGCCTGCTTGCCGCTGTCGCGGTTTTCAACAACTGAATTGAAACGGACGATCTGCCGCACCGTTCCGGAGGAAACCAGTACAGCGCTGACTTCAGGACGGACAAACCACTTCCAGCTCTTATCCATATTGAGTTCCTGCACAAAATGACCGGCGATACGCTCATATTTTCCATTGTTGAAACGGGAGATGATCCGCTGCTGAAGCTTTAATTTGCTCTGTTCGACCCGGATGATACCGTTTTCTGCGGCGAGATAGAGAGATCTTTTTCCGGCACTTTGCGGAGAAGGAAATTTACCGGGAAGCAGTTTTATTTTGAAAATATTTTCTCCGGGCTTCAACTTGGCAAGCATCGCCGCTTCGTCAGTTTTGTCCGCGCATCCATTGAGGTCGAGATCGTCAAGCTGGGATGGAACTTCTCTGCCGTCGGCGTCAAATATCTGCACTTTACCGGAGTCTGCCGGTATTGCTCCATCCAATGCTGAAAGTTTGAAAACCACCGGAAAATTATTTATTGCACTTGCCGTATTGTTAGTTATTTTCAACGTGTACTCACTGCCGTAAAGGAGAACCGTGCACCCCAAACATAAAACAACCTGAACAAACCATTTTTTTATCATAAATCAATCCTCCATTTTGGAAATATTCAATGTTTCAGGGGAGGCTTCCGGGATGATGAGTTCCCGGCAATTTCCCCGGTAAAAAACTTTTACAGCAGCCGGCAGATCGAAATCGGTATTCAGAAAAAACAAGCTGTATTTTTCCCCGTCGTCATACACAGAATAACGCACCTTGTCCGGCGCGCAGATCTGTAAATGCTTATCCTGTTCCGCAGCGCACACGCACTTCAATATCTCCCGGTAAAACTCTTTTATCCCGACACTTCCGGGATAGCCGTCAAGCGTCACCAGAGAAGCATACCCGCTGCCCAGACGGTATTCGGTAAATGCAGGGGTCTCCTGCGGAGTTCCGGCGAGATTTTCTTTTTGATAAGCGGAAAACACCTGTGCTGTGACAGCAAGAGTTTTTGCTCCGCAGAGTTCGACCTGATTTTCCGGAATGAATGTATCCATATACTTGGGATCGGCATTTTCCGTCCAGTTGGGATAGGCATATTCAATCATATCGCTGTCGGCGATGAATTTAAGTCCGGCATGGCGCAATTTTCTGTTGCTCCGCTTCAAGCGGACACCGAAAAGATCCGCCACATCACCATCGTTATAAAGCCGGATCGGCTCCTTGCGGTCAACGGAACAATTCAAGTGTCCGCTGCACATGAATAATCTGCCGCCGGAACTCACATATTGTTTCAACTTCTCATAAAGAGATTCATCCATTGTGTTCCAGCCGAGGAAAACCAATACCGGATATTTCTGCATGACTTCCAAATCAGCCTCCACCGGGAGGATGTCATACTGTCCGAGCGGCGGATTGCCGGAAAGATCCCGTTCTCCCATCCGTCCGGCATCGAACCAGTCGCTTTTTTTATTCAGTACAGAAAGCAAATCATAGCTGTCTTCCGCATCGGAATGGAGAAATTTCTCATCCTGATACTGTCCCCAGACCTCTTTGTTCCACAAACCGCCGCAACCGTCATACTGACCGTGGACGATGGCGATCCGGACTTGCGGAAGTCCTTCCGGACGGGGATTGCGGCGGGTATACTCATAGAAGTCATGCAGGATATTCCGGAAACGGACACAGACATCGCTGTCAAAATCGTGATAACGTCCGAATGGACCGTTGATCCCGAATTCCCCGGTTTCAGAGACCGCCCAGGTCACACCGGATAAATAGGAATAATAGAGAGAGATTTTCCATCGTTTGAACCACAATTCGTCCTTTTCCACGCCGCCGTACCACACCATGGCGATATCGGTACCGAAAGCGGTTTTTCCGGCGGCTCTGGCGGCACCGCGCACTGCAGGAAACATCATTTCACAGTTGCCGGGAAAAAGTTCAAGGGCGATCATATCCACTCCGGAAGCGAAATGGTATTTGTGCAGCAGAGAAGAGTCTATACAGACCAGATTTTCCCGGTTCCAGTTGTGTTCAGCTTCGACAGCCAGTCTCAAGCTGTCCACATATTTTCCCATTGCCTCATCCATGGTATCGGCTTTTTCCATGAGCATACTGCCGTGTTTATATCCGAGCGGCCAGTAGACGGCTCCGCCTTTTTCGCAAATGGTGAGGTTGCCGCAGAAAAATTCACCGCCGAGTTTCTGAAAATCACTCCAATCCTCTTTGGTAAGATGTTCCAGAAGCTTCCACGGTTCCCGGGTGTAGCGGTCGAGAAATTCGCTCAACATAAAGTAAATATGGTGTTCACAACAGAAATTGATGGCTTTTTCAATCACCTCTCTGGAAACAGTGGTGTTTTTGTGCCAATGTATTTTCAGAATGACGAAATTGCCGAGTCGGCAATCGACAAAACGCTGTAAATTACTTACGCCGACAGCATCATTGACTGCCAGCATGGAACCGGTATACATCATATCAAAAGCCTCATTCGTTGTACCACATCTGCCGGTCAGCACCTCCCTGCCCGATGCTGAAATTGCGGTCATGGCGATCCACATGTCCGTCACAGAAGAGCATATTGGCTGCCCGGTTGTGACGGTACTGTATCCGGTCCTTTCCGCCCTCGGCGCCGGGGAAATAGGTCATATAGGAGTTGTGGCTGGTTTCATTGGGCCAGGTGTCGATGACCAGGATCAGACGGGACGGACGCCGGATAATGGAAACGTTCTGCCACTTATCTCCGCCCCAGTATCCGCTGTAATTGACACCGTAATCTGTACCATACTCATAACTGCTGCCGTAATACCCGTAACCATCACTGGTAGGACAGTCAAAATGACGGTGCTTATCAGCCCCGTTCTGCTTGTTTTGAGTGATATATCCGACTATTGTCCCCTTGGTTGAATCATTGCGGAACCAATGACTGTACCACGGATAATACCGGTAATCATCGCCGTATTGATTGAATGCGATACCGAGCTGTTTCAAGTTATTCAGACAGGAACTGCTTCTGCCGCGTTCCCGGGCAGTCTGTAATGCCGGCAGTAATATCGCCGCAAGAATTGCTATTATTGCAATGACAACCAGCAGTTCAATCAGCGTGAACGCTGATCGAATGAAGCACGGCTCCGCCGTATGAAGCATTTGCCTGCGGCAAATATGAAGCGCACTGTCTGTGCATGAAGCGCTTGCTTTGCAAGCATTATGGTGTACCCCCAAAGCCGGTTTCTGCGGCGCTTTCCTCCGTACTTTTCCGTACCTGTCCGTACACATCCGTACCAACGCGCCGCCCCCTGCGGCTTGCATACCGGTACGGTTATACAGAACTTTTACATGATTACGGCAATATTGTGCAATGACAACCAACAGTTCTATAAGAGTAAAGCGGAACGCTTTACTCCGGAGTACTCCGGACAAAACTTTGTAATTTCTCATAATCCCCCGTCCCTTTTGCTTATCGACGTTTCCATTTTATTATCTTTTTGATTTGTATGCATTTATTATACTGGAGACTAATATATTTCTTACCATAAAAATTTACAAGCAACAGGAGATATTTTTTTACTTCAGAAACAGTAAAAATTCATCAATGATAACAACAAAAATGATTTTCGATATTTTTCTGTTTTTAAATTTGCATCATCTGCCATTTTGTTGTATCTTTTATCACAGCAGACAAAAATACTGAACTAATATTCATCATGGATGAAAGGAGTTATCAAAAAATGGCTATTATGACCCGTGACTTCAACAGTGTCGACATGAGCGATCCCAAGGCAGCCGCGCTGGCGGTAAAACGCGCCGCATTGGAAATGGGTGCGGATGCAGTCGGCATCGGCAACATCGAACGCTGGGCAAATGCCCCCTTGCAAATGGATCCCAAACAGATCATGCCGGAGTGCAAAAGCATCATAGGAATGGTCTTCCGGGTCGAACGCGGCAGTCTGCGCGGCATTGAAGAAGGAACCTATTTCAGCAACTATTCAGCCATGGGCTACGGCGGTATAACCTACCTTTATATGCCGATGACCGTGATCAACTTGAGCAAATTTATCGAAGATCAGGGATATGAAGCCATCCCGATGGGACACCAGAGCGACTGGCGCGCAGTCAATATCACCGGTGAACTGCCGCCGGGCTTCAGCCGTCCGGTACGTCCGGGACAGGCCTGTCCGGATATCATGGTACATCTGCGCATCGCCGCCTATCTCTGCGGTCTCGGAGAAATCGGTTTCAGCAAGATGTTCTTAAGTCCGCAATTCGGTCCCCGCTGCCGGGTCGGTATCGTGCTTACCGATGTGGAACTTGAACCCGATCCGATTTATGACGGTCCGCAGCTCTGCAACCGTTGCATGGCTTGCGTCCGCGCCTGCCCCGGACAGTGTTTCCCCACCGACAAAACGGTCAAAGTCAATCTCGCCGGTCATGATGTGGAATGGTCGGATATCGATGTCAAAAAATGCAATATCGCATTCCGCGGCGCGGTGAAATCCGGAGTTCCGCAGGAAGATCCTTATATGCCGGACACCGATTTTGTACCGGGTGACTGGTCGCCGTTCTATCACAAACCGCGCAATGTTTACCAGACCGGACAGGCGATCTGCGGTTCAAGGGGATGCACGCGGGCATGTATGATCAGTCTGGAAAGCCGCGGAGTCCTGCAAAACTCTTTCAAACAGAAATTCCGCCGCCGGCCGGAGTGGAAAGTCGATTGGAGCACCCCCTACACTCCGGAAAAAGAGGGTGAAAAAGAAAAACTTTATGTCGATTGATGCACCATGCCGTACTCCGAACTGGTACAATCACTTTTGCGCGGGCTGGATATTTTAAAGCACATATCCAGTCATCCGGACGGGATGCGCCTGAATGAATTGACTGCAGTGACCGGACTTAAAAAACCGACACTTCACAATCTGCTGCGCACTCTTATTGCCCGGGGATTTGTCTTTAAAGACAATATGAACCGTTTCAATATCGGACCGGCTCTCTATGAGATTTCCGGTTCCGGTACTCTGGCACGGCGGCAGATGAAAGCGCAGAGCATATTTACTTCTCTGGCAGAGGAATTGCCCGGATGCACCATAACCCTGTCCAGTCTTTCTGTGGATACGGTCCGCTGTCTGCTGCGGATATCTCCGGATGCACCGGGGGAACTCCAGCGGCCGGTGGAGCGTTGCTTCACTCCTTATGTGATGGTATCTTCGATCGTACTTCAGGCGGCATACCCGGAAGAAGCCGTCCGGCTGGAAGAACGCTATCCCTTTGATGAATACGGAGTCGGCATGTGGGGAAGTCAGGAAAATTTTTCAGCGGCAAAGCAAAAAGTTCTGCAGGACGGATTCTGCAGCCGGATATCACAGAGAACACTATCACTGGCATTTGCCATGCCGGAATATTATGCCCTCGGATTCAGTTCGCCGATCGAATATAAATATGAGATCGAAAAATACCGTGAAGTCGCTTCAAACTTCCGGAAGGCAGTATGGGGGAGTGACACATGAAATTTGCTGCAGGTTTTCAATACATCGACAGCGGAACACTTTTCTGTGAAATGATCGCTGATTATCAGACTCATATCGGAGAAGTCTACTTTGCCTTTCCCGGAACGGCGTCAGGCAGACCGGATGCCGGAACTCCGGAAGAGTGTATTGATCAACTTGAATATGAGTTGACCGCCATCCGTAAAATGGGGATCGCGCTTGATCTGCTTTTGAATGGCAACTGCTACGGGGCTTATGCGGTTTCGGAGAAGTTCCGCAATGAGATCACCGGTATTTTGAAATATCTGGATAAAAAGGCTCTGCTGCCGGAGATCGTCACCACCACATCTCCATTTGCCGCAACGGTTATAAAACGCGCTTTTCCCCAAATCGAGATCCGCGCCTCGGTCAATATGAGAATTGATTCCACGACCGCCATGGAATATCTTGCCGATAAATTTGACAGTTTCTACATCCGGCGGGATTTGCAGCGCGATCTGCCGACGGTGGAAAAATTCAGCAAATTCTGCCGCAATAACGGCAAAAAATTGTGTATGCTTGCCAACAGCGGATGCTTGAGAAACTGCCCAAGTCAAACTTTTCACGACAATCTGGTTGCACACGATGCCGAAGTAAAATCGGTGCAGAATGTTAAAGATTTCCTGCCGCACCTCTGCTGGGAACGCTATAAAAAACGGGAAAACCGCAGCGATTTTTTACGCAGTTCCTGGATACGCCCGGAGGATGTGAGCAAATATGAACCGTTTATCGATGTGATGAAACTTGCCACCCGGCAGCATATTTCACCGCGGATGATCATTGCCGCCTACACCAGAGGGCACTTTGACGGCAATGTTTACGACCTCACTGAACCCTGTTTTGCAAGTGCATTCGCTCCGGAAATACTGGACAACCGGGCATTGGACGGTGAAGATCTTCCCGGCCTTTGCGCGACAAACTGCACACATTGCGGCAGATGCGAAGCTCTGTTGAAACGGGCAACGGTCAAAGCGGTCGAATTCTGATCGTTCAGACAGCATATATCTGCCATCTGACCGATCCAGGTTCAACAAAGATATCAAATAAAAATGCTTTTCAATTTGGCAACAGCGGAATCAACCATCTGCTGACCGCCTTCCGGCGAAATTGCACAACAATAGATACACGCACTGTAACCGCCACCAGATTCAGCTTCAACTGTGGGCAGATAACCATTGGGACGGACTCCCCGTCCGGCAAGCTGGATGACCATTGTCGCAACGGCTGGGCTTTGAGCCTGGATACGCAAAGCATAATTCAGAAACAACTCCTGCGGACAAGTACAGAATGCCACATCACCCAACCGGATAACATGATGTTCGATGGAACATGTTTCCTGTGCAGCATTGTAACGTTCAATAATCTGTTCCGCCCGGAAAAGTTTTGCCCTGCGCACCGACTCCGTCCGCAAATCACTGCCGGAGCTCTGCTTCAATTGCGCCAGACCGGATTTTATCAATTGATATTCATCATCACTTATCCGGCGGCGGCTGACATCAATATCACCGTTCAAATGACAAAGTTTTACCGAAGAGATCATCTCCTTCGAACTCCACTGCACAGCCTCCTCCAATGCCGCAACTATCCTGGAAGCGATGAGTTGACGGTTGTCTTTTCCGGAAAGCCGGAACATGCGTTCTTCACCTGACTTCTGAAGTTGCTGACGCGGAGTCAAATCTCCGGCGGCACAGCACAGCGGCAGCAACTGGAAATTTTCTCCGTAACGTTTTGCCAATTCGATCCTTACCTCATGCCAGAAATCGGCAGATATCTCACTCAACCATTCCGTAGCCTGAGCCGGACACGGCAGCGCAGCAACCGCACCGGTTGGTTTACCATCCTGATCATAGGTAAAAATAAAATCGATCCGGTGATCAGTATTGCCTTCAAAACCTTTGAATTCCGGCGTATTGGTTGCTCCATACATAGCAGCATTGGTTTCAATCTTTTCTCCGGTAACGTGAGGCAGATCCAAATTATGGAAATAGGTCATCCGCCGCTGCCAGGCACATACCGCATAACCATGACCGTAACTGATCCGGCCCGCTCTCCGACTGTTCCATGCTTCAATTGCCGCATCGACAGCGGCATTCAAAACCAATTCAAAATAGTCCTTGACCGGATATGTCCCTGCCGGGAAAGCCTCATTATGCCACATCGGAGTCAGATATGGAGCAGTATGAGTATGGGTCGCGCTTAAAACCAGCTTTGCCGGATCGAATCCGGGCAACTTTGCCGAGAGGATTTCCCGGCATCTGCCATGAAAGTCATCCGGTATCCCCAGAAGATCACAGGAGATCCAAAGTAATGAATCTTCCTCATTGGAAACCGCCCACGCGGTCAATGTCAATGGATCAAGCACCTTTTCCGCGATCCGGATATGGAATTGTCCACACAAACATACCGGAAGCGGCGGAGTAATATCCCGCCGCGCCCAACCGACAGATAAAACAGATTCTTTCATAATTTTTCTCAAGGCAATTTATGAAGTAACAAATCATCGACAAAACACATATCATCCACCCCTTGCCCGGTAACGGAGATGCAGAACGTCAACTGATCTGCATTTTCCGGTACTGTGACAATACCGGAAACTTTGCGCCAGCTGCCGCTCCCGGCAGGGAAGAAACTCCGATTCAATTTTGAACTCAAAAATTTACCTTTCCCACGCCAGGAAACCGTGAGGAAACAGTTTCCCCTGCCGGGATTGAAGCAACTGAAACCGAGCAAATATTTCTCGCCGGGGTTAACCGGGAAAAAGCGATTCAGACTGCCATCAGTAACATTCCGGAACCGGATCGAATTCTTCCCGGAACATGCCCGGCTCTGATCCAGTGTCACTTTACTCTTTATCGATGGAGGCCATACGCCGAATGAAGTTGCACGGACGGAGGAAATCTTTTCCAGATTTGCTTTGGGAACCAGATTGGGATTTCCGGTGCTTTTAACCAGTTTGATTGCTGCTTTAACTTCTTCAAGTTCATGGGTGTTACTGTTTTGATGCTTGGATGGATCGATGGGGTCACCTTTCAAATCAGCGATCCGGAGCCAGAATCCCCAACGGTTGAAAGGTGTCGGCAAAGCCTGCGCAACCATGACAGCTATCTTATTGTTTCCGGAGCGCAATTGAACATTTATCTGCCGCTTATCCGGACAATCCGCATCCATATTGTCACGCGAATAAACCAGTTGACCATTGAGCCATACTTTAAATGGATAGAAACTGTCGGTAAGGAGCTGTACCGGAACTGCTGCCAGAGAGTAGATATCGGTCATCGCGTAAGCGTAATAAACCTCTCCTGATCTGACATCTTGAGCAAAAGCTCCGGTAAAATCAATAAATCCCTCTTTTGAGGTATAAGTACGAAGATTCGCCGATACAACTCCTGAAGCAAAAATGTTTCCGTCATTCACAATGGCATCACGTTTTCCGTTGTCAAACGGACCGGCAAGCTTCCATGTCCGGATAAAACCGTATTTATCCGGGAAAAATTTTGCCATGTTTTTTTTCATCGCAGTATTTATACGCCGTTTGGCTCCGGCAGGATCAATATAGGCAGGATTTTCTTTGTAAAGAGCGTCAATTGCTCTGAAAATTGCTTCTGAATCTCCGGAAGAACTTCTGAAATCACCTTTTTTCAAATTCCAGATAAAATTCAGATAACTTTCCAGATAATTCTGGGCGAGCTCAACCATTTTCAGCCGACGGCCAAGCATGGGATCATTTGAACGTTTTCCGACAACCAGAGCCTGCTCCAGAAACTTACGTGCCCGCCGGATCATCTCCGGAGTGAACAGACGTTCATACCCATCGATACCGAAACGTATATCACTCTTGCAGTCAGTAACTTTTGCCAATGCAAGATAGTATCCGGTCATAAAATCACCCGCCGAACCGAAAAATGCCCTGCACATTGCAGTAAGTTCACCCACCGGATCAAGAGTCGGATCGGCCTTGAAACGGGCCTCCAGATAACGGTTTACAAACAGTGAAGCATCAGCCCGGCTGCCAAGATCGGTAATAACTCCTTTTATTCCCATGCTGTGCTGCTTCTGCAATGCACGGGCACGTTCCAGATATATCGGGCACAACAGACTTCCGGTCCAGCTTATGGGGTCATATTCGTAGGCGTACATATTGGCACAAACCTTCTGCCATTTTTCCAGCAGCTCCCAGTATTCAAGCGAACTGGGAACCGCCTGATCGGGCATCAAATGCAGCAAACTGGAAGAATCGCGGGTATAGGGAACAAACAACGCCGGATGCATTTTAACTGACGGTGGAGTTTTCTTATTGGCATAAGCATAAAATCCGATTTTCTTATCCGGATACTTATCCGCGATCCGTTCTGCCACAAAATTGGCAAATACCGTAACCCGGTTGCTCACACAGGGATAACCTTCATTCTTGACTCCGGGATCATCCAGAGCGACGCAATTTCTGCACTGGCAATGGTCAAATCCATCCGCAGGATCCATTGGAAAACTTGCGTTGGCAGGAAACATTTTAAAGTATTCAAGAGCTTTCTGCACCATCAATTCGCGTACGGCGGTATTGGATGAACAAAGCTGGCTCGGGATCCGTTTGCCGCCGATAAGTGCAAAATATTCGGGATGATCCTTGAAATATTTATTCGGAGGAATTGCATGGAGCCAGTAGTGCTGGGCGGTGAGCCGATGTTTAGCTCCGCGACGGTTGCGCAGCCGCCATACAGGATGATCATCCCCCTGTTTCCAGGATGATTCAACGCGGCTGTCCATCGCATTGGTAAAATTCATCGTACCGGCGGCAAGTTTCAACTCCTGACAGCGCGGAATGACTTCGCCCATTTCTCCCGGCAATATCCAACGGCACCTCCAGTGATCAAGCAGAGTATACAGGCCATTGACTATTCCGAGTGTATCGACAGCAGTCAACATGATTTCTTTTTCTGATATATCAATCCGGCAATCCTGCACATCAAAATTTTTATTCACGACGATCCTGGCACGCAGCGGTATCAATCCGCCGTTTTGCACAACCGGCAATGTGCAACCGGTGATTTGTCTGAAATATTTTTTAAAATCCTGCTCTGCCACAGCATTGATCCGGTGAGTACCGTCAGGAAATTTCCGGAAATCGATATCCCAGAATATCCACGGTTTTTTATTTGCAAAAACAGTTATATCAACTCCATATATCCGGAAGACAACTGAACAGCACAGTAACAAAAAAAACAGTTTTTTCATTTGACGTCCTCTCGCTGAAACAAATCACATCTCATAAGGCTTCCAAAACTTGTTTATCGAAGTATCATTGGGTGAAGCATTGACCTTGGCGGCGATCTCCGCTTCAGCGTGACCATCAATAAAGGATATATTACAACGGTTGCCGTGCCGGTTTTTTGCCAGATTCTTATTGGCGATCGAGCCATTTGGACTGACACCGGTGCTGCCGAGACTTTCAACAGCGACCATAGTTTTGCTGGGCCATCTGACCTGCGAAACTTTAACATTCCAAAAACCATTCTGTAAAAAGTAATTATAGCCGTAGGAAAATTCAAAATCCGATGGATAAGCAACCGACTCATAAGTCATCGTATCCCGGGTGGAAGAAATATTTTTATTGTTGGAAATACAGTCAAAAACTTTTCCCATAACGACATCACGATTTTGAGCCGGATCGACATGTACATATTTGGCAATATACCCGGTCCAGATAATATTTTTGTTGTTATAATATCCGGGATACTTGCCCCACAATGCCGGATACCATCCGTTATTATCCGTATTGTACATAGTAAAACCGACTGCGATCTGTTTCATGTTTGAACGGCAATCGACTTCCCGGCCCCGTTCCCGCGCACTCTGCAACGCAGGCAGCAGCATTGCTGCCAATATCGCGATGATGGCGATAACGACCAGCAATTCGATCAAAGTGAAACATTTTTTCATAACATACCTCCTGATTAAACTGTACGGTGTTTTTTTATACAATCCTGATAATAATACCAGCTTTTACGCTTTGTCCGTTTTTTGGTTTCCAGATCTATATGGTTCAAACCGAACTGGTAACGCAACCCGTTGAAACACTCAAAAGTGTCCACGATAGACCAGAGGAAATACCCTTGCACATTTGCTCCTGCATCAAGTACACGGTTCAATTCGCGAAAATGTTCTTTCAAATAAGCGATGCGTTCATCATCTTCCAGATCGGCACCATGCTTTTCCCGATCGGTGGCAAAGCCGTTTTCGGTCAGGAAAATTTTAGGATTCCCATATTCACGTTTGAAATACATCAATGTATCATACAAACCCTGCGGATAAATGCGGAAACCGTAATCACTTTGAGCATAATAGACCTGTGCAAGTTCAGTATTGAGGAAATTCCCCTCTTTATAACCGATCGTGTTGGGGTAATAATAGTTTGCACCGATAAAATCTACCGGCTGATGACAGGCGGTAAGTTCAGCCTGCAATTCATCACGGAAATCACATTTCAAACCGGCATGAGTAAGCAGACGTTCCGGATATTTACCTTTCAATATACCGGAGAACCAGACATTGCACACATAATCCTCCTGAATTTTCGCCGCCTCAATGTCCTTCGGATCGGAAGTTCGGGCATAGATCGGAACAAAAGCACTGACCGCCCCGATTTCGGCGATACCGGGAGCGACATTTTCCCGGAAACTTTTAACTGCGGCATTGTGCATTTTCAACACATTGCGGACATAAGTAAGATAGCAGGCCGGATCCTGAAAATCAAACCGCGGATCATTAGCTGTGAAACAACGCATTGCCGATGGTTCATTGATCGTGCTCCAATAACGGACCCGATCTCCGAAGTGTTTAAAGCATACTTCTGCATAATCATGAAAGTCATCAATGACCTGCGGATTGAGAAAAC
Organism: Lentisphaerota bacterium; assembly: GCA_015061605.1. GTDB lineage: Bacteria > Verrucomicrobiota > Lentisphaeria > Victivallales > Victivallaceae > UBA1784. Next base: position 35,614 of record SUWH01000021.1, on the reverse strand, counting down.
TCCCGGCTTTTCCCAGAGATTCCGGAAGATCCCAGTGATAAAGGTCTGCAAACGGAGCGATGCCGTTTTCCAGCAGACAATCAATTACCCGGTCATAAAAATCAATTCCTTTCGGATTGACCGCTCCTCTGCCATCCGGCAAAATCCGGGTCCAGGATAGTGAAAAACGGAAACTTTTCAATCCAAGTTCACGCATATTTTCAATATCTTCTTTATAGTGATAATAAAAATCAGCAATGGTAGTGTTATAGTGATGACCATTCCAGAATTTTTCCGGTTGGTCACGCATATTGGCATCCCAGATGCTTGGCGATTTACCATCCGCATCTACAGCACCCTCGATTTGATTGGATGCCGTCGCGCATCCCCAGATAAAATCTTCCGGAAATTCAAAATTTATCATTTTATGCCAAAATCCTTATATTGAAAATTGATAAATCACCACACAAATTTGAATTTTTTCTGACACATGATATATTATATCTGAAAAAAGCGGCTTTTGCAACAGTTGTTCTTTGCGTAGATTGATGATTTTTTGCCAAAAAGCAATGTTTCTCTGCCACCGTATTTTTTAAAGTATAATAATACAATATTGCCGTAAAAGAGGAATAATTATGGCGGACAGGATATTTTATCTTCAAGAACTGCCGCGGCTGTTGAAATTTCCATTCAAACTCCGCAGCGTTTCTCTGATGAAAGATCACATTTACTTCAATCGCAACCGCACATTGCACGTTGATTTGATAAGCATATCATTCAATCAGGAAAACCGTCCGTGCAAAAGTTTACAAAACGGAATATTACAGGAATTGAACTCCAATTCACCATACATAAGCATCATTCCCAAAGGAACCAAGCTTCACACTCTGTCAGCAAGGCGGCATGAAGAACTGATATTCACCTTTGTTCCGGAAGATTTTGAATATATACTGAATAACTTCCAACCGGTATCAGGAGCATTCCGGCTGACTCAGAATATCCAGCAGATAATCGATGAAATAATAGAAAATATGGAATGTATGTTTATTCCGGGCAATGCCGACCGGATGGACATGCTTTTCCTGCAATTGCTAAGAGAGATTTCCCTTGATACAGCGTTAAATCACGGGGAACCGGTCAAAGAACCGGTGATATTCGAACTTATATCTTACTTAAATGTTCACTTTACCGAAAATATCACTTTAGAAAATATCTGCAAAAAATATTCGATAAGCATGCGGACTCTTTACCGTTACTGGAATAAAAGTTTTGAAGATACTCCGGCTGATTTTTTACTGAAAAAACGTTTACGTTACGCGGAACATCTGCTGCTGACCACAGACATGGGCATTCAGGATATCGCACGCAGCAGCGGTTTCGACAATCCCATATACTTCACCCAGTGTTTCCGGCGTAAATATAACATAAGCCCCGGCAACTTCCGGAAAAATTTTTCCGGAAACAAAAAATCTGACCGGTCTTCAAATGTCACCTGATAAAAATTCCGGATAAAATATTGCTCACCCGGTAAATACTGTAATAAATCCTGCCGGCGACCGGAAGCCGCATTACTCTGACGGAAATGAACTGGAAATACGCTGACCAAGTAATATCGTCTTATCGGGCAGTAAAGTAAGGGTGTCGCTTCCGGCGCGGTTGGCTTCGATACAGAGAAAATCGTGATATTCCTCATCGGCAAGATCGCCAATCTGCGCACATCGTTCCGCGCCCGGATTCCAAACCAGTGTAGAGTTGGAGTTGTGCTTTTCTATCACAATATCCCGCTGCCAATCCGGATCATGCAAAGTCAATGCCTGACTTTGCGGACAATAGAGGCGGCAGACTTCTCCTTTGATGACAAGCTGATCGTCCCGGTCAACTTCTTCAGCTCCGCCTTTGACCGTAAAAGGAGTATTTTTCAATCCGGCAATGGAAACTTTTTCACAATCGCTCACGGCAAAGTAGGTGTGCAAAGCGCAGGAAATATTTACCGGAACACTCCCAGTGTTTTTCATGACCAGAGAAATTTCCAGTGACTCAGAAAGACGGATTTCAGAAAACAACTCAAACGGGAAATCCCGCAACTCTTCCGGCACATTTTTTTCCGGCAAAACAAAACGGATAAAATCCTTTTCCATTACATCAGTTTCCCATTTTGCCGTCCTGGCAAATCCCTGAATGGGACGACCGGGAATCTCCGATGCACCGAACCACGGCCAGCATACGGGAACTCCGCCCCGGATCGCTTTGCCGGGGAGAATTTCCGCTTTTCTGCCGCAGAAGATCACGGCATGGGGCGATTTGCGGTGCCATGCCCGCAAAACCTGCCCCCCGTGTGAAGTTACTTCAACCTGCCAATGAGCATTGGCAAGTTGAATCAGTTCGGTACTGCTCACGCTTTGGTACCTTCGGTATAGGCTTTGAAGCAGCTGTCCGGATCGGCAGCTTCCGCCACCGTCAAACCGGCGAAACCGGTCGCCTGCATGCAGAAGTCAGGCACGACATCCTGCGCCATGACCCCCAGCATCCGCGCTTTCAGCGGATTGGAGAGATACATTCCGCCGCGTTCAAACATCGAACGCATATCGGCGCGATCATCGATGTGGTTGAGATAGTAGCTGTACAGGTGCGGGATGGCACAGCATTTGGAGCTCTGCCAGTAGAAGCGGGCATCCTCGGAACTGCAAGTATAGGTGATTCCGGTAGCCGGATCAGTCAGTTCAGAACCTTTGTATTTGATACTGGCGCGGTTCATATTGAACCAGCCGCGATCTTCGGGCCAGCGGTTGATGAGCTCTTTTTCAAACCATTCGGTAAGACGGCCGGCAATACGGTCTTTGACCTCCTGATTTTTGGAAGCAAAGTGCGTCCAGACCAGACCTTCCATAAGATAGAAGATGCGCGAATAATCGCCGCACAATGTGTCATTGCTCGGAACCGGATAGAGGTTGTAGCGGATCGGCGCACCGCAGGGATGCCAGTTGTCGCACTGGAACATGGCGAAGCCTTCGGCGTTTTTGATATAGTGATCATCTCCGGTGATGATGCTGTAAGCGGCAAACGCTGAACATACATTCATCGCCATCGAATAAGGTCCGTTGAGCTTGTGACCGACCCAGATACCGTTGCCGTAAGAACCATTGGGCAGAGCCCAGATGGGAACCCAGCCGTCCAGCCACTTTTTGGCGGCACTGAGATAGCGTTCGCGGTGTTCATCATCGGTCATGGTGACGGCAGCCTGAAGCAAACCGTGAACGTTGGAACCGTTGTCCGCCAGATTGAGCTTGCCGTTACGGAGAAGGTCTTCAATATCCTTCTGGGTCATGGTGGCGGCGGGCTGTCCGCGGAAGTTGCTGGTCAATGCGCCGTTTGGGAGCTGTTCTTCGACATAGTGATCCAGAAATGGCCAGGTCGCTTCGGCGTACTCTTTGCAATTCAGAATACGCGCGCCCATCAGCAATGTACGGATGGGGTAAAAGAGGAAATACCACTCAAAAGGCGGATTCCGGAACCGGGGAAGCTGTTCCATGATCCAGTCGCAGTAGACCTTCAATGCGGCCTTGGGTTCGAGCTGTTCGTAAGGGATATTCATAATATTTTCCTTTTATCAGAGCCACTTGATGAGCGGACGGTATTTGGCATAAAGTTTCTGGTTCTTTTCCAGACCGCCTTCAACGTTGATGCTGTTGATGATGGGCGGTTCGATGCCTTCATTGACCAGAAATTCGCAGGCACGGATGACCATGGCGTTGCAGATAAAGGCGTTACTGAAGGTGGAATAGGGACCGATCTTGCTGGCGATACCGGGCATTTCCAGAATAGCGTCGCCGTATTCCATATAGGTGAGCAAGGTCACCGGGAACATCTCATGGAGGTTCTTGCCGGAGGGGTGACGACCGTGGAAATCTTTGGGAAGTTTTTCAGCGTAGTCGGTGGAAGTGACCGCGATGACTTTGACACCGCGTTTCTGACATTCCAGAGCGGTTTCGATGGTCACAGGGTTGATGCCGTAGCCGTTGACCAGAATAAGCAGATCATCTTTGCCGACATTGTAGGCATCGAGGATATAGGGGGCAAGCTGCGCGCAGCGTTCGCCGAAAGGAATGTGCGGGATGCGGATGGAGTCGGCAAAAAGCGGGCTGATACAGGCCAGACCGCCGGCACGGTGGAACATCTCTTCGCCCATCATGTTGCTGTGTCCGCCGGAACCGAAAACGTAAACCAGCTTGTCCGCTTTGATCTGATCGGCGATCATACGGGCGGCGCGGTCGAACATCTCACGCTGATTCTCAAGAATCATCTCGAGGCGGCGTTCAAGTTCGTTCAGATACTCTTTCATGAAATCTCTCATTTTCTCTTCTCCTTTTGGTTGTGTGAGATTTATAAAGTTTCAACTGCATTTATCAATGCTTTGGCATAGATCTTTGAACCCTCATCATTGGGGTGGGTATTATCCCGGTAAAGTTCCGCATTCGCCGGAAAAAATTCATAACCGTCAATAATTTTTATCTCCGGATACTGAACGGCAATAAAACGGATGATCTCCCGGTACACCGCCAGGTCAGGTGTTGAAGCAGCGACATTGGGAATGGGCAATATCACCAGTTTTTTACCGGGAAATTCTGCCATCGCGGCAAAGGTTTCCTCCGTTTTGGTGCGGAACTCATCGTAGGAAACTTTACCGATGGCATCGTTGACACCGAGGGCGAGAACGAGGATATCGCCGGATATCTCCATCGTATATTTGAGATGTTCCGCGCTCATTTTCGCCCCGCCGACGGAGGTGTTGATAAATTCCATATCCAATGCGGCACAAGCAAGCGGAACCAATGCCTTTGACGGAGTTGAAGTGACCATGCCCTGACAGATCGAGTCACCGCAAAAAAGTACGCGTTCAGCTGGAACCGGGGCGGCTTCAACAGCGGCATCGTTAGAAATTTTCAATTCGACTTTTTCCAAAACCACCAGATGCGGCAGATGGATGACCACATGTTTTTTTCCCGGCTTCAAAGCGATGGTGTGAGGACCTTCGCCGTCAACGGTGGTCAATTCGCCGTCGATAAAAATATCACTGGTAAAAATCTGGCGGACCGGTTTTCCGAAAGCGAGACTGTATTCGATCACTTCACTGTCGGTGATAAAATCGAGCCGTACGCCGGAGGGACACAAAGCCCGCCACAAATACTTATCAGCAGTGCTGAAAAGTTCCACCAGTTTATCAGTCATCCGCCGTCCCGGCGCGCCGCATCCCCGGAAAATTTCCGGATGTTCATTCAAATTGACGATTTTCATAATCACCTCATATTTTTAAATCCATATCACAATTAACCCGGACGGGTTTGCGTTCCGGGTCGATGATCCGTTTCATCAAAAGTTCCACCGCCATTTTTCCCATGCTGACCCCATCCTGAACCAGCATCGGAAAGCAGTCATTTTCAAAACCGCGCTCCATCTTATTATCTCCGGCAGCGACAGTCAACTGCGGAAAGACTTTTTTCGTCACTGCCGCGTAAAAATGGTTGACCGAAACCACCGCATCCGGAAGCTGTGACTCCGGCAGTATGTTCCGGATAAAATCCTCTGTCTCAACTGCTCCGACCGGCATGGGAATATCGATGAACTCCGGAACGATCCCGTAAACGCCACAGGCATCACCGAAAGCGTTGCGCCGTTCCTGATAGTTGCAGCTGTATGGAGAATAGGAGTCACGCAGACAGAAAAACACCACATTTTCACACCCTCTCTGCGCCAGATAAGCGGCGATCTTGAACATCCCGCCCCGGTTATCCGGCATCACCGCATCATATTGCAGAATATCGGTGGAACAGTTGAGCAGAACGGCAGGGAGAGAAGAAGAACTTTCTTTCAAAACCTCCAGCACTTTTCCGGAACGGACGATAAGACCGTCAACTTTATTTTTGCGCAGCAGATTTATATTGGAATTGCGCAGACACTCCAAAATCAGATTGTAGTGACAGTGCGCAGACTCCTCTTCGGCACCGTGGAGAGAAGATTGAAAAAATTCCGAATGGATATTCTGCGTGGGATCGGTGAGATAACCGATGTTCCAAGTGCGCTTGCATCCGGAAGCGTTGGCATTGACATTGCTTTTTAAACAGTGTATGATCAACTCTTTTTTTTCTGCCGAAACCCGGGTGGTGGTCGGGTCACGCAGAACCAGAGAAACGGCACTTTGCGATATGCCGAGTTTTTTGGCAATTTCACACTGATTCATAAAAAGATCCTTTTTTTGCGGTCATTCATAATATAACCGCAAAAAAAGGATATTCAATACAACTTTAAGTAATATTTGAAGTCATAATCATCCATAGACAGAAAAACAGCATTACTCATGACGGATAATGCTGTTTGAAAAAGATTCTATATTTGCGGCTTATTTTTTCTTGGCCCAGGAATCTTTCAACGTAACAGTGCGGTTGAAAACTTTGCGTTCCGCAGTTGAATCCTGATCACAGGCGAAGTAACCGACCCGTTCAAACTGGACGACTTCGCCAACTTTCAACGCATCCAGAGATTTTTCCATGACTGCGTTGACGCTCTTGATGGAATCGGGATTGAGCTGGGTGAGGAAATCGACTCCATCGGCTCCGGGCTGTTCAACGGTGAAGAGCCGGTCATAGAGACGGATTTCCGCTTCGATGCAGTCTTCAGCATTGACCCAGTGGATGGTTCCTTTGACCTTGCGGCCGTCGGGCGCGTTGCCGCCGCGGGTTTCGGGATCAAAGGTACATTTGACTTCAATGACTTCGCCGCTGGCATCTTTGACCACATCGACACAACGGATGAAGTAACCGTAACGCAAACGGACTTCGGCTCCGGGAGCAAGACGGAAATATCCTTTCGGCGGCTCAAGCATAAAGTCGGCTTTGTCGATCCACAAAGTTTTACCGAAAGAAATTTTGCGGCTTCCGGCAGCGGGATCTTCCGGATTGTTGACCGCATCAAGCGGCTCAACGCCCTCTTCAGGGAAGTTGGTGATAGTGACTTTCAAAGGATCGAGAACCGCCATATAACGCGAAGCGGTACTGTTCAATTCTTCACGGATGCAGTGTTCGAGCAGCGCCATGGAAGTGATACCGTCAAATTTGGTCACGCCGACCGCTTTGCACATCTTGCGGATGGCGGCGGCAGGCACACCGCGACGGCGGAGACCGCAGATGGTGGGCATACGGGGATCATCCCATCCGGAAACATGGTTTTCTTTGACCAGCTGCAAAAGTTTGCGCTTGCTCATCACCGTATTGGTGAGGTTGAGACGGGAGAATTCGATCTGACGCGGCCGGTGGGGATAATCCAATGCTTCCAACACCCAGTCGTACAGCGGGCGGTGGATCTCAAATTCCAGAGTGCAGAAGCTGTGGGTGACACCTTCAAAGGCATCTTCCAGCGGGTGCGCAAAGTCGTACATCGGATAAATACAGTACTTGTTGCCGTGACGGAAGTGTTCCACCCGGCGGATGCGGTAGATGACCGGGTCGCGCATATTGATATTGGGACTTGCCATATCGATTTTGGCACGCAAAACCATGGAACCATCTTCAAATTCACCGGCACGCATCCGGGTGAAGAGATCGAGGTTCTCTTCAATGGAGCGCAACCGTCCGGGAGACTCCTTACCCGGCTTGCTCAAATCGCCGCGGTATTCGTCCCACTCCTCATTGGAAAGAGTACAGATATAGGCTTTGCCGCGTTTGATAAGTTCCACGGCGCAATCGTACATCTTGTCAAAGTAGTCGCTGGCATAGTAGAGAGCTGCCGGTTCAAATCCGAGCCAGCGGACATCGTTGACTATGGAATCGACATATTCGGTATCTTCTTTGGTCGGGTTGGTATCATCCATGCGCAAGTTGCAGATACCGCCGTATTCGGCCGCAACACCGAAGTCAAGACAGATCGCCTTGGCGTGACCGATGTGTAAATAGCCGTTGGGTTCAGGCGGGAAACGGGTGACGACTTTGCCGTCATTTTTATTGTTGCGCAAATCTTCGGTAACTATCTCGCGGATAAAATCCAGCGGTTCGTTTTTGACTTCGACATCAGCAGCCATGATTTTTATTCCTTATATAAAGATGATTATTCAAGAATTATCTCACCGGAAGCGGAAGTATCCTCTGCCGTTTCCGGAATATTTTCTTTTTTTGCGAGCATTTTTTCTCTTTCCAACTCCGCGCGGCGGGCAAAAACCAGTTCGCGTATACGGTCGGCAAGGATGCCGGTTTCGCCCAGTCCGACAGAAACGGGAATGATTTCCCGCGCATCACCGGCAAGGCGCTGTTTGAGTTCCGCCAGATTGGCTTCCGCATCAGGTAAGTCCATCTTGTTGGCAACGATCAATGAAGGCCGTTTGGAAAGCCCGGGCAGATAGAGTTCAAGTTCCTGCTCCAGACTGACAAGGTCATCCCACGGAGCGCGACCGTCAACTCCTCCCATATCCAATACATAAAGCAGTACACTGGTACGTTCGATATGGCGCAAAAAAGCGTGTCCAAGACCGACATTGCGGTGCGCGCCGTCAATAAGTCCGGGAATATCTGCCAGTGTCAACCGCCGGTAATCAGGATATTCGACCACGCCCACGACCGGATGCAAGGTGGTAAATGGATACGGTGCGACCTTGGGTCTTGCATCGCTCAAATTGGATATAAGCGTTGATTTACCGGCATTGGGATAGCCGACCAGACCGGCATCGGCAATCATTTTCAGCTCAAGTTCCAACTGGCGTTCTTCGCCCTCGCGTCCGCTCTCAAATTTGCGCGGAGCGCGGTTGGTACTGGTGGCAAAATGGATATTTCCCCTGCCGCCTCTGCCGCCGTTGGCAACGATCGCCTGCGCGCCGTTTTCATCGAGATCGGCGATAACTTCGCCGGAATCAAGGTCACGCACCACTGTACCGACGGGAACTTTGAGAATAAGATCGTCCCCTTTGTGTCCGTAGAGACCCTTTCCGGCACCGTTGGTTCCGTTTTTAGCGCGGTAACTGCGCTTGAATACCAGAGAAACCAGACTGGATTCACTGGTGGAAGCTTCCAAAATAACATTGCCTCCTGCCCCGCCGTCGCCGCCGTCGGGACCACCTTTGGGGATAAATTTTTCCCGGCGGAAACTGCATGAACCGCTGCCGCCGTCACCGGCTTTGACTCTGATCTGGGTTTTATCTATAAAAGACATCTGATTCTCCGGAATATTGATAGATCTACTTTAAACAAGACAAAAACCCTGACCGGGCTTTCCGCCCCGCCAGGGTTTTGACAAGTCACACGTTTCCTTGCAGATTACTCGGCGGCCGGAATCACGTTGACCTTACGTTGGGTCTTGATGAACTGGACAGTGCCGTCACAAAGAGCAAAGAGGGTGAAATCGCGTCCGCAACCGACATTGTTGCCGGGACGGAAGCGGGTGCCGCGCTGACGGACGATGATGGAACCGGCGGTGACGAATTCGCTGCTGTAAGCCTTGATACCGAGGAATTTCGGCTGACTGTCACGACCATTGCGGCTGCTGGACTGACCTTTTTTATGTGCCATGATTAGTTTCTCCTGTATTTCAAATTTAAATATTTAATCAAACTGTCATTTGTATAAAATAGCTCATTTTTTAAAAAATGCAAGTACTGAAGCTGTTTTTTTCCAAAAATAATCACAGACATCTCATAAAAAACAACGGACGGCGGAGGATAGCGGGCAATCTTGCGCCGCCGCAGTAAAGATTTTCACAAGAAATGAGACAATAACAAAAAAATGGCAGACGGCGGCACACAACAGCCGTCTGACATTAAGATATTATTTCACTTCGACCAGTTTACTTGAATTGATCCTGACCGGCTTACCCCGTTCCAACACCACATCAAGCATCGGAGCCTTGACCTTCATATCGCTGTAAGTGGAAGCAGTTTCCGAAACCGGGAACATTTTCACTCTGATATTTTCCGGAGTTGTTTCAATAAGTAGTGCTGAAAGATGCACGCCGCTTCCTCCTGGACCGTCATTGACGATGATCGGGAAATGGAAATTTTTCTTATCCTGCTCCTTAAACACGAATGCTTTTTTGCGCTCAACCGGGGTTACCTTGTTCTCTTTTGCCTTTTTGTCATAAACAAGATAGTTGTCCATCCAGAAAAATTTCCCGGCAGCCGGATCATACATATAAGGTGCGTGAGTATGAGCAGACAACCACAAATCGATCTTGCATTTGGGATTTTTGCCGTAGAAAAATTCTCCGGCCATACTTTCAATATTCTTGGAGAATGTCGCACTTAAACTGTTGAACGGTGTTCCGTGAGACAACACGATACGATGCTTTGCGGTTTTGCATTCCGGAGTTTCGATAAGTTTGCGGAGCCATTCACGCTGTTCAGCAAAATAATATTCCGTATCGGTGCTCAAAGTATAGTGGCCGGGAGTAAAGAAAGTTCTCTTATCTTCACCTGATTCAAGCACGATAACAAAAGTATCTCCATGCCGGAATGCATAATAGCTTTTCCCGAAATAGCTGCTGTATTTATAGCCGTCCTGTCCCCGGAATTCATGATTTCCCCGGACAAAAAACACCGGTTTAAGATATTTATTTTTCGGAAATTCATCATAAAAGTTGGTAAAGTATTCATCACGGAAATTGGGAAATCCTTCCGACATATCTCCGAGAGAAAGGAAGAAATCCATATCTCTTCCGCCGTAAATATCCAACATTTTTTTCACCATGGTCTTGCGGATTATCCAATCGCACTGGGTGTCGCTGATGATCATAAATTTAGTATTGGCAGATTTTTCCGGGAAGGTGGTAAAACTCCCTTTGGAAAGCGGTTTGATCTTTGCCGTACGGGGATCAAGCTCCACCACCTCATAATTGTATTGCGTTGCAGGCTTCAATCCTTTTATTTCGACCCGGTGGATCGAAGCTTTTCTCCGGACACCATCCTGACTGTCCCAGACAATAGAACCACTCTTATCGCCTGCTTTTTTGTAACGGATACCCGCCATGGTGGGCAAACCGGTTTCAAAGTTGAAACAAACCTTGTCCGTGGAGGTGTAATAAAGACACTCTTTAGCGACCAATCCCGCTTTTTCCGGCGGGAAAAGCTGTTCGATCAAACGGTCACGCTCGCGTACGGTCGCCGGAAGTTTGGAAAAATCAGGGATAAGGTCAAAGGCAAATCCCCAACCGATCGCCCCCGGACGGAGAAACATCGCCACAAAATTGTCACCTTTTTTGAACTTGACATTTTTAACATAATTTGTCGCATGGATCGGACGGTAAAAGTTGCCGCCGGGTTCAGTGGTGGCGATCTGTTCACCATTGATGAAAAGTGTGCAGAAGTTATTAGCACCGAAACCGATCATTTGAGTGCAGTCATTGTCAAAGGTGAGTTTGGCACAGGCAATACCGCGAAACCCGGTTCCGCTGAAATAAAGCCGTCCTGCCATGCGGTGGATCTGAAGATTTTCGCTGCCTTTGGTGGTTACTTTTTTGCTGTCTTTGGGCATAATTCCGTCAACAGAAGCTTTTTGAGCATCTTTGACGGTGGAAGTTTTATCAACTTTCACCAGCCAGTCGATATTGGCGGCATTGAGAACAACAAACAGCAATCCGGCAATCAGAACAAATATTTTTTTCATTTCATACTCCAAAATTATTTACGGTAGAGGAAATCCAGCAGCAGACGGCATCCGTCCTGCAGACTGGCGATATTCACCTTTTCCTCACGGGTGTGGGAACCGAAAGCCTTACATACTCCGAAACAGATTGCCGGGATGCCCTCGGAAAGCGGAATATTGCAGTCAGTGGAACTTGAACCATTGATCGTTTCAAGATCAAAAATATCTTTCACCGAAGCCCGGAAACGGTTGCGCAGAGCCTCCAGTTTCACCGGATCGACATCGCCGCCGCAGGGACGGTCGCCGATTACTTCGACCTCAACTCCGACTCCGGTTGCCCGGTAGAATTCAATAACTTTGTAGAACATATCCTTCATTGTGGCAAGACATTCGCGATCGGTGGAACGGTACTCATACATCATCTCCGCATTCTGGGCGATGGTGTTGACGCTGGTTCCGCCGGAGATGTGTCCGACATTGTAGGTGGTGATGCTGTCGCCATTCTGCGGAACTTTGACCGTATAAAGCGAAGTTATCATGCTGGAAAGAACATGAATGGCGTTGCGGTTGCCGAATTTCCCGAAGCTGTGACCGCCCTCGGTGCGCACGGTGACTTTGTAGCGGTGGGAACCGACCGCGCGGGTGACCACCCGGTTCAGCGTGGCTCCGTCAAGTGAAATAAAATCGGTTATGCGACTGCCGTAATCGGCAACGATGCGGCGGCTGCCTTTCAAATTACCGAGCCCCTCTTCGCAGGAGTTGGCAACTATAAGCATACCTTCACTGCCGCCGGGGAAGTTATCCTTGTAATAGCGGGCGCAAATCATCAGCACCGCCAGGTTGGCGGTGTCATCGCCGACGCCGGGGGAGTACATATATTCGCCATCTTCAGAAAACGGCATCGGTTCAGTATCCGGGAACACCGTATCGGTATGTGCCATAATAACGGTCAGCGGATTATTTGCAGTGACATTCAACGGAGCAATGACATTGAGTGCTTCATCGATGGTGACATTGGTAAAACCGTTGTCTTCAAACCACTTTTTGCAGAATTCCGCCCGTTTTTCCTCATGGTGCGAAGGAGCGGGAATGGCGCAGAGGTCACGAATAAGCTGTTTGAGCTCTTCCTGAACTTCGGCGGCATACTTTGCCATATCTTCATTTAAAAACATAGTAAACTCTTTCGTTAAAGTTCGACAACGCCGAAACCGTTTTCTACTTTGATATCCACACCGAAAGGTTTGGACATTTCAGCGAAATGCTCAATTATATTGAGCGAAGTATTTTTCTGCGGCCAGCCGGCGCGGGAACGCGGCAGACCGAACTGTTCCTCAACGGGCATGAAGACCATTTTGACCAGTTCACCGTTTTCCACTTCCCAGTAGGGAATGACCGACTTGTACATGATGGGGTCGTAGCACAAGCCGCGTTTGCCGTTGTCGGAACGGTTGTTGAAAAGGACATCAAGACGGTCGTTGCCATTGAGTTTCTGCTTGGCAAACATCCCGTCCGGAGCGCGGAGGATGGTTTCCAGCTGGATGATGAAGTCGCCCAGACAGTAGAAAATTGGTTTGCCGTTATAGATCTCCATGCCGCGCAAAAGGTGCGGGCCGGTTCCGATGACGGCATCGGCACCGGCATCGATACACGCTTTTGCGAACTCTTTGGAAACCGGATCGACATTCTCTTTGCTGTTTCCGGAAAGTTCGTGATTATGCATTGAAACCACAACATAATCCGCCATAAAACGTGCTTCGGCAATGGCATCAGTGATGCGTTTCAAATCGCCCGGGTTGCATTTGGAAATGATTTCTGCCTTTTCGGCGGCTTCAAACATCAGCTGACCGAACGGCTGCTGACCGGCTTTGAGCTGGGGAAGATAGCCTTCCGCGCGGATGATCTCATCTTTGGTATTGATTCCAAGAGCAGCGGCGATGCGCTTGAGCTGTTCCAGATCGGCGGGCGGCAAATGGTAGGTCTTGTTGACCCGGATGCCGTTCACGCCGGGGCGGCCGGGAAGAGAAGCAGTCTGTTCGCCAGCCATCGCTTCGGGGTGAAAACTCATAGTACAGCCGATAAGGGCATAACGGCCGCTGACGGTATCGATGTACACCGGACGGGAAGCATCGGCGAGCGAGCGTCCGGTTCCGGCGTAGGGCATATCGGCTTTTTCAAGATATTCAAGGGTCTTGATCAAGCCGCCGTAGGAATAGTCCAGAGCATGGTTATTGGCAGTGCAGAGGACATTCATTCCGAATTTACGCAGATCATCAATGACTCCGGGAGGCGAACACAGCCAGCTGCCGCCGCTCTGGGCACCCCCATATGATTCAAAATTGTGAACGGTGGTTTCGAGGTTGCCGTAGCGGAAATCGCCCTGCATGATGAAGTTTTTAACTTCACTGAAACCCTCATATTCTCCTTCAAGCGGCAGCCGCCGGGAGATCATGGAATCTCCCGTGGCAGTACAACGGAAACGCGGAGTCTTTATTGATGACATGGTAAATATTCTCCCGCAAATTACAGGTTTTCGATCGCCGCTTTGATGATCTCGGTCGCCGCGTTGGGGGCGCAGGAGTCAACATTAGGCTGGACTTCATAACCGCCGCGTTCGAAGCATTCCGGCATGGGGACATAACCGGATTTGGTCTGGGCGAGTTCGATAATGAAGTTGTACTTGAAAGGAGATGCCTCACGGATGGCGCGGCTGATACCGTTAAAGGGTTCGCCCGGCAGAGAGATGAAAGCCAGTTCTTTGCCGAATTCGATAGCGGTCAGGCGGCAGGTGTGAGAGGGAACGCTCTTTTCATAGCAGTTGATAGTACGCTGGGCGAAGTGACGGAGAGCAGCGGGGACTTTATTGGCAAGATCCTGACTTTCAAAGTCACCTTCCTTTTTGATATCGGGGACAGTAGCAAGAGTGTGCTTGGCTTCAGCGAGTTCCGCTTCGGTGATCTGACGGTGCGGAATGGTAACGGTGCCGTTCTTGACAACGATTTCGCATTCGGGAAGTTTTTCCAGATCAAAAAGTTTATCCAGAACGATCTTGGCGTAGCCGCGGCCGATGCGGACAGCTTCATCCATGCTGGTCTGCTTGATATCCTGACGGAAGTCAAAGTGGTTGATGTCACCGGAGGCATCGTCAACCACCATCACCGGGATGCCGGTCTTAAGCTGGTACTGGATCTCCTGGGCAAAACGGCCGTACCAGTCAGCGGAAACGATGGAACCTCCAACGGTGTCACCGTGGTTGGCAATGTTGCACATGATGGCGGTGATGCGGCCCTCCTGAACGATCTTCATGATGCTGATGGTGCGGTCAAAGTCGCTTTCGGGGCGGTCGATTTCGGGATTGCGCCAGCCGGGGTTGGTGACGATGGTGCCGTTCTTCATAAAGTAGCGGCGGACAAAACCGTAGGGGTTATTGTAGACAGAACCGACCTCTATCTCGCCGGGCATGAGGTTCATCAGCGCGCGGCGGATGACACGTTCGACAGCTTCGAGAAGACGGTCATAGGCATAGCGGGTGACTTCATCAAAGTTCGCTTTACCGGCGTAAAAAGAGGGACCGGTGTGGGTGTGGGTGGCAGACAGGATCAAATTGTTGAAAAGTTCCTGACCGAATTTCTCTACGATGAGAGTTTCCAGATCGTCGAAAAGTTCTGCGGTAATGGAGCAGAGTTCAAAGGTGACAAAGCCGCACTTGGTTTCGCCGGACTGGATGATGAGAGCTTTGACATAAAGATCGTCATACATACCGACATTGGGGCGTTTATTCATGTAGCCGGCCAAACCGACACCGACCGGCGGGGTAAAAATTTCCTGTGCGAAACCGATTTTGTACATAATAAAATCTCCTTATGGTTAAAAAAGTCTACCTGAATTTAAAGTACAGCACAAAGAGAATTTATTCAAGTATTTTCCGCAGAAAAAACCGGTTTTTTGACAAAGTTTTTCTCTCTCCGGATGCAATTACCCCAATTTGTTCCTGACTGCAAGAAGTTCGTTGTTGGCATCGGTCAGAAGTTCGACGACCAGATCGGAAATAGGAGTGATCTTATCCATAAGACCGACCGCCTGTCCGGCCATCAATGAACCGTTGTCCACATCGCCTTCAACAGCAGCGCGGCGGAGGGCTCCGACCCAGAACTTTTCAACCTCTTCCTGCGCCTGCTGACGGTGGATGGTTCCGGCTTCAAGCTCTTTGAGCAGACGCAGCTGCAAGGCTCCAAATTGCTGCATACCTTTGTTTTTGAGTGCGCGCACAGCGACTACCGGCAATTTGGAATCATACTGCGGAGTAGCGATGGCATCCCGGGCGTTGGCTTTGAGGAACACCTCTTTGAATTTGGGATGGACCATGCACTCTTCAGTCATGACGAAACGGGTTCCGAGCTGAACACCGGCGGCGCCCATCATCAGCAGATGAGCCATCATTTTTCCGGTGGCAACACCGCCTGCAATAAAAATCGGCAGCGTATCGGCATACTTGAAAAGCAGCTGCTGGATCAGGATCATCGACGAAACATGACCGATGTGACCACCGGCTTCGCTGCCTTCAAGAATGATGGCATCGGCACCGAAACGGATCATGCGGTCGGCGATGGAAATGGTCGAAGCAAAACACATTACTTTGGCACCGGTTGCCTTGGCGGCAGCGACCTCTTTCTCGCGGGGGAAACTTCCGGCAAAGATGATATAAGGGACATGGGCATCTTTGAGCATTTCCAGATGACTCTTGTAGGATGGAGCAATGGTGATAAGGTTGACACCGAAATTATTTTTGGTCAAACTGCGGGTCTCTTCGATCTGTTTGGCAAGAATATCAGTCGGAGCATTGCCTCCGGCAATACAACCGAAACAGCCGTTATTGCAGACCGCGGCGACAAGTTTCGGTTCAGAGACCCAGGTCATTGCGCCGCAAAGGATCGGATAACGGCTGCCGAGAAAATCGGTTCCGCGTTTAAACATCGGGGTCAAAAGATCGGGAGAAGCATTCCAGTTGAGTGAATCCATTTTTAATATACTCCAAAAGTTTTAATCAAGACAAAATTATCTTTCAGTGTTAGACATTTTATATAAAATAACACCGGTATTGATAATTTTCAAGTAATTGATAACAAAAAGCTGCTGACTTGGCGTGTTGAGTCGGACGTGTCGGACTGGTCGGACGAGTCGGACGCGCGGCAAAACAGACCATGCGGCATCCGCAAACATAAAGACAATGGGCAGCTTGTTATCCGTTATCGTCCGTCGCTGATTTGGCCTGTTGAGTCGGACGTGTCGGACTGGTCGGACGAGTCGGACGCGCGGCAAAACAGACCATGCGGCATCCGCAAACATAAAGACAATGGGCAGCTTGTTATCCGTTATCGTCCGTCGCTGATTTGGCCTGTTGAGTCGGACGTGTCGGACTGGTCGGACTGGTCGAACGCGCGGCAAAACAGACCATGCGGCATCCGCCGACATAAAGACAATGGGCAGCTTGTTATCCGTTATCGTCCGTCGCTGATTTGGCCTGTTGAGTCGGACGTGTCGGACTGGTCGGACGAGTCGGACGCGCGGCAAAACAGACCATGCGGCATCCGCCGACATAAAGACAATGGGCAGCTTGTTGTCCGTTATCGTCCGTTTAAGTCCGTATCTGTCCGTATTTGTCCGTTAGACGACATCGCTCCATGATGCACTCCGCACGTGCGCCAGCCTCTTGCCCTCAACCGAGCCGACGTCCGACGGCAAGGCTCGCGAGAGCAAGCGAGATCGCTCCGCTTATTGCAAATTCCTGGTAACAAGACGGGCGCAGATCCATCCGGCGATACCGGCGCAAATATCGGAAACCAGACGGGCATAAAATATACCGTCCAACCAGTTCATGGCGACTGCGACAAAGGTCAGCGGCACGAGAAAAACAACGACCCTTGAACCATTGAGGAGAGCCGCCCCCAGAGGACGCGCACAGCCGTTGAGGAAAAAGCCGCCGAAACGGTGGATCTCCACACCGGCAAGCCCCCAGGAAACGATGCGCAGATAGCGGACCATGATTTCAAGGACTTTGGGGTCTTTGGAAAAAAGTGTGGAAATCTGCGGAGCAAAAGTGGTGAATATCACCGCCATGATCAGCAAAACGGCACCGGCGAAACGCAGAGCGAAACGGCGGCACTGATTGATGCGATCCCAGGCTTTGGCTCCATAGTTCTGACCGATCATCGGCAAAAGCGCCATTCCGAGCGACATGGGAAAAACGAATGCAACGACTTCGATACGGGTGGCGGCGGCGGTGGCGGCGACGGCGACTTCACCGCCTACTTCAGCGACAGCACGGGTAACTGCCATTGAGCCGAGCGGGATGAGCAGCATCGCGCAGGTTGCCGGAATACCATAACGCAGAATGGTCTGCCAATGCCCGGAAATGATCGCAAACGGCATATTGAATGGAGCGATCAAACGCAATTTGAAGTGAAGTATGGAAGCGGTGGCAATAACGCCGACCGCCTGGGCAACAACAGTCGCCAGAGCTGCACCGGCAACGCCCATGGCGGGGATGAATCCGAAACCGAAAATAAATATCGGGTCAAGGATGACATTCAACAGCAAACCGCCGAGCATAAAAATTCCGGCAAGACGCGATTCACCGGAAGTAACGAGCAACGCATTGGCAGCCATGCTCAATGAAGCAGTAAAACTTCCCATGTACCAGATGACCATATAGGCGCGGATATCTTTCATAACGACTTCATCGGCCTTGAGCAAATTGCGGAATACCGGGTCGATGGTCAAACTGCCGATAACACCGACCGAAAGTGAAATTATGGTCAAAAGAATTATTCCGGAAGAGATGAGCCGCGCCGCTTTGGGCACTCTGCCGCCGCCGAGGAGCTGGGCGGTCGGAGTCATGATACCGTTGTCGATACCGCGGAAAAGGCAGCTGACCAGCATCACCACCGGAAAGGTGAAACCCATAGCCGCCATCGGCATAGTTCCGAGCTTTGAAACAAAGTAAGTATCAACGATGTTGTATCCGGAGATCGCCAGAGTCCCGGGCAGCATGGACAAGGCGGTTTTCAGCATTACCGAACCGATCGGTCCGTCAGTATAAGCGGTGTTACGTGCCATAAAGTGATTTTATCCTATATTCAAAACGCTGTTCAAAGTACCGAAGTCATTAGCGGAAAAATTGGTATTATCCAGATCGGTGACCCATTCCCCATCAACAATAAATTTATATTCATAACATCCGGCCGGGAGTTGGAGTTCAAAACCGAAACCATTCAATTCATTCCGGTATTCCATGACAAACTGTGCCGGATCCCAGTCATTGAATGAACCGGTAAGAAAAACCTGATCGTCCTTTTGAGCCGGAAATACAAACAACACGTTATACAAATCTGACTGCGGAAGTTTCTCCACACGAATCATATCGACCTCCGGTATTTTACTGCGGTTATAAAAAAAACATCGTTATAATATACCACATTTTACCACATATTTCAACCGTAGAAACTGGCAAACTCAAATAAATGGAGTTATTTTATAAAACAGCAAATTTTATACAGGAGCGGCAGATGGATTTTGAAGTATGGCCGGGGCCGATGGAAGGTGTCGGCAAAGGGGGATTTATTGCGGCGGTGAATCAGTTGCAGCTGGTTCACCGCTGGATGACGCCGTTTGTCCGGTTGTCGCAGAATCTTCCCGGAACCGGAAAATTGAAAAGTTTTTACTCCGGCTTTGCCGCATCAAATGTTCCGGTATGTGTACAGTTGATGGGCATCGATCCAGTTTTGCTCGCCGAAGCTGGAACCGTTTTTATGAAACTTGGAGCAGAATCCATAAATTTGAATTTCGGTTGTCCGAGTTCGCGGGTCGTTTCCGGTGGTGCCGGAGGCGGTGCGCTGAAAAATCCGGCAGCATTGGAAAAATTCTGCGCTGAAGTAAAAGCCGGTCTGCCTGATGGAACATCGTTAAGTGTAAAACTCCGCTGCGGTTGGGAAACCCCGGAAGAGATGGAAAATATCCTGCCGCCGATCGTCAACAGCGGCGCAGTGGATAAGATATTTTTCCATCACCGGACAGTAAAAGAGCTGTACATCCCGTTGCCGCATGAAGAGAGAATCAGGCGTTTCAGGAGATCGGTTGAATTATCAAATGGCATCCCGGTGATCATCAATGGCGATATATCTTCCGTGGAAGATGCGGTAAATGCAGTAAAAGCTTCCGGGAGTGCCGGTGTTATGATCGCCCGTCCGTGGCTGCGTGACCCATGGTTGCTGCGCCGGTTCACTGACCACGCCACACCGGAGGCCGAAGCCGGACGGCAGATATTTTTTGATACTGCGATCGCCAACCATGTTTCCCACGGAGGCTTACTGGAGCTGGCGCGGATGCTGTGGGGGAGTGATCATCCGCGTTTCAAAGCGCTGCTCAATTCTGAATGCGGTTGAAAAGCATCAACTTATCCAGATCGATCTTTTCGATATAGAGCCATTGCGCTGACGGAATAAAGGAGTAAAGCCAGAGAAATTCCCTGCCGCGTTCATCCCGGATGGTTCTGCCGTAGCGTTTGGACTTCATATCGGAAAAAATCTTGAGATTGAACATCCGCACTTTTTCGGTAATATCCGGGACAAACTTTTTCCCGTCTCCCACGCAGCGCAAAATGATCACTCCGTCACTTGAGACAAGCAACCGCTCCACCGTACAGGCGGCTTTTTCCGGTTCACGGCACAACACATTTGCCAAAACCTTCACCGGAATATCCACCGCCGCAGTTCCGTGAACATTCTCCCTGGCGCCGACGATCTCCATGGCGCAGCTGACCACATCAAAGGTCTGTCTGAATGCCGTCCGGTACGGGACGACCCAGACCGGAACCGCACCGCGTCCTGCGGCGGCCTTGTACCAGGGGCGGGTCCTGCCGTCAAAACCGTCTTTGACTCCATTATTTCCGGGGAACATAACGTGAAGACCGTTTTTCAGAGTAAAGTAACAAAAAGAAACCGGCAACTGCAAATTCCGGTAGGCTTCCAGTTGTTTTTCAAGAGTATAGTTCCAATATTCGGGGTGACTTTTCAGTACGGTCCGGCGCATCCGGGAGACGGCGGGGCGCAGACATTTAAGAATATGTTCCAACTCATTTGGAGCGATTTTTTCCGCCATGACATAAGCGGCACGATCCAGAGCAAGTTTGACTCCGGGGGTAAAGTGGGTTTCGCTGTGTTCATCCGGCACAAAATGCGCCGGACGCATCAATTGCTGTCCGGTACGCACTCCGGAAATGATCGCCGGATTGCCGAGCGATGAGGCTGGACGGTTGAGATCGAGCAGCATCGCCAGATCCGCATTGAGTACACCCAGCAAAGTTGCGACATGAGTAAGCGAACGGTCGATCTGAACCGCTTTCTGCACAGCAGAAGCGGTCGCACCGTCGATCATATTGTCTTTAAGGTGTTCATGTGCGGCGGTACGCATACTGACGGCGAACCCGATCACCGTTACAGCGGCAATAAAAAGCAAGATCCCGACTCCGGCAAACATGAGGGCCTTACGCCGGTTGCGCCTGGTCCAGCGCAGCAATTTACGCAACGGAGAATCCGGGTTTGCCGATACTTCAGCCCCGCGGCGGTAGGCTTTGAGATCAGCGGTAAAATCCTCCGCAGAACGGTAACGATCCGCCGGATCAAGAGCGACTGCCTTGCGGATGACCGCAGCCAGATCGCGGGGAATACGGCATCCGAAGCTGTGATGCAGAGGATTGAACATTCCCGCTTTTACTTTGGCGACAACTTCGGAAGCACTCTGTCCGGAGAAAGCCGGAGCCAGAGTCACGATCTCAAAGAGGATAACGCCGAGAGAATAAATGTCGGAACGGTCATCACACTTTTCTCGATTCAGATTCTCCGGGGAGGTATAACGCGGAGTTCCCATGATTTTGCCGTTATCTTCATGAGGTTGATCGAGCCTCCGGGCAATACCCCAGTCGACGACATAAACTTCGCCGTATTCACCGAACATGATATTTTCCGGTTTCAAATCGCAATGGATCACCTTTTTTGAATGGACATAGGATATGGCTTCGCACACTTTGATGAACAAGCTGATGCGCTTGGCAAGAGCGGTTTCCTCATCAAAATTTTCAATTCCGCCGTTACGGTAGCGTTCATTGGTCAGAGCGAGATATTTTTTAAGGGAAATGCCATTCAGTTTTTTCATAGCCAGACTCAAACCGCCCTCTTCATCAGTACACAAATTGTATATAGGGATGATCGCCGGATGATCAAGAGAAGCGGTAAGTCTGGCTTCCTGAATAAATTCCCGGCGGGCAGTTTCAGAAGAATTGAACTCTTGGCGCAACCGTTTTACGGCGACCTCTCTCTGCAGTCCGAAATCTCCGGCACTGAAAACGACCCCCTGCCCGCCGTCCCCCAGCTTACTGCCCAGAGAATAAAGTTCGGTCACGGGAACAAGAGACGGTTCTGCCGGAGAAATTTCCCCGGCAGCGGACAAATTTCTACTGCCCCCGGAAATAAAATGCTTTATCTCTTCATGGACATTGCGCAGAGTTGTACCACTTACGGTACGATCGATTTTGATATTCTCTTCATCGATGCTGACGGTAACATCATCACGGTCAAAAACAACAGTTCTGTCATCCATTACGACTGTTTTATCTTCCACAACTACCATCTTGTCTTCCATGATCCACCACCGGAAAAAGTTCTATTTAAGAGCCGGTTTTCCGGCGGAATTCAAAGTAGTTTCGAGCATCATGGTCACCGGACCATCATTGCCGAGTTCGACCAGCATATCAGCCGCGAAGACTCCGGAAGCGGTATGTACGCCCAGTTTTTCCAATGCATTTTTAAAGTATTCATAAAGAGCATCGGCTTTTTCCGGATGTGCCGCCCCGGAAAAAGAGGGACGGCGTCCGGCGGAAACATCGGCACACAAAGTGAACTGGGAAACGACCAGAGCTGCTCCGCCGATATCCAGAAGCGAACGGTTCATTTTGCCCTGTTCATCTTCAAAAATGCGCAATCCGGCACAACGGTCAGCAAGATAATCGGCGAATTTTTCATCATCCTCCGGCATCACGCCGAGCAATATGAGCAATCCCTGCCCAATGGAACCGGTCACCTGTCCTCCGACCGTAACTTTGGCATATTTGACCCGCTGGATAAGAGCTTTCATCGTATCAACCGGGTAAATTCATTTCTGGTGGCAAGTTCACGGCGGAAACTTCCGAGCATGGAACTGGTGGTCATGACTGAATTCTGCTTTTCCACGCCGCGCATCTGCATACAAAGGTGCTGGGCATCCATCACCACGCCGACGCCTTCGGCATCGAGGATCTCCATCAGCGCATGGGAAATCTCTTTGGTCAACCGCTCCTGCACCTGAAGCCGCCGGGCAAACATATCCACAATACGGGCGATTTTGCTTACCCCGATGATTTTTTTATTGGGAATATAGCCGACATGGCATTTACCGAAAAAGGGGAGCATATGGTGCTCGCACATACTGAAAAATTCAATATTGCGGACAATGACCATATCATCGGATTCGGCTTCAAAGAGTGCGCCGTTGACCACCTCTTCCAGTTTCTGATGGTAACCCCGGGTGAGAAAACGCAGACTGCGCTCCACCCGTTCGGGAGTTTTCACCAGTCCTTCCCGTTCCGGATCCTCGCCAAGTTTGACGATGATGTCGCGGATGTTTTTCTGAAAGTCCATAATTTACAATTCCACATATTTAAGCCATTGATCGGCGATTATCTGCGCTCCGGCAAGTGTCGGATGGACACCGTCGCGCAAAATTTTAAGATTGTCATTTGCTTTGGCAGCCGCTTTTTCCAGCACGTTTTGCAAAGGGACGAAAACGGCATCAAATTCAGCAGCAAGTTTTTTCACGATCACCCCGCGGGCAGCGACCTCTGCCATCCATTCATCTGTAACGAGCTCTGATTTGAGGCAAAATGGTTCGCACAGCACCAGCTTCACTTCCGGAAGTTCGGCGCGTGTCCACTCCAGAAGCATCCGGTAAATCCTTTCATACCGGTCGAGTTCCACTCCGTTTTCAAAGGCAAACTCATGCCAGGTGTCATTGACTCCGATCAAAACAGAGAGGAGATCCGGCTTGAGATTCAGCGCATCGACTTTCCATCTGGCATAGAGATCTACTACCCGGTTTCCGGAGATACCGCGGTTGAAACAGGAAAATTCCCGGTCAAGATTGGCGGCAAGCAGTTTACCGGCGATCAATGCAGCATAACCGCAACCCATATCCGGGCCGTAACCGTTTATGCCCTCCCGGTCTCTCCTGGCATCAGTAATGGAATCCCCCTGAAAAAGAATTTTTTTGATCATACTATTTTTACTTTCGTTTGGAAGTTACAGCAATTTCATAATCTTTGACCGCTTGGAGAAAATCCATACCGCCGGGAACATTGGCCCGTTCACAGTATTCATTCCAAATCGCGGCAAAAGGCATGCTCTTAAGCTCTTCCATCAAACCGAGGCGGCGGGCATAATCGCCGCTGTCTTCGGCATCTTTGAGCATGGCGGCAGGTTCAAGAAGCGCGAAAAGCAGAGCTTTGTACATATTACGCGCACCGATCGCCCAGGCGGCGATGCGGTTGATCGAAGCATCGAAGTAGTCCAGTCCGATATGGACGCGCTGATCGAAGTTGTGGCGGATGATCTCTGAAGCGATCGCCTGCAGTTCCTGATCCCAGCAGACCACATGGTCACTGTCCCAGCGGACACCACGGCTGACATGGAGCAATATCTCATCCAGAAACAGAAGACAGCTGGAAATCTTATCTGAAATAACTTCGGTCGGGTGGAAGTGTCCGGCATCCAGACAGCAGAGTTTTTTCCGGGAAATGGCATATCCCATGTAAAATTCGTGGGAACCTACGGTACAGCTTTCAGCGCCGATGCCGAAAAGTTTGCATTCCACGGCATCGCGGTTGTATTTTTCATCGACCTTGACCGCAAAGACCGCATCAAGAGCCTCTTCCAGACGTTTGCGGGGAGCGAGGCGGTCGTATGGGGTATCTTTGAAACCATCCGGGATCCAGATATTGGTCACGCAGGGGTTGTCGAGCTGTCTGCCCATTTCGGCACCGATCTTGCGGCACTGGATGCAGTGTTCGATCCAGTATTGTCTGACTTTGGCATCGGCACTGGAAAGAGTTCCGTTGGTCGCCAACGGGTGGGAGAAACAGGTCGGATTGAAGTCCAGTCCGAGATTTTCCGCTTTGGCGAAGTCGATCCAGCTGGAAAAGTGTGAAGCATCAAGTTCGTTGCGTTCGACCTTCCTGCCGTTGGTATCGGCGTAGATCGCATGGATATTGAGCCGTTTCTTACCGGGCAGAAGTGAAAGCACTTTGCTGATATCGGCACGGAGTTCTTCAATAGTGCGGGCGCGTCCGGGATAGTTGCCGGTAACGGCGATACCGCCGTCCAGCGCACTGGAATTTTCAAATCCGTTGACATCATCGCCCTGCCAGCAATGCAGACTTACCGGAATATTATCCAAGCGCTTGAATGCCGCTTCGACATCGACCCCGAGATCAGCATAAAACGCTTTTGCAATATCAAAACATTTACTCATAAAAAAACCTTTCTATTTACAACACAGTTCCACGATAACAATATAGCACGGTAAAGCCGTTTTGTCAATCAGTGCGAACTGGACATTTTATCAAAAAATCAGCACAGACATCTCACAAAAAACAACGGACGGCGGCGTCTCGCGGCCAATCTCGCGCCTTGCTACGCTCGCCTCGCGAGTCACATACGTGAGTATGCTCCCCGCTCTTCTTGCTTGCAAAACACGACATTGCCGCACGATCCATCCGCCGATTGGATCATTCGTTTTTTAAACACGGCGTAAAATGGTGGTGCGGACTGACGGCACGCACGTTTTGCCCGTGCAAAACAAAATCTGCCAAAATCACTTTTTCAAAAATCAAAATTCTCTCGCTTGAATGCAGAGGGAATACCCGCTTTTTGAAAAATTATGGGATATCTGTGAAAAAATCAGCATAAAACAGCATGCTGAAACTTGATTTTTCCCATTCCGGAGTTATAGTACCGCCATGAAAAAATTTACCTGCCGCGAAAAATGCGGAGCATGTTGTATTGCTCCCTCGATAAGTTCACCTGTCCCCGGAATGCCCGATGGCAAACCGGCGGGTGTCCCATGTATAAATCTGGATGAAAATTTCCGGTGCAAAATATTCCATGATCCGGCGCGTCCCAAAGTCTGCAGTTCATTGCAACCGTCTCCGGAGATGTGCGGAAACTGCCGTGAAGAAGCTTTGCGCTATTTAACTGAACTTGAGGAATTGACCTCTCCGTGATCTCTCCGGAAGAACATTATAAATGGCAAAATAGCGGAAACGAGCAGTAAAATCCCGGCAAGAGAAAAACCGGCAGCGGCGAGCCGGATATATTTCTCCGGGATACAATCAAGCAAATTTCTGTTTTTGTGAAATATTTTTATTGTTCTTATGGCAATACGTCCCTTGCGGGCGATGGCACGCAGATATTCCGGAGGATATTTTTTCAATGCCTCTATACTTTCCCTGCCGGTGCGTTTCACCACGAGATGAGTTAAAGCCGGATTTTCTTTTGAATGTTTTGCCAACAACGCCAGTTCATCGGCATTGTTGACATAACTGAACATATTTTTACTCCGGATGAATCCGGAGGAATCCAGCATTTTTCCGGCATCGGCAAAAAATATTTTGGCACTTTTATCCAATTTGCGTTTTTTTATTATTTTCTTACACATCATTTGAAGTGAATCTGCCATTTTTTCTGTGATTGCACCGGCTTTTCTCATCGCCTTCAAAGCGGCGGGTATCCAGTCGGCGGCATCGACCAGTTCCGTGGCAAGCCCGATCGCAGCGAGAGAAGATATCAGCGGATCAGTCTCTTTTCCGCTTATTTTGAACCACCCCTGTTTGACAAGGTCGCGGATATCTCCATATATGACCATATCAGAAATGATACTGCCGCCGACTTCTTCGATGGAATCATCCGGCTCACCGGTTATAAAGGCGCGTCCGGCTTTATATATCCGGTTCCATGTCTTTTTTGATTCACGTTCTGCCGCCAGACTCAATTCAGCGGCTTCGGCGGCACATGGCAGAGCGGCATTCCTGACATCTTCGCAAAGAGTTTTGGCTTCACCATATCTCCGTTCACTTAACAGCTGCCGGATCTCTGAAATATAATCGTGATCCGGCAATGCGGCAAAATCCGGTTTATTTTCCGGATGGAAAGACTGGAGGTACAGTGCCGCAAAGATGAACAGTATTCCAAGAAAGCCCCGCATCAGCCGCTTTAAAGTTTTACGCATAAATAATACCGTCAGAAAAAAATGATCATAACATTGGTATAAACTATCACCTGAATATAGAAAATGCAAGTTTTCCGCTTGCAAAAAAGAATTTACGCACTATTTTAAGATAAAAGCAATTAAAGTAATGAGGTTTTTTATGTTCGATATTCCCGTAACTTATATCATTTCCGGTAATTTGGAAACCGATGAAAAACGCCGCAACTTGATGGCGGCATTTGCCAATGCCGGAGCGAAACATCTGGTTTTGAGCAACACATTTATATCACAAATCATGATGGATCACAAATTTGCAGATATATTGAAAAAAGATATGGATGAATACGGTTTGAATTTTATGGATGCTCATTCACCATTCGGCGGAGTACTGGACCTGAACTGCCCCGATCCGGCGTTCCGTCCCCGGATGCTCACCCGGCACACACTGGCGATGCAGATTTCTGCCGCACTTGGAGTAAAAACCATCACCATCCACCCCGGGAGCGACCGTTTTTTCCCGGAAATACCATTGGAAAAACATCTCGACCTGATGCGCGATGCCATTGAACAGCTTTTAGTTGAAGCCGAAAAATGCGGCATCATCATCTGTATCGAAAACAGCATGTCCCGCGCCGCCTGCCCCCGCGAAGTGGTAAAACTCAAATCGGAATTCGATTCACCGTATCTGGGCTTGTGTTACGACTCCGGACACGCTCATCAGCTGGATGCGGCACGCTATCTTTCTGATTCAGTGATCCACCAGTTCTGGCGCACGGTCGGAGTGGAAACCCCGGAATGGGACGATCAGGCGTTGGAACGGATGCTCCCGGATATCGTCAACTGTCACTTGCATGACAATGACGGTTCAGAAGACGCTCACCGCATCCCCGGCAACGGAACCATAAACTGGAACAGAGTCATACCGCTGCTCAAGCGCGCTCCTAAACTGCAAGTCATTCAGTGCGAAGTCCTTCGGCGTCCAAACGAAACTGCCGCAGAAATATGTGAGAAATTCAACGAATTAGGGAGAATATCATGAAACTTACTGCGCCCGGCAAATTCCTGCTCCGCAAATGCGGCAGGGAGATCCAGACCCTGTGCCGTTTTTCCAGAGAAAAAAATATTTTCAACCGTTTTCTGGACGGCAACAATTATTCATTTTTTCTTCCTGCTGATACCGATTTTGAAAATTGGCAGCAGGGAGAACCGCTTCATGAGGGCTGGGATGACATTGCTCCTCTGATGAGCAATTTTTACGGCACCATCGGAGCCAACCACGGTTCGCCTTTTGCCTATAAAGTGACCATGATCCGCCACTGGTACACCGACAGCGATATCGGCAAATTTCTGACCGACGATGCCGGGAATCGCTTTTTCATCGTACAGATACTCAATTTTTCGGAATTTATCATCCACGGCGAAGCTTTTCCGGAGCAGACGCCCTGTTTCAAAAATTTACAGGGTTCACTTTACGACAACGGCAGAAAATTGAATACTGATACTATCAGAAAAACTCAATTGGGACACACCCGAAGCGATCAGCTCTCTCCGCACTACCGCTTCAATCAGATAAGTTTGAGTGCCGACGGCAAAGCGGTTCCGGAAAATACAGTAATCGAATGTTCCCGCGCCGATCTGCACTGGGATGTTGACCTCTGCCTTGCCGATGCACTGGTGGAGCATATCAAAACTCATCCCGGAGAATACATCTCTCCTACTGACCCGCGTCTGCCTGCGGCGGCGCATCTGGAATTCGATTTCCAGTTTCAGCCGGAAAACGTTTACACCATCGACTGCAAATTTGAATTTCTGCAGGACTTTCACGCCGAACACCGCTTCGGCATGATCCAGCACTACGGCACAATCGGCTTTGACCGCCACGAAAAGCTGGTCCCGGGACTCAAGCCGTTTGAGTTTGAATACTCCACCGGAGAAAAAGCTTCTGCCGACTTCAACCGCCCCACCGTGATGAATGGTTTTATCAACGCCAACCGTTATTTTTTCAAAGCAGACTGCCTCGATCCGGAGGATCCGCCGCGCCGGTATATCGATATTTTCGGTAAAGGTGATATACGGCAGTTCGGTATCGCTCTGGGCTATTCGGAAAGTTGCGGCATAACTGCCAGAGCTTCTGCCGATCGCGGCGACCTGGTCTTTATGCTGCCGGTAACCAACAAAATTTATCCCTTTGCCTATTCCGGATATGAAACCAAAGCCGGAACGACCTTTACCCTTTCAGCTTATCGGCAGTATTTCGATCCGGCAGCATCAAATGCGGCGGCAGGTTACGGACATTTTGAGCGTGACGGCTACTGGTTCTACGCCTGCTTCGACAAAGCG
Organism: Lentisphaerota bacterium; assembly: GCA_015061605.1. Lineage (GTDB taxonomy): Bacteria > Verrucomicrobiota > Lentisphaeria > Victivallales > Victivallaceae > UBA1784. Next base: position 6,338 of record SUWH01000021.1, on the reverse strand, counting down.
GCAGATGAAACTCTGCAATTACCGGCGGAGCTTGCCGGAAAAAGTTTTGAAATCACAAAGATTTGCGGCAATGTCAACTTTCCCGCTTCCGGAAAAATCGATGCAGACGGCAAAGTAAAAATTTCTGCCGGTGCCGACAGCAGTTTCACTTTGCATGTAAAATTATGACCGCTTTTCAAAAAATCATTGCTGAATGCGATAAACTTTTCAATTCCGGTGACTCTGCCGGAGTTGAAAAACTTCTGCTCGCTTCGCTTGCAGAAGCGGAAAACTCCCGGGATAAACTGTTACAACTTTTTATCCAAAGTGAGCTCATGGGTCACTACCGGATGCAGGGCGATACAGAAAAATCCCTGCTTGCCGTCAAACGCGGTCTGGAACTGTTGTCTCTCTTGCCGGAATTGGATGATGTCAGTGCCGGAACCATCCTCATCAACGCCGGAACCGCACTTTCTGCCGCACAAAAATTTGATGACGCATTGGAAATTTATTTGCAGGCAGAGAAGCGTTTTGATGGAACTTTGGACAAAAACGATTATCTTCAAGCCGGATTGTGCAACAATATGGCTTCAGTATATCTGGCAAAAAAAGATTTTTCTTCAGCAGAGAACTGTTATCTTCAGGCGCTGGACACGTTGAAGACACTTGAAAAATTTGCCGACTGCGCCGTGACCTGCCTCAATCTCGCTCAACTTTATTCCGCGCGGGATAAAAATGATCCATTGATCACAATTTTTCTGGAATCGGCGATGGATTTTCTTGATCTGCCCGCCCTCCCCCGGGACGGCTATTATGCGCACACCTGTAAAAAATGTGCTTCCGGCTTTGCCGCATTGGGCAGATGTGACCTTGAAAATGAACTTGCTTCACGGGCAAAGGAGATCTATGAACGGCATTGAACGCTCAAAAAACTTTTATCTTACCGCTGTTAAACCGATGCTGGAAACAGAATTTGCCGCCGTTGCCGACCGGATCGCCGCCGGGATCGCCGGACGGGGTTCGGAGTGTTTCGGTTTTGATGATGAAGTTTCACAGGATCACGATTTTGGCACCGGAGTAACTTTGTGGATAAGTGAAGAAGATGATTTGAAGTTCGGCGTGGCCCTCAATCGCGCCTACAACCGTCTGGCGGCGAAATTTCCGAAATCAAAGAACAGCATGCTCGGATTTTCCGAATACGGTGTCTGCACGATACCGGAATTTTTTCAGCGGCATCTGGGTTATCCCGGCGTTCCCCGCAACTGGCAGGAGTGGCTCTACACGCCGGAGTATGCCTTTGCCGAAGTACTGAACGGCGAAATATTCCGCGATGATGCCGGAATATTTTCCAATATCCGCCATACCATCGCTACCGCCATGCCGCGCGATGTAAAACTGAAAAAACTTGCCGCCCGCGCCGCGATGATGGCTCAATCCGGGCAATACAATTTTTCGCGCTGTCACCGTCATAATGAACCCGGCGCCGCCGCACTGGCTCTGGCAGAATTCGTCCAGAATACAATAAGCATGATTTTTCTGCTCAATGACCGCTTTGCCCCCTATTACAAGTGGCAGTTCCGCGCGCTGCGCCTGCTGCCGAAACTGGCAAACCTGGCTGACGATCTGGAAATATTGCTGCTCCGGGAACTGCCTTTTGAAGAAAAAGCCTCCATCATCGAATCCATCGCAGCTCAAATCATCGCCGAACTTGCCGCACAAAAATCAAGTGCGGCTCAAGGAAATTACCTTGAACCGCACGCATTTGCATTGATGTCGCAGATCACCGATCAGAAAATCGCGTCTCTGCACATCATGGAAGGTTGATTTTCACCGCAAAGACAGGATCAGCTCCAGCAGCTCATCCAGTTTGGCTTCGTTCTGAAGCGGATTGAGCAAAGTGAATTTCAAACAGACATTGCCGTTGCAGACGGTCTGTCCGATGACCACGCCTTTGTGGTGGAGCAGTTCCCGCCGGATACGCTTATTCATCGTATCGGCATCCTCGCTGCTTCCGGCAGGGGGCAGAACCCGGAAAACGACCGAACTGATTTCCGGTTTGACCGCGACTTCCACATCCGGGCGTTTGATGAGCTGATTGTAGAAGTATTCCGCATTGTCGATACACTTGGTGATAAGCTCCGACCACCCCTCTCTGCCGCGCATTTTGAAAGATATCCAGACTTTCAGCGCGTCGAAACGGCGGGTGGTCTGCATGGATTTGTTGACCAGATTGATGTAGCCGTCTTCTTCATCCTCTTCGCGGTTGAGGTAATCGGCGTGGATGGTCAACGCCTCAAAGTGGCGTTTATCTTTGATAAGTGAAGCACTGCAGCTCACCGGAAGCAGGAACATCTTGTGGAAGTCGACCGTAATGGAGTCGCACGCCGCCAGACCGGAAACCCGGTGAGCGTATTTCTCCGACATGATGACCCCGCTGCCGTAAGCGGCATCGGCGTGAAGCCACAAACCGTATTCATCGCAGAGCTTGCGCAGCTCATCCAGCGGGTCGATACTGCCGAAGTCGGTAGTTCCGACGGTAGCGGCGACACAGAAAGGAATGTTTCCGGCTTTAATATCGGCTTCAATGAGTTCGCGGAGTTTGACCACATCCATCTGCATGGCAGCATTGACGGGAACTTTGACCACCGCTTCATATCCCATACCCATCAGATGAGTACTTTTTTCCATGGAAAAATGGGCGACTTCCGAACTGTACATCCGGAACTTGCGGAAATTTTCCGGCAAGCCGTATTTTTTTACATCGTGATGGCACTTTTCATTGCAGAACCAGTCACGCGCCAGCAACAGACCGGACAAATTGGACTGGGAACCGCCGGAGGTGAAAACGCCGTCGGAATTTTCTCCGTAACCGTACATTTTGCACAGATTGCGGATCACTTCGACTTCGATCTCGGTCGCCACCGGAGCCTGATCCCAGGAGTCCATGGACTGATTGAATGTGGCGATGATCAATTCGGCGGCGATGGATTCCAGCAGCACCGCGCTGTGCAGATGCGCCATATAGTTGGTTGACATCGGACGCACCAGATTGGGGAGGATCTTCGCCTTGATATCATCGAGTATCTCATCGAAACGGCATCCTCTGGCAGGGAGCAGTTCATCGGTGTGGACCGCTTCACGCAGTTCATAGGGGCCCATTCCGGCGTAAGCGTGCGGGTGATCCATGGCAGAAGCGACGGCCTTGACCGTCGCTTCCATCATTTCAACATAAGACTTTTTATCCGCTTCGTTTGAAGTGAGAAAAAGGTTATTTTTTGACATCGGCATCCACCTCGGTAACGACTTTGGAGAAAATGTCGATCATGGTATCAAGTTCAGCATCGCTGACATTGAGCGCGCACAAGCAGCGCATGACGGAGCCGTGACGGCCGCCTTTTTCCATGATAAGTTTGTTTTCAAAACATTTCTTCTGCACCAATGCGGCGATCTCTCCGGCGGCGGGAAGTGAACCGATGGTATCGGGAGTTCCGTTGGGATCGACAAATTCACAGCCGGACATCAAACCTTTGCCGCGGATGTCGCCGATGATGGAAACTTTGGCCTTGAGTTCTTCAAGTTTAGTGCGCAGATATTCACCTTTACGGGCGACTTCGGCGAGGAATTCCGGTTTGGAAACGCGGTTCATCACCACAGTACCGGCGCGCATGGCGAGCTGGTTGCCGCGGAAAGTTCCGGCATGGGAACCCGGCTGCCACTTATCCAGAGCCTTGTTGTAGACGACGACCGACATCGGCTGGGAGCCGCCGATAGCTTTGGAAACCAGAATGACATCCGGCACAATGTCAGCGTATTCAAAGGCGAAGAACTTACCGGAACGGCCGACACCGCACTGGATCTCATCACAGATCATGGGGATACCGAGCTCTTTGGTGACCCGGCGGACGGTCTGGAGGAATTCAACCGGAGCGGGGATGACACCGCCCTCGCCCTGGATGGGTTCGAGGATGACTGCCGCCGGAGGAGTGATACCGCTTTCCGGATCTTTGAGGACACGTTCAAAATAGTTGCAGCAAGCTTTCACACCGGCTTCACCGCCCAGACCGAAAGGACAGCGGTAGCTGTACGGATAGGGGAAGAAATTGACTTCCGGCATCAGAGCGTGAACATGTTTTTTGGCAGAGAGGTTTCCGGTAAGCGACATTGCACCGTGTCCCATACCGTGATAACCGCCGGAAAATGCGATGACAGAGCTTCTGCCGGTAGCGGTTTTGCACAGTTTGATGGCGGCATCGACCGCATCGGTTCCCGAAGGGCTGCAGAACTGCAGTTTGACATTGCCCTGCATTTCAGCGGGGAGCAGGGAAATCAAAGTGTGAACAAAGGTATCTTTGGTCGGCGTGGTCAAGTCCAGAGTGTGCAGCGGAGCATCGCTGGAAATCAGGTCGATCATCGCCTGATTGATCTCCGGGTCATTGTGACCGAGAGCCAGAGTTCCGGCACCGCAGAGGAAATCGAGATAGCGGTTTCCTTCAACATCCTCGACCCATGAGCCTTTGGCTTTGGCTATGGAGAATGGGAACTTTCTCGGATAGCTTCTGGCATTGGATTCCGTCTGTTCCTGACGGGTCATATAGTCAGCATTGGTTACAGGTTTTCCACTGAAATCAGTGCGATTTTCCATAAGATCATTTTTAAGTGCCATTACCGTGGGCCCTTCTTTTGGTTTCGGAATTGAACCTCGCTTCCGTTTTTTTGTTTTTTGTTACATATATCAATTTTTGAGTGCCTCCACAATAAAGACGGAAGCAACATCGGCTTAAAATAGCACAAAGGGGGGGTGATTTCAAATTACAAATGGCATTCAAGGCAAAAAAAATGCAAAAAAACTGGAATTCACCTAATATTGCCACCTCCGGCGAAAGTGCTTCGGCGTTTCACCTGTCTCCCGTTTGAGGGCGAGCATGAAACCGTTGGCACTGGAAAAACCGACTTTTTCCGCGATTTCAGCAACGCTCAAATCGGTAGAACCCAACAGCTCCATCCCCCGGTTCAGCCGCCGCACCAGTTGATAGTGGCCGATGGAAACATTCATCTTTTTCCGGAAATGCTGTCGGAGCGTACTTCCGGAAATATGAAATTTTTTTGACAACTCCGCAACAGTAACGTGCCGGTGGCGATTGGCGGCAAGATAAGCAATTATCTTATTGAACAGCGGCAGTTCGGAATCCTGAAGTTTGCTCTGCTTAAGTCCCGGAGCCGCAATACTCTGGATCTGGCGGAGAAATACTCCGAAATAACATACCGCTTCCTCGGCGGCGGTGGAATCTTCATCCCGCCAGCGCGTAAGACAGGCGATCGTCAGCCGGAGAGTCTTTTCCTCTTTGCGGCTCAATCGCCAGTTTTGAGCAGAAACAGCGGTCAGTCTCCGGTCATCTCCGGAAACTGTAAATACTGCCTGCAATGCCTCAAAATCCCGGTATTCATCGCCGAAGGAGTGCTTGGCATAAGGCGGAATAAGAATAAATTCCCCCTCATTAAGCACATAAGAACAATCATTTATCGTAACTGTCCGTTTCCCGGAAACCATATAGACCAGACAAAAAAATTCGTGGGAAACAACCCGGTTCCACATTTGGTAATTCCTTCCGATACGGAAATACAACTTGAGATGCTCCGGCATCAGCGGCGGTACGGCGGACATTCCCAAGCCGCCGTAATTGCTGTTTTCCGGCAATTCTGCACACACTTCTCTGAAAGATTTCATTTTTTGGTATTGTCTCATTTTTTGTGAGAAATCTAAACTGCGGCGGCGCCTCGTGGGCAATCTTACCGGCAAATCTGCGGACTCATCTTCAGTCGAGGACAATAGTCCACTCCTTCAGCTTCGCCTTGATTTATCGGCAACCTTGCCGCACGATCCATCCGCCGATTGCAAACGACTGTTTTTATTCTTGACAAATCACACTCTCTGTTACATATTTTTTAAGTTTTTAAAGTAATATAAATACAATTTTCTTTCAGAGAATATTCAGTTTTACAAAATTTGGGACATTAACCATTTCTTCGTTCCCCTTGTTTTACAATATACATTACCAAATAAAAATTGCAAACATCTTTTGTCATTTCTTTAGTTTTTTACGTCATTTTGTTAGTTGTCAAAAATTCCGTTCCGTGGTATACTATAGCCATAACACAAACAATGGAGGTTGGCCATGAAATTTAATTTTATCTTATTGAGTTTTATAATGTGTTCAGTCCTGTGCGGTGCCGGCAAACCGCAAATTGCATGGCGTTTCACTCCGGATGCCGAAAAGAAGTTGGAGGAATTTTCCCGCGCCGGAAAAAACTGCCGCCTGAAAAATAATTCAACGGAATTCGTCGTCCGCGCCCAGTTGAAA
>SUWH01000020.1 GCA_015061605.1 Lentisphaerota bacterium | reverse complement strand
TACACTCCCCTCGCTTCTCGCTTGCAAAACCCGACCTTGCCTCGCACTGCATCCGCCGACTGGAAACAGGCAGTTTCGAGCGCAACTGCTTCGGGCAGGAAAATCTGCCAAAATCACTTTTTCAAAAATCAAATTTCTCTCGCTTGAATGCAGAGGGAATACCCGCTTTTTGAAAAATTATGGGATATCTGAGGCATTCCATCGCCGACATCTCATAAAAAACGTTTTTTAAACGAGTATACATCATGGAGAACCGTTGCGGCATGAGCAAAAAAAGCACCCCGTATCAAAAACAGGGTGCTTTGGAGAAATACTGTATAAATTACAGTTCTTCGCCGACTGCCCAGCGGACAAAGCGTTTGACTTTGGCGTTGGGTTTCAGCTTGGCCATGGTGGTCTTGTCATCTTTGACCCAGGCCTGTTCGACGAGGCAGTTTTCCGCGAAGAAGCGGTTCATCTTGCCGCTGAGGATCTTTTCGAGCATTTCAGCCGGCTTGTTGGCGAGCTTGGGATCAGCGGCAGCCGCGATCTCTTTTTCCTTGGCGATGACTTCAGCGGGGACATCGTCGCGGGAGATGTAGCGGGGATTGAAAGCCGCGATGTGCAGGCAAAGATCGTTGAGAAATTCAGCATCGGATTCGCCTTCGACTTCGACCATGACGCTGACGCGTCCGTCCATGTGGTGATAGGAAGCAAAGGTACTGCCGTTGCCCTGCCACTTCTGGGCGCGGCGGAGCTGCATATTTTCACCGATGGTGGCGATGTGGCTGGTGATGACGGCGGCCTGCTGTTCATTGAGGGCGGCGGTGATGTCGCCTTCAGCGAGGGTGGCGGCACCGTCGAGGAGGGTGTCGACCAGAGCGCCGAACTTCGGAGTCTTGGCGGCGAAGTCGGTTTCGCAGAGCATTTCGATGATCACGCCGGAGTCAGCGGAAACTTTGGTCCAGACTTTGCCCTGATTGGTGCTGCGTCCGGATTTCTTTTCAGCTTTGGCGATACCGCTTTTGCGGAGATTTTCGATAGCGAGTTCCATATCGCCGTCAGCGGCGGTAAGGGCTTTTTTGCAATCCATCATTCCGGCGCCGGTTTTTTCCCGGAGTTCGGAAACCATTTTTGCAGTGATAGCTGCCATAATTATTGACCTCTATAAAGTTAAAGTTTTACTTATTCAGCGGATTCGGCTTTAGCGGCGCGGGGCTTACGGGCGGGTTTGGCGGCACCGTCAGCTTTGGCGGCGCGGGGCTTGCGGGCGGGTTTGGCGGCTTTTTCTTCGCCGGCCTGCTCTTCAGCATTTTCCTGCGCGATCTTCTTGGCGGCTTCAGCGGCATCGCGTTCTTCGGTGACACGTTTCAGATGAATTTCCTTGGCGATCTTGATGGCTTCGCCGAAGAGATCGGTGATGATCTGAACAGATTTGACGGCGTCATCGTTGGTGGCGATGGGGTAATCGACCATCGTCGGGTCGCCGTTGGTATCAACAAGAGCAACGATCGGAATATTGAGTTTGTTGGCTTCGCGGACCGCGTTGATTTCGTTGCAGACGTCAACGATAACGATGGCGGCGGGAAGTTTTTTCATAGTGGCGATACCATCGAGGTCACGATGGAGCTTCTGGGCACGGCGGGCAAGACCGGCAACCTCTTTTTTCTTCATGGAAGCAACAGCTTCAGAAGCGAGGATCTCGTCGATGGAAGCCATCTTTTCGATGCTCTTGCGGATGGTCTGATTGTTGGTCAGAGTACCGCCGAGCCAGCGTTCGGAAATAAAGAACATACCGGTCTTTTCGGCGAGTTCGCGGACGACGTCGCGGATCTGACGTTTGGTACCGACGAAGAGGACATCTCCACCGTCAGCGACGACCTTCTGCAGGAAGTTGCAGGCCGCAGCGATCTGATGCATGGTTTTGGTCAGGTCGATGATGCTGATACCGTTTTTCGCGCCGTAGACATACTTTTTCATGCGGGGGTTCCAGCGGCGGGTCTGGTGTCCGAAATGACAACCTGCTTCCAACAAGTCGTTGATAGTAATTTTGGCCATGACAACTTTCCTTTCTTTAATTCCGGTGCTTTCCGAAACCGGTGGAGGCACTCAAATAAAACGCGCCCCCTCCGGTGTCACTCCCGTTTATCGGGCAAGCATCCTTTTGGTTTGATTATATTCCCTGCCCCGGCCATTGGGACAGGAAATGGCTATTTGATAAATATATCACACAAAGTGATGATTTTCAAGCTTAAAAAAGCAAATTCTGCCAGAATTTTATCTGTTCGGCAACCGGAGCGAAGCCGGTACCGCCGACCAGCGCGCGTTTTTCGACACTTTTCACGGGATCGAACATGGAAAGGAACTCTTCCGTGGCTTCCGGGATCGCCTCCTGCATCTCCTCAAGGGAAACCTCGTTGAGCTGTTTATTGCGATCCTTGCAAAGTTTGACAAATGCTCCGACGCGGTGGTGGGCATCGCGGAAAGGCACGCCCATTTCGACCAGTTTTTCTGCGAGGTCGGTCGCCATGAGCGCCGGATCTGAAGCGGCTTTTGCCATATTTTCCCGTTTAACCGTCATTCCGTCGATCATCGGCGGATAGACCGCAAGCATCAATTTCACCGTATCAAGCGCATCAAAGATGGCAACTTTATCTTCCTGCAGATCGCGGTTGTAGGTCAACGGCAAACCTTTGCACATGGTCAAAAGGGCAGTGAGCGCGCCGTAGACCCGGGCAGTTTTGCCGCGGGTGAGTTCACAGACATCCGGGTTCTTTTTCTGCGGCATCAGACTGGAACCGGTGCAGAACGCATCGCTCAATTCGATAAAGTCAAATTCCTGACTGCACCACAAAATCATATCTTCACTCAAGCGTGAAAAATGCATGGCGATAATCGACAATGCGGAAACCAGTTCAATGGCAAAGTCCCGGTCGGCGACCGCATCCATACTGTTGCGGGTAACGCGGGAAAATTCCAACTCTTTGCAGACAAATTCCCGGTCAAGCGGCAAAGTGGAACCGGCGATCGCACCGGAACCCAACGGCATCACATTGACGCGTTTGCGGCAGTCAGCAAGGCGTTCGGCATCGCGGTCGAACATCTCCGTGTAAGCAAGCAGATGGTGGGCAAACAAAACCACCTGGGCGTGCTGAAGATGGGTGAATCCGGGCATGATGGTCTCTTTTTCTTCAGCGGCTTTGGCGACCAGAGCCTGCTGCATGGTGCGCAATCCGGCAATGAGTTCATCGATCATATCGCGCAGATAGAGCCGGATATCCAGAGCCACCTGATCGTTGCGGCTGCGGCCGGAATGGACGCGCGCGCCCTCTGCCCCCAGAGAAGCGATTAGAACGCTTTCAATATGCATGTGGATATCTTCGAGTGCGATATCGTACTTGAAGTCACCGGATTCGATCTTCTGCAGGATAACATCCAGTTCCGCCCGGATGGCATCGGCGGAACTTTGAGGGATGATCCCCTGTTTGGCAAGCATTTTGACGTGAGCTTTGCTGCCGGCGATATCGTGTTTATAAAGCCGTTTGTCAAAGCTGATGGACTCGGAATAACGCGCCACATCCTTTTGCGTTTCCGCCGCGAAACGACCTCCCCAGAGAGCCATAATATTTATATCCTTGAATTTAGATTATGCATCAACGATAGCGAACATGAGCGTGACCTCAAAGACCAGCTCATTTCCGGAATAAATTTTTCCGGAACCTTTGCCGAACTTGGAGCTGCCGGCGGGCAGATCGGATTCAATACGCAACTGTTCTCCGGGCTGAACCTGACGGTAGTAGACCGCCTTGTCGATCGCCATAAAGAATCCGAGTTTTCCGGCATTTTCCGGACGGGAAAGCAAACTGGCACAGCTTGCCTGCGCACCGATCTCACAGAGCAGCACTTCCGGCAAAACGGAAAAACCGCTGGAGAAAAACGGCTCATTGTAAGAGACATTTTTAATTGCGTTGACTTTGGTATCTTCCGCTTTGGCAATATAGTCGATAAGCAGGAAGGGGAAACGGTGCGGCATCAGACTCATCACCTTATCGGTATCCATGCTGATTTCAGCGGTACGGTCGAAATCGGCGATGGTTTCCGGGATGGTGAAATTTGTATTGTTTTCAACCTTGCAGAAAGTAATTATCACATCGGTGCAGCGGCCGGAAGCGGAAGAACAGCTGGCTTTGAATTTGAGCGTACCGTCTTCAGTTTCAACTTTTTCTGCTTCAACAGTCACCCGGTCTCCGGGCAGGATCTGGCGGCGGAACTTGACCTTTTCAATGCACTTTACTCTCCAGTCGGAAGCGTTTCCGGGAGCAAAGGTCAGACAGAGCTGACGGACCGCTTCCACATGAAGCACCCCCGGCACGATGGGGTGAACCGGGAAATGACCGGTAAAAAACTCTTCATTGACGGTAAAGGCTTTGAAACCGCGGAAATGGGTTTCATCGATCTTTTCGGCATGATCGAGCAGTCTCCACGGAGCTTGAAGATTCAACTTGGCGGCGATTGCAGCGGCGTTGCAGAATTCAGACATTTTTATATCTCCTGTAAATTTTGATTATTTAGCATTGCGCAATGCCAGAAGTTTTCCGGCAAGTTCGACATTTTTCGGGTGCCCCGGACAGACCGCGACCAGTTTACCGCGAACCCGGCATCCGGTAAGGTAGAGGTCTCCGATGGCATCAAGTATCTTGTGGCGGACGATCTCGTTTTCAAAACGGAGCTTATCTTTGCAGATGATCGCCCCATCGTGGATGATGGCGGCGGCATCCAGACTGCCGCCTTTGCACAATCCGACCGAAAGCAGCATTTTCAAATCGCGGTAATCGACAAAGGTGCGTCCGGGAGCGATCTCATCAACATAAGTATCACTGTTGAGTTCATACTGATAATACTGGGTATTGACCGGGCAGTTTTTGAAGTCGGTCACACACTGGATGGTCAATTTATCCGGATCAGGAAGCAGAACCACGGTCGTTCTGCCGCCGTCAGCATACACCGGATGCGGCGGAGTGAAATATTTTGCCGGTTTATTCTGAACCGCGATCCCCGCCTCTTTGACCATTGCCGCATAGGCGACGCTGCTGCCGTCGACGATCGGCGGTTCCATGCCGTCCATTTCCACGATGCAGTTGTCGATATTGAATGCGTGAAGTGCGGACATGATGTGTTCAACGGTGTAAACGATACCCTTGCCCTCGGCGATGGTGGTTCCGCGCTGGACATCGACCACGTTGCTTGCCAGCGCGCGGACTTCGGGCTGTCCGGGCAGATCGACCCGCCGGAAAACGATCCCGGTATCCTCGGGAGCCGGTTGAAGCCGCACGGTCGCTCTGGCTCCGGTATGCAATGCGATCCCGGTCACAGCGGCACTTTTTATTACAGTTTGCTGCATTTCCATCAAAAAATTACTCCAATTCATTTGAAAAATATATATTCATGCGTAATAATATAACACTGACATTGTATTAATTCAAAACATAAGAGCAAAAAAATATGAATGATTTGCAAAATCCGGTAAAAACCGTGGTAATAACCGGACCTACCGCCACCGGCAAAACGGCACTGGCGGTCGCGCTTGCAAGGGAATTCAACGGCGAAATCGTCAGCGTTGATTCCCGGCAGGTCTACAAAGGTATGGATATCGGTTCGGGGAAAGACATCTCCGAATACGGCGAAATACCTTACCACCTGATCGACATCGCCGATCCGGCGACGGAAACATTCAACCTCTTTGATTTCTGCCATGCCGCCTATGCGGCGATCGCCGACATTGTTTCCCGCGGCAAGCTCCCGATCCTCTGCGGCGGAACTGCGCTTTATCTCAATGCCCTGCTCCAAAGTTATGAGCTTCCCGGCGGAAAACTCCCGGAACGTCAAAGCGGTCTGCCGCGTGTCCGGCAGGAGGGAACAGAACCGGCATTTTCCGCGCCATTCAAACTTGATGCACTGGTTCTGGGAGTTTACTATCCGCGCAAGGTGGTCAGGAGCCGTATCGAAGCCCGCCTCGATGCCCGCTTTGAAGCGGGGATGATCGATGAAATAAAGAATTTGAACTCTTCCGGAGTCAGTTTTGAAAAACTGGAATTTTTCGGTCTGGAATACCGCGAAATCAGCCGCTATCTGCAAAATTTGTGTTCCTTTGAAGAAATGCGTAACACTTTGCTCAACCGCATCCGGCAGTTTGCCAAGCGGCAGGACATATTTTTCCGCAAAATGGAACGTGAAGGAGTCCAAATCTACTGGCTGAATGAAGCCAAAGACCCCGATCCCCGAAAACTCATCACCGCTTTTCTCAACGGTGAAAAGCTCCCGGAGACCGGGTTCAAACTGTGCGATCACCTCAACGGACCATCATTTACATGATCCGCATCCCCAGCAGTTTTGATTTACCGTCAACTTTACCGAACACCAGCTGAAACAACTGCTGATGTTCGATTTTTTTACCGTCAGAACCGTGGCGGCAGAAGTCGATACAGTAGACCAGACTGGTGACTTCCGGAGTTTTCAACTCGGTAAGGAAAGAGAAGTTTTCCATTTTGCCCAGTCGTTTTTCCAGATCATTGCAGCTTGCGAGGAACTTTTCCCGGTCACTGATATCCGGCGTTTCTCCGGCGAAGCGGGCGTAACCGGCAAAATCCTTTTCCGCAATGGCGCGGATGATGGAACTTCCCTTTTCACAGCAGGGATTTTTACCGGCAGCAGCCGGTGCTTCACTCAAAGTGGAGCAGCCGCCGGAAAAAATGAGCGCCAACAACAAAAAAGTCAGAAGTTTCATTTCCACCTCTGCTGCCGTTTGGTGGTATTCAAAACGCCGCACTCCGGAGGCGAAGCCCATTCGCAGCTTGCCGCCACGACCAGCCGGGAATTTTTGACCGAACTTGATTCGGTGGAAAACAAATATCCCAGATACGGGATATCCATCAACCACGGTATACCGCTTTTGCTTTTTACGATCTCTTTTTTATTCAGCCCGCTGATGATGAACTCCCCTGCCCCGAGCGGGATACTCACATCCTGTTTCACCACATTTCCTCTGGATATGCGCGGGGTGCCGTTGGAAGCAAATCCGATCAGACTGGTGTTGGACAAGGTGACATTGAAGCGGCACTCTTTCAAGTTTACTGAAGCATTATTGACCTGCATCGTAAATCCGTAACCGGCAGATTTCAATGTATTCTGCTGATTGCCTTTACCGACCGGGATATCCCGTGCCGCATTGACGCTCTCTTTTATCAGAGCCGAAAGCAGCTCGTATGCGCCGACTCCCATGTCCACCTGATTGGAAGCATTCCCCGCCGGAGTGGAAGTGTCGCTGTAAAAGATCTGTGTCGTCCGGGAGAAATTTCCCGGCGTATTGTTGCGGATGCACAATTCACCGCTGTGCAGTACACTTGCCTTGCCGCGGCTGCTCAAAAAATCCAGATAGCGGGTGTTCCACTTGGGATTGAAAGTAAAAAAGTCGCTACGTTCCGAACCGAAAGCCCGGTTCATCCCGTCAATGCCGGAATAAACTGCCGCCCAGTTGTTGCGGTAGCGGCCGCCGACAGAGAAAAAATCCGCGCCCTCATTATTTTTCCACGACTGGAAGTCGATACCGATGCGGTCATCGTTTTCATCATAAACTTCATAAACCCGGATCTTCAACCGCACCTGCGGGATGGGGACATCATACTCTTTGAGCAGTTTGGATATATTGTCACAACTGTAATTACTGACATCAAAGATGAGCCAGTTCAAATCGGAATCGCTGGTGACTATATCCTGCCCCTGCCACAATTCGGTGACGTCGGAGATATTCATACCGACATTCTGGATAAGCGGCATCAGATTGTATGCCGGAACGAATTTCGGCATATAGATAAACATCTGTGAACCGGTACTCAATTCTCCGAGAGCCGGATTATCCAGAGTTTTCACCAGAGTGTCGATTCCCATGCCGTTTTCACTGTCTTTAAAGCGGTATTCTTCGGCACTGACCATCAATAATCCGGTTCCGTCGACATATTTCAGACATTCGACAGCGGTGTTGCTGCCAAGCTGAGCCGGAGGGTTGTAGCCCATTTGAGCATTCACCGAACCGAGCTGGACCGAACTCAAGGTCGCAGTCAATGGTTGAGTCGTGGTATTTCCGGGATACTGCTGAAGCATCGAAGTATTGCCGACCCGTTTGGACTGCACCATCTGGCGCAGATATTCGCGGAATGAATAGGGATCGACATTCTTCAAAATATATGTCTTGGTCACCACCCGGGGATCGTTGTTGTCCCGGACGAAGTGCACCGCCTGGGTATCATCTTTTACACTCAATATCAGCTGGGCGTGAACGCGGGTGCTGTCGTAGCCTCCGGTGATATTGGTATTGGAGTCTCGCGGCACGCCGGGTATCTCGGCACCAAAGAGCGGCAATGCCGCCAGAACGGACAACAGAAAAAATTTTTTCATCATGATCATTTTATCCTTTTCAAAATTCCGGTGTCAAGCTGTTCGGGTTTGGCGGTATTGAGCAAAGAAGCCTTGACCGCGACGCAGACATGGGTACTTTCCTGCTGCCGGGTGACGGTGCCGAAAATGTAGCGCAAGATCGGGATACGGATAAGAAACGGTATGCCGATGACCTGTTCAACCACGCTTTTTTTCTCCCAGCGCCCGAGAATGACCTCTTTATTGAGCGGGATGAGGGCGTTGCCGGAAACTTCTCCTGATTCGATAAGTTCCATCCCCTGATTGCTTCTTTCGACCACATTGGCGTTTTGGATGGAGTAACCGAAAACCAGTGTTCCCGGATACTGTACATATTTGCCCGGTGAATAATTTGCCACTTCAAAGGCTTCATTTGCCGGGTATCCATCCTGGGATTCCCCATAATGGATGTTGACTGCAGGTTTACTGATTCTGGCATAGATCTGATTGAGACCGCTTCCGGAAAGCGAACTTCCGGTAACGCTCATGTGATCGTTGTCACCTTTGATGATATTCTGTCCGTCGGGGTTGAAAAATATTTCATAATCCGCCGTTGCCGAATTGGAAACGGTCATTGCCGCGCGGCTGGTCACTTCCGCATGACCGCTTTGCTGAAGCATCCGGATGAAACTGGCATCAAACTGCGGCGCAAAAAAGAATCCGCCGACCGGACCGGAAACCGCCTGAAGTGCCGCACTCCCGGCAGAACTGATTCCGAATACATTGAATGCGACCTGAAACATATTCAATCCCGGACCGTTTTTCCACGCCAGATATTCGATCCCCAGATCGCGCAGTTTACTCTCCCGTATCTCGTAGACGGTGAATTCAAGCGTTATCTGCGGAGCCGGACGGTCGAGATAACCTAAAAACTGAAAGACATACTGGGTGTATCCGAGGTTGTCTTTCCAGTAGATCTGGTTGCTGTTGGCATCCCAGGCATACAATGAGTCCTGCGGCCCGGAACCGATAACAGAGTTGACCAGCATATCCAGCAGCACCTGACCGGAGCGGTACTTCGGACGGTAGACCGCCCGGGTAATACCGGTACCGCGGATGATATCTCCGGGAACTCTGCCGTCAACTTTGATGTCGCGGTCGGCTTTGGCGACAAAATCATCGACATAAGGCATCATCTTTACCGGACAGGTCACGGTAAGATATTGCTGATTGTTGCCGTATTCGATGCTGTTGACCGAAGAGTTGTTGTTGTAGCGCAGTACCATACCGCTGACAAAAGGTATGAGATCGTTGGCTTGAGTGTATTTCAAAGAGTAGATCTTTGAAACCATGTAATCCTGGGCATCATCCTGAATAAGCCGGATCTTCCGGATATTCTGCTCCGGGATATCCGGTTCAGCTCCATGCAGAACTGCCCCCGATACGATCACACACAACGACAGGAGACGGATGATCCCGCCGCCTGACAACTCCCCCCTGCCCCGGAAAAACCATGATTTTTCCATACATTTCTCCTCACAGATGTTTTGTACCCCGCACCGGATGGTACGGGCTTATCCTCTATGAGAAAATCAATGTAAACGCTTGGGGGAATTTTTCAACATTGCAGTTGATAATTCACTCTTCCGGAAGTACCAGCACGGTACAACCGTCCGGAGAGGTAAAAAGTTTCCGCATGGCAGCGGAGAATTTTTCTCTTGAATAACTCCGGAACACCGCCGGTTTGTCAAGGATCGCTTTGGCATCAAATCCGTAATAATCTTCCAACAATGCAGAACGGAGCAGGGATTCCGGCTTGGCAAAACTCACTTCACTTTCAAAAGCCGCGCCCTGACAAGCGGAAGCGAACTCTTCATCGCTGAAGTTACCATTGGCGAGCCGTTTTATCTCCGCCTCAAAGAGTTCCAGCACCTGTTCCCCTGCCCCCGGGGTGGTCATCGCGTAAAAGCTCACGGTTCCGGTATGAAACCCGCTGGTAAAGGTCATTCCGACCGAATAACTCAAGGCATTATCTTCCCGGACGACTTTAAACAAATTTGATCCCAGACCGTTTTCCATCATGGAAAGTATTTCAATAGCGTTGACCGTTTCCGGATCATCCAACGCCGCCCCGGGCAAACTCCGCAATGCGACGGTCTGTTCGCGCGGCAGGGTGAACTGCTCCCGTTTTATTCCGCTGAAAAACTGCGGCTTTTCCGGAAGTTCAAGAGTTCCGTTGCTCCAAGTGATATTTGCCGCAAATTTCTCTGCCAGTTTTTCAGCATCTTCGACGGTACAGTCTCCGGCGAAACCGATCACGACCTTTTCCGGATTCCAGAGTCTGTCATAAAAATCCCTTACCTCATTAAGCGTGATACTCTGCAAATCCTCCATCTTTCCGGAAGTTCCATTGGCATAAGGGTGATTGCCGTACATCAACTGCTGCATCGTATCCAAAGCGGCTTTGACCGGCTGAACCTGCCGGATCTTGAGCCGCTCGATAAGATAGCGGCGTTCCCGTTCCATGATTTGGGGAGTAAATTCCGCTTTTCCCAGCAGTTTTCCCATAAATTCGACAGCGGAAGCGAATTTTTTCTTCGGCACGCTGAATTCCAGCATAATTGAATTTGCCCCGGAAGAAACATCTATATCCACGCACAGTTCATCCAGTTTTTTCAGTACAGTTTCTTCGCTCATGCCAACCATTTTGGCACTCATCAAAGATGCGCACAACTGGGAAATACCCGCCTTGCCATTTGCTTCACGGATCGTCCCGCCGGGGAGTACCAGAGCAAAACTGCACAACGGCAATGATCTGTCTGCGGCACAGATGACAGAAGTTCCGTTGGACAATTTGCAAATCTCGATGGAACTCTTTGATTCATCTCTGCGGCTTTTTACTTTGGGAGATTTGGCAAGCTGACGGATCCTGACCCAGCGGTTGCCGCCCAGAAATTCTGCGGCACACGATTTCACATCATCAATGGAAACCTTCTGCAACTGCTCAACATAACGGTCTCCGGCCCCCGGATCACCGAAGCGGAGAACTCCCTCTGCAATTTCCCCTGCCACGCCGACGATATTGCGCAAACTGCGTAAACGGTCGGCATACTGCTGACCTTTTTCGCGTTCCATGCGGGCGGCACTGATTTTTCCTGCGGCACACTCACTTAAAATTTTATCAAGTGCTCTTTCGGCGCGCTGAAGTTTTCCGGGTTCACACTCCATGCTCACTCCGGTCAAAGCGCAGTTGCCCAGAGGAAAACAGAAACTGCGGATATTGAGCGCGAGCTGTTTTTTCAACACCAGTTCAGTATTCAGGATCGAACCGTCACCGGTACCGAGCATTCCGGAAAGCACATCCATCGCCACCAGACGCGGGTCGCCCAATTCCGGAACTTTAATGCCCCACATCGCCCGGGATACCGGATCGGGGAAGATCAATTCTCCATTGCGTCCGCCATAAGGAACATCTTCCTGCGGCAGAATGATCTCACTCAAATTTTTCCGTGCCCAGCTGCCGAAATCAGCTTTAACGGCATCAAAAAGTTCTGCCGCCTCCACATTGCCGACCACCACCATAAAAGAACGGTCGGGAGTGTAACGCAAACGGTGATATTCCAGAGCCATTTCGCGGTCGACTTTTGAAATAAGTTCTTTGTAACCGATGACCGGGTGGCGCAGCGGATGCCGGATGAACATGGTGCTGATAAATTTTTCAAACATCCGGTTGCCGACATTATCCATACTGCGCTCACATTCGCGGAGTATGACCTCCTTTTCCTGAATAAAACGTTCAGCGGGCAGTTCCGGGAACTGCACCATCGAAGCAAGCATATTCACCCCGGTCAAACAATCAATTGCAGGCAGAGTCATCCGGTAACAGGTGCGGTCACATCCGGTATAGGCATTGAGATCGCCGCCAAGTTCAGTGACGGTATCGGCGACAGCGTGGCCGGGATAGTTGCGGCATCCCTGAAACAGCATATGTTCAAGGAAGTGGGACAATCCGTGACCGAGAAAATCTCCTTCATGGACACTTCCCGTGGCGACATGTACTTGCAATTCCACCGCCGGTCCCGGACGGTGCAGAAAATAGCAGACAAAACCGTTATCGAGCGTGCAACTTACACATTTCTTTAAAAAATCCATCTGTGTTCACCCTCAATCAATGCAGAGATTTGCCGGTTCGACCGAAATTTCCACATCACCAACCGATGGAACCGGTTCAAAATCGATCTCAAAATCCTCCGGAGAATCATCTTCGGATGAAGAAAGCAGATTAACCGAAATGAGCAGATAAACGATTTTCCCGACATCAGAAGCGCTCTTTATCCCGTAGGAACGCAGCACCTCATGTGCCACTGCTCCATAAAGATTCATCGCCATTTCCCTTGCCCCTTTAAGCAATTCGAGAGCCGTAACATGGCGGTGAGCCGGAAGTTTACCGACAGTATAATTCACTGCTTCAGCAACAAAATGGTAAGCATCGGCAGTATATGCAGTTTCCCGCTCGGTCAAAAGAGCGATCTTATTTTCAAATTCCGTATCCATCAAAAAAATCCTTATTCCGCTTTCTTATTGGCACCGAAAATAAATCCGGGGTCATTGCTTATCAAATCGCACAACCGGCGCAACGAATCCAGTGCTTCATTGAGCTTGAGAATAGTCGCCGCCAACTCCTGCCGGGTATTGAGAGCCGCTTCGGAAACATCGCGGATAGTTGAAGCGGTTTCAGGAAGTTTCATCTTTTCCGAAATTCCGGTCAGCTGCTTGACCAGCACATTGACGGCGGCGGCACTGTTATTGACATTGCCGACCAGTTCATCCATACGTTTTTCGCTCAAAACCTTGGCAAGCGCATCAGTAGTGCGCGCCAGATTGGAAGTCATTGTACTGACATGCTGCAAAGTGGACCTGATCTCCGGAGCTGACAAGGTGGAATTAAGCTCTTTGAGGACATCTTCGACCTGGTCATAGATCGCTTCAAATTTGATCCGGGAAATCTTGTCCAGCGCGCGGGTCATGGCGACCATGATATCTTTGAAACTTGAACTTACCGCCGGAATATAGATAATGCCGTCGCTGCGAATGACTGCCGGGGCGACCGGCAGAGGATTTTCCGGCTTTTCATAATAATCAAAACTTACATATTTCATGCCGGTAATACCGACAAACTCCAACCGGCAGCGCAGTCCCTGTGCCATTTCCCGGCGCAGAAAATCATAGAACTTCCGTTCGCGTTCCGCAGAACTTTCTGAATTACTTCCGTGTTCAAACTTATCCAGTTCGATATCCATATTGACTTTTATCAATTTCTCCTGCGGCAGGATGCGGATGCTTTTTACCGAACCGACTTTTACCCCCTGATATTTCACCTCCGAACCGTTGCTCAACCCCTGCACCGATTCGGAGAAACAGGTCACAGCTCCTACTTTGTGAATAAAAATCTGCGACATGCCGAAATAAAACATCATCACCAGTAAAAGCAGTAAGGTCAATGCTGCAAAAATTCCGGCTCTCAAACGATTTCTGCGTTCATTCATGATCAATAAAACTCCGTTTACAACCCAAACCACCCCGGTTCATAAAATTTTTCACCCAGGGATCGGCAGATTTTTTCAAAAGGTTTTCCGGAGTATCGTCCGCCACCAGCGTGCGGCGGGCTTTATCCAGCATCAATGCCCGGTCTCCGATTGCAAAAATACTGTCCAATTCATGGGTAATGACCACTATTGTCGCTCCGGCATGCTCCCGGAGCTTGAGAATAAGCTTATCAAGTTCGGCGGAACTTACCGGATCCAGTCCGGCTGACGGCTCATCAAAAAACAGCAGATCAGGTTCCAGAACCAGAGCCCGCGCCAATCCGGCACGTTTGCGCATGCCTCCGGACAGTTCAGAAGGCATATAGTCTCCGAAACCTGCCAATCCGACCAGTTCAAGTTTTTCTTCCACGATTTTCATCCGTTCTGAAAAATCCAGATCGCTGTATTCACGCAGAGGAAATTCAACATTTTCAGCGACCGTCATCGAACCGAACAACGCTCCTCCCTGATAGGTCACACCGAAACTGCGCATGATCGACTTCTTTTCCGTTTCCGAAGCAAATACAATACTTTTATTACGGATAAAAATATCCCCTTTCATCGGCTCATAGAGCCCTATGATATGCTTGAGCAGAGTACTTTTTCCGCAACCGGAATCGCCCATGATGCAGACGATTTCACCGGAATGGATGGAAAAATTCAAATTTTCCAATACAACTTTTTCTCCGTAACCGATGGTAAGCTCACGGACTTCAACGATACAATTTTTTTCCATGACTTCACCACCCGACAAATGAATAGAGCAGTGTCATCACCGCATCTGAAACTACTACCAGAAAAATCGATGCCACCACCGCCTGCGTCGCCGCCCGGCCGACCCCCTGCGCATCTCCGCTGGAAGCAAAACCGTAATAACAACCGGCAAGGGTTATCAAAATTGCAAAGACGGCACTTTTCAGCAATCCGCCCAGCAGAGAAGCCACATCCAGAACATCGACCGTTCTGCTCCAGTATGCTTCTGCCGGAATGCCGCACACCGACACACCGACACTCATTCCTCCAATGATACCCGAAGCATCACCGCACACGGTCAGAAGCGGCATGGTAAGGATCATAGCACACAATTTGGGAATGACCAGATAAGCTTCAGGATCAATACCGAGCGTTTGCAGTGCGCTCAACTCCTCATTGACTTTCATCGTACCGATTTCAGCGGCAAAAGCGGAACCGGCACGTCCGGTGGCGATGATCGCGACCATCAGCGGCCCCAGCTCTTTAAGTACGGAAAAGCCGATCAGATCGACCATGAATATCTCCGTACCCACCTTGCTCATCAGCAATGCGCCCTGTATCCCCAGAACCACTCCCATAAGGAAACAGATGAGCAGAACGATCAAAAGCGATTGACTGCCGCAGAGATCGAAATAGTAAAAAAATTCCCGCCAGCGCCGGTTGCGGCGGCGGAAAAGCTCCGGCAGAGCCAGCACCACTCCGCCGGAAAAGACAAGTATCCCGACAAGCGGTGCAAAAAACTTCTTCAAACCATTCAAAGCAGTTCCCGCCTTGCGTTGTAAGCGTCAGAACATCCGGCCGCGTTGACGCTGGGGTTTCATTTTTGGTTCTTCAAGCATCAATGCATACCACATTTCATTGAAGCCGGAGTTGCTGAAATGCTTGAGTTTACCATTGGTCAAGTGATCGATATTATCTAAAAGCACCGGATGATCGCTGAGCTTTTTGGCGTTGAGCAATGCATCAAGAGCGGATTTGGGATCATCTTTTTTCAACTTGATCCAGGCGTAGACACAGGCGACAAAAGCGCGGGTATCGCCCCGGAAACGGTTGATCACCCGTTTGAAAAATTTGTCGATTTTGACATCATCTTTTTTATACATCCGCACCAGTTTGATCGCGACAGTCTGCGGATCCATCATCATGGATTGCGGCAGCAGAGCATCGACCATTTTGTTGTCTTTCAACTGAAAATAGAGCTGAACTTTCATCGAATTGATCTGTTTTTTGAGCATCGGTGTCCAGATGTAGAGCGGTTTGAAATCTTCAGTGGCTTCAAGTGCGCGCAAGGTGGCATCGCGCTGAAGTTTTTCAATTATGGGGCGGATGCCGTTCATACTGGACTGGGGACGGCGGCTGAACATTTCGACCTGACGGTTGACTTTGTTCTGACCATCCTCCATGATCTGCTGTATTTTAAGCTGTCTGACCATGCTCGCTTTGCGCAGAAGCAATCCGAGGATGACCCAGCCGATGATCATCACCATAACTCCGGTGGCGATCCCCCATCCGGTTCCCCATTGAGTATACCCGGCATAAGCGCTTGCCATGCCGATAAAAGTTATTAAAATGATTCCCAACATAATATATTCTCCCTGAAAATTTTTCAGCGTTTTTTCCTGCGCTGTTTAGCACGTTCTTTTTTGGCAAGTTTAGCCAGTTTTTTGCGTTTTTCCTGTTCTTTTTTGCTCATGGCGGCCGGCGCACACTGCAAACCGCCGCCGGGGACAAATTCCGGCATGGCACCGCCTGCCATCATCTTACCGATCATGCCGCCGGGGCGCATCATTTTGCGCATCATCTCAAACTGTTTGATAAATGAGCTGACCGTTTCGGTGGGCATACCGCAGCCGCGGGCGATACGCTTGCGGCGGGAGAAATCCATGATATCGGGGTTTTCCCGTTCCGCCGGAGTCATGGAAAGCACCATTGCTTCCATGCGTTTGAGTGCTCCGGTATCGACTCCTGCCATTGCATTGGAAAGCTGTTTGCCTCCGGGGAGGAATTTCAAAATGCCTTCCATGCCGCCCAGTTTGGAGATCTGCTTCAACTGGGAAAGGAAGTCATTATAGTCGAACTGATTCTTTTTCAGTTTGGCGTAAAGTTTTTTGGATTCCTCTTCATCGATCTCCGCTGCCGCTTTTTCGACCAGAGAAACCACATCTCCCATACCGAGGATACGGCTTGCCATGCGGTCGGGATAGAAGACTTCGAGGGCATCGAGTTTTTCGCCCATACCGGCGAATTTGATCGGAACTCCGGTAACCTGGCGGATGCTCAATGCCGCACCGCCGCGGGCGTCACCATCCAGTTTGGTGAGGATGAAACCGGTGAGATTCAACGCTTCGTGGAAGTGCTGACCGACCGAAACCGCTTCCTGACCGAGTGCGGCATCCGCGACCAACAGAATATCATCCGGCATCACCGCCTGACGGATGCGGATAAGCTCCTGCACCATCATATCATCGATCTGAAGACGCCCGGCGGTGTCGATAATGACACAATCCATGCCCTGCGATTTGGCTTCGGCGACCGCATCGGAGGCGATGGCGGCAACATTGACGCTGGTGCGTTCAACGTGGACCGGGACTCCGATCTCCCGGCCGAGAGTTTCCAACTGATCAATAGCGGCGGGACGGTAAACGTCACCGGCGACCAGCAAAACCCGTTTGCCTTCACGTTTGAGTTTCAGCGCCAGTTTACCGGCGGTGGTGGTTTTACCGCTGCCGTGGAGACCGACAAGCATAATGACCGAGGGCTTGCTTTTGAATTCCAGTTCACGCACGCCGCCTCCGAGAAGTTCAACGATGGCATCGTTGACTACGCGGACGACCTGCTGTCCGGGAGAAACGCTCTTGAGCACCTCCTGACCGATACAGTCACTCTTTACTTTTTCGATAAATGCCGTCGCAATTTCAATATTGACGTCGGCTTCCAACAGCGCCAGCCGGATCTCCCGCATCGCTTCGGCGATGTTGGACTCCGAAAGGCGGCTCTCTCCGCGCAGTTTCTTGAATACTGCGTGGAGCTTGTCGCTCAATGAATCGAACATTAACTTTTTTCCTATTTATTAATTTTTAACATAAAAACACATTCATCTTTTAATATAACTTGTCTACACTGCTTCGTCAAGCGGTTATAAAAAAATGTTTGGATAAAAAACACAAACATCTCATAAAAAACAACGGGCGGCGGCGCCTCGTGACCAATCTCGCGCCTTGCTGCGCTCGCCTCGCGGGTCACATACGTGAGTATGCTCCCCGCTCTTCTTGCTTGCAAAACACGACATTGCTGCACGATCCATCCGCCGATTGCATCATCCGTTTTTTTAGCACGGCGTAAAATGTCGGTGCGGCCTGACGGCACGCACGTTTTGCTTGGGCAAAACAGAATCTGCCAAAATCACTTTTTCAAAATTCAATTTTTCTTTTGCTGAAAAATTTGAGGGAACGGATGTTTTTCTTATTTTATGGGACAGCTGTGAAAAAAAACAGAATTTGAAAAACTCCTGCCGCAGTTTTCCGCGGCGGACTTGCCGGAAAAAAATTGCAATAGACATCTGCAAGTGCTATATTAAAGCAGCAACATTTTTCAGGAGACAACATCATGGCTTTAAGAACACTCTTTCACGAAGTCGAATTCTGTGTTATTGGAGGCGGACTTGCCGGTATGGGCGCCGCCATTTCCGCTGCCCGGCACGGCATAAAAACTCTGCTTATGCATGAGCGCCCCGTCCCCGGCGGAAACGCTTCAAGTGAAATAAGAATGTGGGTCTGCGGCAGCAAACTGCTGATGGAAACCGGACTCGTTGAAGAACTCCGGCTGGAAAACCGTTACCGCAACAATACAGCAAACTACTCCATCTGGGATTCCATCACCTATGAAATGGTCGCCATGCAGGAAAATCTCACCGTGTTATTCAACTGCTCCTGTCAGGATGCCCAAATGGATGGAAACAAGATCGTTTCCGTAACCGGCTATCAGCAGACCACCCAGCAGTATCATCAGGTGCGTGCCAGAATCTTTGCCGACTGTTCCGGGGACAGTATCCTTGCGCCATTGACCGGTGCGGATTTCCGCATCGGCAGAGAAGCCAAAAGCGAATTCGGTGAAACTCTCGCTCAAGATCAGCCGGACAACCATACCATGGGCATGAGCTGTCTGCTTCAGGCGCGCGAAATGAGTACGCCGCAGAAATTCATCCCGCCATCATGGGCGTACTCCTACCCCACCGAAGAATCTCTGCCGCCGCGCGGACACCGCATGGGCAGATCTCAAAATTTCTGGTGGGTGGAACTCGGAGGAATGAATGATTCCATCGCCGATACCGAAACCCTGCGCGATGAACTGCTTAAAACCATGTTCGGCATCTGGGATCACATGAAAAATCATGGCGATCACGGCGTGGAAAACTTCGCTGTCGACTGGGTCGGCTTCCTCCCCGGCAAACGGGAAAGCCGCCGTTATGTCGGAGATTACATCCTCAATGAAAAAGATATTCTTGCCGGAGGCAACTTCCCCGATGCCATCGCTTACGGCGGCTGGCCCATCGATGACCACCATCCTGCCGGATTTCTGCACAAAGGTTCTCCCAATATCAATATCATATTGAAAAAAAATTATTCTGTTCCATTGCGTTCCCTTTATTCGCGCAACATTGAAAATCTTCTCTTTGCCGGACGCAATATCAGTGCCACTCATACCGCATTGAGTTCGACCCGGGTCATGGCGACCTGTATGCTGCTCGGTCAGGCAGCGGGGACGGCGGCTTCCGTCGCGCTCAAAAAGGATAAAACCATCCGGCAGACCGCTCTGGAAGATTACGCCGAGATCCAGCAGCTCTTACTGGAAGATGACTGCACTCTGCCGGGGATCCGCCGTAATATCGCTCCGGAAGTCAAAGCGGCAGCGCTTACTGCCAACTGCGGAGATCCGGAAGTTCTGCGTAACGGCATCGACCGCGACTATCCCGGTGAAGAAAATTGCTGGCGCGGCAAACTCGGCGACCGTGTGACCTATGAATATCCGGAGTGCCGCAACTTTTCCACCATCCGGCTGGTCTTTGACAGCGATCTTGCCCGGTTGAAAGACAATGGACACCTCAATTTGCCAGCCAACTATTTTCTCAACGCCCCCGGACAAACTCCTCCGGAAACGTTGATAAAAAGTTTTGCCATCTATGCCGATGGCAAAGAAATTTACCGGACTGATGAAAACCACCAGCGACTGGTCAAAATAAATATCCCATTCACTGCCAAGTCAGTCGAATTCCGTCCGCTGGATGCCGATTCCAAAAAGCTATTCGCCTTTGAAGTCCGCTGACTTTGAAAAAAAACGGGGGAAGGGAAAAACTTTTTTTCACGAGAAAAAAAGTTTTTCCCTTCCCCCGTACCCCTATCCTTTTTCAAAAAAAGCGGGGTGTGTTTTGCTCCAGTTTGTCGCAAAACGCTGCATATCATATCCTTACTCGCGCAAGCGAGCGCTTCACTTTTGCCTCAGGCAAAAAGCTTCACATTGCGAAGCAATGCTTCACGCAGGATTTATCCTGCGCTTCACGTTGATTTGTGTTCAGCAAATCAACACTTTCCCCATCCTTTTTCAAAAAAAGCGGAGTATTTTGCCGCTCCGCCTGTCCCGCCATAGCTCGCAGAGCGACGGCGGATTGTCGCGGCAGAGGACAAACGACAGAGAACGGTAAGGAACGGTAAGAAACGGATTACGGTTTTATCCGTGCAGTATGGCGATGCCGGGGTAGTGGCGGTATTTTTCTTCGGAATCCATGCCGCATCCGATCAGATAGCGGTCATCCATGAGAAATCCCGCCCAGTTTGCGTGTTCGATGCCGTTGGGCCGGGGAAGTTCTTTTTCGACCAGGACTGCGGTTCTCACGTCCAGTGCGCCCATATCAAGCAGGGTGTCCCGAACCGCTTTGAGAGTTCTTCCGGTATCGAGAACTTCGTCCACGATCAATATATTGCGCCCTTTCGGATCAAGTTTGAGCGTGGAACGCAATTCAACATTTCCGGTGCAGAGGTCATGTTTGTAGCTTCCGGCGGCGATGGAGTCGATATAGAAGTCTTCCAGTTTTATCGCTTCGGCAAGTTTCGCTCCGAAAAAGAGTCCGCCATTCATCACTACGATCATGGTCAATGGAGTTGTTCCGCAGGCGGCAGCGATTTCTGCGCCCATTTCACATATTCTGCGGTTCACTTCTCCGGGAGTCTTGATAACTTCAATATTTTCCATTAGTAAAGCCCCTGTGAATTTTATTTATAAATACAGATATTTTACCATAAAGAGAAAAGATATAAGGCAGAGTATCCAGTTGATTTTGCCTTTACGAAAGCTGTTCAAAATCGTGTAGGAGATAACTCCAAGCCCGATACCGTCGCTGATACTGTAGGTGAAAACTGTTGCTGAAATCAGAATGTAAGCCGGAATCGCTCCGGCAATATCGTCCCAATCGATATTCTTTGCCGATTTCATCATCATAAATCCGACTATAATCAGAGCCGGAGCGGTCGCAAACCCCGGAATCGCCAGAAATAATGGAGCAGCTATCAGCGACACCAGAAACAACACGGCACAAGTCAATGCTGACAATCCGGTTCTGGCACCGATCCGGATACCGATCGAAGATTCAACGAAGGTGGTGGTTGTACTGGTTCCCAAAACTCCTCCCACAAAGGTAGCGATGGAGTCTGCAAGCAGGACTTTTCTCAAACACGGAATCTCTCCATTTTCTTTCATCAACGGAGTGTTGACCACCGCACCGCTTACGGTACCGACCGTGTCAAAAAAATCGGTGAATAAAAATGCAAAGCATATTACCGCAAAATCGGCTGACAACAACAGTTTTGCTCCGGAAACTCCGGAGGATTTGCATGACCACGACTCCACATCAAACGCGGAACCGAACAGGCTGCAGAACTCCCGGAAAGGTTCGGTCAGTGCCGAAGTGCTGAAATTTGGCAGCATTGAATAAAATCCATTCGCCGCATCAATTTTATAAACGCCGGTCAACTGGCAGACTATTCCAACTCCCCAGGTGCAGAAAATGCTGACAAGTAATGCTCCCGGCGTGTCGCGGTGTATAAGATAAGCCGATAAAAGTGTGCCGGCAAATGCAAGCAATGCGGATATCCCGGCTGTATGAAATTCCGGACCGAAAATATTCTGCATGGTCAAAAGTGTTACCGGATGCCCTTTGATGATATGGGAACTTTTAAATGCGATAAGGGTAATAAAAAGTCCTACTCCTGCCCCCATTGCATATTTAAGCTGCAAAGGGATCGCATTGATGATCTTTTCCCGGATCGAACTCAAGGACAGGAAAAAAAATATTATTCCCTCAAGCGTAACTGCAAATAAGGCAATTTGCCATGAAAATCCCATGCCGACAACCACGGAATAAGCAAAAAATGCATTTAATCCCATCGCCGGAGCTAATGCCAATGGAGCGTTGGCAACCAATGTCATGGTCAAACATCCGGCAAATGCGGCGAGAGCAGTGGCATAAAAAAGTCCGCCGCGAGCCATTCCGGTGCTGCTCAAGATCTCCGGATTTACAGCCAGAATATAGGATACTGCAATGAAGGTTATAGTTCCGGTATAAATTTCCCGGCGTACGGTGGTATTATTCTCCCGTAATTTAAAAAGACGTTCCAGCAAATTCATCACACACACCTCGTCATATTTTTTGAAACTATGAACTATAATATAGCATGATACCGCCAAAAAAACAATAAAAAGCAAAACTATTTTTTATAATTCAACAGGAGGCAACAGCCGCGACAAACAGTGCCAGAATGGCGAGCGGGACAAGCACTGCCGGGATCGAGATCGCCCTCAACAGATTCCTGGTTCCGGGAGATTTTCTATATACAAAAATATTCACAATGGTCAAAACAACTGCGGCAGCCAGTGCCGGAACAAAAATCAAACAGTGTATGCAAAGAGGAAAAAATGCGGTAACGATGGCAAATTCAATCACGTCGAGCCACTCCGGGCGATAGAAGGCAGTGCCGAAATAGAGCAAAATACCGGTTGTCGCCAATATCAATAATGGTGTAAGCAGTTCCATTACTTCAACTCCTTTCTCAACGAGTGACGGTAAAGCATGGTGCATAAGGCAAAAATTGTGACACATACTCCCCACAGTGTCCACATTTTGTACGGGTTTTCAGTAAAATCCGGCAATCCGGTGACAACGCAGTTGGCAGGAGCGGAAACCGGCAGAACATATTTCACATTGTCAACATATCTTATATGCAGTTTTTCCAGCGGCATGGATGGGAGAATATCCCAGTCGGTAACTTTGCCGGAAAGTGACAGTTCTTTCAAATCCGGGCACTTATCTTTCAGCATTTTCAGCGAAACCTCCATCCCGGAAGCGGTATTCAGCTCCTGCAAATAAGGCAGCAAAGGCAGACGCAGTTTACCTTTTCCGGTCGGAAACAAATCAAGTCCTTTGAGTTTGGGAAGCTGTAAAGTTTCAAGAATGGAGTAATCGACCGGAGGATTCTGGGGATATAGTATGGTCAAATTCTCCAAGCAGGATAAATCAAGTCCCGGCAGGATGGCGGTCAGATCGCCGGGAATGGAAAGTTCTTTCAACTTCACATCGGGGTGTAAAATCAAATGTACAGCGTTTGAATATGAGGATATTCTCAACTTTTCAAGTTTCGGAACTTTGCTCAAATCAAGAGTTGAGCCATTCAGTTTGCCGGTGGTAAATCGCCGCAATTCGGAAAAATCCAATCCGGAATATTCCTCTGTACTGATCGCTGAATCGTAGAGCCAGTTGTCGTTCAAAGACTCCAAACTGCTGCGGTCAATGGCATAAAGGTCTTTGAATGAACCATATATCAAACTCAAACTTTTCAGTTTGAATTTGGACAGCGGGATGAGGGAAACCGGCCGGGTACTTTCACGCAGATTGATGGTGATATATTTAAAGTCATGCTCCGGGAGTTCCGGGATGGACGGAGTAGCAAGTTCGAGGCGCAGGGTATCGGTTTGCGGATAGCGTTTGAGCTGTTCGGTCAATACTTTCTGCCAGTTTTCCGCATCCGGATTAATTACAAGTTCCGGAGTATTTGCAGACAGCATGCCCCCGCAGAATATGGCAAATAAAAGTAAAAACAGTTTGCTCATAAAATATATATCCGGCAGCTGCACAAAACGCAGCTGCCGGCTGAAAGTGAAGTTAAATTATTTGAGTCTTTTGGTCAAAGTTTCAACTTCTTTATTGAATGCGGCGATCTTGTCATCGGTCCAGACTTCACCGTCGTAAGCGCGCGGCGAGGTGAACTTCAGACCTTTGCCCGCCAGAGCCGCAACGAGAGAGATATCGCCCCACTTGAGGAAGTTCGGAGTGGCGAGCATCTGACTGTAAAGGCAGTTGGTGGCTTTGGGCTTGAATGCGACCGCGGCAAAGCTGACATTTTCAGCACGGCTGAAGAGCATCGTTGCCGGGGCATCGACCGCTTCGGCGGTAAATTCGCCCGGTTTCAAAGCGGCGGCAAAGGCAGCACAGGCACCGGCTTCGCGGATACCTTTGATGTCGATTGAAGTCGCTTTGAAATCTTTCTTTATGACCTTGAGCAGGGCAAAGATGTCGAACAGCCATTCACCGGGAATGGAGCGTCCGAGCCAGAGCAGCTGGCGCATCAGCTGGGAACGCAGACCGAGAATGATGTTGGGCTGGGCGGTTTCGCCTTCACCGAAGAGGTCGCAGGCGACTATGGTCGCACCGTCAGCAGCGGCTTCGGCGATTTCGGAATCGGTGAGATTGCCTTTGCCTTCGGGATGGAGCAGCAGACGGAACTTTCCTTTGGCGCTGCCGCGCTTGACCACGAACGGGATCAAGCGGTCATCGATTTCCAGAGCATAGCGTTCAAAGCCGTCAACTTCGGCGAAAGCGGAAAGTTTTCCATTGGGCAGCGTGCGCAGACGAAGGATTTTGGCAAGTTCACGGCGTTTGGCAGCGGCGTTGAAACTCTCGGTATTGAGCATCGCTTCGCGCAGTTTGGTTCCGGTGAGGAAGCAATGTTCCTGGGTGGTGCGGACTTTGGGAGAACGCACATCATCCTGGAAGGTTTTCAAGGTGTCATAATCCAGCGTATCATATTCCGGAGCCTCCTGGGTGCCGCCGTGGCCGATGCCGCGCAGATGCCAGTCGAACCAGCCGAGCATCGCTTCGCGCATCGCCGGGTGGAAGCCGTGGACATGCGGAGAAACGGTATAGGCAATATTGTCGGACTTGCCGAGGTCACGGTAGAGTTTTTCGACCTGACGGTAGGTTTTGAGCATCTCTTCCACACCGAAGGTCGGGTTGACATCATAGTAAGCGTTGCCGATACGCAGCGGACGGGGTGCGATCAGAGCCAGCACGCCGGTTTCTTCGGTGAAGGTCAAGCCGTCGGGGAGCTGTTCACAAACGCAGTTGACACCGGTGACGTAAGATTCAAAGGAACCGACACTCACTACCGGCATCGCCGCCGCGACGCGCTCATCCATTGCCGCCAGCCACATGGTCTGGTTTCCGCCGCCGGAAGCTCCGGTGACACCGATATGTTTTTTGTCCACATAGGGCAGAGAGCACATCAAATCCATACCGCGCATATTATCGACCAGCTGGGCACCCATGAGGGATTCACCGATGTTGAACAAAGATGAACCGAGGAAGCCGCCGTGGTACTCTTTCTGCATATATTCTGAAGCGCGTTCAAAAACACCGAAAGCGTCGATGCTCAAACCGACATAGCCGCGTTTGACCAGAGCAGTCATGGTTTTCTGCACCAGTTCGGCGAGGTTGCCGTCGGCGTGGTGACCGTGGACATGGATCGCGCCGGGGAAAGGTCCTTTGCCTTCTTTGGGACGATAAAGCAGCGCAGTAACATAAATACCGGGACGGCTCTGGTAGATCAAACGGGTGATGGTGTGGTCGCCGCAATCGATGGAGCCGTATTCGTTGACATCCAGCGGCAGGGTCGGATCATATTTCACGCCCATTTTTTCCCAGAGTTTGGCGCGGAGTTTGCGCTGGAATTTTTTCAGCATATCCGGGGTGCAGTTGGGCAGGTCGAGCTGGGAAAGGCGGGCAAGCTTTGCCGCTTCTTTGCGCAGAAACATCGTGACCTGACAGAAATCAGACGGAAGAAGGTGATTGAGACCTTCGCGGGGAAAAGGCGGAAGCAGAGCATTCCAGACGTTTGGTACCATTTTTGTCCTCACAATTGATTGTTTATTGGTATAAATGATTTATCTTACGTATTAATATAGCCCGGAATAAACTATTAATCAAGCAAAAAAAACAAAATAAAAACGCAGATATTCCATAATTTTCAGGAATCTGCGTTATTCCGTATCAAAGAAGACACTTATATATTTATATCGTCTGTACTGCAACGATCCTCCGGGTCAGAAGCGGGCGATCGTGCCGTTCTCTTCGGCTTCGTAGAGTTTCCAGATAATTTCCAGACCTTCGAGACTTTCTTCGGGAGTGGTTTCCGGGGTGGAGCCATTTTCCACACAGTCGAGGAAGTGGCGCATCTCTTCCACGGTCGGCTTGGGAGGAGCATCGCCAAGATCCATCAGGATGTGTTCCTTGCAATCTTCCGGGGTGCCGGGGATGTGTTCAGCTATATTGCCGCGCAGATAGAGTTTGTTTTCAGAAAGTTTGAAATCGAGCAGACCTTTTTCACAGTGGGCGTGGAAACTGTATCCCATCCGCGTTCCGCGCGCCCCCCAGGTGCCGAAATGATACCCCAGCGCACCGTCGGCAAATTCCAGAGTGACATTACTGGTTCCTTCACGATCCATCCACGGCGTGCAGGTGTTGGTGCCGAAATGAGTACCGCACTTTGGTTTGCCCATCATCCACAGCATCAAATCGATATAGTGGCAGCCGTGGCTGAAAAGCTGTCCGCCGCCGAGGGTCTTGCGGTCATGGATCCAGGGTTTGTCTTCAGACTTGGTCAGCTGTTCGGTCCAGATGGACAACTGGAAACATTTGCCGTAAGTCTCCTCTTTGATCAAGCGGCGCATTTCACGCAGAATCGGATGAAATCTCATGCAGTAAGCGACCATAAGGATACGGTCGTTGCGTTTTGCCGCCTCCATCATGGCAAGACACTCCTCGCGGGTGTTGGCAAGCGGCTTTTCAGCGAGAACATGTTTTCCGGCATTGAGGCAATCGATGGTGACTTCCGCGTGAAGATGGTGCGGCAAAACCTGAAGCACCAGATCACCGTAAGGCAATGCCTCTTTATAATCGGTAAAGACCGGCGGATGATTGGGCAGCAGATCGGAAACCGCCTGCGCCTTACTGACATCCAGATCGACGACCGCAGTCACATCGACCCGGTCAAAGAGAGCTTCAAAGCGTGCAGTATGCTGTTTTGCCATGCCGCCGCAGCCGATAAGAATAAGTTTGTGTTTCATACAGACTCCTTTATTTTTTTGAGGTCACGGTTTTAATATAACCATGCAGCAGTTTGAAAACAACTGTTTTCCGTGGTATATTATGGCGGAATTGTTGAATATTATTACTGAAAAAGATTAAAAATGCCAAATAATGTAGAATTTTTCAACTGGAAGCTGAATGCGGCAAATCCGGTCACGGTGATGAATATAAGCTACGGCAAGTTGAAAAATATCCGGCGTCCGGACATCCACAGTGCAATA
This sequence comes from Lentisphaerota bacterium, assembly GCA_015061605.1. GTDB lineage: Bacteria > Verrucomicrobiota > Lentisphaeria > Victivallales > Victivallaceae > UBA1784. The sequence goes on along the minus strand of SUWH01000020.1, from coordinate 24,837 downwards.
CACCTCGGATTGGTCATTCAAGGTGAAAACTGCGGCAGATTCGGCAGAGATGAACTGCGTTTGACTGCCGGAGATGTTTATCTTACTTCACCGTGGGAACCGCATCAGACAACTGAAAGCAGCGGTGCAAATTTGCTTTTGATCACGCTGGATGCCCGGAGTCTGGAAGAATTTTTCAGTAATTTCAAAGAAAATCTTTCCGTTTTGCTCCGGATGCCGCCGTCAGCACGAATGGAATATATCAATTCCCGCAAAATCGAAAGCGCAGAAAAACTGCTCTGGTTTGCCGGGAAAGAACCGCCCTCCCCGCTTGAGAAATTACGGCTGTGGCACACGGTACTGGAATTTTTCATGGAGATACTGCCGGAACAAACCGGCGACCTTCCGGCAAACGACGATTACCGGAAAGTGCTTCCGGTACTTGAAAAGCTCGGCAATAAAATGATCACTCTGGAAGAGGGAGCCAGACTCTGCAATTTGAGTGCCAGCCGTTTTTCGGTGCTGTTCAAAAACTTTTCCGGCTTGAGTTTCGGCAGATATGAACGCAACTTCCGGCTCAACGGAGCTGCCGGAGCGATCCGGCGCGGTGCAACACTTAAAGAGGCCGCCGCCGAATGGGATTTCTGCGACAAAAGCCACCTTGCACGATTGTTGAAAGAGTTTTGAATACCAGTTTTACTCCGCCTTGCGGAAATCTCTCGGAGAAACCCCGGTCGCTTTTTTGAAAAAGCGGGAAAAGGCGTAAACACTTTTGAATCCGATCTGCAATGCGATCTCCGATATATTCAATCCGCTGTGCCGCAACAACTGCTGGGCAAGCACCAGTTTGCGCGAATTGATGAACTCCCGCGCCGTATGCCCCATATGCCTGCGGAAAACCGTTTGCAGATATTCTCTGGTTATACTCCACTTTCTCGCCACCGTTTCAAACGGATCACCGCAGATTGATTCCGTCGTTAAAAGTTCGCACAACTCTTTAACATACAAACCGTTGACACTTGACACACCGGGATTGTCCGGACTGTAATGCGCTTTGTCGATGATACTGTCGGGCAGAGAAAAAAGCAGAGAGATCAGCATGGCAGAAAGTTCATTGATCTTTGCCGGAGAAGCACTCTCATCCCACAAGGCAATGATCTTCTGCAAATATGCCAGTTTTTCATCATCAAGTTTCACCACCTGATTACGTAAAAATTCCAATGCGGAACTGTTCGTGGCGGCGAAGCGGATGAGCAGCCACTCGGCACGGGTGTTTTCCAGCGGGATGCGGCAGTGAGGCTGTCCCGGAAACACCAGCATCGCTTCTCCGGCATTGAGCATATAGGTACAGTTGGACACCAGCAGCGCTCCCCGGTTTTCCAGTTCCACCCAGAAAATAAATTCATCGTGGCAGTTGAAACTGCTCCGCCGGTATTTCGGTGCAGTCAGCACCGCTTCGGTGACTCTCCGGAACATCGATATGCGCTGCAATTGCGGCAGTTCTATAACTTTACTCCGTTTCCGGCTGTGATCGAAGCCGCATTTTTCAATAAATTTTCTCTCGATTATCATTATCACAGATTTGGTTAAAAATATACCGTTTTCAATCATTTTATTTAATATATAGCGTGATTATATTAGAGTCAAGGCAAAAAATCACAGCAACCAAACATGGAGGTAAAATTTATGTTGGACTCATTTATTCACCGTCAATGCCGCCGCAAAAAAATCATGTTCACTCTGATCGAACTGCTCGTGGTTATTGCACAATATTGCCGTAATCATGCAAAAGTTCTGTATAACCGTACCGGTATGCAAGCCGCAGGGGGCGGCGCGTTGGTACGGATGTGTACGGACAGGTACGGAAAAGTACGGAGGAAAGCGCCGCAGAAACCGGCTTTGGGGGTACACCATAATGCTTGCAAAGCAAGCGCTTCATGCACAGACAGTGCGCTTCATATTTGCCGCAAGCAAATGCTTCATACGGCGAAGCCGTGCTTCATTCGATCAGCGTTCACGCTGATCGAGCTATTGGTAGTCATTGCCATCATCGCCATTCTGGCGGCGATGCTGCTTCCGGCGTTACAGCAATCGCGCGAGCGCGGCAGAGCGGCAAGCTGTACATCCAACTTGAACCAGATCGGCAAATCCTTGCATGGTTACGCCGACAGTTTTGCAGATTGGTTCGTCCCCTCCCAGCCCGGACAGGTGATGAATGTCAAAGATGATGGAGATGCAAAGAATGATGTAATTGGAGTTGCAACCGGTACATTCCCGATAAAAATGTTCCCGCAATCCAACAAAAAGTGGCAGTGGTATCATATGCTTATGGCAACCGGGATGATGGAGAAACCATCAATCAATATCGTCACTGAAATCGATGGAAACGGCACTCCGACTCAATCTTCTGAAAACACATCAGATATCACTCATGTCATGGTCTGTCCGAGCGTTGCATCGACCATGAATCAGAGTAAATTATTCTCTTACGGTTACAATCCGGCACTGGGCGGCATCAGTTACAAAAGCACACCGCGCTTCCGGGCATGGCGCAAACGCGACCGGGTGAAACAGCCGGCCAAAGCTTTTGCCATCGCCGACCGACGCAGTTCCGGGACCGCGCCCGGGACCGCAGATACCGGGGCTTATTCGATATATGCCCTTTTTTACGGTTCCACCGGGGGAAATTACAATGACTTCCGTCACAGCCGCAAATGCAATATGCTCTTTATTGACGGTCATGTTGCTCCGTTGAGTTTTCACCCCAACAACTGGCGCACCGAACGCATCCGCAACTATATTTATGAAGTCAACACCAGTGCTAACGCTGCTCATGTGGATTGATTTACTGTGAAAAATATCATATTTATACTTTCATTGATTTTCTGCATCAGGGCTGCCGCGCTTCCGGTGGCGATCCCGGAAAAAGCAAACGATGTGGAAAGATACGCCGCAAAAGAACTTTCCTTATATCTGGAACTTGTAACCAAAAAACCGCATCCGGTCGTAACCGAAAATAAACTTGCCACAGATGCCAAAGGGTATTTCCTCGGCAGAACCAACCGTGCCAAAGAGCAGCAGATCGTTCCGCCGCAAGTTGACAATGCCTTTGTCATCGAGTATAAAAATGGAAATCTTTTCATCGTTGGCATTGACGGGAACGGTAAAGAATCACAGGATTCCAATCCCGCCGGAACTTTGTTCGGAGTTTATCACTTTTTGCGGCACAATGCCAAAATAAGATGGGTATACCCCGGTAAAGATGGTGAAACTGTTCCGGTAAATACGGCTTTCACCCCTTCGGAAAAGTGCAATTTCCGTTATATACCCAAACTTGCCGACCGGGGCTTCGGCGGCAGAGCCCCTGCCCCGGAGATCCGGAGATTTTTCCGGCGCAACATGTTCCTCACCCGGCCGTCCCACCCCGGACGCGGCGGACACAGCAAATTCATCTACCCGCAGTACGGCAAAAGCAATCCGGAATTTTTCGCATTGGACAATCAGGGCAAACGGCGCAACATCCCCAGCGGTTCACTCTGTTTGAGCAACCGCAAACTTCAGGAAGCTCTGACCAGAGATGCCATTGACAATAACAAACTGTACATATCAGGACATGAAGCGGACAATGTTCTGCGCTGCAATTGCCAAAACTGCCGGGCGTGGGACGGCGAAGACTTCCGCGGACCCACCGGCAGATATGCACCCTACCGCAACATGGGTGAACGCTACGCCCGCTATTACCGGCAATTGCTTGAAACCGGGAAAAAGGCTTTTCCGGAACTGCGGGTTTCAGCGTATGCTTACCAGAGCTATTTTTACGCTCCGCGCCAGACTGAACTTGATAAAGATATCCATATCGGACTGGTTCCGGATATTCCTTTTCCCCGGACAAAAAAGCATACAGAATTTCTCCGTAACGAATACACCTTATGGGCAAAAAGCGGAGCGACACTCTATCTGCGCCCCAATTACTTCAATGGCGGCTACTGTATGCCGGAAGTGTGGTTCGATGAGTTTGCCGGTGAATTGAAGTTCCTGACCGGACTCAATATCAGCGGTATTCTTTCGGATGGATATTTCCGCCAATCATGGGCGACAAGGGGACTGGATCAATATATCGCCGCACGGCTGATCGCAGAGCCGGATGCGGATATTTCACAGCTTTTCAGCGAATACCTTTCCGGATTCGGTGCAGCGGCACCGATGGTAAAAGAGTATTTCAACTTCTTCCAAAAGTATTTGAAAGACAATTGTGAAAAGATCAATGAATTGCATGAAACTTCGATCCGCCGGTGGTATTTCCACGGTTTCATCTATGCCGCCTATGCGCACAAGATCTTCCCGGCATCAGTGCTGAAAAGTCAGCGTGCCGTATTGGACAAAGCCGCCGCGGCTGTTGCCAAAGAGCGGAACGCCGCAATAAAGGTCGCCTTTCTGCGCGCCGGATTGGAACATGCCATAGCATCTTCAGAGTGTGCGGCAATCTTTGCTTCAAATGTTCCCAGTGCCAAAAAAACTGCCGCACAAAAAACTCTGTACGCACTGCGGGAAAAACTTCCCCGGTTTGCCGTGGATGCAGCTTACTGCAAAAGTGTCGAAAACAATTCCTGGAAAGCCGCCAATCCGATCCAGCTTGCAGGAAGCATACTTCCGCTGCCGGAGCTGTTCAAGATCCGAACCGATCCGGAGGATAAGGGAGAAATTGCCGGATTTTATAAAACTGATTTCGACGACAGCAATTGGAAAGAAATCTCCTCATGGCGGTCGCTCGAAAGCAGCGGTATATTCAATGCCAACCATGTATTCTACCGTGCGCAGATAAATATTCCCGAAGCGGATTCCCGGCGCTGTATACTGTATCTCGGTGCCGTCGACAAAGATTGCAAAGTCTGGATCAATGGCAAACTGGCAGGCACAAGCAGATATGATGCTGCCGCCGATCCTGATATGTGGCAGCTGCCGCGCCGCTTTGACCTCACCGATTTTGTGGAATCAGGCAAAAACAATCTGCTGTGCGTCAAAGTTTCCAATCCCGGCGGCGGACAGACCGGCTTGTGGAAACCGTCATTTCTCCTGCTGGAAAACAGTGCCTCCGGCAAACCGGTCTCCCCGTGGTTCAGAATACCGTTCTTTGCCGCAAAATCCAAAAGCGGCAAATATCAGGTGATTTCCGTCAGAGCGGTCAAAGATCCGAAACGGAACAAATTTCTGCCGCTGATATCCAATTTGAAACTTGACCTTGCCCCCGGTTCACGTTACCGCATCCGGGGCGAAGTGCGGATAAAAAATATCCATAACGGCAGAGTCGATGTTTCATTCCGCCAGAGCAATGATAAGGCCAAAAAGCAGAAATTTGACGATGCGACATTCTCCGCAAACACCGGCAGCTGGGAAGAATTTTCCATCGAAAGCAAAATAATCCCCGGTATGAATGCCGTCAAACTCTATCTCATCTGCCGGAATTTAGGCAAAGACGGAGTGGTTGATTTCCGCAAGATCACAATTGAAAAACTTTAATGGTTCAAGGATATATTATTATGAAAAAATGTAAGATCGCCCTCATCGGTATGGGACAGCGCGGCTGCTGCTATGCCAAAATGATAAACCGTACCCCGGAAGCGGAACTTGCCGCCATCTGCGACACCGACAGCATCCGCGCCGCCGCATTTGCCAAAGAGTTGGAACTGGAACACATCCCGCGTTATTCCACCGTGGAGGAGATGCTGGAAAAAGCCGATTTTGAAGCCGCTGTCATCACCACGCCGGATTTCTTTCACCGGGACAGCGCCGTAAAGTGCTGTCAGGCCGGCAAGCACATCATGCTGGAAAAACCGATGGCACCGACTGCCGCCGAATGCCGGGAGATAATCAAAAGCTGTCAGGAAAATAATTGTCTGCTTCAGGTAGGGTTTGTTCTGCGCTGTCACCCGCTCTTCCGCCGGGTGATCGAAGTTGCCCGTTCCGGAAAACTCGGACAGCTCCTCAATATCACCTCGACCGAACACATCGGTGTCATGCACGGAGCAAGTTATATGCGCCGCTGGCACCGCAAACTTGCCAATTCCGGCGGCTTTATCCTTGCCAAATGCAGTCACGATCTGGACATCATTGCCACAGTCGCCGACAGCAAAGTAAAACGGGTGGCGTCATTCGGCTCGCTGGATTTCTTCACTCCGGACAAATTGAAATACAATTACTGTTCCAAATGCCCGGATCAGGAATGCCGTTTCCGTTTCAAAGGGGAATTTGTCAAAATGACTCCGGAGGAAAAAGCTGATCCATCGGCAAAGCCGTTTGATCTCTGCGTCTACAACCGCGATAAAGATCTGGTCGATCACGAAGTGGCGATACTGGATTTTGCCAACGGGATCAAGGCGAGTTTCACCTTGAATCTGTTTGCAGAAGTCCCCAAACGCACCATCTGCGTTGCCGGAACTGAAGGTATACTCTACGCCGACAGCGCCGACGAGGTCATCAATATCAACTATTCCAATGGGCAGCCGGCGGAAACCATCCCCTGTCCGGCGGAAAACAGCTCCGGTCACGGCGGAAGTGACCAGAGTTTTCTGGATGAATTCATCAGCTGTATCAGCAAAAATCAGCCGCCGCAAGCTGATTACATGGCAGGACTGGCTTCCACTGTTATCGGCAATGCCATCGAAAAGGCACGATTGACCAATCAGGTAATTGAAATCGCCGATTCGGAATATCAGCTCTGAAGGATATTTTCAGTTCAGGAGCATCGCGGTAAAAAAAGCGATGCGGCATCTTTGAGCAGAGCTTTTTTCCATTCTGTTTGCGCCATTTCCGGATCGTGGGTGAACTGCATGGTGCGCAAATTGGAGTAATAAAAGCAGGAAAGTGCCAGAAGCGTAAAAAGCCAGTTTTCAAACTTTATATCGATGATCGATTTTTGAGTTCTGGCCTTTTCAAAAATCTCCCGGAGCGCGGCATTTTCCTTACTGCGCACTCCGGCAAGGATTTGAACGCTTTCGTTTTCCTGTAAATTCGCCCAACCGAGCAAACGGTGAAGCGCCGGGTGTTCCTGATGCACCCGGAAGAACTCTTCCAGCATGATGGAACTCAATTTTTCCGGTTCATCAGCAGCGCGTTTGACCGCCTCAGTGGAACAGATACCTACTTCCTGAAAAACCGCCAGCAGTGCCGCTTCAAAAAGCCCCTGCTTGGAGTTGAAGTAGGCATAAATGCGCTGTTTATTCACCCCGGCCGCCACAGCGATATCTTCCACCGTGGTACCGGCAAGTCCGGAAGCCGCAAATCTGTCGATCGCGGCATCAAGGATCTTGCGTCTGGTATTGACCGCGCGCTGCTGTAATTTTTTTTTCATACCAAAAATCAATCCGCCAGCCACTTATCCAGATTGGCGGCAACAAATCCATCATCATGCAAATGCGGGTAACTGTCGTGGACACGGGTGATCTCATCACTCTGTCCGGCAGAAAGCACTTCGTCGGGATTCAGGCACCAGATACCCGGCAGTAAGCCCTGACGGTGCAGAACTTCATGGATCCCCGGGATGCATCCGGCAAAACCGTGCGCGGGGTCAAAGAAAGCGGCGTTACTGTCAGTGATTTGAACATTGCGGGTGAGCAGTTCCGCCGGAATATCTTTGCCGCTCTCAATAAGAGCATGGACTTCGTCCAGAAGTTCGACCGCTTTTTTGGTCCAGCAGCACCAGTGTCCGAGCAGTCCGCCTTTGATGCGGATGGCACGGTCGCCGAAACGGTATTCGGTGAGCAGATCAATGGCAATATTGTCATCGTTTCCGGTGTACAAGGTGATATCGCGCCCGGATTCGGCAACGGCGCGCACCACATCCAGAGTGCAGTAGCGGTTGAATGGAGCGATCTTTATCGCCAGAACATTGTCGATTTTGGCAAATTCCCGCCAGAATTCATAAGGCAGTATCCTGCCGCCGACGCTGGGCTGCAAATAGAAACCGATCACAGGAATGACCTTGGCAATTTTGGCACAATGTTCCAGCATCGCATCCACAGACTCTCCGGCGAAGGCACTCAAACTCAACAATCCGGCATCGTAATTGCAGGCGGCTTCAAACTCCGCTTCATAAAGAGCCTGCTCCGTTTTGCCGCAGATCCCGCCGACTTTAAGAATTTTTCTGCCGGTAGTTTCGCTCCATTCATCGATAAATCCGGCGGTCTGTTTCAGCACCGGTTCAAAGAGTCCGATCTCCTTTTTGCGGATCTCAAACTGGGTGGAGTGGACTCCGACAGCGATACCGCCGACACCGGCATCCATATAGTAACGGCACAAGGCACGCTGATAGCGGGGAGCAAATTTGCGGTCGGCATCCAGAGCCAGCGGCTGGGCGGGAATGACGCATCCTTTGCGGAATTTTGCAAGGACTTCAGAATCGATATTGGCAATAGTTTTCATAATATTACACCTTAAAATTTACCGTTATTCACTTCAAAATGGGTCGGTTTGCCGATGGAAATACCGCCGTCAGCGAGCCATTTTGCCTGCCACAGGATCATCTGCTCCAGAGAGACCAGCGGATAACCGAAAAGGCGGCACATTTTTGCTGAATTATTCAGATAGCCGAGGTTTCCGGGTTCACCTCTGAAAGTCACCTCTTTGCCCATGATTTTACCCATAAGTTTTGCCGCATTGGCGACAGAAACGGTTTCGGGGCCGGTGACATTGAGGACGGCACAGGGAGATTCACAAAGTTCCAGTGAACGCAGCGCATTGGCATTGGCATCTCCCTGCCAGATGCAGTTGAAAAAACCGACCGAATTATCCACCGGTTCGCCGTTGCAGATATTCTGTGCAATATCATGCAAAACTCCGTAACGCAAGTCGATGGCGTAGTTGAGGCGGAAAAGCAGAACTTTGGTACCGTTCTTTTTGGAGTAATACTGAAAGATCCGTTCCCGTCCGAGGCAGGATTGGGAATATTCCCCCACCGGCGCGGGAAAAGTATCTTCGGTACTGCCGCAGCTTTCGATGGTTTCCAATGGATAGACACATCCGGTGGAAAAGGCAACGATGCGGCTTGCTTTAAAGTGTTCACAGACATATTCCGGAGCGAGGATATTCATCGCCCAGGTCTGTTCCTCACTGCCGCCGGTACCGAATTTACGCCCTGCCATAAAGATGATATTGTCAACTTTTTCCAGTTGGCTCACCTGTTCACGGTCAAGCAAGTTGCAGACCACAGTTTCAACTCCGGCAGCTTCAAGTTTGGTACGTTCATCGGCATTGCTGAACCGCGCCACACCGATGACCCGCTTGGAAACGTTGGCGGCTTTGATCGCATTGACCGCCTGAATTGCCATGGTGACTCCCATTTTTCCCGCGACTCCGAGGATCATAATGTCGCCCTCAAGGCGTTTCATCATTGCAATAAGTTCGGGATGGGGAATACAGAGCTGCGCTTCCAATTCAGCGATACTGCCGAAACGTTCCGGAAATTTTTCCTGCATGGTAACTTCTCCTTAAAAATAAAACCAACCAGTTGTTTTCTTTTTTATTGATATAAGATACCTCTTCCTGCGAAAAAAATCAAGTCGTTTTTGCAATAAAAATTTGATATATTTTGAAAAAAGCTGTATATTATCAGGAAAACAGTATAACGATCTGGTAAAATGGAGAAATAATGGCAGGATTCTATATCATTTCCGGAGATGATGACTTCGCCCGCAAGCGGCGGGCAAGGGAGCTGTGTGCCGAATTGAGCGGCAGCAGTGAACCGGAATCCGATGAAGCCGTGGAGATCATCCCCGGTGATGATCCGGCATTGAAAGCCGATGAACTTGCCTCTCTTTTTGTCGAAGCCCTGCGCACCCCTCCTTTTCTCTGCGACCACAAAATAATCTGGATGCGCCACCACCCCGATCTGGACAAGTTCGCCGCTGAAAAACAGTCTCCGGAATATTCCGAACTCTTTGCTCTTCTGACCACTCCCCTCCCCGACGGGATACAGGTGATCATCGACGGTCCCGGTCTTGACCGCCGCCGTTCCAAAGTGAAAGAGCTGAAAAATGCCGGAGCGGAAATGGAGCTGTTAAACGCCGCAAAGAGCAGCGATAAAGCCTTTGCCGAAATCCGCCGCGAACTGTTGGCAAACTTCAGCCGCACCACCCGGAAACGCATTGCTCCGGATGCGATGCAATATTTGAGCGAAGTCATCGGCGGCGATTCCGGAACCCTTGCCAATGAACTGGAAAAACTCAACTGCTACACCGGAAACGCAACCGAAATAACCCTTGCAGACTGTCTGGCGATCATCAGCCGGACGCAGGAGGCCCTCACTTGGGAGTTCACCTCGGCGGTGGTGGAAAGCAACCGCACCAAAGCGCTGTTGACTCTGGCAAAACTGCTTTCCCAGCGTGACAACGGCATGGAAATAAGAATGCTGGCGGGCTTGTCAAACGAATATCAAAAGTTGATCCAGACCCGTCTGGCGATGAAACAACTCAATATAACCCGCGCCAATCCGAACTCATTCAGCGCTCTGCCGCAGGAAGTAAAAGAACGTTTCCCGGACAACCCGCTGTTGAAGATGCATCCCTACCGGGCGTTCAAAACCTGTGAAGCCGCCAGCCGCTTTTCCGGCAACGCCCTCGCAGTGAAACTTACTGCCATCCGCGATGCCAGCCGCGCCTTGGTTTCCGGAGGCGGTGACAGCCGCATACTGCTGGAACAATTGGTCTGCAAACTCACCGTCCGGTAATTCTCCGGGCGGCAAACGTGGTGCGGCGAGGTATCAAGCTCCGGCAAAGCGAGATCGCTCCGCGCATCACAGCAGCAAAAGACCGACCGCCAGCAATGTCCATTCAGAGATATAGCCGGCACTGCTGATCCCGGCGGCGGAAAATCCTTCCCGGATCATCTTTTTATTGAATACAAAGAATAATCCGAATGCCGCCGCGATTGCAGCAACACATCCCAGGCGGCAGAAAATTATCCCAACGATCCCCAGAACGATCAAGGTTATCAGGAAATATTTCTTTCCCTCTTCGCCGGATGGAATAAATTCGTTCCGGCAATACTCACTTCCTGCCAATGCCGCCTGAAGCGCAAATGCAGTTGTCAGCAGTACGGGAAAGTAAAACATTTCTCCGGACAATCCGATAAACAGCAGAATGATGAATTTGAACATCATCGGAAAGAGATTCAAAATGTTCCGCAGCAGATCACGGTTCTCATCCGGCTGCAGTTTTCCGAGGAAAAAGTTTGCCAGCCAGCAATCCCCGCGCCCGGAATCTTTGAAGCAAAGTATCAGCCACGCAAGAACTGCAAACACCAACGCTCCGGCATTGATATTGAATATCCCTGCAACTGCCATTGAAATAAATGAAACTGCCACGCCCACCGCAAATCCCAACAGCGGGAACGCCGCAAAGGTAAAGTTGTTGTCATACTTCAACGGGGCGGAATGTTTCAAAATCAGCTGCCAGCGGAAGTCAAACAGCTCCCCCCAGGCAAAATTGATCGCGGCAAGAAATCTGTCAACGTGAATTTTCAATTTTCCAATACTCCTTATCCATTTCTTCATAAACTCTTGATGCCAGCGTTTTACGGGTATCATCCGGCAACGGCGGCATTACAGGTAAAATATACACATCGATATCGATCCCGCGCAATCCGAGCACCTGCAATACGTGGAATCCGAACGGCGACTTATCAAACCATGCCGCATTAAAATCACTTTTTCCGCGTGTCCGGTAAAAAAGCAGCGTCGGCAGGATCGGACTTGAACACTCCAGCGCCGAAGCGAACGGCGTACTTTTGAAATTCAATAAACCGTGTCTGCCATCGGTACTGGTTCCCTCCGGATAGACCAGCATGGATATGCCGTGCTTCATCGTTGCAGAGAATTCTTCGGCATAGATCGCCGACATCCGTGGATTTTTCCGGTCGATCCACACCGGACACCCCAGGGCAGTCAACGGTCCGAAAAAGGGCCACTTGCGGATCTCTGCTTTAGGAGCAAAACGCAGAGCAAAGAGCGAACCGTGCACCAATACATCCAGATATCCGAGATGATTGGAAACGATAAGATACCCCTGCCCTGCCGGGACATCCCCGTGAACTTTGATCCGGATACCGACGATCCACGCCGCGACTTTACTCCAAACACCAGCCCAGAAAGCCCCGCAACGGATCTTGCGCCACTTGCCGCAACAGAACAGCAAAGATGCACCGGCTCCGATCATCGCTGAACTGCACCATAAAAACAATAAAATTATCCTGACGATCCGGCGAATAAATTTCATATAGTTTCTCCGTAAAAACAAATGTCTCCTCAAATAATTTAACCGCATTTACTGCTAAAATCAAGTGTCAACTGCAACAATCAACAAAAAAAGAGGCATTGTCACACAGACATCTCACAAAAAACAACGGACGGCGGCGTCTCGCGGCCAATCTCGCGCCTTGCTGCGTTCGCCTCGCGGGTCACATACGTGAGTATGCTCCCCGCTCTTCTTGCTTGCAAAACACGACATTGCCGCACGATCCATCCGCCGATTGAATCATTCGTTTTTTAAACACGGCGTAAAATGGTGGTGCGGCCTGACGGCACGCATGTTTTGCCCGTGCAAAACAAAATCTGCCAAAATCACTTTTTCAAAATTCAATTTTCTTTCGCTGAAAAACTTGAGAGAGCAGATGTTTTTCTTATTTTATGGGACAGCTGTGGCATTGTCAATAACTTTTCCGGAAATTTTGAAAACTTCCCTTGATTTTAACATCATTACAGTATATAGTATGCCCTCTGCTGAAATCTGTGCAAAAACTACAATCTGTTGAGGTATCATATATGCTTTATTATCTTGCGCTGTTTGAAAAAAGCTGCGGTCCGCTGCGTCTCTTTGATTATGTTACTTTCCGGGCCGGAGGAGCCGCCGCCACCGCGTTTCTGATCGTCGCCTTTTTCGGCGGTCCCTTTGCCCGGATGCTCCGTAATATGAATCTGCGCGCCGCCGACCGCTATGACGGTCTCATCCCGCCGGAGCTGCTGGACAAACGTAAGAACAGCACTCCCTGTATGGGCGGCGTGCTGATGGTAGGAGCGACCTTGATCGCCAATCTGCTCTGGCTCCGTCCGACCAGTCTTATCGGCTGGATACTCACCGGAGGAATGGTGGCGTTTGCGGTATTGGGTTTCGTTGATGATGCATTGAAAGTTTTCCGTCAGGACCGGGATGGTCTGCCGGAAAAACCGAAACTCTTCTTTCAGTTTTTTATCGCGGCGCTGGCAGTTACGGCGTTCTATTTTGCTCCGGAAACCTCGGCATTGATGAAGCAGTTCTATGTACCATTCCTTAAAACGCCGTTGTTTTCCAACTCTGTTTTCATCCCGGCATTTTCAGTATTGGCGATCGCGGTGATGGTCAATGCGGTGAACTTCACCGACGGGAAAGACGGTCTTGCCACCGGATGCACGATTTTCTGTTCCTTTACCTTTGCGGTATTCACCTACCTCATGGGACACAAAATTTTTGCCGGCTACCTTGATCTGCCCTATATCAGCGGTATTGAAGAAGCAGTGGTATTCGCCTTTGCCGTCTGCGGCTGCTGTCTGGGATTTCTCTGGCACAACTGCCATCCGGCAGCGATGTTCATGGGCGACACCGGCAGTCTGGCACTTGGCGGAGCAATAAGTCTGCTTGCGGTGCTGGTGCGGCAGGAGATATTGATGTTTCTGGTCGGCGGTGTGTTCACCATGGAATTTGCCTCGGTCGTCCTGCAGAGATACTACTACAAGATGACCAAAAAGCGGATTTTCCTCTGTTCGCCGATACACCATCACTTTGAACGGCTCAACTGGCATGAGACCCAGATCGTGGTACGCTTCTGGATACTTTCGGGTATTTTCGCCATGATCGCGCTGGGAACGTTGAAACTGCGTTGACAGCGCAACCGGTAAACAGCGATTTTATCGATTCAAGCTCTTGATTTTCCATTTTTTGCTCGTAGATTGTTTCCATAGAGGAGACAATTTGAGGAGAAAAAATATGGACAAATCAACCGTAAAATTTCACCGCTGGCCCTATGCCGCGCTTCTGGCATCCCGGGGGCAGTACAAACCGGAATGGGAAAACTGCGATTTGATCCAGGACCGTTCCAAGCTCGGTTCGCATTTATGCAAAGCCATTTTACGCGGTGACAACCGCACCGCCGAACATCTGCTTGACTTCGGTGCGCCGATAGATCATCAGGAACATCCGGACGGCTGGACACCATTGATTTACAGCATCTATTACAACAATCCGGACGGACGGAAACTGCTGCTCGACCGCGGTGCGAGCATTTTTGTTGCAGATTTTTCCGGCAGAACAGTTCTGATGTTCGCTGCTCTGGCAAACGATCCGGAGCTTACCGGAAAACTTCTGCAGCTTGGCATGCCTCCCGGCGTTGCAGATTCACTGGGCAGAACCGCACTTGACTTTGCCGTATCCTGCCGCAGTACAAGCTGTATTGAACTGCTGAAAAAATAGGGTGTCAATCATCAATATCTTCGGAAGTAAGACAGAGGTGATCCTCCCAGAAGTGTGTTCCCAGCAGACGGCCTGTTCCGGTCATCTCAATGATGTAATGCATCTTCTTTTTCATCACAGCACTTTTTCTGGAACGTTTCAGAAAATCCGGACCTTCCGCCATCATCGCGGCAAAAGTTTCAGCCCGGTCCTCTTTCGGGTCACTCATGGCATAGCGGGAAACGAAGTCATCGTCAAATCGTCCTTCTTCCAGATTTTTGGTTCGCTGCCTGGCTTTTCTGCCGATAAGTTTGCGCTCATAGAAAGCACTTCCGGTATAAATAAATTCTTTGTGATTGAGCTTACTCCAACCGCCGGTACGCTTTCCCTGATCAAAAATGTGGAACATCTCATGATAGAGTGTTTTTTCCGAAAAATTTGCAATCAGAGAGATCCTGTCGCCTCCGGCGACACCTGCGGCGGGAGCATTATTCAGCTGAAGTGTGCTGAAAAAAGTCACAAATTTCAATTTGGATTCTTTTACAAATTTTTTCGGCAATTTATCCATTATTGCAAAGAACTTCTCTGCCGCTTGCGCAACCTGTTCTTTATCTGCCAGTTGACCGCGGATACTCCCGCCCGGTTTAGACTGCCGGACACGGATCAATTTACCGCCGTAACGCTTACGTTCGATCGGTCTTTCTGCGGCAAAAATATCAACCGCCCACAAGGAACAAATCAACAGAACAGAGATAAATTTTTTCATTTTTCCTTACCGCAATACTTTTTGAATACTTCAAAATATCCGGGCTGAATGACCGGGGTTCCGGAACATACCATCAAGGTTTCAGCTCCGGAATCAATGATTATTTTCAATTCGCGTTCCACATCTTCCGGAGCTTTATACCCCAGACTGCTCTTTGGATTACTGTTCAAACCGATGAAAGGGACCGCTTCGCCATTGGGATTGAAGCGTTTGCCGTTGGCAAGAATATTTTTGACCGCGTTGGCAATGTCATCTTTCTGCCACTTGAAATACCACGAAACCGTCTGTCCGGTAAAATCCACCATTGTTCTTTTTGCATACCACGGATCGGGTTCAAACTCCGGATAAAAGTGAGCAACCACTTTGAAATCCGGGCGTTTGGATTTGATATACGCCACCACCTGATTATAATAATCCACCAGTTGTTTCCGGTAAAAAATATCTTTGTTTTCCTGCGTATCCGGCAGATTTTTTTGTTTCAAATACGCCTGACAGCGCGCCAGACACTCCCTGCAATAACAGCCGCGCGAATTGGAGTATCCGAAGTAATCCAGATAAATCCCTTTCACACCGGGAACGGCGCGCTTCAAGATCCGGTCGATTTTCTTTTTGGTCAAAAACAGATTTTTATCACTGGCAAAACAGAGCAGAACTCCGATGGAATCCAACGGATTAACCCGGCTGGTTCCATAGCGGTGATTTTTCTCCCTCCGCCGGGAATGAAGAATTTTTGTCCGTTCTGCCTTTGAAAGATCTTTGGTCAGATCAGCACCGTAAATGTAATCATTAAGTTTCTGTTCTTCCGGAGTCATGACCTGCTTGTGCAGACCGGCAGGAGAGAGAGATCCGCAATAAGGAGTAATACCATATTTTACAGCCCAGTTGAAGCTCTTTTGATTGTAAACTTGAATATCTGTGACTCCGGCGGCAGCATACCGGGCGGTATCCGCTTCACTGCGGAGCGTACCCCAGAGAAAAACTCTGGTGATCTTCCGTTCGCTGTTCTCAATACAATTGCATCCGGAACTGAAAACTGCAACTCCGGTTATGATCAAAAACATCAAACGCTTCATGTTTCGTACTCCCTCACAAACAAAAAAAACACCGCTCAAAATAAACGAACGGCGTTCTTTTGTTTTTTTCATTTCAACTGAAAATGATTATTCAGCAGAAAGTTCTTCAACAACTGCGGCATCAGCTTCAGCAGCTTCGTCGGCAAATTCGTAGGTCAGAAGACCTTCAGCAATTTCCAACAGAGCTACATCAAGCAGATTCTCTGAATCGCATTTGATCATCGGACGGCCGCCGGCGGCAAGCTGTTTGGCGCGGCGGGCGGCAACGACTGCAAGGATCTGCGGGTCAGTGATCTGCTGACGGGCGCGGGCAAGATAAGAGTTATTCATATTATGATTTCTCCAAATTTATTTATCAGTAGTCGATGATGTCGCGGTGGTTGGCAATCAACCGGTCATCGCCGGAAGTGACAACCAGATAGCGGCGTTCAAATTCACTGACCGCATCGAGGACGAAGCGTTCGGCGATCGGAGCGCGTTCAGCACTGATCGCACCGTCACGCAGCAGCAGCAGACCGACCAGGATCATGGTTTCCATTTCGACCAGAGAACGGGCAACCAGATCGTGGTAAGCAATATCTTTTTCACCTTCGGCGGTACGTTTTTCGGCAACGAACTTGACCGCTTCGAGCTGTTTGGCGTGGAGAGCTTTGAGCTTGTCGCGCAGAGCGGCAAGTTCCGCGGGCAGTTCGATAGCGAAAAGTTCCGCCATGCGCTGATCGGCATCACGCTGCATCACACCGCCGATAGCGGCAACGACCTGAAGCTGGGTAGTACCTTCATAGATGTTGGTGATACGGGCATCGCGGTAGTAGCGTTCAGCGTTGAAGTCGCGCATATATCCGGTACCGCCGTGGATCTGGATGGTATCGTAGGCAATGCTGTTGGCACCTTCGGTACACAGAGCTTTGCACATCGGAGTCATCTGGGCGGCGAGTTTGGTGTAATACTTCTGCAGATTGCGCTCTTCGGCAGTTGCGTTACCTTTTTCGACCAGCTCGGTATAAGCGTTGCGCAAATCAACGACCCGGGTGGTTTCATAAAGCATGGCACGCATGGAGGTGAGTTTGACCTTCATGCTGCTGAGCATGGAGTAGATCGCGGGGAACTTGTCGATGCTCTTTTTGAACTGTTCGCGTTCGGCGGCATACTTGCGGGCTTCGCGGTAGGCAGCTTCGGCGATACCGAGCGCCTGCGCACTGATGGCGACACGGGCGCCATTCATCAAGCTCATGACGTAACGGATCAGACCGAGGCGGCGTTTGCCGCAGAGCTGGGCGGGAACGTCATTGAACTGCAGTTCGCAGGTGGCGACGCCGTGGATACCCATTTTGTCTTCGATACGGCGGACGACAAGCTGCGGACAGGCTTCACAGATGAACATGGAAAGACCGCGTCCGTCGGTGGTTCCCTCTTCGGAACGGGCAAGCACCAGGTGAACCTGGGCGCAGCCGTTGGTGATGAAGCGTTTCATACCGTTGAGGAACCACTGACCGTTTTCGTCCTGATAGGCACGCAGACGGACGGACTGCAAGTCGGAACCGTATTCGGGTTCGGTCAAGTCCATGGCACCGTCATATTCGCCGCTGGCGAAACCGGGAAGATACTTGGCTTTCTGCTCATCGTTACCGAAGAAATTGATGGTTTCGGCGATGTCCTGCAAACCGAAAATATTCTGCAAAGAAGCATCGGCGCGGGAAACGATTTCGGTCATCATGGTGTAGACGGAAGAGGGAAAGTTCAAACCGTTGTACTCATGACCGAGCATGACCCCCATCAAACCGGCCTTGGCAAGCTCATCAAGGTTTTTGACAGTGAGCGGATCGTAAATGACCTTGCCGTCAACGAATTTTGCACCGTTGAGGTCGACTTCGCGGGCGCGGGGAGCGATGCGTTCGGCGGCGATTTCACCGATAACTTTCAGCGCGCGGAAATAGTTGTCGAAAGCATCTTCAAAGTTTTCCGGAGCGTTTTCAAATTTTTCGGCATTTTTGTAGTCATTTTCACGCATACGGGCAACTTCGGCGAGGTCGAGGTTGCGCAGCGTGAATTCAAGATCTTTATTATCGAGAAAGAAGTTCATGATAGCTTTTCTCCTTGATTACTGCTGTTTGGCCTTGAACGCCTTGATCATCATGGGAATGACCTGATTGAGGTCACCGACGATCTTGTAGTCAGCGCAACTGAAAATCGGAGCATCGGGATCGGTGTTGATCGCGATGATCTTTTTGGATTCGCTCATGCCTGCGCAGTGCTGGATGGATCCGGAAATACCGCAGGCGATGTAGAGGCGCGGACGGACGGTGACACCGGTCTGACCGACCTGATAGTCGTGGTCGATCCATCCGGCATCGACAGCAGCACGGGAAGCGGCAACTTCTCCGCCGATGGCTTCAGCCAGATCGCGGATAAGTTTGAAGTTTTCTTTGGAACCGACACCGTAACCGCCGGCAACGATGATCTGCGCGCCCTGAAGGTCGACCTTCTTTTCAGCGCGGACACGTTCAATGACCTGAACGACAGTATCAGCAGCATCCAGTTCAACGGGGACTTTGACCAGTTCACCTTTGCGGGAGAGGTCAGCTTCGCCGAGTTTCATCACTCCTTCGCGGACGGTGACCATCTGGGGATCATCCCAGGTGTTGACGATGGTGGCGATGATGTTGCCGCCGAAAGCCGGACGGATCTGCATAAGTTTGTCGGTATAACTTTTCTTGTTCTTGAGGTCTTCAAAGTCGTCGATCTGCAAATCGGTGCAGTCGGCGGTAAGACCGGCAAGTTTTTCGGAAGCGACACGGGGGGCGAGTTCACGACCCTTAAGCGTTGCACCGAAAAGAAGGATATTCGGACGGTGTTCCAGAATAAGCTTCATAATAACTTTGGCATACGGCATGACGGTAAAGGGTTCGAGGCGGGGATCTTCCGCCAGAAGCACCCGGTCGCAGCCGTAGTGATAAAGCGTATCGATGCAGCCGGAGAGGTTGTCTCCAAGCAGCACACCTTCGAGCTTGACGCCGAGGCGGTCGGCGAGCTCACGTCCTTTGGAGACCAGCTGCAAGCTGACTCCGGCGATCTTCCCCTGCTCCTGCTCGATGAAGACCCAAACATTTCCAATATTAGCCATTCGTCTCACCCTAAAGTATGATCGCTGATAAGTTCATGCATAAGTTCGCTGATACCGTCTGCGGTAGCGGCAACTTCCTTGGCATCGCCGGCGGTAAGCACCACGCTCTGCACCTGTTTGACCTTGGTCGGAGAACCGGTAAAACCGATACGGGAGGGATCTGCGCCGATAGCGGCGGCGTTGTATTCTTCAATGAGAAGTCCTTTGGCTTCGAGAGCTTTTTTGATCTCTTCAGCTTTGGCGGGATCTTCTTTACAAGTCATGGAAATTTCACCTGCGCTGCGGGCGCGTTTGAATTTCATGATGCGCTTGACATTTTCCGGACGCGGTTCGTTGCAGTCGATGACGGTCAACAGAGCCGGAAGCGGTGAAGAAAGCACCTCATAGCCGCCTTCGATAGCGCGGCGGGCGGTGATCTTACCTTTTTCAAGGCTGACGACTTCTTCAACATAGCAGATCTGCGGGATGTTGAGTTTTTCGGCGATCTGGGGACCGACCTGGGCAGTATCACCATCGATAGCCTGACGGCCGCAGAGGACGAGATCGACATTACCGAGCATCTTGACAACACAGCTCAAAGTGTAGCTGGTGGCAAGGGTGTCAGCTCCGGCGAGCGCGCGATCAGTGACCAGAAGAGCGCGGTCGGCACCGCGGTAGAGAGCCTGACGCAGCACTTCGGCAGCGGCGGGCATACCCATAGTCGCAACGGTGACTTTGGCATCGTAACGGTCCTTGAGTTGGAGAGCGAGTTCCAGGGCGTTCAAGTCCTCGGGATTGAAGATGGCGGGCAAAGCGGCACGGTTGACAGTACCCTCCGGCGTCATCGCGTCACCGGAAATATTCTGGGTATCCGGCACCTGTTTGATGAAAACAAGCAGATTAAAACTCACGGTTTTACCTCCTTCTTATTGTTTTCGGTTTTATTAAAATTCAATAGAGAATATTCAAATGATTTAATATAACGCCACTTCGGCGCAAATTCAAGTAATTTTGCAAAAAATCATCTGTCACGGTTTACCAGAACAACGTACGCGGGTGACATATTGTTGAACAGAGTCCGCCCAAAACAAGTGTCGCCTTTTTCTTTGCCCGGAGCCTTTGCTGAAATTATTTCATCAGAAGATAATTGGAAAAAAGCTGAAGTTCAGCTTGGGGATTGCGGATTTATGTATCAATTTATTAATGGGTGTTGTCTTATTTTTTGTGAAAAATACAAACCACGGCGGAGCCTCGCGCGAAGCCGGATGCATCCGCCGACTGCAATCAAACCGTTTTTATGGTTGACAAATCACTGCTTTTGCGGCATATTTTCGCATAGCAACGTTTTTTGTTGCAAGTCAAAATAAACGTTTCACAAAATTTGGGACATTAACTTTTGTCGAAATTGAAGCCGATGGAGGTTGGGAAAAAGCATTTCCGATTTCTGATTTTTCTGAAAAGCAGCTTTCAGGAATTAAAGAATTTATACGAACCCATAAACAATAATTCAACACTTATACAGGAGAACAAACACCGGTAGTTTTTTTACGCTGAAGCGATATAAAAAAACGGCGGCACCGTTAAACTTGTGCCACCGTAATGAAACATTCACGCTCAATGCTGCAATCAAACCATACCCATGCACCATTCCACGGCAATCGCCACCACAACCACAAGCGCCGAAATTATGAAACCGTGCAGCATGGGATTAAGTCCGGCTTTTTTCATATCCTGAAAACTGGTTCCAAGACCGATCGCCGCCAGAGCCGAAACCATAAGGAACTTGCTCGCACCTTTTGCCATCCCGGAAATTTCAGCCGGAATAATGCCGGTACTGTTGATCGCTGCCAACGCCAGAAATCCCAGAATGAACCAGGGGAACAATCCCCGGAAATCGATCTTCTTTCCGGTAGCTTCCAAGTGCTTTTTCCTTGCCAGCCGGACATTGATAAAAGCAAATACCAGCACGGTCGGGATGATCGACAGAGTTCTCGTCAGCTTTACCATTGTGGCAAAATCGCCGCCGCCCTCGCTGAAAGCATACCCGGCAGCGACAACACTTGAAGTATCGTTGACAGCGGTTCCAGCCCATAGACCGTATGCTTCATCCGAAAGCCCCAGCGCACGTCCCATTATGGGAAAAAGCACGATCATCGCCATATCAAAGAGAAAAGTTGCGGACATTGCGTATGCGATATCTTTGTCCTCCGCATCTATAACCGGAGCGATCGCGGCGATCGCACTGCCGCCGCATATCCCGGTACCGGCAGATATCAGATTGGAAAGTTTCCAATTCAATTTCAGCATCTTTCCGATGAAATACCCGCCGCCGAAGCAAGTGAGGAGAGTGAAGAACATAACTGTCAGAGAAAGCTTTCCGACTGAAACTATCACACTCACGCTGAGGGACGCTCCGAGAAGTATAATTGCAAATTTCAATATCTTTTTAGACGTGAACTTCAACCCGGGCACCGCCCATGCCGGACGCCAGAAACTGTTGATTATCATACCGGTAAATAAAGCTATGACTGATGCGCCGATCACATGGACCGGCAATACACTTTCCACGGCTTTGGCAAAAGCGGCGATGCACAGTGCCAGAATAAAACCGGGCAGCAGTTTGGCTGCATTCAAAATTTCAGTTTTCATAAAATCACCCTCATAATAATTTCAAACATTTTTGATCAAAACACCGGGAAAAGGCATCCCGGATGCACATTTTACACTCCGGAAATCAAACTCTACATAATATACCACAGAAAACCATCATTTTCCAATACAATAAACCGGAATTTATCATATTGCCACTTTGGATGAATTTCTCCGGGATCAGCGGCGATAAACAACCATCCCCTCCCCCCAAAAAAAGTTTCAGATCATCTGCTGATATGCTTTGAAATAACGTTCGCCGAGTTTATGCAGCGATTCGGTATCGAAATGCAGATTATCTCCCCGGTGCATCATATCTTTGGTCGTCACACATCCGAAAGAGGGTTCTTCTTTGACCAGAGTTTCCAGAGCCTGATCTACGATACCGATATTTTCCCGGATATCCTCCCGGTAAAATGAAGCCATGTCTCCGGCTATAAACGGAACATCATTATCCAAATGCAGATCTCTCCGGAAATTGTGCACCACAGTCCGCAGTTTTTCCGTATAATCCGCGGTTTGCAGCTTGGCATCAGTTTCTCCCTGATGCCAGAGAATTGCAACAATTTTGCCGCTTTTTTGAGCTTCTGCAGCTTTGATCACGGCATTGTCATAGGGATGATTTTCATGATCGTAATCATCTATGCCCCCCGGCATCCATGCTGAAATGGAAGTTCCTCCGACGGCGCACGGGATCAAACCGACAACTTTCCCGGGGTTGGCTTCAGCAAGAAGCCTGCCGAAAGTGCGGCCGAGTCCGACACCGACGACCTTTTGATCGCCTTCCGGAAGAACAGTTTCAAAAGGATCGCTTCCGACAATCTTTTCTCCGGATTGCTGAAAAGTTCCGATAAACTTGCGGTCTCTGGTGATCGGTTCGATTGCCGGCTGCCATTTGAAATCCGGTCGTATCATCAATAAATTCGGTATCGCGACCAGATCATCCGGTCCGGCATAACCGCGTCCGGCCATATTGGATTGTCCAACCAGTAAGACTAACAGTTTTTCAGTATTGCTGCAGCATTTTGTCCATTCGGTATCGTTCATTGGTAATATTCTCCTGAATTTTTAACATTTGCTCCGGATAAATGTAGCACGGCCACGGAATAAATTCAAATGAATTATCGGCATCGCAAGGAATTTTTTCAACGATATACACAGACATCTCACAAAAAAACAACGGACGGCGGCGTCTCGCGGCCAATCTCGCGCCTTGCTGCGCTCGCCTCGTCCGGCTCCATTGCATTTCGCCGTGACAAGCGAAGAGGATACAAGTATGCCTTGTCCCGGCGGAGCCTTGCGAAGACGGATCCCCGCTCTTCTTGCTTGCAAAACACGACATTGCCGCACGATCCATCCGCCGATTGAATCATTCGCTTTTTAAACACGGCGTAAAATGGTGGTGCGGCCTGACAGCACGCACGTTTTGCCCGTGCAAAACAGAATCTGCCAAAATCACTTTTTCAAAATTCAATTTTCTTTTGCTGAAAAATTTGAGGGAACGGATGTTTTTCTTATTTTATGGGACAGCTGTGAACGATATATTGAAACACCGTCACCCCGATAATCGGTTCTCCGGTGTTTTGCGACAAAGTGCAGCGGCTTCGTTTTGCCCGTGCGGCACAGCAGCTCGCCCACATAAGAGAAAATTCAAATCATTTTTCGGCAAATGCAATTATCTGCGGTATTATAACTTATTTGCATAATTTCAGGTTTATCTGCATAAAATATACTTGAAATTGTGCAGAACGGTGTTATATTATGGGCAGATAAGATAAAACAGCGGAGCTGGATTTATGAGAAAATTTGATTATTCGGCATTTCCGGGAGAGTTGCTTACTCCGGAAATCAGCAACCTTTTATCCGCCATTCACGAATATCGCGGAAAACAGGATTTGTACATTACTGCCAAAAAGGATATCTTGAAAACGCTGCTTGAAGTTGCAATCATTCAAAGCACCGATGCATCAAACCGCATTGAAGGTATTTTTACTTCTGATGCCCGGTTAAAAGAGCTGGTAATGCAAAAATCACAACCGGTCAACCGCAATGAAAAAGAGATTGCCGGATATCGGGATGTTCTTGCCACGATCCACCAAAGTTATGAGTATATTCCGCTGACACCAAACTCAATTTTGCAGCTGCATCGTGATTTGTATTCATTTCAAGCTCCCGGTATTGGGGGACATTGGAAAAGCAGTGATAATTTGATTGCAGAAACTGATTCAAAAGGCAATCAGCATATCCGTTTTACTCCGGTAACTGCCTTTGAAACACCAGGGGCAATGGAGGATCTCTGCACGGCTTACAGGTACGCTCTTGCCTCCGGTGTTTGTGACCCTTTAATGCTTGCAATATTGTTTGTTTTTGATTTTCTCTGCATTCATCCGTTCAATGACGGCAATGGACGCATGAGCCGTTTGCTTACTTTGCTGCTGCTTTATCAGAATGGTTATATTGTCGGGAAATATATCAGTTTGGAAAAACTCATTGAACAATCCAAAGAAACCTATTATGAAACATTGCAGCAGAGCAGTGCAAATTGGAACGGCGGTATAAATGATTATATGCCCTTTATGCGTTATATGCTAGGCATCATTCTCAAATCTTATCGTGAATTTGAAAACAGAGTTGAACATATTGTGACCGGCAAACTCAACAAAACCGATCGCATCCGATTGATATTTGAACAGAAACTGGGAAAAATCAGCAAATCGGATATTGCCAACACCTGTCCTGATATAAGTATTTCCATGATCGAACGGACTCTGAAAGAGATGCTTGACCATGGAGAGA
>SUWH01000047.1 GCA_015061605.1 Lentisphaerota bacterium | reverse complement strand
AGGTCGGGTTTTGCAAGCGAGAAGCGAGGGGAGTGTACGATTGTACTCGACCCGAGCGGCGAGCGAAGCAAGGCGCGAGATTGCCCGCAATGCGCCGCCGTCGGTTGTTTTTTATGAGACAGCTGTGTTGTAAATCTGAAAAACATTGATGGAAAGTGCTTGACTTTTTGTCAAATCGGAGCTATATTCTCCGGATACAATTATGTACTGAAAGTTTTATTGAAATGAGCGATACACCGGTAAACAACAATTATGGCGAAGATGCCATTATGACTTTGTCGCCGCTGGAGCATATCCGGCTGCGGCCCGGTATGTATATCGGCCGACTGGGTAACGGTTCGCACCAGGATGACGGTATCTATGTACTGCTCAAAGAGATCATCGACAACTCCATTGATGAATTCATCATGGGATGCGGCAAAAAAATCGAAATCACCGTCGATGTCGAAGCGGGCAGAGTTTTGGTCCGCGATTACGGGCGGGGTATTCCGCTTACGAAACTGGTGGATTGCGTTTCCATGATCAACACCGGCGGCAAATACAACAGCGATGCATTCCAGTATTCCATCGGTATGAATGGTGTCGGTACCAAGGCGGCCAATGCGCTGTCGTCCTATTTTAAAGCGCGCAGTGTACGCGACGGTCAGTTCCGGGAAGCGGAGTTTTCCCGGGGCGAACTTACTTCCGATGTGAGCGGCTCCTGTGATGAACGCAACGGAACTTATATCGAATTCATCCCCGACAGCGAAAAGTTTCCCGATTACAAATTCAAAATGGAGTACGTGGAGAAACGCATCTGGATGTACGCCTATTTGAATGTCGGTCTTTCGCTCCACCTCAACGGAGAACGCTACTATTCCGCACGCGGTCTTGCCGATCTGCTCGAAACTGAAACCGGCGATGAACGGCTCTACGACATCATCTATTTCCGCAGTAAGCAGTTGGAATTCGCCCTTACTCACAACGATAATTACGAAACCAGTTACTCCTTTGTCAATGGTCAGTACACCAGTGACGGCGGAACTCATTTGTCCGCATTCAAAGAGGGCGTTCTGAAAGGTATCAACGAATATTCCGGTAAAAGTTTCAAAGCCGATGCCATCCGTGACGGTATGATCGGTGCCATCGCCGTCAAAGTCAAAGAGCCGGTCTTTGAATCCCAGACCAAAAACAAACTCGGCAATACCGATGTCAGAGGCCCTGTCGTTTCAACGGTCAGCGCGGCGGTCGCCGACTATTTGCACAAACATAAAGAGATCGCCGAAATCGTTATTGATAAAGTTGTTCGCAATGAACAGTTTCATAAGCAGACCATGGAATCAAAAAAGAAGTTCCGGGAGACTGCCCAGAAAACCCGGTTGCGTATCCCGAAACTGAAGGACTGCAAATTCCATGTCGGTGACAAGTGGCCGCGCAAGGTCGAACCCAAAGAGACGATGATTTTTCTTACCGAGGGTGACTCCGCAGCGGGATCTCTTGAAAAAAAGCGTGATGTGGACAATCAGGCGATCTTTGCCCTCCGGGGCAAACCGAAAAACGCTTTCGGTGAAACCATTGAGATGATCTACAAAAACGAGGAACTCACCTTCCTCATGCAGGCGCTCGGCGTTGAAGATTCCACTGAAAATCTGCGTTATGACAAAATCATTCTTGCCACCGATGCTGACGTTGACGGGTTGCACATCCGCAATTTGCTTCTGACCTTTTTCCTGTCGTTTTTCAATGAACTGGTGCTTTCCGGACACCTTTATGTTCTGGAAACGCCGCTTTTCCGGGTCAAAAAAGGCAAGGACATCATTTACTGCTACAATGAAGCAGAACGCGACAAAGCCGCTGCCGAACTGGGCAAATGCGAAATCACCCGATTCAAAGGTCTCGGTGAAATTTCTCCGGATGACTTCGGCGAATTCATCGGCGAAAATATGCGGCTCTCTCCCGTTACGCTGGATAATATGCACGGCGTGCATGATGTTTTGAAATTCTATATGGGCGATAATACCCCCGAACGTAAAGAATACATTATGAACAACTTGGAGGTCGTGGACTATGAGTGATGAATTTGACCCCCAAATTGAAAATCCGCAAACCGATATCCCCGAAGAGGAAAACGATTCCGCTATTTTGGCAAAGCAGAAGCAGGGAACCAATGACTACTTCCGCAAGATGATCGACCGGAACTTTCTGGATTATGCCAGTTACGTTATCGGTTCGCGCGCCATTCCCGACGTCGATGACGGTTTGAAACCGGTGCAGCGGCGTATTCTGTGGGCACTCTATCAGGTCTATGACGGCAGGACCCAGAAGGTCGCCAATATCGTCGGCAATACCATGCACTATCACCCGCACGGCGATGCATCCATCGGAGATGCGCTCGTGGTGCTTGCCAACAAGGGCGGCGTTATCGAAAACCGCTACCGCGACCGCAAAACCGGACAGGAAAAGACCGAATTTCTCAATATTCCCTACTTCATTATGAAGCAGGGAAACTTCGGAAATATTCTGACCGGCAGCCCTGCCGCCGCCGGACGGTATACCGAATGCGGACTTACCAAACTCGCTTATGAAACGATGTTCAACAATGACATCACCCCCTTTGTTCCCAACTATGACGGGCGCAAAGAGGAACCGGTCGTGCTTCCTGCCAAGCTCCCCAGTCTGCTGATGCTCGGCAGCGACGGTATCGCGGTCGGTATGTCAACGTGTGTATTGCCGCACAACTTCAATGAACTTATCGACGCGGAAATCGCAGTACTGGAGGGAAGAACTTTCCAACTCTATCCCGATTTCCAGCAGGGCGCATTGATGGATGTCCGCGAATATGACGATGGTAACGGCAAAATCATTCTCCGCGCCAAAATCGACATCGAAGGGCGCGACCTAATTATCCGGGAAATACCGGCAAGCTGTACCTCCGAATCTCTGGTCGCCTCCATTGAACGCGCCGCTGAAAAGAACAAGATCCGTATTTCCAGCGTGGATGATTTCACCACCGACCATGTGGAGATCCGCGTTACTCCGACCCGCGGCTACACCCCCGAACAGACGAAGCAGGGGTTGTATATGTATACCGACTGTTCCATTTCCATATCTTCGCGCATCGTGGTCATCTGCGACCGCAAGCCGGTTCAAATGAGCGTGAGCGATGTTTTGAAACGCAATGTGGAAAAACTCGTCGGCTATTTGAAACAGGAACTGGAGATCGACCTTGACCGGCAGAATGAACTCCATCATGCCAAGACTCTCGCCCAGATATTCTTTGAAAACCGCATCTATAAAAAGATCGAAGAGTGCCGCAGTCAGGAGGAGGAATACCGCGAAGTCCATTCCGGACTTGCTCCCTACCGTCCGTTGCTGCTCCGTGATGTGACCAATGAAGATATCGACAAACTGTTGGCACTTCCGGTGCGCCGCATCGCCCGCTTCGATATCGAAAAGAACCAGCAGGAACTCCGCGAGATCGAAGGCAAAATCAAAAAGATCCGACATAAACTTTCGCACCTTATCGATTACACCATCGAAGTGTTGACCGAAATCAAGAAAAAGTATGGTGCCAATTTTCCGCGCCGTACCGAGATAGAAAATATCGAGCAGATCGACCGCAAATCTGCCGCGTTGAGCAATATCAAAGTCGGCTGGGACCGTAAAAACGGTTATGTCGGTACGGCGGTCAAAAGCGAAGACACCATCATGTGTAACGAATATGACCGTCTGGTCTGCGTTGAAAAAAGCGGCAAATACAAAGTCATCCCCATGGTGCCGGACAAACTCTTTATCGGCAAACTGTATGACTTCCGCAAATATGATGCCGAAACCCGGTTCGGTATCATCTATAAAGAGACCAAGACCGGTAAATATTACGGCAAACGCTCCAGTATCGGCGGATTTATTCTGGAAAAAGAGTACACTCTCACCCCGCCGGGATGCAAACTGGAACTTTTCACCCCCCGTGCCGATGCCATATATCTGTGGACAGAAGAGGATGCCCGGGGCAAAGTTATCACCCGGGAAATAAATCTGATGGAATTTCCGGTGCGCGCACCTAAAGCGCGCGGTTTTCTCATCGGCAGCAAAGCGATGACCAAGGTGGTGCATTCGCGTTATCTTACTGAAGAGGAAATTGCCGCACTTCAGAATGTTCCGGATACAGAAGATATTGAAGCTGAAGTTGAAGAAACTCCGGAAGTGGAGGAAGTCGCTGTTGAAAACGCCGAAGTCAAAGAGCAGAAAATTCCCGTGCCTCCGGGGATCATGGCGATAGTAGCCGCAGCCAGAGAGGCGGCTAAACGCGCGGTCATCGAACGGCAGAAGAACATAGAAGAAATTACCCCGCCGGCAGTCGAAGAAGTCCCGGCGGTGGAAGAAGCCCCGGCGGTGGAAGAAGCCCCGGCGGTGGAAGAAGCCCCAGCGGAGGAATTGGTCCCGGTGGTGGAAGAAGCCCCGGAGGAGGAAGAAGTCCCGGTGGTGGAAGAAGTCCCGGCGGAGGAAGAAGCCCCGGCGGTGGAAGAAATTCCGGCAGTTGAAGAATCTCCGGTTGAGGAAGAAATTCCGGTCGTAGAGGACAAATCGGAGGATTTTGAGCTCTCCGGTGAACCGGAATCCGGCAAACCGCGCAAAAAGAGTGTTTCATCTGTTCCCAAAACTCCTCCGCCTCCGGAAGAGGATCTGGGGATCGTCCAACCGGAATTCGGATTTTGAAGCACTATGAAATACAATAAGCAACAATTGGCATGGCTGCTATACGACCCCGCCAATGCCGCTTATGCGATGATCGTGCGCACAGTTGCCGCGCCGATTTTTCTTGCTGCTTGCGCCAAAGGTATCTGGAGCGATTCGCAAGTTACCAGTTTCTGGAGTCTGACCGCCAGTGCCGCCGGACTTGCCGCCGGAGCGTTTGCAGTCATCGCCGGTCCGAAAGTCGATGCCAAAAAACGCAAAGTACCGATGGTGCTGATTTTTACTCTGCTCGGAGTATTGTCAACATTGAGCTATCTTTTTGTTCCGCAGGGTATGCCGCTTATCGTGCTTGCCATATCCTTTACCGGGATTGCAAGTTTCATGGCTTCAAACAGCTTTTACGACTCGCTTCTCATCGACATTTCCACACCCGCTGAACGCAACAAACTTTCCACGACCGGTTACGCACTCGGCTATGCCGGAGCGTTGTTTTCGTTTCTTTTGTGCCTGCCTTTGATGAAACTTTCCGGAGGCGCATATTTTTTTAAAGGCGCATTCATCATCGCCGCCATCTGGTGGCTGTCGGGCGCGATGCCGCTGTTTTGCAAAGTCAAAGAAACGCCGGTTGCTGATAGTGTTCCGGCGGTGAAATTCACTGAAACCTGCCGCTATATTTTTACGCAGAAAAATATCCTGCTGTTTCTCATCGCCTATTTTCTCTATATTGACGGTGTCGGAACCATTCTCCTTGCGGCGACGCCGTTGGCAAGCGGATTGAAAATTTCCGGTACGATGATCATGCTGACCATTCTCGCGCTGCAAATCATCGGTCTGCCATTTACCTTGCTTTACGGTAAACTTGCAGAAAAATTTTCGGCGAAACGGATGATATACCTTGCCATTGCGGTATATTTTTCAATAGCTGTGATCGTCACGGTGATGTCATTTTGTTCTGATCTGCTTGTCCGTCAGATACTTTTTTATATCTCCGCCGCGCTCATCGGTACTTCACAGGGAGGTATCCAATCGTTGAGCCGCTCGCTTTTCAGCCGGATCATCCCTGCTGAACGCGCCGCCGAACTCTTTGCCGTCTACAATATTTTCGGCAAATTCACCACTATTGTCGGTCCGGTACTGATCTTTATCGCCACAAAGTTGTGGGATAAAGCTGAACTCGGAATAACCATGCTTGCGCTCCCTTTCGCACTCGGCGCGTGGCTGTTGACCAGAATCAAAGTTCCCGGCAGGTGATATTGTGTTGAAATATATTGCAAAACGCCTCTTGCTGGCATTGGTGACACTATTTGTAATTTTATTCACCAGTTATGCGTTGTTGCGGCTGGCTCCGGGCGATCCGTCACGCAGTGATATGATGGGGACCGGAGACGGGGCAGGGATGATGGATACCCGCAATAATGAATTGAATTCCAACAATTCCATGCGCGAACAGCTCGATCTGGATAAGCCGCTTCATGTCGGATTTTTCCGCTGGTTCAGCCGCATCGTTTGGCGCGGAGATTTTGGTAAATCTGTGACCGTCGACCCGGGAAAGCCGGTGACTGCACTTATCCGGGAACGGCTGGGTGTAACCGTTTCCCTGAACTTCTGGGCGATAGTTGTGACCTATTTACTGGCTATCCCGGCAGGAGTTTTCACCGCCGCAAAAGAGGGGACATTTTTTGACCGTTCAATGGAATTTCTTTTGTTTGTCCTCTATTCATTGCCTGTTATGTGGGCAGGACTGCTTTTGCAATCCTATTTGTGCGAAGGGGGGAAGTTCCCCATTTTTCCATTAAAAGGCATCACTCCTGAAAATCCGGATCAGCTCACCATCTGGCAATTGCAGTTGGAAACTCTGCGCTGCTATTTTCTCCCGGTACTCTGCTTGAGTTACGGCGGCTTTGCCGGACTTTCGCGTTACACCCGGAGCAGTATGCTTGAAGTATTGCGCAGCGATTTCATCCGCACCGCCCGCGCCAAAGGGCTGGGGCAGAATGCAATACTCTGGCAGCACGGTTTCCGCAATGCTCTTATTACCATGATCACACTTTTCAGCGGCATTCTGCCCTCTCTGGTTGCCGGAAGCGTACTGGTCGAACATATTTTCAACATCCCCGGCATGGGATCGCTTTCTCTGCTTTCTCTTTCCAGCCGGGATTATCCATTGCAGATGGCGTTGTTTGCTTTTTCCGGAGCATTGACTCTGGCGGGCTTGCTTATCAGCGACCTGCTTTATATGCTCGCTGATCCCCGGATAAGATTGGATAGATGACGGAGCGATCTCGCTTGCTCCCGCGAGCCTTGCGGCGCTCGATCCTCCAGTCACGTACGCCAGTACGCTCCTGTCGGCTCTCGCTTGCAAAACTCGCGGATAGCGGCGCGATATCGCTCCTGATTCCGGGCTGCTGGCTATTGCGCCTGTCGTTGAGCTGAAAGCTCAACAGGCGGATGGTAGCGTTTGATTCCGCCTGATGGCGGTATTTAACGTTTTGTCGGAGCGCGCCTTGCGGAGCTCGCCGCTTCCGGCTTCATTGCATTACGCCGTGACAAGCAGTCGAGTAAGTACACCTTGTCACGGCGGAGCTTCAGCGAAGACGGATTCCACACCGCCGGTCGGACAAGTCAGATCTGTCCGACACGTCCGATTTAAAGTAGCTTATCCGCCGCGACAGCGGCTGCCTCCCCCAAACACTACCAATCGCCTGTCGGGCGAACAGCCCGACAACAGGCGAAAGCCAGTCAGCCCGAACAGGAGCGATATCGCACAGCCGGGCGGGTTTTGCCGAGGAGACGCGAGGGGAGTGTACTTATGTACTCCTATGAGAGACAATTTGTCAAGTTATGTTTGCAAAAAAATCGTAAAAAAGTTGATAATCAGCAAAAGATGATTCAAAAAGGTGTGCTTTTGTCTTGCTCCTATTCGCGTTCTACAATGCTTCTGCCAGGAAGCGACGCCTGATAAATGTCCGTCCGGATGTCCCTATCTCGACCACAATCTTATCTGTGATATTTGGCTATATCGGATTAAGTACACAGCCGGGATCATCAAGACTGGAC
>SUWH01000019.1 GCA_015061605.1 Lentisphaerota bacterium | reverse complement strand
CAGAAGCATTACAGAACGCGAATAGGAGCAAGACAAAAGCAGCTTTTTAGAATCATCTTTCGCTGATTATCAACTTTTTTACGATTTTTTCGCAAATAAAACTTGACAAATAGTCTCTCATAGGAGCATTGCTTCGCAATGTGAAGCTTTTTGCCTGCGGCAAAAGTGAAGCGCTCGCTTGCGCGAGTAAGGATATGATAAGTTAATATAAGTGAGCCGCGACATTGGAGCGGCAAAATACTCCGCTTTTTTTGAAAAAGGGGGAGGGTTCGGGAGGGGGAAAAAACTTTTTTTCTCGTGAAAAAAAGTTTTTTCCCCCTCCCGATCAAATCCGGATGATTTCGGAATCCTGCAATGGTTCGGGGATATTGGCGGCGAAGGTGAAAAATGCTTGATCGGCGCTGGAGATGGTATTCAGGAACAAATTGAAGTTTTCGGCGTCGAGTTCTCCGGAAATGTCATCTGCCAGTACGACGACCGGAGCGGGGGTGTTGTTCCGGAACATCTGGAACTGGGCGAGTTTCATCAGAAGTGAAATCAAACGCAACTGTCCGGTCGAACCGAAGTTGCGCAAAGTTTTGCCGTTGAAAACAAGTTCAAATTCATCCAGCTGCACTCCGGAAAGGGTACAGCAGCGGCGCAGTTCGCTTGATTTTTTGCTGTGCAGAAGATTCAGAAATTCTCCGGGTGTATCGGGAGTGTCGGTTTTATAAAGCAGTTCAAGTTTACCCTTTTCTCCGAGAAGTTCATTTACAGCGAGGGTAAGCTCTGCTGAATAATGTCTGCGTCTGGCGGCAATAAATGGTGCCTGTTCGGCAAGTTCCTGATCAAAGGCATCGGCAAGGCGGGGATTTTGTTTCAATGCCTTGTTGCGTTGTATCAGGGCGCGGGAATAGCGGGAGAGGCGGTAGAGATATTCCGGTTCGACGGTGGAAATGAGAATATCAAAGAATTTCCGCCGGTGGCTGGAGCTGCCGCCGGTGATAAGGCGGTCTTCCGGAGAAAAAACCACACAGTGAAATTCCCGGATGAAGTCGCTGGATTTGCGGATCGCCGCTCTGCCGATAAAAAGTTCCCGTTGACCGGAGAGGTGTTCGCGGACAGCGAGGCGTTCTCCGGTGTTGCGGACATTGATATCGGCTTTCAAGGTGAAGTGCTTTGCGCCGAGCCGGATGAGTTCGCGTGCCGGGGCGTTGCGGAAAGAGCGGAGCAGACTTAAAAAAGCGATACTTTCCAGAGTGTTGGTTTTTCCGGAACCGTTGGGACCGGTAAAAAGAACACGGTTATGTGAAAACGCCAATTCCCGGAAAGCAAAATTCCGGAAATCGGCGAGTTCAAGTCTTTCTATTACCACGGGAGCTTACTTTTTGCGGAGCGGCATAATGATGTAAACGAAACCTTCACCGGCTTCGATCGCCACCGGGGCAAGCGGGTCGTTGAGTTTGATCTTGACTGTTTCCGCATCGGTGTTGCGCAGAGGATCGGCGAGGAAGACGGGGTTGAAGGATACTTCAAAAGTGTCGCCTTCGTAGTTGATGTCGATCAAATCGATACCTTCGCCGACTTCGGCGCTGGAACCCTGAAGCTGAAGCTGATTGTTTTCAAAACGGAGGATGATGAATCCGGTCGCAACGGAGAGCATCAGCGCAACCGTTTCGATCTTTGAACGCAGCACGGAAACCGGAACTTCGATCTCCTGTTTGAACTGTGCCGGAACCACCGCGCGGTAGTTGGGGAAACTGCCTTCGATAAGTTTGGTGGTAAGAGTGAATCCGGGAGCGGTGAAGCAGCAGAGCTTTTCACCGAAGTTGATCGCAACTTCTTCTTCTCCATCGAGCAACCGGCGCAGTTCGGACATCGCTTTCAGCGGGACGATGGCATCGCCTTCAGCGGAGACATTTGCCAGAACGCTTTCCTGCATCGCCATACGTTTACCGTCGGTGGCGACGAGGGTGAGTTTCTCATCTTTCATACTGACGAGGATACCGGTCAACACTTTACGGGAATCGTCGGCACTCACCGCATAGGAGATGGAACCGATCATCCGTTTGAAGCTGCTCTGTTTGAACTTTACTTCGCGGACGGTTTCAAAATCGGCGGCTTCGGGGAAGTCGGCGGCGGGCAGACCGTGCAAAGTGAATTTAGCGGTGCCGCAGCAGATTTTTGCCTGATCCTGATCGTTGATGTCAAAGGTCACTTCCGGAGCGATAAAACTGCCGATGAGCTGGGTGAGTTTGCGGGCGGGAAGTGTGGTGACGCCGGTTTCAGTGATTTCAGCTTCGACTTCGGTACCCAAGCGCAGTTCGAGATCGGTGGTGCAGAGTTTGAGTCTGCCCTCTTCTGCCTGGATAAACACATTGCTGAGCAGAGGAAGCATGGAATGGGAACCGATGATGCTGCCGACTTTCTGCAGCGCTTTCTGGAATTTTTCGCGGTTTACTGTAAATTTCATTTTCTTATATCTCCTGTTATTTATATATAATATTTACTTGGGACAAATATAATACACTTTCGGGCGCTTTTCAACTTTTTTTTGAAGAAAAAATCCAACTTTTTTCACAGCTGTCCCATAAAATAAGAAAAACATCTGCTCTCTCAAGTTTTTCAGCGAAAGAAAATTGAATTTTGAAAAAGTGATTTTGGCAGATTTTGTTTTGCACGGGCAAAACGTGCGTGCCGTCAGGCCGCACCACCATTTTACGCCGTGTTTAAAAAACGAATGATTCAATCGGCGGATGGATCGTGCGGCAATGTCGTGTTTTGCAAGCAAGAAGAGCGAGGATCCGTCTTCGCCAATGCTCCGCCGGGACAAGGCATACTTGTATCCTCTTCGCTTGTCACGGCGAAATGCAATGGAGCCGGACGAGGCGAGCGCAGCAAGGCGCGAGATTGGCCGCGAGACGCCGCCGTCCGTTGTTTTTTGTGAGATGTCTGTGAACTTTTTTCAATCGAATGAAAGTTGATAAAGTTCAGCTTTGAATTCCGAGCACAGAATACCGGCAAGCTCTGCCGCCATCGCATCGGCTTTGGTGCATCCGACCATCCGGTAGAGAAAGTCAAACATATCCGGTATGGTCATAAGACACGGAGGATCTTCCGGCAGAGCCAGACGGTCACTGATCGCTTTTCTGGCATTTTCCAGTATATTGGCGGTCCTGTACAGCGCCGGATAAAGTTCCAATTCAGTTACCGGAATGGTGAAGTTGTGCTGTAACGCGAATTTTTCCATGGAAAAGAAAAAGCGGATGCCGGGGAAAACCGGAGACACTCCGGAAATCTGCAGTACACCGTTTTTCAGCAATTCGGCACTCTCCTTCGGCAGCAATCCGGCGATGTCCTGCCGGGTGAGGACGGTATTGGCACATTCTTTTACCGGAGCGGCGTGGCGCAGATCGGCTTCGGCGGTTTCGCGTTCATAGTGGCGCGCCAGTTCCAGGATCAGATGGAGTGACGCCGCTTCGATATTGAGGGTCTGCAGCGCGGTGGAACATTTTTCAGCAATTTTTACCAATCTCTCCTGTGAACATCCCAGATGTGCAGAGAGAAATTCCTGCAATGCCGCACCGGTTGTTGAAAGCTGTAACAATTGTTCTCTGCTTCCGCTGGCACGGAATGCCTGTGCCGCTTCCGGAAAACCGGAACTTTCCAGTATCCGGATCACTGCGGCATCTATTTCACCTTCGCTGAAAACAAGTTCAGGACGCGGGGCGCGGCGCAATGTGTATTCCAGTGCGAGGACGATATCATCGGCAACATAACACTCACTCTCCTGATTGGCGCTTTGAAACGCTCCGGCAAGGCGGGTGAGCAGATTTTCCGGGTCAAAAGGGGTGATGCCGCCGTCGCTGTCTTTCAGAAATATCCGGCGTAAGATCGGTTTGTACATAAGACGTTACTCGAATTTTTCCAATTTTATTCCGGATATCTTTTCCAGTCGGCGCAGAACCATTGCCGAATCATTTTTTCTGGTGCGGTAGCGGATGACCATATTCACTTTAAGATTGCCGTCGGAATCTTTGCGGAAAGAGTAGTTGCCCGGGCGGAAACCTTTGCTTTGAAGTGTTGAAACGGTCTTTTCAAGAGAGGTTTCATTTTTGGTGATGAATGTGACATGCACCGTGCGGCTGATAAGTCCGAGATGGTTGGAGCTGATCCGGAGCAGTTCAAAACATACCAGCGCCAGCACCGTCGCCGCCATTCCCAATACATACATCCCGCCGCCGACCGCCATGCCGATACCGGCGGCGACCCACAAACCGGCGGCAGTGGTCAAGCCCTGCACCGCTTCTTTGCGGAAAATGATTATGCCCGCACCGAGAAAACCGATGCCGCTGACGATCTGTGCCGCCACGCGGCTGGGATCGAATCTGCCGTAACCGATGACCGGCATCAAATCGGCAAAACCGTGCTGCGAAACGATCATCATCAATGCACTGCCCAGAGCCACGAGAAAATGGGTGCGTACTCCCGCTTCTTTGGCGCGCAGTTCGCGTTCGATACCGATACAGGCACCGAGCATCCCGGCGGTACAGAGGCGGATGATGAAATCGACATCAGGACATTCCGGATAGATCATGATAAAAAACTCCTGTTTTTGCAATATATTTGTGATACTATACTGCATGAAAGGATTTTTTTCAACTCTTTTTACAAAAAAAGGCTTGAAAAGGAGCTGTTCCGGCGTTAAATTTACCGCATTATGAATTACCTTGAATTACAAAATGAGTGTGCTTCGGCACTGGAACAGGCGGGAATTGAAAATTTCCGCAACGAGAGCCGCTGGATCATACAGGAAACGCTTCAGCTTTCATCTGCGGCGCTGTACAGTTCTGCCGCTGTTCCGGAAGAACAGATCTTACGCATCCGGCAGCTGTGTTTCCGCCGCTGTCAGCACGAACCTCTGCAATATATTCTGGGAACGGCGCCCTTTGCCGAACTTGAACTTAAAGTGAACCGTGATGTGCTTATCCCCCGCAGTGAGACCGTTTGTCTGGTGGAGTATATTCTGGACAAACTTCCTCCTTCGGGAACTTTGCTCGATGTCGGATGCGGCAGCGGAGCGATCGCGCTTTTGTCGGCTTCACGCCGTAAAGATATTGCAGTAACCGCCGTGGATAAAAGTCCGGGAGCGTTGAAAATTGCACAGGATAACGCCATGATGCTGGAACTGGCTTCCCGGGTGAAATTTGTTGAAAGTGACCTTTTAAGTCAACTGCCATCGCAGAAGTTCGATGTCATTGCCGCAAATTTACCCTATGTGACTTTTGATGAATATGCACAGCTTGCGGATGATGTGAGATTGTTTGAACCGGAGATGGCGCTCACCGCTCCGGATGAAGGGATGGCGCTGATAAGTTCGCTTATAGTTTCTGCTCCGGAATATTTGAGGTCCGGCGGTACTCTTGCTCTGGAAATGTCGCCGCCGCAGACCGCCCGGGCGGCAGAGGAATTGACCGCTTGCGGATTTGTGCAAGTGGAGATATTCGCCGACCAATTTGAAAAAAAACGTTTTGTCGCAGCATGTCGGATGTGAAACACCTTGACTTTGACAGCGTACGGTGTTATATTTCCCTGAAGACAGTAATATTTTACAGATGAGGTTTTTTATGAGCAACAACTCTTTTCAAATGCCTCCGGTGATGATCCTTTGCGGAGGACGCGGGACCCGGCTGCGGGAGGTGACGGAACTGCTGCCCAAACCGATGGTTCCGATCGGCGGTTTGCCCATTATCTGGCATATTATGAAGTGTTACGCGGCATTCGGAGTGCGCCGTTTCATTCTCTGTCTGGGCTATAAACGCGAAGAGTTTGTCGATTTTTTTCTCAACTACCGGGCGCGCACGGCCGATATAACACTGACTCTGGGAAATAAGCCGCAAATAATTTTTCACGGTGGAGATGATGAAGCGGACTGGGAAGTGACTCTCGCCAACACCGGGGAGCATACCAAAACCGGCGGACGTATATTACAGGCATCCCGTTATTTGAAAGCAGAGGATGAAAACTTTTTCCTGACTTACGGGGATGGTGTTTCAAATGTCGATATTGCTTCGCTTTACCGGTCTCATCTGAATGCCGGAAAATTGCTGACTACCACCGCTGTTCATCCTGAAGGACGTTTCGGCGAAATTGAGCTTGATGGGGATACTGTCCGCAATTTTTCTGAAAAACCGTTGCGGCGTTCCGGTTATATCAACGGCGGATTTATGGTCGCCAACCGTAAAATCATTGAACGTTACCTTGCCGGCAAGCCGGATCGCTTTTTTGAGTCCGAACCGATGGAAGAGATCGCCGCCGACAGAGAAATGCGGGTGTTCTGTCATGAGGATTTCTGGCAATGCATGGACAACCCGCGCGAATACACTCTGCTTAATGATCTGTGGGCTTCCGGCAAAGCTCCGTGGACAAAGTATTGGAAATAAGCATCTATGGCATTTGAAAATATCTATTCCGGCAAACGGGTGCTCGTTACCGGTGACACCGGGTTCAAAGGCTCTTATCTGGCGATGTGGCTCACTTCGCTCGGCGCGGAAGTCCTCGGATTATCTCTGCCGCCGGTGGGGGAGTTTTCCCATTTTGAACTTTTGCCGGAAAGAAGATGGAAGACCGTTTTCTGCGACATCCGCGACCGGGAAAAAGTTGCCGGGCTCGTGAAAGATTTCCAGCCGGAAGCGGTTTTTCATCTGGCGGCTCAACCGCTGGTGCGCTTGAGTTATGTTGAAAGTGCTTCCACCATTGACACCAATGTTATCGGAACGATGAATCTGCTTGAAGCCTTGCGCCAAACTCCCTGCTGCCGCAGTGCGGTCATCGTCACCAGCGACAAGTGCTATGAAAACCGCGAAGACGGTATCCCCTGCGTGGAAGGTGATCCAATGGGCGGTTTTGACCCGTACAGCGCTTCCAAAGGCATGGCGGAGTTGCTGGTAAATTGTTACCGGCGCAGTTTTTTTTCTGACGGCAATACCCTTGTCGCCAGTGCCAGAGCCGGAAATGTCATCGGCGGTGGAGACTGGGCTCCCGACCGCTTGATCCCCGATCTGATGCGCGGCGCGGCGGCGGGGGAAGAAGCGGTTTTACGCAATCCGGATTCGGTGCGTCCGTGGCAGCACGTTTTTGAACCGCTTTCCGGTTATCTGCTGCTGGGTTCCCGGCTGCTTGCCGGAGACAGAAGCGCCGTTGGAGCGTGGAACTTCGGACCGGCGGATGATGAAGCGCTGCCGGTTGGAAAAGTTGTGGAGATCATGCAACGCTTCTATCCGAAACTTCAGTACCGTATCGGAGCGCAGACCGGTGCTCCCCACGAAGCCGTATTGCTCCGGCTTGATTGCAGCAAGAGTTTGCGCGAACTGCACTGGCACGGCATCTGGAACATAAACAAAACTCTGGAAATGACCGCGAAATGGTATGCCGCCTTTTATGAAGAAAAACAGATTTTGAGTATGGCGATGCTGGATGAATACATCCGCGATGCCGCAGAAAAAGGTTTGATATGGACAAAGTGACGCGTTTGCACGATGAGATACTCGCCAAAGTTAAAGAGTATTATGAGGCTGCTTTCGGCGAAAAAAAAGATTTCCGTCCCGGCGTGGACAAAGTGAACTACGCCGGAAGAGTCTTTGATGAAAAAGAGATGAGTAATCTGGTCGATTCCGCTCTGGAATTCTGGCTTACTGCCGGACGTTATGCCAACGCCTTTGAACGTAAACTTGCCGAAACTTTACAGGTCAAACACGCACTTTTGGTCAACTCCGGTTCTTCGGCAAATCTGCTTGCCTTTATGGCTCTGACCAGTCCTTTGCTCGGCAGCCGCCAGCTCAAGCGCGGCGATGAAGTCATCACCGTCGCCTGCGGTTTCCCGACCACCGTCGCTCCCATCGTCCAGTATGGTGCAATTCCGGTTTTCGTCGATGTCGATTTGAAAACTGCCAATATCATTCCGGAACAATTGGAAACTGCGTTTTCAAGCCGCACCAAAGCGGTGATGATCGCCCACACGCTGGGCAATCCCTTTGACCTGCGCGAAGTTTCCCGTTTCTGCAAAGAACACGGACTTTTCCTTATTGAAGACAACTGCGATGCGCTTGGTTCAAAATTGGACGGCAGATTCACCGGCACTTGGGGCGACATCGGA
The DNA here is from genome assembly GCA_015061605.1 of Lentisphaerota bacterium. GTDB lineage: Bacteria > Verrucomicrobiota > Lentisphaeria > Victivallales > Victivallaceae > UBA1784. The sequence continues at coordinate 48,024 of SUWH01000019.1, read as the reverse complement.
ACATCAAGTTTCTATCCGCCGCACCATCTGACCATGGGCGAGGGGGGCGCAGTCTACACCTCCGACCCGCTTTTGTACCGGATAATGAAATCTCTGCGGGACTGGGGACGCGACTGTCATTGCGATTCCGGGCGGGACAACGCCTGCGGCTGCCGTTTCAACGGTCAGTTTGGGAGCCTGCCTTTCGGATATGACCACAAATATGTTTACAGCCACTTCGGCTACAATCTGAAAGCCACTGAAATGCAGGCGGCGATCGGTCTTGCCCAGTTGGAAAAACTTCCGGAATTTACCCGCAAACGCAAAGAAAATTTCGCTTATCTTCATTCCCGTTTGTCCAAAATCACGGCCTTACAGCTTTTTGAAACCATTGAAGGAGCTGATCCCTCATGGTTCGGTTTCCTTATGACGATAAAGGAAAATTCCGGTTTTGACCGCAACGAATTTTCCACTTATCTTGAGGAAAACAAAATCCAGACCCGCAACCTTTTCGCCGGAAATCTCACCCGCCACCCCTGTTTTGAAACGTTGGAGGAAAACCGCGATTACCGCATCGCTTCACCTTTGACCAACACCGATATAATGATGAATAATGCGGTGTGGATAGGCGTTTATCCGGGTATGGAAAAAATTCATCTGGACTATATGGCTGATACAATAATAAAATTTTTTGAAGGTAATTTATGAGCGAGATTTCTGATCTGTCACCGCAAAATGTGTGGAAATTTTTTGATCTGATCTGTTCAATCCCCCACCCCTCCGGTCACGAAGCGGCTCTGGCGGAAAAATTGAAACAGATCGCGACTGAAGCCGGTTTGCTTTGCCGCATGGATAAGGTGGGGAATTTACGCATCGACCGTCCGGCAGCTCCCGGCAAGGAGGATCTGCCCCGGATAATATTTCAGGCACATCTGGATATGGTTCCGGTGGCAGAGGATGAAAACTTTGATTTTACCACCACTCCTGTAACTCCTTACATCGATGGGGATGTGGTTCGGGCGCGCGGTACGACTTTGGGGGGAGATGACGGAGCCGGTGTCGCTCTGGCAATGGCATTGCTGACTGATGAAACTTTGCAGTGCGGCCCATTGAGCGGACTTTTTACCATTGGCGAAGAGGTCGGCTTGACCGGAGCCGCCGCGCTGGATGATGAACTGCTTGAAGGTAAATATCTGATAAATCTGGACTGCGGTCCGCTCGGGTGTGCCACTATCGGCTGTGCCGGCGGTGCGCGGCAGGAATTCAAATTCATTCCGGAATATGAAAATTGTACTGCCGGGATGCCGATTCAAATAACTTTGACCGGACTTCAGGGCGGTCACTCCGGAGACTGTATTGACAAGAACCGGGGCAATGCGATCAAATCACTGGCGGCATTTCTGCTTGAACAGCCGCAGATCAAACTGGTGAGTTTCAACTCCGGCAGCGCCGATAATGCCATTCCGCATGAAGCGCAGGCGCAAGTATGGTTCGGCGGCGATTTGAAGCAGCTGCAAAATCATGCCGCGCTTTTTGAATTACTGCTCAAAAATGAGTTGAAACGCGACGGGATAAAATTGGAGATCAGCGAAGTTTCAAATCTTTCTTTGCAAACCCTTACCTCTGAAAAACAGCAGAAACTGCTTACGGCATTGAGCCTTGCTCCCAATGGCGTTTTTGAGTTTGACGATGAATTGCAGATCGTCCGTACCAGTTCCAATCTGGCGGCGGTCTTTACCGGAAAAGAGCTTATCCGTATCCGTACCAGTCAGCGCAGTCTGGACGATGCCGCCAGAGAAAATGCCAGTGCCATGCTGGCTGAACATTTTGCCTTGGCCGGATGTTCCGCTGAAATAATCAGCCCTTATCCGGGATGGAATCCGGTTCCGGAATGCTGTCTGGTTCAGAGTTGTTGCAAAGTCTGGAAATCTATGCACAATGAGCCATTGAAGTTGAATGCCATCCATGCCGGACTTGAATGCGGTATCCTGGGAAAGAAAAATCCGGAGCTGGAACTTATTTCCCTCGGCCCCGGCGAGCCCGGATGCCATACGCCGAAAGAGTATCTTCAAATAGAAAATGTCGCTCTCTGTTACGATTTTCTCAAGGCGGTCTGCTTGAACTTGCATAAATGTGCTTATTTTACCCGTTGAAAATCACTGCGGGTTGAAATACATCCGAAACATGTTATATTAACGAAATGGGAGAACAAGTTTGATCTGCTTTTAAGGAGATGATATCTCCGGGCTTTTTTTACAACCGTTATATTTCAGCAAATATACCAGAAACCGACCAAGTAAAAAGTAATATTTGCAATACCACAGGAGAAATGTATCCAGTGGGGTGTAGTTTGATACATCTTGCCGGGCGTTCTCCGGCATGGTGTTGCGGGCTCTTGGTCGGGCCTCTGGTATAGTGCCGGGGGGCGTTCGGTTTTTTTTATCCGGATATTCAGGCGGTTGTTTACGGAAATGATTGAACTTGATTTTATGAAATGCTGAAAGTTCCAGTGACCATACGGGATCTGCAGGTCTTATTTACTGCAGAATTGTCAGTTTCCAGACGATTGGCTTGTGCAATTGCCGGGAAACTGACTCCTGATTGTTATGGGATCGACTGTTTTTCTGCCAATATGATCACATGGTATGATGGAGAGAATGCCGTTTTTTTTGATTATTCAGTCAATGGGCTGAAATATGCCGCGCTGTTGTTGTTGCGGCAGGAACTTCCGCTGCTGTCCGGATATGAACAGCTTCGATTATTGCGGAAAATAAAGAAAAGTGTCCGGTTTATTGATTATAAAGATTTGCGGTGTATGCTGATAATTCCGGAAAAACGGTTTTATCCGGTTGAGTATCCGGTTATTTCCTGGAGCGAATTGGGGAAATTGCTGCGCAAATACCACAGACGTTCCGGAGATTATCTCGCTGAAATGTTTGAATGTGTTGCAGACGTTATTCCGGAAAGCATTGATTTACTGACTTTGGATTGATGATTCTTATCCGGTGATAATGTCCGTTTTATAAAAGAGGTCTGTGATTCTTATCCGGTTATCCGGTTTTATTTCTCAACTTATGGCAAAAATGGGCTTGACTTTATTGTAACATGGAACTATCTTAATGTTATGTTATGTAACATGAGGGATGAACAGCCATGACAAAAAAGAGTGTTTCCATGTCGCAAATTGCTGAATTGGCAAATGTTTCAGCGATGACGGTGAGCCGTGTTCTCAATAATTCTCCTGCCGTGTTGCCTGAAACCCGGGAAAAGGTTTTGCAGATCGCCCGGCAGCTTGGTTATGAACACTATCCCAATGCGCTTTCAAGGATGCTGCGTGGGGAGCGTTCAAAAAGTATCGGTATATTGGCGTGTTTTGCCCGTCCTAATCTCACCGGAGAAGTGTTGTGCCGGATCGGACGAGAACTTTTTCCAACCAACTATGTGAGTTACATCGTAGATACCTATTCCGACCCGGTGGTGACGCTTCAGGCTTTGAAAACCCTCGCTGAACGCCGTACCGAAGGGGTGATCCACTTCAGTTTTTCCTCGCAGGAACTCAATGAAGATATTGTCACTCTGCTTAAAAAAATCGGTGCTTCGGTCGTCATCACCCATGAAAAACTCAATATTCCCTTTGCTCAAATCTACTGCGGCTGGACTCCCGGTGTGGATGAGGTGGTGAAATATTTCAAAAAGAAAAATTCAAAATGTCCGGTATTGTTGAAAGAAAGCACCAACGCCAGCTGTCATCTGGCATTTGAGGCCGCGTGCAAAAAATATGGTTTTTCCAATTGGGAGATCGTCAGTTGTCCGGTGGAAAAACTGGATTCCTGTCCGGAATTGAAAAACGGCATTCCCGGTGATGCTATTTTTGCTTCCAGTGAAAAGTATCATCCGGCTCTGGAACTTATGACTGATTGCGGCAGAAAATTGCCGATGGTGATGCTGATGGATGACTTTCTCATCACCCACATCCGTCCGGAATATCCGGTACTGCGGCGAAGAGAACCCGAAGCCGGTGTGCTTGCTGTAAAAATGCTTTTTGACCAGATAAACAACAAGCCTTTTGCTCAACTTGCCGCTGAATTGCCAATGGAATTTATTGAAAATATCAACACACTTTTATAAACAGGAAAGGATGATTTATGAAGAAAAAATTTATTTCCACCGGATCTGTAAAAACTACCGCAGATGATCGCCCCGCTTGCAAGCGGGTGAAGCCTAATGGCTTCACCCTTATTGAACTCCTGGTTGTTATCGCAATTATCGCCATTCTCGCGGCGATTCTGCTTCCCTCTCTTCAGCGGGCACGAGCAACGGCGCAGAGAACAAATTGCCTTAATTTGATCAATAATTTAGGCAAGGCTGCAGCTTTTTATGCCACTGACCACGGTGATCGTATCATTGTTGATGATCTGACTCCGGGAACTGTGGAATGGAAAGATTACTGGTTGGGGCTGTTGATCGACAACGGCTATCTTTATCAGATGCCCGCTAAAATGCCGTTGAGCTGGACTTGGCCCCGCATCAAAGATAAGGTTATTTGTTCAATTGCCAGAAACTATGGTTCCGGTATCGGCTATAAGGGAGGAATGGGCGGTGGAACCGGAACCAGTTACGGCATCAATAAATGGATTGTGAATCAAAAAATAGGTAGCTGGAAATGTTCTTATTCCCAAGTCCCGTACTTTGTTTCCAACGCAATGTGGGCGATGTATGTCGGAGACACTTATGATAAACGTACTTATTGGCACAACAAAAGCGGCAGTTATGCATTTTTAGACGGCAGTGCCGCTTCGGTAGAACGGCACAATTCCCATGCCGCCCTGCCGGAGTACTGGTACAATGGAAAGAAAGCGTGGAAGTGAAAAATGAGAATATTTACAGTTTTATTCAGTTTGGTCCTGCTGGCGAACTCTCTCGCCGCTGCGCAGAAGGTCAGAATCGTTTCAGCAGACAAGGCAGCAGAAGCTTTCCTTAAAGAAAAACTTACTCTGATCCTCGGCGAACAGGATTTCAAGAGCGGCGACATCACCATCTATCTCGGACGTACTTCGCAGGCGACCAAAGCCCGGGTGTTTTTCAATAAAGGGCCGCTCGGTGAATACGGTTACCGCATCGTCTGCAAAGACGGCAAAAATATCTTTATCGGCGGTGCCATGCCTGCCGGAACCCTTTTCGGGGCAGGGGATTTCCTCAAACGTTTTGCCGGATGGCGCAAATTTTATCCCGGAAAAACCGGTGAAGTCATCAACAAAATGGAGAAACTCAATCTTCCGGAAAAATTCAATATCAAAGAAGTTCCCTCCATCCCTCACTATAATCCCTCCTCCGGCAACCGCGATGAGGTATTTTCCCGTACCGGTATCCGCGTTTATCACTACGCGACCACTCACGCTCTGAACAAGGTCGTTCCGCCTGCCAAATATGCCAAAACCCATCCGGAATACTATCCGGTACGCTACGGCAAACGTTTGGATGTTTCCAAATACAAGCGCGCTATGGGCTGGAATCCCTGTGTTTCCAATCCGGATATGCCAAAACTGCTTGACGCCTATCTGGCTACTCTCAAACGCAAACGCAACATCACTCTTTCGGTCAACGACGGCGGCGGTGACTGCCAGTGCGAAAACTGCGAAGCCATCTATAAAAAACACGGTAATCAGTATATCGAATTCTATAAGACAGTCAACGATATAATTGCCCAAAAGTATCCGGGCAAACTCGGAGTCTTTTCCGCCTACGGAACCCGGAGCAATCAGGCTCCAAAAGATTTGAAACTCGGTCCCCACGTCATGCCTTTCATCTGCGGCGCGCGTCCCGGCATTTATGACAAAGAGATCAAAGCCTGGGCAAAAACCGGTGTTAAATACATCGGCATTTATGACTACATGTACACTTTCGGAAGTGCCTATATGGTTCCGCAGTTTTACCCGCACGATCTGGCGAAAAACTGGCGTGCCGCAATGAAAAACGGTTTGAATGCCCTGACGCTGGAGGTCTATTCCGCCTGTTCCATCATGGATGCCCCCCGGCTTTATGTCATGGATGAACTCGGCTGGAACATGGATGCCGATGTGGATGCTTTGCTCAATGACTATTATGTTTCAATGTTCGGCAAAGCGGCGGCACTTCCGGTCAAAAAGTTCTATGACAAACTTGAAGAGATCTACTGCCGCAAACTTCTGCCCAGCTATTACAGCGGCAGACGTAAAGCGTGCCAGTTCGACAACTACACTCTGGATGATATAACTTTCCTCAATAACGCTCTCAATGAAGCGTTGAAGTGCGAGCTGCAGCCCATCGAAAAGACCCGCTTGGAACTGCTTAAAAAATGTTTCGATCTTTCTTCTCTCTGCATCGAGATCGCCGTCCGCGGCCGCGAGATCCGGAAACTTTCCGGTACTCCGGATGAGATCGCCGCCTATGCCGCCAAAGGTTATGAGGCTATGGATAAACTGCAGAATTTCACCATGACCGACTTTGAAGAAAAAGAGATCTTCGTCCACGGCGAAAGCCGCTTTTTGAAAAAGGCGGTCAATACCATTGAAGAATTCAAAAATGCGGTGATCCACAGCTTCCTCCGTCCGCTGATCGACAACGGCACGATGATGGCATTTGATAAAGTCACTGCCGCTCTCGGCAAGGATAAAGCGCAGCTTTTCTGGAAGAAATTTCCCGCGCTTCCCCCGGCTCAGGGACAGCTCAAACTTTTGAAAACCAAAGCGGTGAATCTCATCCCCGATCCCGGCTTTGAGATCACCAAAGCCGACAGCAAAGCCGATGCCATCGACCATCGGCAGTTCGATGCCGCCAATTACAGTGTGTGGACGGCGGTCGCGGCGGATTTTGAATTGTCAACAACCGAAAAACATTCCGGTAAATATGCCGCCGTCATCCGCAACAGCGAAGGCAGTTCCTGTTTTGTCACCCGGGGCAAGATCCGGGTCAAATCAAATACCTGGTATCGGATTTCGGTGTGGAGCAAATGCAAAACTGCCAATGCCGGTTGCGGCAGCATCAGTGCCAGATTCAATCATATCGGAGGTAAATTCAAATTGCCGCCGGTAACGATGGCTGTTGAACGCTTTACGGCTGATTCAAATGGTAAATGGTTCCGTTATGTCCGCTACTTCCGGACTCCGGATATCAGGGGCGGCGTGCTGACGCTCCCGCTGCTTCTGGGCGTGGATTCCCAGAGCAAAGGTGAATTTATCGCTTTTGACGATTTGGAACTTATCGAGCTTTGATGCTTGAAAATATCATTTCCGGTGGTATATTATACCAGTTTCAACATATATAAAGGAATTGGAAAATGAATAAGATTTTCGCCTCGTTTCTGATGCTGGCGGGCGTTGCTCTCTCCGGTGCCGAATGGAAAGATATTTCCTACTACGAAAAAGATGCCCCCGCGCAGGGCAATATGGAGTACCGCAATGAAAGATGCAAACTTGATTTGCGTACCCCCGATAAATTCACAAAGTTCCCGACTCTGGTCTATTTTCACGGCGGCGGCTTGAAAAGAGGTCATAAAAGCCGTCTCCCCATCGTCGATACCCAAATGGTGGCAGTCGCATCGGTGAATTACCGTCTTTCCAGTGACAAAGCCCGGTGCCCCGACTACATTTACGATGCCGCCGCTTCCGTGGCATGGGTCATCAAAAATATTGAAAAATTCGGTGGAGACCCTAAACAGGTTTATGTTTCCGGACAATCCGCCGGCGGTTACCTTACTGCGATGATCTGTCTGGATAAACGCTATCTGGAAACTTTTGGCGTTTCTCCCAAACAGATCGCCGGAGCTTTCCCCATCACCGGTCAGATGACCACCCACTTCCAGATCCTCAATGAACGCCGCGCCAAAGATCCGGCAACTCCCGACTTCCTGATCGACGAATTTGCCCCCATTTATCATGCTTCATTCAAGGATGCACCGCAAATGACCATCTTTGCCGGTGACAGTGAACTCGACTGGCCCGCCCGTGTCGAAGAAAACCAGCTGCTGACCATGCGGATGCGCCGCGTTTATAAAAACGAAAATGTGAAGTTCTTCTCCATCCCCGGTACCAACCATGGCGGATGCTCCCGCCCCAGTCTGGCGATCATCAATAACATACTCTCCAAAATCAGCAAAAAGAATTCACAACTCAAAAAGTGAGATTATATCGGAATTTTCCGCCCCGTGGATGAATTTTTCCACGGGGATTTTTTTTACGGCTTGAGCAAGTATTTCCGGTTCAAGTGAAGTCCCTTCAAGCTCCCGGCACAAAACCGATATATCTCCGCCGCCGAAAAAATCTCCGCAAATACTCAGATCGGCAATGCAGTTATCCTTTACATTGAAATTAAGCTGTACTGTGCCGAAGTCAAAACGCCGCTTTTTGCTGAAACTGTAACTCATCGCAGTTCCGTAGTTCCATTGCCATGTGCGGTACTTCTCATCGGCAAGACGGTCGGCTTCAAGTTTCAATTCCTGCGGAATATCTTCCAAAACGGCATGGTTTACGGAAATTATTTCATTGGTGAATACGGTGATGAAATCTTCCACCTCCATACCGGGAAAATATTCCCGCAAATTCCCCACCCGCGACCGCACCGATTTGATGCCTTTGGCGCGGATCTTATCAGGATCAGGAGTCAGCACTTTGGTCAATACCGATAAATCGGTGTCAAACAGCAATGTTCCGTGAAAGAGTGTCCGGGAACTCAATACCGTTTTGGCACTGCCGGAGATCTTTTTACCATCCACAATAATGTCGTTGCGCCCGGAAAATTCCGCCGCAACCCCCATCTTGCGCAACGCATCGACCACACAGGCGGCATGGCGGGCAAATGCGCCTTCTTCCAGCTGCCGTCCGGCGGTACAGATGGTGTAGTTGATGTTGCCGAAGTCGTGATAAACGGCACCGCCTCCGGTCATGCGGCGGACGATTTGAATGTTGTTTGCTTCAGCATAGGAGCTGTCGACTTCAGCGGCGGTATTCTGATTGCGTCCGACGATGACCGCGCTGCGGTTGCGCCACAGCATAAATACATCTTCTTCAACGCGGGAAGCGATCAGCTCTTCCAATGCCAAATTAAACGGAGCATCGCCGGATGAATTATAGAAGAATTTCATAGACGATGCTCCGCTTGTTCATTATACCGTTACAGCCGAACGGTAAAAGATGTCCCGGTTACGGCAATGCCATAAAGCTGAAGACCATGGCAAAGATGGCGCAGGTTTCGACCGCACCCAGCACGATCATATAGTTACCGAAACCTTTACCGGTTTCAGCCAGTGCCGCACAACCGCCGGCACCGCATCTGCCTTGAAAGATCGCGGAAGCCATCTGGGCAAGACCGCCGAGCAGTCCGATGCAGACATAAGCGATCGCGAACTGCGGATTTTTGACGATATCATCTTTGGTAAGGAACATCATCAGCATCGCATAAATGGTCTGGCTCAACGGGGCACTGACCATGGCGACCAGCAAAAACGGTGCGATTTTACCCTGCTGATAGCATTTTTTCCACGCGGCAATAGCAGTTGAACCTGCCATACCGGCTCCGATGGTAGATCCGATCGCTGCCATACCGACTGCGACATAACCGGCACCGAGTGCCAACGACTGCATAAAAGTCAATTCCATAATTTCCAACTCCTTGTTTTATGTTTTATTTTTTTGATTTTTTAAATGGATCAAAGGCCTGTCCGCTCCAGGACAAACCGGTGTGATTGGAAAATTCAAGAGTGTTCAACCGGACTCCGTGAACCAGTACACTCAACAGTGCCAGTGCGATATTCAGCACATGCCCGATCGCGGCGACCAGCAATCCTGCCGGAATCAGCCACACGGAAACTTCGCCCAGATTGAAGCCCATGCCATTGAAACTTCCGGCGATACACGCTCCGGCAAGACTGACCGCAAACAACCGGATGTAACTCAATACATCGGTAAAGCTGCCGATGATGTCAAAGGGAAACTGGAATATTGCCGCAGCATTTTTCCAATTTACTCCGCATATCATTACCAGCAGTAAGCCCGCTCCGTAAAGAGCGTACATGAATTTGGGAAATTCTCCCGGATAGACGATCAACCGCACCGTGAGGAAGAAGTTGCCCCAGACGATGAGCATCCAGCCGAAATTGGATATGGCACTGCGCCAGTTGCGTTCGCGGATGGTGCGCCAGATTCGCCCGATAGAGAGCTGACATACCGCCAGAATAAAGCAGAAAAACTGGATATTCGCCTGTTTCGCGGTGCTTGAAGCAAAATCGCGGAAACATTCAAGCCCCGGAATGGCGATCTGTGTTCCGGGAATGGTGGACAAGCCGAACCAGCTCCCGCACAATGCCCCCCAGATGGTCGCGGCAACGCTCAAAACCAGCAGTAAACGCATGGGGGCGAGCAATGCCGGTTTACGTTTCGCCGCCCGCAAGCCGAAAAGGGAAATGATTCCGAAAAGTACACCATATCCGGCATCGCCGACGATTATAGCATAAAAGATGGTGAAAAATATCAATACACCGCCGGAGATATCGATTTCCCAATATCCGGGAGCAATGCCGAGGAAGTCAAAAAGCGGCTTGATGATCCGGGTGAAGCGGTTGTTCTTCAACAGCACCGGAACATCCTCATCTTCCGTTGTCGGATCGACGATCAGCAGTCCCCAGCCGTGCTGTTTTGCGGCATTTCTCAATGCTTCTATCTCCGGTTGCGGCACAAATCCGTTGAGGACGGAAATTTCGCCGTACTCCTGCATCGCATCGGCGGCACGGTCAAACTCCGCCGCATCGGACAACCCGGTGCAGTAAAGCTCGATCGACTCTGTTTCACAACTTAAATCGTGCAGAGTTTTTTCAGTCTGTTCAAGACGGTTTTTTACTTCCAGATATTTGCATTTCAGCGATGCCGGATCGTCATCGTCAGCCAGGCGGAATACGGGGAGCTTGCCGGAAATATCCTTTGCATCACCGGTAATTACTGCGGCAAAATCGACCATACTTCGGTTTTCCCGCACCGGAAAGATGGATACATCATCCAGAAGTTTTGCCGCTTCAAACTCATCGCGGCTTCCGGAACAGAGCAATACGGTAACCCCTTTACTGCGTAAAGTTTCAATGGTTTCCATTTTGAAGTCGCCCCAGACCGCCAGCCGGTCGAGCCGCTGATCGAGGGTGGAAAGCTCCATTTCCAAATCAAGTTTCCGCTCAAAAAGCTCTGCGGCACTTTCCAGAACAGCTTTGCCGCGTTCGGCGGAAGTTTCGGGGACAAGTTCAGCTTCTTCGCTCCGCAGTGCATCCAGCTGCCGGGCAAGGCGGCAGGCAGATGTATAAAGTTCAAGCGAATTCTGGGCGGCTGATGAATATTTTCCTGTCTGGACAAGCTGCATAACGCCCAGGTCGCGCAGAATTTCCAATGCGCGCTGTTCATCTTTTGCCATCGCCAGAAGCGTGACCTTTTTCATCGGGACGATCATTTAAAAACCACCATTTATTCAGCAGATAAAAGTTTCAACTGTTAAATATATAACGATTCCGGTAAAAATTCAAACGCTTTTTTTCTTGAAATGATTAAAAAATCCGAATTTTTATCTTATTTGTCCATTCCCGCGTACAATGTACTTGTAAGTGGTAAGTTCATCCGCGCCCATCGGTCCGCGGGCGTGGAGCTTGTCGGTGGATATGCCGATCTCCGCCCCCATGCCGAATTCACCGCCGTCGGTGAAGCGGGTGGAGGCATTGACATAAACTGTCGAACTGTCCACCATTGCCGTAAATGCGTTGACATTGGCATCGTTGAAACTCAAAATGCCGTCGCTGTGACGTGAACCGTAGGTGTTGATATGGGAAATCGCTTCATCAACACCGTCAACCACTCTGACGGCGAGGGTGAGACTCAAGTATTCTGCGTAATAGTCGTCTTCGGTTGCAGGAAGTGCTTCCGGACAATATTTGCAGACGGTTTCATCGCCGTGGAGTTCCACATTCTGTTCTTTCATCACCGCTGCAAAGCGGGGCAGGAACTCTCCGGCGGCGAAGCGGTCGACGAGCAAGGTTTCCAGAGCATTGCATACTCCGGGACGCTGACACTTGGCATTGACGATTATTTTCAGTGCCAGATCGTAATCGAATCCTTCGTCCAGATAGAGGTGGCAGACCCCTTTGTAATGCTTGAGCACCGGCATGGTGGCATCGGCGACCACGGCTCGGATGAGCCGTTCACCGCCGCGCGGGATGACCAGATCGATATAATTATCCATTTTGAGCATCAGTTTGACCGCTTCATGTCCCTGCCACGGAATGATTTGCACCACTCCATCCGGAAGTCCGCAGGTGATCGCCGCCTGATTCAACACTCCGGCGATCGCCATATTGGAGTTGAAAGCCTCTTTGCCGCCGCGTAAAATCACTGCGTTACCCGCTTTGATGCAGATCCCGGCGGCATCAGCAGTCACATTGGGGCGGGCTTCATAAATGATGCCGATGACACCGAAAGGGACAGATATTTTGGTGATTTCAAGCCCGTTGGGACGGACAGTCTTGGAAAGGACTTTTCCCACCGGATCAAGCTGTTTTGCCACGGTGCGCATTCCGTCAGCCATGCCGGAAATGCGGGAATCGTTGAGGGTGAGACGGTCGATCATCGCCGGTGAAAGCCCGTTTTCAGAAGCAAGGTTCAAATCCTTTTCATTGGCATTCTGAATAGCGGCGGCATTTTTTTCGATGGCTTCAGCCATTTTAAAGAGGCAAAGCTGTTTGGCTTCATCGGGCAGTATTGCCAGCGCGGTGGCGGCGCGTTTGGCTTTTTTGCCCATATCGTTCAGAACGATCTGCATTTCTTCAACGGTCATAATGATAACTCCTGTGAAAATAGTATTTTGACATAATATACAATAATTGGAGTCAAAGTCAAATGATATTCCCACAGATGTCTCATAAAAAACAACGGACGGCGACGCCTCGCGGGCAATCTCGCGCCTTGCCGCGCTCGCCTCGCGGGTCACATACGTGAGTATGCTCCCCGTTCTTCTCGCTTGCAAAACACGACATTGCCGCACGATCCATCCGCCGATTGGATCATTCGTTTTTTAAACACGGCGTAAAATGGTGGTGCGGCCTGACGGCACGCACGTTTTGTTCACACAAAACAGATCTGACAAAAAAATTTCAAATTCCTTCCACTGAAGAACTTGAAAAAACAGATGCTTTTCTGATTTTATGGGATATTTGTGAAATATCTTGTTCAGGCGCCGGGGAAGCGGATCACCATATACAGCTCGGCGGGGGAGGCGGATTCATTTTTCAGCACATGGTCGACATCTGCCTGAAATGCGATCACATCGCCGGTGTTGAGATGCGCCTGATTTTCCCCTGCGATAACGGTCACATTGCCGGAAAGAATGGTCAGATACTCTTCCGTTCCGGTGGTGTGCGGATGTGAAGCGTGGATGCACCCCGGGGGCAATGTGACCAGATGCAATTCCAGAAAATCTGCCATGCTCAAGGGCGACAGCACCCGGAAAACTGCATTGGATTGTCCGGTTTTCAAAGAGGTGATATTTTCTGCCCGGGTAATATCAAATTTTTTGTTCTGGCTGTGTTCGCCGCTTAAAACGGCATCAAAGTCGATATTCAAAGCTTTTACCACTTTCCACAAAGTGCCGATGGTGGGATTGACTTTGTTGGCTTCGATCTGTGAAAGCATCGCCTTGGATACGCCGCTTGCCAGAGCGAGGGCATCAAGGGTCAAATGCTGTTTGCGGCGTTCCCGTTTCAGATTGTCTCCGACTGCCGGGATTTCCGGAAAATGTTCATTTTTGTTCATAATAATAAAAAAAAGTAAAATATATTGAATTTTTCGTTTGCAAAAAACAACTTGTTGTTGTATAATATAATGAACTTCATTTAAAATATCAAACAAAAAAGGAAAATATGATGAAATTTTTTATGTTGACACTGCATATATTGATTTTGCTGAATCCATCGGCGGTGTTGTCGACTTTTCTGGCTCTGACTGCTGATGAAAATGAACGGAGCCGGCGCAATATAGCTTTGAGGAGCGCGGCGGCAGTGATCAGTGCGGGTGTACTGCTTTATTTTTCCGGGGCGGTCATTTTCAGGATCTTCGGCATAAACATTGATGTGTTCCGCATCGGCGGCGGAGTGATATTGATGGTGTGCGCGATAAAACTGGTGCTGGGCGGTAACGGAAAAAAAGAGGAAAATACAGAGGCTTATACCGGAGATATTGCGGTCGTGCCGCTGGCGGTACCGATGGCGGTGGGACCGGGAACCAGTGCCGGATTGATCGTTATCGGCATGGCAGAGAAAACTTTTGCTTCGGTATTGTTCAATCTCGGAGCGATCGTGCTGGCGACCTTACTGCTTACCTGTCTGCTTCTGGTCGGGACAAAGGCTGAACGCACTTTAGGTAAGCGCGGAATATCCGTCATTACCAAACTGACCGGATTGTTTCTTTCGGCGCTTGCTGCCGGAATGATCCTTGAGGGGGTCAGGAACTTTTTTGCCGCGGCCCGTTGAAAAATGGTGATAAGAGTGAGACCACGCGGGGTTGCAGATTTGGCTCGTTGAGTCGGACGTGTCGGACTGGTCAGACATGTCGGACGCGCGGCAAAACAGACCATGCGGTATTTGCCGACATAAAGACAATGAGCGATCTGCTGTCCGTTATCGTCCGTCGCTGATTTGGCTCGTTGAGTCGGACGTGTCGGACTGGTCAGACATGTCGGACGCGCGGCAAAACAGACCATGCGGTATTTGCCGACATAAAGACAATGAGCGATCTGCTGTCCGTTATCGTCCGTCGCTGATTTGGCTCGTTGAGTCGGACGTGTCGGACTGGTCAGACATGTCGGACGCGCGGCAAAACAGACCATGCGGTATTTGCCGACATAAAGACAATGGGCGGCTTGTTGTCCGTTATCGTCCGTCGCAGATTTGGCTCGTTGAGTCGGACGTGTCGGACTGGTCAGACATGTCGGACGCGCGGCAAAACAGACCATGCGGCATCCGCCAACATAAAGACAATGAGCGATCTGCTGTCCGTTATCGTCCGTTTAAGTCCGTATTTGTCCGTTAGACGACATAGCTCCATGAGGTACACCGCACGTGCGCCAGCCATCCCGCCTGCCGGGCGGGGAGTGCGGCAAGGCTCGCGAGAGCAAGCGAGAACGCTCCGTATCTTACTCCAGATAATCAGTCCGGCGGATCAGCATTTGCCCGGTGGTGATGTCACGTTCGATAGTGACCAGCATCTTTACTTCGCCGATGATCTCATCGAAGTAGATATTGCTGGTGGAGTTATAATCAAATTGCCCGAACTCGCAGTCTGCCTGAACATTGTTTCCGGAACTGTCTTTGCGGAACTGGATCCCTGCGGCATCTTTTATCACCTGCGCGATGACCGCGACTTTGATTTGACTGGGGCTGCTGGTTTCTGCGCAGAGAAGGTTGATGGTTTTGCCGATGATCTCTTCGCGGGCGGCATCGGTATTTGCCGGTGAAGCTGCTCCAAACGCCTCTTCCAGGTTGCCGAAGCCCCATCCGATAAAGTTTGCACGGCTGGAGTGGGCATCTCTGTTTGCGGTCAAACGATTCAGTGCTTGTGGTGAGAGCGCGCCGATTACAGTACTTGTTCCATTGTCTGCTGTTGGGAAATCGTCATTTGCTTCACGGGTGGAATTTTTGTAAAATTGAGTGATATTTTCCCCGGTTCTTACGCCGCGGAAAAGAGCATCGGCGATATACTGTTCCAAATTCAAATCTGCTCCTTCTTTGTTGAAAAGCTCGTCATTCTGCCGCAGACGGTTGATATTGATTTTGCCGTAAGTTGCGCATTTATCGGTCATTTTTATCTGATCGAGGATCGCGGCATCGCCGAAATATCCGGTCGTTCCGCCATATTTTGTCCCTGAAAGTTCCCAACTGTTATTGTGCGGTTTGTGACCGGTGAGTTTGATATTCTGACCGTTGTCATCCGGGTCACAGGCATTGCTGATATTGATGGTCTGCCACCTTGCACCGCGATGAATAAGACCGATCTCCCACGGGCTCATCATCGGAGCGTTGCGGATGAATGCTGTGGAAAGACGCTGATCATTGAAGTCTCCGGTTCCGGTGTAGCGCCAGCCGGGTTGAGTTGTTTGTTCCATGTCTTTGTCAACACTGTCGAAGCCGGGATTGAATTTGTTGTTTTCAGCACTTTCGGCAGCGGTGTCATTTGCAGTATTGACAGCTCCAGTTATAATGACTTCTTTAGCCTGAACCGAATTTGCCGGATCACAGATGTCATCGGCTTCGCGGATGGTCAGATTTTTGTACCAGTCGTCCGGATTGAGGTTCTGGCGCGGGTCATAATTGCGGATGCCGCCGATGAAAATTCCGGGAGTTTTGGTATTTTCTTTTACCGGGATTTTAGCAGTAATGCTGCTGCCGTCACTTTGCCAGACGAGTTCCGGCATGGTTTTTACATAGTCCAGACCGGTATTTTTGCTGTTGATGGCGGCGGACAAGGTGGCACGTTTGATATTGAGTTTGACGGAAGTTATTTCAATGGCATCGAGCGATACCAGAGTGACTTTTTTTACCTTGGGATCAGCTATGTGAGGTGCCAGAGATTTGAAATTGTCATTCGAGAATCTAAAGGTGAATTTCCCATCTCCGATATTCAATTTGGCATTTTTATCATCCTTTACATTTTTATTTTCCCCCTCGCCGGAGATTGCCGGGTACATCATCGGATAGGGGGTGGCGCCGGCAGTATTGAGCAGCAGATCATTAGTGATGGTCAGGGTTGAAGTTTTCAACACATTGTCATCGATTATACCTGTTATTTCGCTGAAGTTCAGATCGGCGGCAGAGACTTTTTCCAAAGTTTCGGGCTCTTGATCGGTTTCCACCTGACCGGCACCTGTATCGGTGGTCTGGCTGTATTCGACTTTCAAAGTGATGGTGCTTGGCTTGAATTTGATCTCCAATTTGCCGAGATCGACTCCGGCGGTGAAATTGGAAAAAGTCGTGCCGGGATCAAAATCATATACATTGGCAAGTTTTACAATGGGGGCAACTGCGGCGTACACCGGAGAGAGTGTCGCCGTATAATTGCCGCTGCCGTCTGCTGCGGTCGATTCCTGAGTCGCCGGAAGAGCTGTGGTGCTGTGGTCGAGTACACCTTCTTTTTCCGGGAACACTCCCAAGCGGAACCCGAGTTCATAGATATAAGGCGTTTTTTCGTTGCCGGTGTAAGATGGATGTGTGTATCCGTCAACGATCTCATCCATCCACTTTTCAGCACTGATATTTGAAGTGGGAATGTTGTCTTTATCGCAGTAGTCATTGAAGTTGGCGGCGATCTGTTTTCTCAAATCGGTGAGATTATCAAAGGTCGCCTTGTCATTTCCGATCCGGCGCAAAAAGGGCAGACTCGGACGGTCTTCTTTTGCCAATTCGTAATCAAATTTATCATTGATCGCGGCATTGGGAGAATCTGCCGTAAGGTTTTTTGTCAGAAAATCATCGCTGTTGCAAGTGTTGGTCACTGCGGTGGAATCGATCCCGAATCTTGCATACCACGGGTCGGCGGCAGCAGGGACTTTGTACAGTTCGTTCCATGCTTTATCCTTGTCATAAATGTTTAATTCAGAAATATTGAAACGCATTGCCTGCATGACTTTGCCGTTATCGTTTTCTTTATAGGAATAAACTTCCGGAACGAACGGCGTCGGTTCGGAAACAAAATCGCTGCTGTCTGGATCAGGCATGAACCAGCGGTCAATAAAACGTTTTTTTGCATCATCAGAAGTGCCCAGGGACAGTGTACTGTAAATTTTTTCATGATCCTGCATGGTGAATTGATTGTTCCATACCACCTGGGTTGCCGGATGGAAAAGCGAGCCGCTGGCAAACGAAACTTCGTCGATCTCCCGTCCCCAGCGGTGTCGGGATGGATACCATCCGGGGGTACCATCGGTCGGCAGCAGACCGCTCAAAAATACCGGAGCGGAGATTTGCGGAGAGGTGGAAATCACCTTCCATGCCGCACGACCGATGATTTTGCGGTCAGTTGCATCGTTACTGTCATAAAAATAGACCCACTTTACATCATTGGAGGCGGTCAGGGCATTGTTGAACTGCTTTGCCAGTCCGATGGAGATGATCGAGTTGTCGTTGGGAAGTTTCAACAGTGAATCGGCCCCGGTCAGTCCGTCTGATGTTTCTGTTTCCACTGCACCGGTGTTGACTTTACCGTAGCTTTGGATAGCGTCAAAGTTGTCCGGAAATTCTCCAAGCGATTTCTGTACCTGATACTGGTAGAGCATGATCGATGCCATCACCCGGGATAATGCACTCTGGGCAAATACCCGTCCCTGACTGCGTGCTCCGTTGTTGGCGGCGACCTTTTGTGCGGTCAGGGCATTGGCGACGAAAGCCATACCGGTAACCAGCAAAATGGTGAGCATTCCCAGCGCAAAGAGCAGCGCAACACCACGTTGTTCTTTTTTATTCATCATCTTGCACCTCGGTAGTTGAGCAGTATTGAACGACGGAAATAATAGGTATGTTCGTCGTCGGTGAGTTCTCCGTTTTTCCATTTTTTAAAATTTTCTTTGGAGTCCATTACTCCCAAAACGATCTCCAGTATATAGGGCGGGGAAGTTTTTGAATTTTCATTATATACAGCTCCTTGAGGTGCAACTCCCATCATATAACCGTACCGGTACTTGGGATGCAAATCAAAAGCCACAACATTTTCCATAAGTTCAATACAATTGTATTCTTTACCGGAATAGTTGTCCTTATCAACGGTATTGGCTTGTACTGTTTCACATGCTTTTTCATAAGGTGTTTTTCCGTTTTCCGGAGTACGGATAAATGGCGGTATATTCTCCTGAAAACTTCTGACTTTGCCTTCATCAGAATAAATATGCATCCGCAAAATACCATCTTCTGACCGGGAGAAGCCGATAAAACGTATACTGAGCTTGTCCCGTTCATTGCCGTCAGCATCCTTGCGGTTCATCGGCATGGCAGTCGGAAAAAACATTTTGCTGTTTCGGGAATTTTTTTCTATAAGGAACGGCATATTTTCTGTATACACCTGGGTTTGTATCCGCGAGGTGATAAATTCCATTGCGGTACGGGCATCGGCATAAATTTTATTTTTGTTTTCAGAATCGAGCCACAGCCGCCGCGAACTGCTGAATATCTGCATGGAGACCAACAGCAATATACTGAATATTGCCATGGCGACCAGAAGTTCCACCAGCGTGAAATGTTTTTTTACGGTTCTTCTATTCATGATCACGCTCCTTACGGGTTAGCTTCGGTGTCATTGCCGGGGTCGTATTCGAGATTGAACATATCGAAGCGGAAAATGCGCTTTTCTCTCTCTCCGATCGGTAATGTTGCCGGCCAGCTGACCTCGATCGTGATCGGCAGCAGAAATTTATTGATACAATCGCCGGTAGTGGATTTGAGATCTGAATATTTTTGGAAAGTACCGTTTCGGCTGTAAAAATATTCATCTTCAAACCCGCTGTCGCTGTTGCGGTCAAGTTTTATTGTTGCAATTACCTGCGACATAGTGCTCATCACGGGACTGGCGTAATAAAACAGATAAACACCGGCTCCCAATTCAGAAAAACCATCTTCGGGTGGAGTTTCAATACCTTCTTTAATATATTTTTTTACTTCATTACTTGCCGTTTCCGGATCGTAAAAATAAGCTTTCAAATCATCGAAACTTTTAAATGCAAATCCTTTGCCTGATGTTGTGTTGAACATTTTAGGCAAAATCAATCTGTGGATTTCGGTTATTACTGCTTCACTTGCATCGGATATATGATTCTCGGCGACCGCATCCTTTGAGGCATTCAATCCCACCGGGAAAAGCACGAACGTCGAAGTCAAACCCAATGCTATAACAATGACCGCCAGCATGATTTCCACCATGTTGAAGTTGTGCCGTATAATTCTTTTTTTCATCATCATTATTTTGCCTCCTTTGACGTATCATTGGTAGGGATCAAAGTAGGAGATCCGCCCGGTGACCGGGTTGAGTTTCAAAACAAGGAAGTTGTCCGGATTATCCAGAATATAAGTGCTTCCGTCGGCTTTTGCTTCCGTAAAGGTCAGATACAGTACCCGGTCATGTCCGGTCAATCCGCCGTAGGGACTGAATATCAACGCCTGATGATCTGTTTCACACGCATTGCCCAAATCGGTTGATGGCAGACCGCTCACTTTATCCAATTTTGAAAATGCGGTCGCCGACGGTACCGACGGAGGGTTTTTTGCATCAGCTTCTGTATCTTCAATACTTACCAGCATCGCGCCGTCATTGGGGTTTTTCCAATCTTCGATCCAACTGCTGAATTCAAAGTTGCTGCCGTCCTTTTTTACATAGGCAAGGCGGTAGCCGCCTTTGCAGTAAGGCTTGACCGCGTCCGGGGCTGCGTTGTGGAATGCCGGCAGGATCATCGCCACATATTTTCTTGCGGCAACCGCTTTGGATTGCGTCCGTTCCATGCCGAGCTTGAAACTTGAGGTGTATTGATCGACCCGGCTGCCGAAAAGCAGGCTTTGCACCGCCGGAGTTATCAATGCAATGAGGATACTGGCTATCGCGACTACCGCCAGCATTTCGATCAAAGTAAACCGGTTCTTCATCTGTTTCATCTTTGTCGTCTCAAAATTATTCTTTCCGGCTTTGATGGCGACTCTCAATGTCCAAGAGTGCATCTGCGCCCTTGCTTCAACCGGCTTTATGTGCGCTTTTCTGCATCACGATATGCCGAACAACCGACTTCGCGGAAGTTGTGGAGCCAGCTGTGGGACTTGAACCCGCGACCTGATGATTACAAATCAACTGCTCTACCAACTGAGCTAAGCTGGCATATCACGCTACCACTATGGGAGAATATAGCGCAACAAAAGAAAATTTGCAAGGCAGAATACGATTTTTTTTGCCTTTTTTTCACATATAACCCATGATTTTTCAAAAAACAGTCGTTTTTACCTCCCTGTCCGACGTTTTACTGTACTGTGAAACGGAGTTTTGCTTTTTCTGACTTCAGCGGGATTTGATATATCCGGTAGATGCCGCTGCGGTTGGCGAGTTCCTTTTGAGTTGCAGCAAATCCGCTCCCGGAAAGGTTTTCGATTTTTATCGCCGCAATTTCAATGGTGTTGCCGTCGATAACTGCATTGAATTCATCTTTACCGTTGGTTTTCAGCAGCGGCAAATTGAGTTTTGCGTCATGATATTTACCGTCAAGGGTGAATTCTATCGTAATTCCGGAAGTTTCCATGCGGCAATCCCATTCAAGTCGGCAGCCGCGATAATGTTGAATAACTTTGAAATCACCGTTTCCCCCGGGAATATATTCCCAGCGGTCAACTCCGTCGGCACCATTTACGCGGTTATTCTGTTCATCCTGCCAGACTGCAGTGATGGAGCAGTTTTCTTTTTTGCCGGTGGTGACATAAGAGGGGGTCGCGGTGAATGGCAGCACCGGCAGCACGGCGTAAGGTGCATTTTTGAGCATGATCCTTCCCAGACCGACGGAATCGTTGCGGATGTCTCCGGAAAAGTTGAATTCAAGCGCGTGGCCGTGGGCATTCCCGAAAACTTTGAAAAATGAGTCAGCCATCGCAAAAGAATATCCGCCTTTTTCCGACGGGCAGGGCATTTCAGCAACGCTGTCATCCGCCAGCAGCGCGGCGACTCCCAGAACCGATGCCGCATAAAGCGAATATACCGAATAGTGTCCGTAACTGTCACAGCCGAAACGGCTGGAGATCGGGAAACGGTTCTTGATATGAAACGGTTCTTTGGCATCGGTAAAGTGTTTTTTTACTTCAATAGCGCTCAAATGAGCCTGCCGCTTGAATGCTCCGGCAAGTTTCGGATCGGTTTCTTTATATATTGCCGCGTAATATTCACAGATCGCGCTGATTATCCCCTCCTGAAAATTGAAAAGTGCCGATCTGCCGCCGAAAGGAACACTGCCGGAGGGCATCATATAAAGTAGCATAGTTTTTGCACCTTTATCCAGAATATCCTTTAATATTGCATCCAGTTTGCCGTCATATCCGAAGCTCAATGCGGCAATGAATTGCAGCCGGGTGGTGAAGTCATAGGTGAATGGATCATTCGGATCGCGGTAGAGACCGTTGGAATTGAAGTTTTTCAACTGCGCGGTCATATAAATATCAAAAAACTCTCTGCCCCAGATCCAATCGCCGCCGCCAATACCGTAACCCTGCCGCATCGCTTCTCCGCAGGCGGAATAAACGACCCAATTATTGAGTTTGTGCAAATCGGTATGGTCGGGTTTTACCCGGTAGTAAACTACTTCAGGTTCGACTTTGGCAAGAAAATTTTTCCATTCAGTCAACTTTTCTTCCGGAGCTATTCCCTCCAACGCCCGGATAGCGGTGACGAGTTCGCGCATCCAGAAGTCCGGAGATTCTTTTTTGCGCAGTTCCGGCAGTTTTTTACAGCAGTAATCCATCACTTTGAATATCGTTTCCTTAAGTTCCGGTATCCTGCCGTAACGGAGCAGGATCGCTCCGGGGGAAGCAAACCGGCAGGAGGTCTGGTTCCATTCCCGTTTTATCACCGGATCGATCACAGCTCCGCGTTCATCGACCCAGTGCGCGGCGTTGCGGATGATCGGCTCCATCATGTCCAGATAGATATTGCGGTCAACTCCGGTCGGTTGCCAGTTTTCAGGTGTTGGTGCTGCCATCATCCGGTCAAAAAGTTTCTGTAATGGAAAATTTTCTGCTTTCAAAGCCAAAACTGCGGTCAGACTCATAACAACTCCTGCGGATAATTTTATCAGGTTCATCTCTTTTTCTCCCTTTATACATATTAAAATACATCCGGAATGAACTGAAATCAACCCCATATTTACCATTGTTATGAAAAATATTTTTCAGCAGGACTTGAAAAATCTGATCCTGCGGTGTATATTAAACGAATACAGTTGGTACTCCGGGCCCCAATTTATTTATGGCTTGACACCCGGAATGCCGGAAATAAACAAACTTTTAAAGAAAGGGATTGGTTATGCCAACCGCAAGTCGAGCAAAACACAAATTCTGCCGTCGCATCGGTCAGTGCCTCTGGGGCGACCCGAAATGTCCGAGCGTCAAACGTCCGTACGCCGCAGGTCCTCACGGAAAAGGCCGTCGCGTCAAACTTTCCACCTATGGCGAATTGCTTCTGGAAAAGCAGAAACTCCGCAACTACTATGCTATCAGTGAAAAGCAGCTCCGTATCGCTTTTGCCAAAGCTAAAAGCGGTCTCGGTCTGACTCACGAAAAATTGTTCCGCAGCCTTGAAATGCGTCTGGATGCGCTGGTCTACCGTGCCGGTTTCGCTCCGACCATCTTCGCTGCCAAGCAGATCGTCAACCACGGCCACATCCTCGTGGACGGCAAACGCGTTGACCGTTCCAGCTGCGTGGTGAAAGAAGGTCAGGTCATCTCCATCGATGCCGCCAAGTCCCCCGCCGCTGCCGAAGCTGCCAAAAAGAGCAACAGTGTCGTTCCTCCCTATATGGAAGTCGACCTCGACAACCTCAAAGCGACCCTCGTCCGTGCTCCCCAGCTTGAGGAGATCCCGGTCCCGGTCAAGATCATGAGCGTCGTCGAATACTACGCCCGTTGATCGTAGTTACGGTACTGAAAATCCCCGGTTTCTGCCGGGGATTTTTTTTTATTCACGGAGCGATCTCGCTTGCTCCCGCCGGCCTTGCAGTCGTCGCCGTTCGGGTCACGTACACAAGTACGCTCTCCTCGCGGCTCCTCGGCAAAACCACCGGATAGCGGCGCGATATAGCTCCTGATTCCGGGGCTTTTTGGCTGTTGCGCCTGATGTCGGGCTGAACGCCCGACAGGCGTGAGGTAGTGTTTTGATTCCGCCTGAAGGCGGTTGTTCCGGAGCGCATTACTGATTAAGCCCGACAATACTTCGAGGTGGTGGACGTTGCCGCCGTGAAACTCACATAGAAACGGCATTTGACGGACAATCAGATACCGATACCGAAGATGGTCAACGGCAGCAGGAAAACATCCCACACCAGTTTGAATGGCGCCACACATCCGGTGCCGATATTGCCCAGACCGTTACTGAAAAAACCGAATGGCGCTCCGGCAGTGCATTGCACCAGCCCCAGCGGAAGATAGAGGATTTCCACCGCATCTTTCCCGATATTGAGCAGTTGTCCTCCGGAATTCTGCATCCATTGAATGACATAGGGCGATGCCGTATTGGCAGCTTTGAGTGCAAGCGGGGCAAGGATCACCATACTGACCGGTTCGGCATGAACTTCGATGGTCCCGCAGCTCAAGATACCGGCGATGCTGAAAATAAGAATAATGCGCCGCAGTGTCGGATTGTTCAGTAGAAATTCCATTCCAGATACTCGATGAGTTCATTTTCAGGACCGGCGATTTTGAATGCCGGAAAGCTGAATACCAGACGGGAGAAGGGGCGTTTTTCTTCGTCCGGAGCTTCAATATTTATCGTCAATAAACCGCTTTCGGTGGTGGCGAGATTGCTTTTCAACTTATTAAGAAGTTCTTCGTCCAGCGTGTCGCTGAGCAAAGTCCGCTCATTTTTCCACGCTTTGAGTGCATCCATGACTTCCGGAACCTTTTCCTCTTCGATGCCGCAATAATTCCGGATCATCCGCGGTGTCGCGGTGAAAAGCGTCGGTTTGCCGGTGGTTTCCGGACTTCCTTTGGGCGGAATGAGGCGGATGTGACTCATCCTTCCATCCTTATCCATGGGATAAAGTTTTAAAAATTCCGGGATCAAAGTCAACTCCTCCCGGAATTGCAATGCGCTGTTACGGGGCAGCGGTTTCAGTCCGGCATCTTCATAGTCGGTAGTTTCCCAACTGTCATCGCGGGCATTGTCATCGGTGTCGATGTAGTCTTGCAGATAATTTCCGAATTTGGTGACCGTTTCCTGCACATCGGCATCGGTATCTTCGTTGACATATTTATTGAGAGTGGCGGATACATCCTGCGCCACATCTTCGCCGCCGATGGTGTCGGTGATGGTGAATTGCACCTTTTCGCCGTAATAGTCAATAACGTGTTTCACACCATCGCAGAGAAAACGGTCATAATCGTATTCAGTATAATCGGTTTCGCCCAGTTTTTCCGAGGTGTGCAATTGCAGATCGGCGGCGTAAAGAAATTGGACCCGGGTGGCAACTCCCTCGGCAACGAACATCGACTTCTGCCGTTCAATATGAGCGTAAACGGTAAATGTGCCGACTTTGGAAAGCGACAGTACGGCGGCGGTGATGATGCCGCCGGTGAGCAGCAGACAGAGAACGGCAACCAGTGCGGAACCGTTTTCGGCAGAGTTGTGAAAATTCTTGCTCACAGTGAATCTCCTCCTCCGGTCGCGCCGCCTTCAAGGGTGTTGCTGAAGCGTGAAGTCGTTCCGTCGGTGGTCTCCCGTTTGCCGAATGTGGAGTCTTTGGCAACTCCGGCGACCCGGCGCAGCCAGTATTCGGTGGTGCCGTCCAGCCATT
This sequence comes from Lentisphaerota bacterium, assembly GCA_015061605.1. Lineage (GTDB taxonomy): Bacteria > Verrucomicrobiota > Lentisphaeria > Victivallales > Victivallaceae > UBA1784. The sequence goes on along the minus strand of SUWH01000019.1, from coordinate 22,479 downwards.
TGACCTGCATTCTGATTGCCAGCGGCACGGCGGCGTGTTCATCTTCGGGCCAGTTTTCCTCCCATTTGACTCCGGTACCGTCTTCATCATCTTCCCCGGTGGCTTTTTCGGCGTAGGTAAAGGTTATCTCTTCGACATTTTCGGCGATGACCTCCCGGGTGTATGGCATGGTTTCCTCTTCATCCTCTTTCCACGGCAATCTGGGGGTGGTGGCATATTCGGCAATGAGTTTGTTTTCCTCAACGAAAAGCCGGATGAAAATCAGTGAACCGGGGCGGTTGCCGTAAGAACGGCGCAAGGTGGTGAAGTGGAGCTTGTGATCCTCGCCGGAGAAGACAAAACGGTAGTTGCCGTTTTCGTCATTCCACTGGAACGGGATCAGATTGCGGATGTGAACATCCATGACATTGTCGATCGCCATATACTCTTTGAGCCGTCTGGTGACTTTGGCGGAACGCTCATAGCCGTCATAAAAACTTTTTGAAGCCATGGCGATGATGCCGGTGACCGCCATCAAAATACCCATGGAGATGATAAGTTCGATCAGGGTGAAACGGTAACGGAGGTGTTTCATTGTGCGCTCTCCGTTTCTTTATCTTCATAACCGAAGCGGTCAACGATGACTTTACCGCGTTCAGCTCCGTCGGAATGGCGGATAAGTTTGATTTCCCATTTTTTCAACGGGAGCTGACCTTCGATCTCCTTGTAATCATCGGGAAGCCCTTCGGCATCTTCGACATTGCATTCCACGGAATATCCGGGGTAGGGGAAGAAATCGTCCGGGATGTTGGGTTCTTCCGGATCGCCGGCGAGAAGAAAATATTCGGTCGCCTGAATGAGTTTGTGCATATCCATCCACTTTTCTTCCGCATCAGCAATGCGCAGCTGAGACTGCGACAACAGCTGAAGCAGTCCGGCCAGACTCAAAGTCAATATCGCCAATGCGACAACGACTTCAATAAGGGTGAAGTGGGAGTGTCTGCTGAATTTCATATTACGGTTATGGCTTCATTTTCGGTCACGGTTTCTTCAATAGTGCCGGGATCGACGTAGGTTTCGGAGAAGTCCTCTTCGCTGACGGTCAACCGTCCGGTGAGAAAAGATATATCGAAACTGCGACTCAATTTTTCACACTTCATCACCGGACGGTTGGCGGCAGATCCTCCGCCGTCGGGATAGAAACGGAAAATTTCCAGCCGCTGTTCCTGGGCAAGCTGTTTTTCGGCACCTGATTCGGTGATCATGGTGCAGTTTTCCGGGATGCGGAACTTCAACTCTTCGACCGTGGTGACATTTTCCAGTTCGATGGTTTCCAACTCTTCTCTGGAATAATCCGGAGATGCGATCAACTCCTTGCCGCCGAAAGGATATTTGATCACATAATCTCTTCCCGTTTCGGCGGCACGGTAACGCACCTGTGCCAGATATGCTTCCAGCTCAAGCGTGGCATTTTCCAGTACTATCTGCGGAGAATCTCCCCTGAATGCCGCCGCCACCACGGCAATGGCGATCACCATGATCGCCAGAACGACGATCATTTCGATCAAGGTGAAATGGTGACGGCGTACCGGTTTCATGTACGGAAAAATCCAATTGTTGATGCCGGATCAATCCCAGCTGCTGATATCAGCGTTTTCGTCTTCGCCGCCGGGTTCGCCGTCTGCGCCGTAGCTGATGATCTCAAAGGGACGGTTTTCTTCGCCGGGGCATTTGTAGATGTAGTCATTGCCCCAGGGGTCTTTGGGCAGAGAACCCTGCAGACTGGGCTGCCAGTTTTCTTTATCTTCGATATTTTCGACCAGAGCCTGCAGACCGTTTTCGCCTTCGGGATAGTTTTTGTAGGCAAGTTTATAACCGTTGACCGCATCGACCAGCAGTTTGATCTGGCTCTTGGCGGCGCCGATATTGGCACTTTTTACATAGTTGAGATACATCGGAGTCGCGATGGATGCCAGCGTGACCAGAATGACGATAACGATGACAACTTCAATAAGGGTGAAGCTGCTGCGGCGGAATTTTTTGTTTGACTGTTTTTTCATATTTTGGGACCTCCCTGACTGATTGAATTTATTTCCATCATCGCGACGAAAATTGCTACTACGACCACCAAGACTATGACGGCCAGAAAAACGATTACGGCAGGCTCAAACAAACTGAGCAGCCGTTTGATCCGTAAACGGGTGTCGGCTTCGAGGTTGCCGGAGATGTTGCCGAGCATTTCACCTACGGTACCGGACTCTTCGCCGACGCGGAGCATGGGAACTGTTCCGGCGGGGATGTATTGATTGCCGCTCAAGGCGGCGGAGAGTTTTTCACCGCCTTTGAGTTTGCGGTCGATACCGTCAAATTCTGCGGAAACCACCGGATTGGAAATGATACGTCCGGCGATTTTTACCGTGCGGATGATCTCCACATGGTTGGCAATAAGAATGGCAAGCGTCCGCAGATATTTACACATTTCCAGATCGACCAGTATGCCGCCCAAAAGCGGCAGTTTGATGATGAAACCGCTGATTTTGCGCTTCATTTCTGCTTCGCCGCAGATATGTTTGCTGACGACATAGGCCAGATAAAGAGCGAGCGGGATCATCCACCACGCCCATTTGGCAAAATCTCCGAATGCCACCAACGCACTCATTGCTCCGGGGAGCTCTCTGCCCATATCATAGAATATTTTGGCAAATTTCGGCACGAACACCGTGAAAAGCAATACGGTAACTCCGAGCACGATGACTAAAATCGACAGCGGATAAACAGAACTGGAAACGATAAAGTCTTTCAGCTCTTTGCTTTCTCCCATAAATTTATGCAGCTCATTCACCACCTCCGGCAGACAACCGGTCTCTTCACCGCTTTCGATCAGGTTCGCGTAATAGGTGGGAAACAGCGAACCGTGGGAACGCACCAGTTCGGAAAACTTTTTACCTTCATGCAGTCCCTGACGCATGGAGTTGACAAATTCTCTTTGATCCGGTTCAACGGCACCTTCGGCGATGATGGAAAGTGCACGTTCAAGCGGGATGTAGGCGTTGAGCAGCGGGGAGAGCTGGCGGGTGAAGTCAAAGACATCTATCTTTTTGCGGGTAAGCGAAAATCCGCCGCCGCGTTTTTCTCCGGCTTCACCGAAACTGCGTACCGGGATCATGCCGCGGCGGCGCAGTTTATCCAGCGATTCCTTTTCGGTATCCGCTTCGATGAGGATTTCACGCGGAGCTTCGCCCGGTGAAGATGCCAGATATTTATACAGTGCCATAGATCACAACTCCGCCGTAGAACGGTTCAACTCTTCCTGCGTGGTGATACCGGCTTTGACTTTGGCTTCGCCATCCTGCTGCAAGGTCACCATGCCGTGTTTGACGGCGATAGCTTCAAGTTCGCTGCTGGAGGCGTTGCGGTTGACGGCACTGCGCAGTTCATCATTCATAAAGAGCAGTTCAAATATACCGCTGCGGCCCTTGTAACCGGTGCCGTTGCATTTTTTACATTTTTCACCGTCAATGGTTTTTGCCCCGTGGCAGACCGGGCATATTTTGCGAACCAGACGCTGTGAAAGTACACCGAAAAGCGCGGAGGAAACGAGGAAGTTTTCCACTCCCATATCCAGCAGACGGGTGACTGCACCCACCGCATCATTGGTGTGCAGCGTACTCAATACCAGGTGACCGGTCAAGGCGGCATTGATTGCGATATCAGCAGTTTCACGGTCACGGATCTCACCGACGAGGATGATATCCGGGTCCTGACGGACGATGGAACGCAAGCCTGCGGCAAAGGTGACACCGACTTTGGAGTTGACCTGCACCTGACACAAGCCGGGAGTGCGGTATTCCACCGGGTCTTCGATGGTGATGATCTTTTTACGGTAATCATTGAGCTGATTGATCACGCTGTACAAGGTTGTGGTTTTACCGCTTCCGGTCGGACCCACTACCAGAATGATGCCGTGCGGGATCTGAATGAGTTTTTCAAATTGCGCCAGATGTTCATTGGACATACCCAGCTGCCGGAGGTCGAAGGTGACGCTCTCTTTATTCAAAAGGCGAAGCACGATACTTTCTCCGGTGAGAATGGGGATGGTCGATATACGCATATCCAGCGACATCCGCCCCAAGGTGACGTTGGTACGTCCATCCTGCGGCAATCGGCTTTCGGCGATGTTGAGTCCGCCGAGCAGTTTGATGCGGGAAGCGATCGCCGGGAACTGGTTCAACGGACAGCTGAAAATTTCCGTCAGTACACCGTCCACACGGCAGCGGACGGATACCGCCTCTTCGCCGGGTTCGATGTGAATATCACTTGCACCGAGTTCAAGTGAACGGGTGAATATATCATTGACCAGACGGACGATGCGGGCTTCACCTGCCATGGAACGCAATGTGTTTTCATCTTCGGCGGCATTGTTATCCTCTTGTTCCTCTTCACCGCAGCTCTGGAGTTTGCTCAACAATCGTTCCAGAAACGGACGGCGGACGAAGCGGACAGAAAGTTCGCTTTTCCACGAATGGGAAACCAGATATTCCAGATTGCCGAGTTTGTAGGGGGAGGTGACCAGAAAGGTTACTTTACCTTCATCCCATTCATAAACCAGACAGTCGTTGGCGTTAAAAAAGTCCAGCGGAAAATCAGGCGGCTGCTCCGGCAATCCCAGTTCTTCTTCATCCAGTACCGGCACATTGAAAGCGTTGGAGTACAGCTCTACCAGTTGTGCTTCGGTGACTTTGGCATCCATCACCAGACGGCGGTCGCTCCCTTCCGGATCGCCGGGATCGTAATCGGCAAATTTTTGCTGCATTACCTTGGCAAGCGCAGCAAGGGATGCCGGGATATTTATTTTCTGTTCCTGTTCGCTCACTTCCAGAACTCCTCATTGCTGAACAGTACGCCGCGATGTTTCTGGGCATCAGGCTTGTCGCCCAAGCTCTTGTCATAAGTGTTGAGAGCTTTGACCGCATCATTGTAACGGCTGATCAGAGTTTCGATCTCGCTGTGTTCGTTGACGATGTAGCCGGTGATAAGCACCAGAACTTCGGTGCGTTCAACTGAAGCACTGGTCGAACCGAGCAGACGTTTGAGCAGCGGGATCTGGTTGATGATCGGAATTGAATCCAGATTGTCTTTGGTGTTTTCCTGAATAAGTCCGCCCAGCACCATGGTTTGACCGTTGGCGATGGTCATGCTGGTATCCAGTGTACGCTGACTGAAAACCGGCTGATCCGCGTTGGTGATGGTGTTGGGAATCGCACTGGACATGGTCTGGGAAATTTCCAGAGAAATAAGGTCGGTACTGGTGACGTAGGGAGTGACCTTGAGGATCACACCGACATCTTTGTAGGTGTAGCTGTTGCTGACATTGCCGCTGCTGGAAGCGTTGGTCAAACTGTTGGAAACGTAGGGAACGCTCTGACCGACGTTGATGCTCGCTTCAGTGTGGCTGGAAACCAGCAGCTGCGGACTGGAAATCACTTTGACCAGACCGTTGCCCGCCTGCGCCCGGATGTAGCCGAACTGCCGCTGCGGATCGTTGGGATCGGTGATGGCAAAGGTGGCTCCGCCCTGACGGTCAGCTCCGGTACGCAGGATCTGGTTGCCGTTCTGATCGTTTACAAAGGGCGACAGATAAGTTCCGGTGCTGGTGTTGGGGTAGTTGGTTCCGAAAACCATTTTGTTGCCGTTGTGCGAGGCGGTTCCGGAAAACTCCAGCCCGAACTGGGTGGATTCAGTCAGGGTCACTTCGACCATCAGCACCTGCAGCAGCACCTGCGCGGGAACGACATCAAGTTTGTCCAATAACGCTTTGATCGAAGCGTAGGTGCGCGGAGTACAGCGGATGACCAGACGGTTCAGCACTCCGTCGGCAAAGACGCGGACGGGTTGACCGAAAACTTTTGAGTTCTGGTCGGTTTCCATCGTGGTTCCGGCATTGACGGTGCTGGACGGAGTCGTGGTGCGGATGGTTCCCGAAGTACGGCGCTGGGTGGGGGAATTGATGGTTTCCATGCGGGTATTGCCGGTGTTGGAGTCGATGGTGAGCGCGGTACCCTGGGTTTCAAAGATGATGGAGAGTGCGCGGGAGAGGTGGGCGGCTTTATTGTGGCGCACCTTGTAGACGAAAACGCTTTCCTGATCGTCGCTGCCGGCACTGTCAAGCAGTCCGACCCACTCTTTGATCAAGTTGACCGCTTCCTGCGTGGCGGCGGAGATCACCATCAGACGCATCCGGTCAATACCGACGACATAGACCGCTCCGGGCTGATCGGTACGGTCACTGGATTTGTGGATCTTCAATCCGAGAACCGGCAATATTTCCTGAAGTTCCAATGCAACTTTGGTCGGCAGGATGTGGTTGCAGGGGACAACGGCGCGCGGCCAGTCGGCTTTGCCGTTGCGGTCAAGGTATTCGACCAGTTCCCGGAGTTTGGGCATATTTTCAGTTGAATCACAAATCATGACCGCATTCGGGCGGGTGAGGTCGGCGAGGATCGCGCCGCTGCCGAGGAAGCCGCGGATCTGGCGGGTAACTTCGGTGCTGGTGGCGTTGACGAGCTGCCGGTAATAGATTTCAGTTTTAGCTCCTTTGCCGGAACGGTTGTCCGGCTGCATGGCGAATTTGTTGAGCGCCATCACCCGGAGGAGGGAGTCTTCGACCTTTACTCCGGCACCGGCGAGGTAGACCATGCGGTCAAAGGTGTTCCACAATTCGCGGCGGGTCATCTTTGAGTTGAGGTTCAGCGTGACCACACCTTTGAGGTCGCTGTCGGCGACGAAGTTGAAGCCGAGCAGATCGCCGAACGCTGACAGCACGTCCAGAAGCGGTGCGCTGTTGAAAACCAGTGAAACTTCCAGTTCTTCGTCGCCGTTGAGCGCGATGAAATCTTCATAGAATTTGGGTGCCGGTTTTGAAAGTTCGGCAATGGAAGCTTTATCCGGAGCTTTGAGACCGAATTTCTCCAGAGTTGAAGCCGGAACGACCGGGCGTTCAGCATCTTTGGGTCGAATGCGTTCGTCTGCGGTGGATTCGAACTTTTCCGGCTTACCGGCTTTGGCATCATTCTTATTTTTCAAAAACGCAAAGCGGTCTTCCTGCTTTTTGCTCTCTTTTTTGTCCACACTCTGGCATGACGTCAGCAGTAAAAAGGGAACTGCTGCCGCTGCGAGTAAAAAACGACTGTTGATATTTGACATCCGACACCTCTTTATTACAATTATTGATTATAAATTATCGTTTTCTTTTTTTTCAAGTTTGCTTACCGGCGCGCTCCGCCCCGGTTGCCGCCGCTGCTTGAGTCGCGGCTCTGGAGCGTCCTCTGCATCTGCTGCATGGTGCGCATCATCTGACCTTGCATGAACATTTGTGCCTGCTGGAACTGCTGCGTCGGGTTGGAGCGGCGGTTATTGCTGCTCCGGCTGGCGGAAGCGCGGTTTTTGGAAGGATCCTGCAGTTCAAGTTCGATACGGTCATTGCCGCGGATAAGCGTGGCACCGGTGCGGGTGACTTCGGCAAGGGTGTAACCGTTGCTCAAAGTGTCGCCGACCCGGACATATTGTTTTTCTGCTCCGGCACTGCGGCCGGACATCTGACTCCAACTGGTGAAGCGTCCGCCGCCCATGCCGCCGCGGTTCATCATGCCTCCCCGGTTGCCTCCCATGCCGCCGCGGTTCATCATACCGCTTTGCATCATCATCTGGGCAAGATAGGGGTTGAATTGGCGGTTGCGGTTGTTCTGCCGGATTATCGCACCTTCAGTTTTGCCGCAGCGGAAAATACCGACCAGAGTGAGCTGGGTACGGGAGTTACGGACATTTGCCAATGGACTGCGGACATTATTGAAGACATCCAATGTGATGATCTTCTTTGCCGCTTCATCGATCTGCGGCAGCTGCTGTCCGGCAGATTTATTTTTATTGTCGCTTTTTGTGTTTTTGGGCAGCGGCAGAAGTTTGATTTGATTTTTATTGGCCGCAGAAGTATTGCTGGCGGCGATATTTTCGGCAAAACCCCACAGCAGAAATACTCCGAGGATAATGTTGACCGTTATCAGAAGTTTTCTCATTTTTTCTCCTCCTTGACTGCGGTGGCAGGTTTTGCTATCTGCCGCATTTTAGCGGCGGCTGCCCGGTCGAGTTCAAACAGTGACGGGCGGGTGATCTCCAGCGCTTTGGGAGTCAGCGGGCCATCGTAACACAATACCCGCAAAGCTCCGTGAAAATTGAGCCGGGTCGGTGGAATTTCCAGACGGCTGGCGAGGTTGGCACTGCCGACACCGGTATTGGGGCGGTAACGGTAATCCGGGCGCATGTCGAGTCTGCGCCAGTTGAGGACCGGTTCGATTTTACGCAACGCGGCTAAAAGATTGATGACATCACTTATTTCACCGGAACCGTTGATGTCGATTTCAGCATAAAAGAACTCATTGTTGACTCTGCCGGTGCGGACTGCTCCGATATTGTTCAAACGGAACTGCTGTGCGGCGGCTATGTCGCCTATCCGGCGGCGCAAGGTGGTTTCAACGCTTCCGTCATGGCTCTGTATCCAGGAATGCGCCGCAAGGTCGCGGTAGAGCGATTTGGTTTTGCTCATGGAACGTCGTTCCCCGGCGAATTTTGCATATTCAGTTTTCTGCCGGGCGATTTCTTTTTCTATTCTGGCGATCTTTTCCGCATTGGGAATATTTTTCAAAAATGATTTGCCCAGAGTGCAAAAGAGGAATACCTGACTCAAAAGCAGCATGATACATACTGCGATCAACTGCCCTTTACGGGTCTTCAATGCTTCACGGATATTCATTTTTTTACCTCGGTGCGTTTGGGAACCAGCTTCAAGTTGATGGTGGCAACGGCACTGTCACCGCCCTGCCGCTGCTGAAGCTGACCGATTTTCCAGTAGCCCAGCGGATTGATGATGCGCGGCAGATCAAGTTTGGCATCTTCGCATTGTAAAACCATATCCACACTGTTTTCGCTCCAGCGGAGACTTGAAACCAGAACATTTCCGGGCAATGCATTGCAAAGCAGGGCAAATTTTGCGATCACATCCGGATCTCCGGTCCCGGCGGCGATGACCCGCTCCATCTCTTTTTGTTCTTTGAGCAGACGCTTGGAGGAACGGCGCGCCGAATCTATATCCCGTTTGAGTTTGCGGTTTTCGCTTTGCAGCGCTTTGTATTTGCGGTAGTCTGCGCCCCAGGTGCGGCTCAATTGCCACAATCCGTTGAGTCCGATCAGAATCAAAAGTAAAATGGTGACGATGATGTGTCCTCGGAAACGCACCGGACGGAGTTTTTCCGGAAGCACCGCCAAAGCGGCACGATTGCGTACAAACTTACCGGTGATGACCATTCTGGCAACGATCAGGAGCGGCAGCATCAAGTTGAAATCAAATCCGTCTTTACCGTCCTGCGGCAGTTTGACCAGTTTACTGATAAGCTCCTGCCACTGGTCAACGGTGCTTTCTCCGGAGTTGCCGACCGGATGCCAGCTGCCGTTGAAAAAGGCGAAGTCTGGTTCGATTTCCGGCAGGAAAAGCTGTGGATCACCCGGTTCCAATGCCAGAAACGGGTAGATGAATCCATCTGCCCGGCATGAGCACTGGCTCATCCCGGCAGATACGCTGTTGAGTGCCTTGGAGTCAAAAATATAAACACCGACCGGAACCCGGAGATCCTCTCCGGGAGTGCCGGCGGCAAACTGGAACATACGGTCTCCGGGGATCTGCATCAGGTGGCGTGACAGTTCCAATTCAACGGCTCCGCGCTGTTCTTTATTGGAAAGTTCCACCGAGTTGAATTGAAAGAATACCCCATCCGGCAACGCACCGGTCAAAAGCAGCAGCGTGTCGCGCCGTTCAATATCTTTGAGGACGCTTTTCCACGCGGCTGCGGGATTCTCATTGTCGATGGGGACTGATGAACAGCAGACCAGTTTCCACTGCTTGTCTGCGCGTTCAAATCTTGCCCCGCGCACTGTTTCCGGTGTGAAATACAACACCGCAAAGTTTTTTATTCCGAGCAACTCCACCTTTTACACCATATATATACAATAATAATTATTTTTTATTTTTTTCGCTTTCAGAGCGTTTCATGAGTTCCACCAGCAGCTCTTTTGCTTTGGCAGGATCAGAATTTTTCAATTTATTGTATTTTTTCATCTCTTCCGGATATTTTTTCCGGAGCTGTCCCATTTTTGGGCGCAGGTTATCGCGGCTTTTATTCGGAGCTTCCACGTTGCGGCCCTCGCGCATCGGCATCCGGCGGGCAGGGAAGAGTTCGATATTATGCTTTTGGGCAAGCTCAAGCAATTTATTGAAATTCTGACGGGAATTTTCTTTGATCGCTTTGATCGCGTCGGTATAAGCTTTGGTGTCGGCGGCACGGAGTTTCAACAAATTATTTTCCAGAGAAGCCGGGATCTCGATTTCAGCTTTTTTGGCAAGTTCGGCATATTTTGCTTCGTAATCAAGGATAGCTTTGTCCAGTTCGGCACTTTCTTTCGGGAATTTTTCACGGATACTCTCAAATGCCAGTACGCGCTGGGCAACACTCATCCACTGTCCCATCTGCATCATCATATTGCGGTCAAATCCGCCGCGTCCGCCCTGACGGCCCCAGTTGTTTCCGCCGCGACCGCCCTGTCTGCCCCAGTTGTTTCCGCCTCGATTTCCGCCGCGGCCTTCCCGGTTCTGGCGTCCTTCGCGCTGGCGGGGGCGGTTGTTGCCGCTGTCGAAGTCTGATTCATCAGCGATACAAGCGACTGCGACTGTTACAGACATAATTGAAATTGCAAGCTTTTTGATCAAATCATTCATTTTTCTGCTCCTGTTTTTCTGGTACTGATTTTTCGATTTTCCCGGATCAGAATTTCCGGACTTCACAAACTTAACGTATCGTACCTCTGATTTATTTTATTGAACCGAAAAATATATGATTTTGCAAAAGATAATCATCCCGTTATATACAATACCTCTGAAATAGCTGTCTGTCAACCGTAAAAGTATTTTTTTTTGAAATTTTACCGTAATATATCATCCGATTGATGTGGACAATCATCGGGACGGTTATGCCGGAAGGATAAAATATTCCGGATCAGAATTTGCTGATACGCTCTTTAAGTATGGCACACCAGGAGATATTGTTTTCATTGATGACGATGCATGGGAAATCCGGATTATCGCAATTAAGCACGGCAAGTCCGCCCGATGCACGGCAGAACCGGCGGAAAACCAACCTTTCATTTCCGGAGATACTGTCGATATACCGGATCGCGGCAATTTGCCCGGATGAGAACAATTCCGCCGGATCGATCACCTCAAAAATCCCGATGTCTCCCGGAACAAGAAGCGGCTTCATCTGTTCTCCGGTGATCCGGAAAGCCCGCAGATCGCGCTCATCTTTTAATGGAACAGGGACTTCTCCATCTATTGCCGGAGTACCCGTTTCGAGACCTTTGATCACCGGTATCATCCGCATGACACCGGTTCCCTGCCGTTTCATTGCCGCATGGTCGATGAGGCGTCTTTCTCCGGCAGTCACCGGTGCATCTGCACTGTCAAGTTCCAGAGTTTCAAACACCCGGGCAACTGTGTCGGCGAACCAGTTCAATTTGCCGGACATTTGCCGCCGCAGAGATTCATAATTGCTGAAATTCATCCGCTGCCGGAGTTGTTCGATGTTGCGGATGTGCAGTATTTTCATTTTTGAAGTGATAAATTCAGTCAGCTCCGGAGTGGATCTCACCATGTCGGTATTGAGACCGGGATCCGCATTTTCCGGTTGGTCGTTATCAAGATAGGGAGCGAGCTTTTCCCAGTTATCATCTTTTATACTGCAGATCACCCCGCGGAGATAGCGTGAAATGTTTGCAGCATTTATTCCGCACTGTAAAGAAAATTCCCGTGCGCCTCCGGCTTTATCCACCGCATCGGCCAATTTAGCCCGCAGGGCATCATCTATTTTCATCTGTTCCTCCTGACAGACAACCTTGTATAAAAAGTATCAAAAGCAGAGCTGTTTTTTATCCGGCATCTGATTTTACAAGCTCAAATATAATCAGATTATTGCGCTCATGCAAGAAAAAACAGTGAATTTTTTTCAAAAAAAGATTATTTTACCCTCTTGAAAATTGCATTAATGCAATTATATTGATTTTTTAGAGGCTTCTTAATTAAAAAAAGATTTAAGAATAATTTTTTATTGCATGCACGCAACAAATCTGAAACAAGGAGATTTTACCATGAAAAGTCAAAATTCAATTGAACATCGCCTGATATCGCTTGCCGGGAATGCTTATTGTCCGGAAGGATTGCGCAAACTTGCAGACGCAATATGCAAACTTCCGGCAAAATATGTTGACAATAGAGTGCGTGGGTGTAAAACTGCAATACTGAAAACAACCACGATGAAAAAAGATGAATAACAAATATTATCAACTTATACAGCCGCGTCTGCCGGAACTCGCCGCTTTTCTCAATTCGGGCAAACCGGCATCCCTGGCGGCAGAGTGGCTCGGAATATCCGGAACCACCCTGCGCCGCTATCGCAAACAGTATCCGGAATTGGATATGCTTTTCAAACAACGCAGCGCCCTGTGTGATGATCTGGTCGAAGCTGCCTTGTTGAAACGTGCCACCGGATATGAAGACAGCAACGGTAAAGAGGTCGCTCCGGATGTCCGGGCAGCACTCTTCTGGCTCCAGAACCGTCGCCCAAAACGGTGGCGCAATGATTGTGCCAAAAAGAAAAAATCCGGTAAAAATACCGTTAATATCCAGTTGAGTCCGGTCGAATCAGAACTTTGATCCTGCCGGGAATTAAGGTCCGAACTGCAAAATTTTCTTTGAAAAACGAGGAGAAAAACATTGAGCAACTATCTGTTTTACCGCCGTCATCCGGAATACGCCGCCAATGAGAGCTGCTGGAAACATGCTCTTGCTGCTTATGCCGGAGGAAAAAATTATATCGAACAGGCTTTGATACGCCATGTTTCTGAAATCGATATCGAGTTTTCTGAACGCCGCCGCCGGGCTTATTACTTCAATTACCCGCGCGCCATTGCCCGGAGGATCACCCAATATGTTTTAAGTGTCGATCCGGTGCGGCGCAATGCCAATCCGGATATGGTCGAGGATTGGAGCCGTTCCGGGTTGCGATGCAATGAAGTTATGCGGCAGCTCTCCACCATGCTCAACGTGTTCGGCCGTGCCTGGCTCAGTGTCGAAATGCCCAATTTCAGTGGTGTTCCCACTCTGGAACGTGCCAAAAAAGAGCGGTTGCGCCCTTATGTCCGTACTCTCTCGCCCTTGCAGGTGACCGACTGGGCATACGGTAATGACGGCAAACTGCTCTGGGCGTTGACCGCTGAAAATGAATTTTTAAATTCCGACCCGTTCCGCGCCCCGGTGAAACTGCGCCGCCGCCGTCTCTACACCCGGGAGATGTGGAAAGTCTACGAACAGACTGCTTCCGGTACTGTTGAAGTCGATGCCGGAGTCAATGCCACCGGAGTGGTGCCGCTTATCCCGGTTACCGAACCGGACGGCTTCGGAATCGATGCCGGACATTGGTTTGAAGATGTGGTCAGGATCAGCGAAGCGATACTCAACAATGAATCCGAGGCCCAGATGAATACGGTAAAGCAGATGTTCGGAATGCTGGTGGTTTCCGAAAGTTTTGCCAGAGGAGCCAGAAAACTTTCTGCATCCGGCAGCAAAAACGATAATTTTTCCGCCACAGTCGCCCGCAGTGCCGCCATCATCGAATCGACTGATGAAAAAGGTATCAGCCGTTACATCAGTCCTTCCGGAGTGGAAACGTCTACCATCCGCGCTGAAAATGACTACCTTAAACGGGAACTTTATGAAATCGTCGGTCTGGCGATCCAGAGCCGTTCCAGAGATAATTCGAGCGCCGAGGCCAAAGCATGGGATTTTCAGAATTCGAGTCAGTTCCTTGCCGTCCGCGCCGATCTGTTGGAACAGTCTGAACTTGAAGCATGGAAAATAATGCACCTCTATGATCTTGATGTAAATGTCCCGGAGGTGATCTACAACCGTAAATTTGCCGTCCGTGATCTGGCGGATTCCATCGCCGGGATCATCCAGCTCGCCTCGCTTGATATGGGTAAATCGTTCCGGCAGGCGATCGGCTATGCCGCAACTGAACTGCTCGATTCGGTCGAACCCATCGGAGTAAAACAGAAACAGGAAATATTTAACGAAATCAATGCATGAAAGGAGCTTGTATGAATATAAAACACTTGATAAAACGCGCCCTCAACGGCGAAAACCTTGAACCGGAAGAACGCATTGAACTGGAAAATTTCGATCCCGATGCTCTGCTCAATGAACTTGGCAATGCCAGAAGTCAGCTTGAGTCTCTGGAAAATGAGAAACTTTCTCATTCCGAACGTCTGCAGAAAGAACTGGATGCACTCAAACAGGAACATTCCAAATTGAATACCGTCCATCAGGAGCTTCAGCGGCAGTACCGGATCGAAAAAATCTCGGAGGAAATCGGTTGTACCGATGCCGGATATTTCGATTTTCTCGCCCGGAAAAACGGCATCGATCTGGAGGATAATGAGGCCGTTATGGAATTTGCCTCCAATCTTGCCAAAAGTTCTCCCGGATGTTTTCAGGCAAGGATCACCCCCGGCAGTTCTGCTGTGCTGCCGGAAAATCACCGCGGTGAAGCGGCAGAGTGTGCCGGTATCACTGCATCTGACCGTATCAGCAGAATAATGGATTCACTTAACTCCGCAAATGCGGAAGAACTGTAACATCAACAACTTCCAAACAGAAAGGAAAAACACAGATGCTCTACACTTACAGTTTCGCCAACCGTAAACGCGACCTCTCCGACATCATGTCCACCGTCATCAAAGATGAACCGCGTTTCATTTCCAACTTCCGCACCGGTGCCGATGCGGTACAGCGCAAACACGAATGGGTCGAAGATCAGCTTTCCGGACGCGGTTTCACTGCAACTGCAATCTCCGGAAACACCCTCACTCTTCCGGCTGCCGATATCACCAAAGCTGCCGCCGGTATGCTGATCGCGGTCAAAGATGATCCGGCGCTGTTCCGGGTGGTAAAAGTCGAAAGCAATGCTTTGCAGATCGAACTTGTTTCCGGAAACGGTTCCAAATTGACCGGTGTCGATTCTCTGCCTGCTGAAGGTGCCGATTTCATCATCGTTTCCACTCCGATGAATGAAGGCAGTACCAATGGCGATGGCGATGAGAACTTCCACAACAGTGTTGTCGAATGGAACGCCACCCAAATCTTCCGTAAGGAGATCGTCATTTCCGGCAGTGCCCTGGCGATCGCTCTCAACGGCAGCGCCGACAATCAGCTCAACCGCCAGACCGCTTTTGCCCTTGCCGAACTGGCACGCGATCTGAACCGGGTGGCTCTCTTCGGCCGCCGCGTGGAAGCTGCCCCCGGAATCCTCGGTGAAGCCGGTGGTCTTTACTACTTCTGTACCAAAGACAATGCGCTCTCCATCGATGCCGGAAAGACCAGACTGGACAGTTTCGGTATCAACGATGCCGCCCAGAAAGTCCTCGGCGAAGGCGGAGATCCCATGCAGATCCTCTGTTCGCCCGGGCAGGCGCGGGTCATTTCCAATGAATACCGCGACCGCATCCAGATTTTGCGTTCCGATGACCGCCGCGGTGCCTATGTCGCAGTCATCGTCAATGAGATCAACGGCCGCGGCATGACCATCATGGCTGATCCGGATGTGCCGGATACCGATGCCTGGATCCTCGATCCCCAGTGTTTCGCTCTTTCCAGTCTCAACGGCCGTGCCATCACCGATACCGATGCCACTCCCAAAGGTTTTGACGGTATCCGCCGTGTCGCCATCGGCGAGCTCACCTTTGAGTTCCGCAATGCCGCCCAGCGCTGCTGCCGCCTGACCAATCTGCTGCCCAGTGCCGAAGCCATTGCCGCTTTGCGCGGTAACTGACAACTGCTTTGATACCGCCATATCCCCGGAGCAAAATGCTCCGGGGAGGCGATTTTGTACTTGAATCTACTTCCGGAGGTCATCATTATGCCGAATTTACAACAGGCAGATGAATACTTTGCCAATCATTTGCTCAAAGAACGTCTTTTTGAATTTTCCGATGAACAGCGCCGCGCGGCGGTCACCGCCGCCACGCTGGATGTTACTGCCGCTTTGAAATTGGAAACGTTTCCGTCAGAACCTGCCGCCCTTATTCTCTCTGCGGTTTTTGAGCAGGCAATATATTTACTGCTCAATCCGCATATCGTTGCCGGAAGCACCGATGCCGCCGGTCAGAATATGATTTCTCCGCGTGCCAAAGCGATGCTGTTTGAACGGCTCTCCGGAGACGATCCCGTGGATGGTTCCGGAAATGATTCCGGAGAGGTTGCGCAATCTGTGCCGGTCCAAGTGTCGCTGTCCCGCGGCTGAATCCCCAAAAAATATATCAGTATTTTCAATTCAATGAAAAAGGAGTCATCCATGAACGACCACCATGATGTGTCCAGATGTTTCGGAAATCCCCGCAGCCGGAACAATGTCTGCTGTATGTGCGAATACCGCCAATCCTGCGCCCTTTTTGCCGCTACAGCCGGAAGTGTTGAAAGCCGGAGCAAACTTACCAGTTTTGAGGAAATTCAAAGCTGGCTCCCTGACTCGGCAGATTTTGACCATATCCCAGGTGAAACAAAGACCACCGACCGTCATTCCAAGCTTATCGCCATGCTCGGACGTTTTTTCCGCTATCTTATCGGACTGGATGATTACACCATCGGAATCATTTGTGAAATGCTCAATTCCGGGGATGTTTCCGGTAATTGCACCGTATCCAAATTGAGCAGACTCCGGGGGTGTTCCCGGCAGACGATGCACCGTAAACTGCTGGAAATAATCGCCCGGAGGCCGGAATTGAGTTCTCTGCTTCAGGGAACGATGTATAAACTTTCCAGGGGACGGCAGCGTTTTATGCGTAATCAGCACAATGCGGCAGTAAGTAAAGTATGACCATGAGTGATGAAAATTTTTCCTATACTCCCGCTCAACTTAAAGCATTGGAACTGCTTGCCGGAAACGCCCGGAATGTGATGCTTTTCGGCGGTTCACGTTCCGGGAAGACCTTTCTGCTCTGCTGCGCGCTGGTCATCCGGGCATTGCGTGCCCCCGGTTCCCGCCATGCGGTGATCCGCCGCTACGCCAATACGGTGCGTACTTCGATTGGTTCTGATACTCTGCCCAAAGTTCTGAAACACCGTTTTAACGGTGCTGTTGAATATGAGTACCGTAAAACCGACAGTGTTTTTACCTTCGGCAACGGTGCGGAGATATGGCTCATCGGTCTGGATGATGATACCCGTGCCGACAAAATTCTCGGAAAAGAATTTGTTACACTTTACTTCAACGAATGCTCTGAACTGGATTATTCCAGCGTCCAGACTGCCATTACCCGGCTTGCCCAGAATGCTCCGCCTTTGCTTCCAAAAGCTCTTTTTGACTGCAATCCTCCGGGAAAAAAGCATTGGACATACCGGGTTTTTATCGAGAAACTTGATCCTGCCGATCACACGGCATTGCCGAATCCGGACAATTATGCCGCAATGCGGATAAATCCATTGGATAATGCAGTCAATCTGCCGCCGGGATATATTGAAAATACCCTTGCCGGATTGCCGCGCCGCCAGCGGGAACGGTTTCTGGAAGGTAAATTTCTCGACGAGGTCGAAGGCGCATTGTGGAAACGTTCCATGATCGATCCTTACCGAGTGTGCAACATTCCGGAGCTTCAGCGGATCGTTATCGGAGTAGATCCGGCAGTGACTTCAAATTCTGAAAGTGACCACACCGGTATCGTGGCGGCAGCCCTCGGATGCGATGGTGATTATTATGTCCTTGCCGACCGGAGCTGCCGCGGTACGCCTCTGGAATGGGCAAAGCAGGTCGTAAATCTATACTATGAACTGCATGCCGACCGGGTCGCTGGTGAAGTGAATAACGGCGGCGATCTTATTGAAGCACTGCTGCGTAAAGTCGATCCGGATATAAGTTACCGTCCGGTACGGGCATCCCGGGGAAAACTGGTGCGCGCCGAACCGGTCGCCGCCCTCTATGAAAAAGGCAGAGTGCATCATGCCGGAGAATTTCCGCTGCTTGAAGAAGAGATGATAAGTTTCTCCCCCGGGAACAGTAAAAATTCCCCGGACCGTATGGATGCTCTGGTCTGGGCTCTGACGGAACTTGCCGATTCCGGACAGCGTTTTATTCTTGCATAACATCTCCGCGGGCAATTTTTTTGCTATAGTTTTTGATTTTTCTCTTGACTTTACAAAAAATTGCTTTATAGTTGACAGATGTAAAAATATCAGTCACTTTTACGGAGGAGGAAATTATGGATCAGAATGATATTCAGCTTTTGCAGCAGGAGGTGCGCCGCATCGCTGCGCCGCTTCAGAGTGTCCGTGGAGAAATGGGCAGGATCATCGCCGGTCAGCAGGCGCTGGTGGACAGATTGCTTCTGGCACTGATCTCTGACGGTCACGTTTTGCTTGAAGGTGTCCCCGGACTGGCGAAGACTCTGGCGGTGAAAACTCTCGCCAAAACCCTTTCCGGAACTTTTTCCCGTTTGCAGTTCACTCCCGATCTGCTTCCGGCGGACGTCATTGGTACACGGATCTATAACGCGCCCACCGGAGAGTTCTCCACCCGCATCGGACCTGTGAGTGCCAATATCGTACTGGCGGATGAGATCAACCGCGCTCCTGCCAAAGTTCAGAGCGCATTGCTTGAAGCCATGCAGGAAAAGCAGATCACCATCGGCGGCGAAAGATTTCAGCTCCCTGATCCGTTCCTGGTCATGGCGACCCAGAATCCCATCGAACAGGAGGGAACTTATCCACTGCCGGAAGCCCAGCTTGACCGTTTCATGTTCAAACTCCGTGTCGGCTATCCCTCCCGCAGTGAAGAGTTGAGTGTGGTCGACCGTATGGCGCACCCGGCGCCGCCTCCGGAAGCTCTTTCGGTTGCCCGTGTGGACGACATTATCGAAGCGCGCAGGATGGTCGACCGCATATATATGGACGAAAAGATCGTTGAATACATTCTCGATCTGGTTATCGCCACCCGTCCGGGACAGCAGAAATCGCTTTCTGAACGGCAGAACGGAGTAAAACTTGACGGTATCGACCGTCTGGTTACTTTCGGTGCTTCACCGCGTGCTTCGATCGCATTGGCGTTGGCGGCAAAAGGCTTGGCATTGCTCCAGGAACGTGCTTTTGTCCTCCCGCAGGATGTCAAGGATCTGGCTCCGGATGTTCTCCGGCACCGTCTGGTGCTTTCCTATGAAGCCGAGGCGGAGAATATCGATGCCGATGCCATTATCGCCCGTCTGCTTTCTGAATTGCGTACCCCCTGATGCAAGGAACTGCTTCTATGCTTCCACAGGAACTGGCTTCCAGAATACGTTTGCTTGAAATACGCACCGACCGGGTGGTCGAGGAGATCACCGGCGGTGCCTACCGCAGTATATTCAAAGGGCGGGGCATCGAATTTGATGAGGTGCGCGAATACACCTTTGAAGATGATGTGCGCATGATCGACTGGAATGTTTCCGCCCGCATGGGTTCGCCTTACATCAAAAAATTTATTGAAGAACGCGAACTCAATGTGATGTTTCTGGTCGATGTCTCCGCTTCGGGAAGTTTCGGTTCCACTGCCAGAAGCAAACGGCAGACGGCGGCGGAACTTGCCGCTCTTCTGGCTTTCAGCGCCGGTAAAAACGGTGATAAGACCGGACTTATGATGTTCAGCGACCAAATCGAATTGTTTCTGCCGCCGCGTTCCGGACGGCGTCATGCGTTGCGGATGATCCGGGAGATGTTCGCTTTTGAGCCGCAGCATAAAGGAACCAATATAGCGCTGGCATTGACGGAGTGTGCGCGGGTATTAAAAAAGCGTTCGATCATTTTTCTGTTGAGTGATCTGGTTTCACCTGAAGATTATTCCAAAGAGTTGAAACTGCTCAACCGCCGTCACGATGTTGTCGCTTTGAAAATTTTTGACCCCATTGAATACAAGTGGCCGGAAAATATCCCCCCGGTCGATTTTGTCGATGCGGAAAGCGGCGAAGTGGTCGTTTTTGACGGCAGATCTGATGCGCTGACTGCCGAGCTTACCGCATTTCAAAAGGAACGTGAAGCTGTCTGCCGCGATGCCAGAGTTGATATGATCAATGTGGCAAATGGCGGTGATGTACTTAAACCGGTGATAGAATTTTTCAGCCGCCGCAAAAAGAGAAGCAAGAGGATGTAAATGAAAAAGACAGTAAAAACAGTATTTTTTGCATTGCTTTCTTCTGCAATCATTGCCGTTGCTGTATGGGGAAGCGGGATAATTTTTGCCATGTTCCGTCCGGGGCAGGTGGAAATTCCGTTGACTGTAAAACTGGAGCCGCCGGAGCAGATCCCCGCCGGGAACGATATCCTGATGGATTTTCAGGCAACTGTTCCGGAAAACCGTTCCATAATTTCGGCAGAGTTGGAAAATGCTCCCGATACTGTGATCGTGATGCCGCTTGAAGGAAAAAGAGAAAAATGGCAATGGAATAAAAGTATCTGGCACTTTTCGGCTCTGTTTCGGGCATTGAAGCCGGGGGAAATTCCTGAAGGCAAGGTGAAAATCATTATTTCTCCGCAAAAAAAAGGCGGCGAAAATGAGGTTTTCAATGTCGCAGTTCCGGCATTTTCTTCCGTAATACCAAATTCCGAGAAACCGGGAAACGAATTGGAACTTTCCGGGGCGATGCCGGAATCGCATCAGAGTTATCCGGCTTTTAAAAAGCATCTTTCCAAGTACAAATATATATATGCCGCGGCAATTATCCTGCTGTTTGCAATAATTGTATTTGTTATCCGCAAATTGAAAAAAATGAATACGGTTCCGGAACTTTCCTGTTGGGAAGCTGCTCTTGCAGCTCTGGAGGCACTGCATATTGAGATCCGCCACGGTGATATCCTGCCGGCAGCCGGATACAATATATTGATGGACATTTTGCGGAATTATCTCGAACTGCGCTTCGATCTGCCGGCTTCCCGGCAGACAACGGCAGAATTTATACCCGAACTCACCAGAAGTGATTCACCTCTGCCGGAAAAATACCGGATGTTATTGAGTTCATTTTTGAGTAATGTCGACCTTATCCGCTTCGCTAAAGCTCCGGCGGATTTGGAAAAACTTGATGAAGCGGTGCGGCAGTTGTGCGGATTTGTTTCTGCTACCGTGCCGGAAGATGGAACAGATGATTTTAAAGGAGTTTCACGATGATAACGTTTCAATATCCATGGATGCTGCTTTCTCTGCTTTGTGTTCCGCTTCTGGTGTGGCGTTTTCTCACCCGCCGCCGTCCGGGGATCGTGATCTCCAATGTCCTGCCGGCAAAAAAAATCGCTGCCAGGCGGCGCAGACTTACTTTCCCCGAACTTTGCATAGTGATCGCAATGCTGCTGCTTGCTTTTGCTCTGGCGCGTCCGCGTCAGGCTCTGGGAGCAGAAGTTCAGCGGGCAAAGGGATTGGACATCGTATTGGCGATCGACCTTTCCGGCAGTATGCAGGCGATCGACCGTCCGAAAGATATGAATGAAGAACGTTTCATTTCAGCAATAAATTCCGGAAAGATGTCCAACCGTCTTGCCGCTGCCAAAGAGGAGATCCGCCGCTTCGTCGAATCCCGCCCCAATGACCGTATCGGACTTATCGGTTTTGCCGATCTGGCGTACAGTTTTGTGCCGCCGACACTTGACCACAGTTTGCTTCTGGAACGGCTCAACTCTCTGGAAATCGGTGAAGTAGGTGAACAGACCGGCATCGCTTCTCCCATCGGGACAGCGGTCAGGCGTTTGAAA
Organism: Lentisphaerota bacterium; assembly: GCA_015061605.1. Classification (GTDB taxonomy): domain Bacteria; phylum Verrucomicrobiota; class Lentisphaeria; order Victivallales; family Victivallaceae; genus UBA1784. The sequence continues at coordinate 587 of SUWH01000019.1, read as the reverse complement.
AATTCCACTGCTCCCCGCCGGGTGATGGTTCTCTTTACCGATGGCGCAAATACCGCGCAGAATCAGCTTTCTCCACGGCAGGCGGCTGAACTGGCAAAGGAGTTCAATGTCATCATCCACACCGTCGGTATCGGCGGCGAAGAGGCTTATGCGATCGCGTCCACGCCTTTCGGTTCCCGTCTGGTGCCGGCAAATGGCAGTTTTGATGCCCAACTGCTCTATGATCTGGCAAAAATCACCGGAGGCAGTACATTTCACGCAACAGATAAAGACGGTTTAAAGCAGGTGATGCGTGAGATAAATGCTTTGGAAAAGACCAATATCTCCCAGCCGAAACCGGTCAATTTCCGTGAATTTGCTCCGGCGGTCGCTCTGATTTCCCTTGTTTTCCTGCTGCTTGGCATCATCGCTTTGCAGACCTGGAAAATGCGTCTGCCGTAAAAAATTTTCAAAAATACCGCACAGTTATCCCATAAAATCAGAAAAACATCTGTTTTTTCAAGTTTTTCTGCGGAAGAAAATTGAATTTTGAAAAAGTGATTTTGTCAGATTTGTTTTGCGCAGGCAAAACGTGCGTGCCGGCAGGC
>SUWH01000018.1 GCA_015061605.1 Lentisphaerota bacterium | reverse complement strand
CGACAGAGTAAAGCTGTATACAGCTTTACTCTGTCGGCCGACAGAGCGAAAATATTGTTTTGAAATCATAACACACCTCTTGGTTAAAATCGTGTTTTATTACAGTATACACAACAAAACAATAAAAAACAAGTGTTTTTTGCAAAAAATTCCCGAAAAATGTTGTTTTTTTACAAATATTGAAGAATTTGCGGCGATTCAGTTGAAAAAATAACATTATTCGACTATATTATAAAAACGACTGACACTGGGGGTGTTCCGGATTCGACCGGCTCGGGTCAGGGGTTGATCGCATACCGAGGATGACCGTTGGCCTCGCTAATCACCGGTTAAACAAATAACTGCGAACGAAGAGTACGCATTGGCGGCTTAATCCCGCCACGTCGCTGTGCCTGACCGGGTGCTAAGGTATAAGCGGCGTCAGTCAGCGCCCTGGCTGTTTTCATGATCTCCGGGAAACAGCGAGATTTCAAGGAGATATAGTCTGCTGCCCTGCCCGTCCGTTGGCGGAGTAAAGGACGATAAGCAATAAAAGCGGAATAAGTATGTAGAGATCAGCTTCACACTCAGTCGACACGCGGGTTCAACTCCCGCCACCTCCACCAATCGCCACCATTAGACATAACTTCATCCGGGGTTATGTCTATTTTCTTTTTGCCGGTTCCATCCAGAATCAGATCCACTGCAAATTTGCCGTGTTCCAGGCACCGCACCCGATACACAAGCGACAAAATAAGATTGCGTTTCAATGTGACATCTTCCGCGGCATCATCGAGCAGCGATGCCCAGCCGGTGATCGATTCCAGAATCGCAGACAGTTTGTCTTGTTTACTCAATGGTTCCATGTCAGATATCAGCTGCTTGTATCGCTGTTCCGCTTCCCCTGCCCTGCTCCGGGCTGCGATCAGTTTTTCATTCCAATAATCGGCGTTATCTGCGCGAACCACGCCGTTCAGGAAAAGTTCATCAATCTTTTGCAGATCTGCTTTTGCTTTTTCAATATCCTGCAGAGCGGCATTTATTTTTGGTTCCTGCTGCCGTTTCAGTTCTGCGATCTGCTGTTGATGAACTTCGTAACACTCCCGAACATATTCCGGATCCAGCGCAACTTTTTTGATGGCATCCAGTACGGCGGCATCGAGTTTTTCGGCATTTATTTCACAGCCGCATGCAGAATCCGTACACTTATAGTAAAAATACCGTTTGGTTTTCTTTTTGACCGATGCCGGGCGCATATACCGCTCCGGATTGCAGTGGCAGCGAACCAATCCAGAAAGAAGATACGCGTATTTCTGCCGCCCCGGGCGCGGAACATTGTATTTTGCTCCGGGCAGTTTTGCTTGAACTGCATCGAAGGTGCCGCGATCGATGATCGGCGTATGTTCTCCCGGGAAAACTTCGTCATGGTGGACGACTTCACCGATATAAAAACGGTTGCGCAAAATCCGGTACATCTTTTTGGTATCGCCGAGCCGTTCCCGATTCATCGCCCAGAAATTATTCAGATTGGAAAAATCGTTTTGATTGCACCCCGCCAGATAGAGCGCGAAGATCTGTTTTACCAGTTCGGCATCTTCCGGAACAATTTCAGCGGTGTTTTTTACTCCCGGTTTGCGCCGGTATCCGATCGGGAGTTTGCCCCAGGCCACTTTCCCCTGCTGCGCGAGCCAGCGGAGTTTTGCGCTGATGCGTTCCGAAGTCATTTCCCGCTCCAGCTGTGCGATTGCGATCGTTTGGGTGAGATTGAAGCGCGCCATTGCTCCGGTCGCGGAAAGATAACTCTGCCGGATCGAAATAAAGCCCAGTCCGGCATCCCGGAGTTTTTCAAAAAGCGGCGCGGCATCGGCAAGGTTGCGAGAAAGCCGGTCGAGCTGCCAGACGACCAGCGTATCGAATGACGGTCGCGGGCTTTCAATGTCGGCCAGAATTTCTTGCATCCCGGGCCGCTCCAGATCTTTGCCGCTCCGGAATTCGTCGAAAACTTCCGAAAAAACTGCATCCGGATCCATCCTGGAAACATATTCCCTGCACTCCTGCAGTTGCGCCTGGATACTTGTTTCATACGCCGACCAGGTTGATCCCTTCGGGGACACGCGCGCGTATATGCAATAACGATGCCCGTTCAACGAAGCCATACTATATTCCCCTTCGTCCACTTATCTGAATCAGGCTGTTTTTGAATATCGATAATAAAATGTTGCCGGAGCTTCGCACCAAAAGAATTTTCCGCATCGACATAACCGGTAACAGTATATTTACCATTACCGCGATCGTTGATATTTACCCCGTCTGCCGTCTGGCGCGGGAATTCTGCCGTCGCCGGTGATTTCAAATCTTTTTTGGCAAATTGCTTCGCGATATACCACGCTTCGGCGTTTGTCGGTGAACCATCTCCCGGATCGGTGTTGCACTTTGCCATGCAGAATACCAGTATTGCGGCAAAGATCAAAAATCCAACAATCCGGGCAGATAAAGGATAGTTTTGCTTTTTTTCGTTCATTTCTGCGCCTTGATTTTATTGGAGATGAATTCTACAACTTCACCTTTATCGGCTGCAGTGAGTTTGCTCCAGGCGCGGACTATTATATCAAACATAGGATCCTGAAAAGTTTCTTCCAGCATTTCTGTCCGGCTGATAATTTCCGGTTCCGGCGGCAGATCAGAAATGTCATATACAGAAATATTGAACAGTTTGGCAATCGCACGGATTTTCGCCGGGCGCGGTATTACGGTTCCGGCTTCCCATTTGGAAACACTTGCTTTTGATGCGCCGACTGCTTTCGCGCATTCTTCTAATGTCAACCGGCGTTGCTCACGCCAAAAACGGAATACTTTATGGTCAAATTTCATTTTTTCATCTCCTTTTGATGTTGCATTTGTTATAAATATACTATTTTTTTATTGATTTTTCAAGAAAAACAAAGAAAAATTATAAAAATCTTTGCTTTCACCCTTGTAAAATGAAACAAATGAAACTATATTTTACCATCCGCTGAAAAAGCAAAAAAAATGAAAGGAAAGAAAATGGTAAAAATCACAATTGAGTTGAACGGCAGTCTGATTTCATTGATCGATCAGCAGGCCCAGAAGGATGGACACAGCAGCCGATGTGCAGTTATTCGTAAAGCTGTAAACTGTTTTTTAGCAGATGGTTCACCGAATATTGCGAACATTGTGCCGGATAATAGCGGGAAGAATACTGTTACGGCGTTGGAACTTCCGGACGATGTGATTGAATTACTGGATATGAGAGCGCAGCAGGACGGACACACGAACAGGAGCGCGGTTATTAGAAAGGCCGTGAATTATTTTTTTGCCCATTAAGTTTCATTTGTTTCATTTTTGAAAAAAATATGCACGAATACGAAGTTGATTGGAGGCCGTTTGATATGAAAATTTATCCTGGAACACTTGGTCGAAAAAAGCAACCTGTCAAAAAAACTGACTGGGGATTGATAATCGGATTTATGTTGCTTGGAGTTTGCATCGGTTATCTTGTCGGAATTCTTCAGGCTGCGACGTGGTAATATGGCGGCGAAGCATACACCGATAACGATAATTATAAATCGGGTACACTGGACGGATTTGGAGCCGGCGGATCAGGCGCGCATATCCAAAGCGCGGAAAGCCCTGGCCGCTCATGTCGGAAAAAAGATCCACGATAAGGTAAACGCAAATGAACACACTGCTGGCAATTCAATGTGAACTTAAAGCCCCGAAAGGGCAGAAAAACCAGTTCGGCAACTTCTATTACCGGAACTGCGAAGATATTCTTTTCGCCGTGAAACCGATTTTACAGAAACACGATGCTGAATTGTACCTAACCGACGAGGTTGTCGCGATTGGGAATTATGTATTCCTGAAAGCGACGGCGATGTTGAAAATTGGCGAACAGCTTTACATCTCCACTGGATACGCTATGCTGGACAAAGATAAGAAAGGCATGGACGCCGCCCAGATCACCGGCGCGGCATCAAGTTATGCGCGGAAATATGCGCTCTGCGGATTGTTTTTGATTGATGGCGGCGATGATGTGGATGCTCTTTGTCCGGCACCGCCTGCAGTTACTGCGTTTGCTCCGTCTGCAGTTGCGCCTGCACCGGCAATATCTGCAGTGACGCCCCCGCCGCCGCCCCCTAAAAAATAAATGCCGTATGGCAGAAAAAATAACAAGGAAGGAACAAAAAAATGAAAAAGGAACAGGACTTGGTGTTCGACATCGAGACGATGAAAAATGCGTCGATGATCGACCGGCTTCCCGTGCTGGAAGTGAAAGCCGGGAACTTGAAAGATCCGGCAAAAATCGCCGAGAAGCAGGAAGCGGCGAAAAACGAGCAGATCGAAAAGATGTCATTGTCGCCGCTTTATGGTCGGATCTGCGCCTGGTGCGCGATCGATGACGAGGGAAAAAAGTATCAGGAATGTATTTCCGAAGATACCGACACCGCCGAAACGGAACTGATCGAAAAGGCTTTTGATCTTCTGGGTGAATATGGAAAAATTATCACCTATAACGGCAACGGATTTGATTTTCCCTTCCTGTACCGCCGCGCAGCACTGTTGGGATGCCCCCCGTCATTGTACGGACTGCCGCCACTCACTGCGATTACCGCGAAGTACCGGAATGAACTGCACGTCGATCTGATGCAAGTTTGGTGCGGATCCGGAAGTTATGAAAAACTTGATAACATTGCCCGGGCATTGATTAACGATCAAAAGATCGAGATTGATTTCCGGGAGTTTCCGGAGTTGCTCCGGACAAAAAAAGGGCGGAAAAAACTGCTTGATTACTGTATGCAGGATGTTCGCTTGACCCAGCAAATTTGGTTCCGGGTAAACGGAATTTTGATCTAAACAAAGAAAGGAAAAAAGAAAAATGTTCAAAATTGAATGCGACCAGATGGATATCCCCTGCACGATCGTCGATGCGTATGTTGCGGAATGCAAATTTCCGCCGAAGCCGGGAGAAACGAATACCCGCGGCGAAATGGTGGTTTGTTATTACGACCTCGTGCTGCAGCTGCAGGATGCTAACGGCAATACCGACGTTTGGCATGGCGAGATCTCCAATCGCTGCGGAACCGGCACAAATGCGCATTTGTACCGGCTGGATCTCACGTTGAAAACGCTCCAGAAAATTGATTTCAACGTCCAGACGTTGACCGAACTGGAGCAGCAATTTGTCGCTACTCCGGAACGGACGATCGCAGTTCCGAATTTGCGGGAAAAAACCTGCATTGCGACGGTGGTTCGCACTACCCGCGATGATGGTCGAGTGTTCTGCAATGTAAAATATATCGGTTCCGGCCCGACGGTGAAAAAAATGTCGTATGACGATTTCTTGAAGCGGAAAAATGCCGTTCCGTCTGCTCCGGCCGTGCCTGCAGTTCCCGCGCCGGGATATCCGGCCGCGCCCGGTGCGCCTGCAGTTCCGCCTGCGCCCGGTTATCCCGCCGCCCCTGCCGCTCCCGCGCCTGCTGCGCCGCCTGCCAATCCGTACAGCCGGTGATATGATGACGGTGTTGATTGACACGCGCGAACAGCGGCCCTGGAGTTTTCCGCCTGATATAGCGACGGAGATCACCACGATTCAAACCGGCGACTACGCGCTGAAGGGCGATGAAAAAAACTTCGCGATCGAACGGAAAAGTGCCGACGATTTTATCGGCACGATTTCCGTCGGCTGGCATCGTTTTTGCCGGGAGATCAACCGCATGGATACTGCCGGATTTGCGGCGAAAGTAATTATTGTCGAAACTGACTTCTACACTTTCTGCTATGCCAACGGCGTAAATGGTGAAATTATTCCGCCGGATCATGAACATACCCGGTGCTGTCCGGGATTCATTATGCGCCGGATCGCGGAATTGACGATGCGCGGGGTATCGGTGCTGTTTGCCGGTAATGCGAATTTTGCTTCAGCACTGGCATTGAAAATATTGTCTGAACGGGAGAAAGAAATATGCAGATAATTGTTACTATTGACCGGATGCTGTGTGCCCGGCCGGAATCGCGCTGGTATTTCTTCCGGGCGACAATGGGCGGCGACGGTGCTCCGGAAACCACGGTCATTTGTAAAGGTTCGATGGCGTGGCAGCCCGGGGAGATGGAAACGCTTGCTTTGGTCGGCGACTGGTGCGTTTATAAAGGTGAACGGCAGTTCCAGTTCAAAACGGCGAAACTTACTTTGCCGCTGGATCCGCGCGGGCAGCTGCACTATGTATGCCGCCGGGCGCATGGGATCGGGCCGGCAATGGAAGAAGCAATCTGGAACTGCGCCGGTGAAAACTGGCGGAAACTGGAATTCGGCGCGATCCGGAAAATGACCGCTGCCGCGTTCCGGAGTTTCACCGAACAGGCCTCCCTGTTTGATGCGAACGCCGAAAAGGCTGAAATAATCTCCTATCTGGAGAATAAAGGCTGCTCCGAAGCGATGGCGGCGGCGGCGTATGATGCCTGGAGAAAAGATGCCGCGGGAGTGGTGAATAATAACTGTTTCCGGCTGGCAGAATTGCCCGGCTTCAGCTTCAAAACGGTCGATGAAAATGTCCGGAGAAACTTTGATATTGCCGACGATGATCCGCGCCGGTTATGTTCGGCGGTTGAATACGCTGTCGATCAGGAATGCGCCGACGGTTCGACTGCGCTGGATTGCTGGCGTCACTTTTCCGCCTGTCAGAAACTTCTGCCGAATATCGGCGACGATCTGATCGTCCGCACGGTGCAGGATATGATCGACCGGAAAAAACTGTATATTTTTGAAAATTGCAGTATGATGGCGACGGCGAAAAACCACGCGCATGAAAAGATCATCGGCGATTATGTTGCTTTTGCTGCAGTTGCCGAAGCGGGAAAAGAACTTGTTTTTCCGGATGATAAGTTTTTGTCATCCGGAGAAAAATTCACTCCGGATGAATCGCAGTTGTCGGCGGTACGCTTCGCCATTAAAAAGCCGTTTGCAATTATTAACGGCGGGGCGGGAGTCGGAAAAACTACTGTGATAAAAATGATCGTTCGCGGAATAAAAAAGGTGTTCCCGAAATTGGCGGTTTGCCTCTGCGCTCCCACCGGGAAAGCGGCGGCACGACTGAAGGAAGCATCGGGAATTGAAGCCTCGACGATTCATGTTTTACTGGGCGCGCAGGGTGACGGGCGTTTTTCCGCCGGTTCACTGGATGACGCGGCTGTGATTGTCGATGAATCGAGTATGGTTGATTCATCGCTGCTTGCCGAAATCCTGAAACGCGCTCCCGCGAAAATCGTTCTGGTCGGCGACCAGGCGCAGTTGACACCGGTCGGCGCCGGCCAACCGTTCCACGATCTGATCGAGTTATATCCGGACACGGTGCGCACTTTGACGAAGTGTTACCGGAACTCCGAAGCGGTGTTTCAATCCGCGAGTTTGATCCGCGCTGGAAATTTGCCGAAGATCCACGCCGAAAGCGAAAACGAACGCTGGACAGTCGTCCAGACAAGCGATCCGGAAGAGATTCAAAAGATCGTTTGCGACTGGGCGGAAAAAGGTATTCTGGATTTTGAAACCGACATCGTACTTTGTCCGAAAAACGGCATAAAACTTGCCGATGGCACTTTCCAGTTGGCGACGGTGAATTCACTGAATGAAGATTTGCTGCGGATCGCCCGCGGCAAGGACACCGGCGAAAAATTCGTTGCCGGCGACCGGGTGATAAACACTGTGAATACTCCCGCCTGTCATGTGTGGAATGGCACGACCGGCACGGTGCGCGCGGTTGATGATGAAGGTTTGTATGTGCTGCTTGATGTTCCGTACCGGGACGAAGTTTCCGGCGAAATGGTTGACACGGTGCGCTTTTCAAAAGAGATGATAAAAAATCTCCGCTATGCCTACGCGCTGACTATTCACAAGAGCCAGGGAAGCCAGTACCGGAAAGTTGTATTGCTCCTTCTTTCGCGTGATAAATTCCAACTGGATCGGAGTTTGGTATATACCGGTGTCACCCGGACACAGAAAGAATGCGTCGTGATCGGCGATCACGCAGCACTTGAAAGTGCGATTGCAGTCCAACGAAAGAAAAACACCTGTTTGCAATGTTTGAAAAAATCGTCCGATGGTCGGACGGAAGAAAAAACGAAAGGATAAAAAAATGACCAAAGAAGAACTGACCACGAAGATCGGCGAACTCACCGCCGAAAACGACACGCTGCGCAGCGACAAACAGATTCTGGAGGGTGATCTGCTGGAAGCCCGCGCCGATCTTGCCGCCGCCAAAAAAGAGTTGGAAACGCTGAAAAATGCCGATCCGAAAACTGCTTCGGAAGATAGCGGCACGATTGCCGCGCTGCGGGAAATTATTGATCTTTCCTGCAAGGATCACTGCCCGCATCGTGGAAAGGTCGAAGCCTGCAAAAACTGCACGATCTATTTGAAGCTGCAGGAAATCGACCGGTAATTTTGAGTATCGCGCCGGGAAATCCTTTACGGAAAGTACCGGCATAATTTAGGAGTGGCACTATGGAAAACTTGGATCCGGAATGCTACGGCAAATTTTTCAATAATGAAAAATGCCTTGACTGCTCATTCCGGAAGTCTTGTGAATTTTATAAAAAAACGGAAAATATCGACGATCGCTCACGATTGCGAATGGTGAATTTTGACGCTATTCAAGGATTGTGTGAAGTAGCAATCCACGACGAAATGAGCGACGATACAGTTACGGAGTTTGTTGATCTGTTAGCCCGATTTTTTGGTTATTTGATTGATTTGGATGATTATACATTGGGGATATTATTCCAGGTAATGCGACCGGATGTGAAAGATCGGCAAACGGTATCCAATCTGGCGGTAAAACATAACTGTTCCCGGCAGGCGATGCACCGGAAAATTCTGGATATTATCGCTGACCGACCGGAATTGTCGATACTCTTCCGTAACATCCTGTATAAACTTCCGGCGGCGCGATGGTTATTCCTTTATCATCGCGCACGGAAGGGCAGAACTGCAAAAAAGAAATGACATAAAGAGAAGGAATCACATTTTATGAACATCCATTTCAAAAACATTGATTGCGTAAAGAATCGCGATCTGGGCGATATCGATGCGCTTGCCGCCAGTATCAAGCAGCACGGTTTGCTGCAGCTGATTTTGCTTCGGCCGAAAGATGATGACAATTTCCGGATCGTGGACGGTCGCCGCCGGTTCTATGCACTGTATCTGCTGAATAAAAAAGAGCTTACTCCGGAACAGTATCGTCTGCAGGATTTCAGCGACGAAGAAGAGCAGCAGGCAGCGTTTGTCGTGAATACCGAACGGAAACAGTTGTCGATTGCTGAAGAAATTCAGCAGCTTGCCGAGCTGGAGAAAAAATATTCCATCGAAGATCTGGCGAAGGTAATCGGCCGGACACCGGCTTATGTCGCCCGCCGTTTGAAACTTTCCACTCTGTCGTCGAAATGGCAGAAAGTTCTGGCGGATCCGGAGCAGTATCCCCAGTGGACGATCGGAAAACTTGAATTGATTGCCCGGGAACCGGCGGCAAATCAAGATTTGCTGGCATTCCGGATCAATGATGCGCTGACCATCGAGGAGATCAATCATCGTTTTGCAGAAATGCGGATGGATCTATCTCTGGCCGTATTCAATGCGAAAGATTGTTTGTCCTGTGCGAGAACCACCGCGGCATCGGAACTGCTTTTTACCGACTTGGCAAAAAATAATTGCTGCCTGGATAAAAAATGTTTTATCAAAAAAACGCTGACTGCAATTCAGACTATTTTGAAAAACGAAAATCTGATTCCTCTTCGCGGCAGCAATAACAGCTGGGACGCCCCCGATTACAAATTTGCAGAAAAAATAAAAGCTCAATCATATTATTCTTTTCAAAAGGTTCGATTTGCGAAACCGACCGAAAAGGCGAATGCTATTTATGTTTGCGGAAGTGAAATCGGCAGATATGCTGTTGTGACGGAATATCCGAAAAACGCAACGCCGGCACTTGGCAAGACTGACGCGCCCGCGCAAAAGAAAGAGCGCACCGTTAAGGATATGGAAGAAGAACTTTTCCGCAAAAGAAATAAAGCCGCACTGATCGCATTGATGAACTTTCTGAAAGATAAAAACAAGTGGAATTTTGACGAATTTCTCAACCGCTTTCAGGATAAAAAATCAGCGATCACCTGGAACGAAGTTACACGGGTGTTTTTCGTTTCCCTGATGCAGTATGGTTATCATGGCGAATATACCAATTATTTCCGCTTCAAAATCAACAAAGCGATGCTGGATGCCGAATATTTGCGGGAAGATATGTTCCGGAAATGCCTGGAATGGACTTTTGTAAAAGTTGCCGAATTACTGCGTGCAGAGGTCGGATACACACTGGATGATATCAGTCAAACTGCCGGCCCGAACATTTGCAAACTGTTTCACTTGGACTGGAAAAATGACTTCTGGAAACCGGCTGAAGAAGAGATCCCCGCCAGCAAAACTCTGATTGCCGCCCGTTTGAAGGAGAAAAATCAGAAATGAGTGACTTAAAACAGCTTGTTCCGCCTTTGGAACTGTGTAAACAAATTCCAGAGGGTAATTTTACTGCGACTGCGCTGGTATGGTGCGGAGATACATTTTTTCAAAATATTTATGTATTGCCGCGCGAATGTGGCGATTGCATCAAGAAAGATGAGTGCATCGCAGCTGCTCCGACACTGGAAGAAATCTTGACAGCACTTGAAGATATAGGTTTTCATTGTCCGACCGCGTTCAAACAAAATGGTACTTGGCAAGTTAATTGTACGAGTTGTAAAAATGGTTTTTGCGATCCGGATTTACAGGATTCGTCCGATAGGGATAATGCGGCAACCGCTGCATTGAAACTATGGTTACAATTAATCACAAGTCAAAAAACAATCACCAATGCTGACGCCATCAGGCAAATGAGCACTGATGAACTTACGGAATTTTTAATAAAAAATACTGGCTGTATAAACTGTGTATATAATGTTACTGCAGATGTTCTTTCTTCTAAATGTAACTATCCAGATAAAACAGTTGTTCCTGACTGTAAAAATGGTATTAAATCGTGGTTAAATAGTCCAAAGGTAAAAAAAAATGAGTTACAAAAATATGGCATTTTGTCCGGCGAAAGATTGTAAAAACTGGAACTGCAGCCGGAATACTGACCGACCGGATTTTCAACCCGGCGGACTTCCGGTTTGCTACGCGGACTTCAAAAGCAGCTGCGACCAGTACACCAATAAACGGTACGAAAATCCGCAGGGTGGATACTGTTTCAGTTGCCATTACTTCTCCACCGGTGTCACGGATAACGGAAAACCGGTCGGTTTTCGCGGTATATGTGCCAATATTGCACGGGAAAAACTTGAAACCGAAGCGGATGACTTCTGTAAGCACCACCAATCTGCAGAATGGACAAAAGAAATATGAAACACTACAATTTTGCTGAAATCAAAGCGCGAGGAAACTGCATCGACTTCGTGGAAAAAGTGCTGGCGACTTTAGTTACTGCCGGCCGCTGCGTCGCGGTTTGGCGCGATGGCACGCGGGATTCCGTAACGGTGAGCGCGGAAAAATGGTACGACCACGGCGAAAAGATCGGCGGCGGTTTGATCGAACTTTGCGCCCGCGCGAAATTTGGCGGCACCGATTTCAATTGCATCCAGCTTGCCCAGGAATTCCTGGGCGACTGGCTGCATCTGGAAGAGGTAAAATTGCGGAAAAGTTCCACCGGCCGCAGTCACTTCGACGAATTGATCGAAAAAGGCTATACCGAAACTGCCCGGTATGAATACCGTGATCTGTCCGGAAATCTGGTATATTTTGTCTGCCGGATGGAGCATCCGGAAAAGAAAAAAGAGTTTGTTCAGGGTACGCCGTCCCACTGGGGCATTGCCGACATTACACCGATCCTGTATAACTGGCAGATGGTGCATGATTCCGACTGGTGTGTGATCGTTGAAGGCGAAAAAGATGTGGAAACGCTGAAACGCTTCGGAGTACCGGCGACCACCAATTCCGGCGGTGCGAAAAAATGGCGGAAAGAATTTGCCGAATGTCTGCGCGGTAAACAAGTGATCATCCTGCCGGATAATGACGATACCGGTATGGAGCACGCTGATTTAATTGCCAGAGATCTTTCAGGAATTGCGGCGGGGATAAAGGTGGTAAAGTGTTCCAATCTCCCAAAGGGCGACGTTACCGATTTTTTTGAAAAAGAAAACGGCACCTGGCAGCAACTTTCCGAACTGATCGCCGCCGCTCCGGAATATAATGCAAAGCATTTATCCCCGCTTGAAGCTGCGAAAGAGGCCAATAAAAAACCGTTCCGGAATTATGAATTTGAGGATAACAAAAAGCATCCGGATAAAATTCCGCTGCAGATAAACGATCTGATTGCAGATGTGCACACCCGATTACTTGGCGCGCCCTTCCGTGTTGGCGAAGAACTTTTCGACCGCGATCGGGAAACCGGCATGATCTCTTATATCTACGATGCCAGCGATCTTTTCGCATGGATCGCCCGGAAAACCGGCAAAGTAATTGATTGGGCGCGGATTGACGGATGTGTAACGAAAACAGAATTCTTTTCCGCGTTGAAAAGCGAAGCGACCGCGTATTCTGCAATCTCTTTCACTCCGGATTATCCGAAGCGTGATGATGTTTTTTACACGCATCCGGAGATGCCGCCGCCGTCCGCCGGGCATAAAACTTTTGAAAAATTTGTCGATTTTTTCAATCCGACCGACGATATCAACCGGTCGCTGCTGACTGCGTTCATCATGGCACCGATATTTTTCAAACCGTTGGTCGCGCGGCCGCTCTGGATCATCGACAGCCCGAACGGTCAGGGGTCCGGTAAAAGCATGATCCCCGAAATGGTCGCGCTGCTTTATGGCGAAAACATCATGGAGGCAAAACCGATCGATGTATCTGTCTATGATCTGGAACGGAACTTTCAGGAAGTTGTAAAACGGATCATTTCAACCCGCGGCAGAAACTCCCGGATTTTGCGTCTGGATAATGTCACCGGAGTTTTGCACTCTTCAAATCTGGCGATGCTGGTTACTGCCGGCAGTATCTCCGGGCGTGCCTCCTACGGCCGCGGCGAAGAATCCCGGCCGAATAACCTTACCTATGTCGTGACGGTGAACGGCGCGACGGTTGACACCGATATCGCTTCACGCGCTTATTACATTATGGTCAGTAAACCGAAGATGAATCCGCACTGGACGAGCGACGTGATAAATTATATTCAGCGGAACCGGATGCAGATTTTTTCCGATATTATCGATATCATCTCCCGGCATGAAATATATGATATTCCACCGGCGACACGAATGCCGCAGTTTGAAACTGCCATACTGCAGGCGGCTTGCGGATCTCCGGAGCAGTATCAACGGGTGATAGAATTCCTTACTGCGAAAAAGGAAGAAACCAACACTGACGAAGAATTGGCGCGCCGGATCGAGGAAGAATTGATACAGCATATCGCCAGTGCAGAACCATTGATCGGTAAACCGGTGATGAACCCGCTTACTGAACGGATTTTTATCCGCAGTCAGGTATTGGAACACTGGTTCAAGGACGCCGGATATATGGATAAAAAGCATCCGTCAGAAGTGATCCGGAACATGGCAAAAACGGGGATGCTTCCCCAGGTGGATCCGAATTTGCTGCGCTGGCCACACCATGACCGAGGCACTTTGAAAAGGCGTTCAGGAATTCTCTGGAATTACAGTGCCGCGAACGAAGATACCCGGGTGATCGCGCTGCTGAAAAATAAAGCCGTCGAAATCGTTGAAGGGTGAGAAAAATTATTGCTCCATACTGCTCCAGTGGTGCAACGGAAAAATTTGGTAAAACTATGAAAAATAAAAAACTGCTCCAGACCGCTCCAATGGTGAACGGTAAAAAAAATCTTTTGTCGCGCGCTTGCTCCATACTGCTCCAGTGGTGCAACGGAAAAATTATCGAAACTGTATATTTTCTGCTCCAGACTGCGCCAGGGTGTTTTTTTAGCGGGGTGGAGCAAAAAAAGGCTTTTTTTACGCTTGAAAACGCCTTTGCTCCATACTGCTCCAGATGCTCCAGGGGTGTTGAAGAAAAAATAGAATATAGTATGCTTACAACACCATATATAGAGAACTGCCCCGGGCGGGGTGGTGCAGACTGGGCGGGGGTGGAAAAATGATGAAAAAAACTCTTGACAAAATCCGCTCCGAAATGTTGAAAAGACGGATGCTGATCCCATTGCAGAACCGCGAAAAATTTGATGCTGAAATGAAGATCGTTTTTCAGGAGATCGAGAAAAACGAAACTTATAACGCCGAAGTGGCGCGCTTGCTTGCGCACTGGAAAGATCGAGTTTTTTTCCTTATGAGTTCGATACATTGCCACCTTGCCCCGGCTGCTTTGATCAGGAAGCCGGGAGAAAATGCCGCCGACTATCTGCGCCGCTGTTTTGATCATGCCGAAGAAGGGAGTTTGTAATTATGCCATCCACCGCCAGTGCTTTACATCCGTCCGGGAAAGTAAGAATTGATTTTTCCGAAGAAGATCACGTTTACATGGACAGCTTCGGACTTGAATACACTTCCGGAACCCGGTTGCTGCACGGTGCATTTGCGCCCTTTGATGCCGCCGGAGCTGCTGCAGCAAAATCTTTGAAAACCGGAAAACCGGCTGCAGAATATATTCTGGAGTGGAAAAGGCTCGGCGAAGAGTGCGCCGCCGCCGGAACCAGAACGCACGAAAACTGTGAAAACCAGATTCTGGGCCGCTTCGATAAACTGCACACTCCCATCGATGAAGCAGAACGCCGCCGCTTTTGCGCCGCCTGGAACGAGGTTGAAGATCTGCAGAAAAACTATTGCCGCATTGAGCCGGAAAAATTAGTATTTTCTCCGTGCTTCCTTGTTGCCGGCAGTATCGATATGTTTTGCGTTGTCAACCAGAACCATTACGCGATCGGCGATTGGAAGTTCATCCGGAAACTGCGTTTTGAAGCATTCCAGCATCGCACCGGAATTGTCCACGCTACCCGGAATATTCCGGACTGCAATTTCTTCCATTATGCACTGCAGCTGAATATTTACAAGATGATACTGAAGATCGAAGATTATATTCCGCTGGATGCGACCGTCGATCTTTTTTTGAAGCGATACAATTTTGAAACGGAAACTTTTGAACATATCACGCTTCCGGATTTGTCACTTCAGGCAATGCTGCTGATTGCTGGAAATGTTACCGAGGACGGTTTAATGCGTATTCCCTTTTGACATTAAACGCTATTGATGAAGATGTTGAAAGGAGATATATTTATGGATTTTTTCAAAAATAATTGGGATTATATTGAACAATCAGCAAGCTGCCGCGCGATGGAAATCGCCGAAATAACATGCCGGTTTGGTGATGTCGATGATTTCCGCCAGGAGATTTATTTATGGTTAGTTCGCCGCGCGCCGGATTATAACGCGGAGCGCGGGGCCGCGACCACCTTTATCGCGATGACGACCGCGACTGCAAAAAAAAGAATTTTGCGCCGGTTGCGGCGATTCAAAAACCGGATGATCCGCGATGCAGTTTCCATTTGATGAACCGATTATAGAAGATCGATATAATGATATCGCTGATTATATTTCCCGCTTGCCGGAACCGGCGCGGGATATTTGCACCGATGTTATTCTGTACGGCGAAAAAATTTATCAGGTTGCGAAAAAATACCGGATATCCAGTTACCGGATAACGAAAATCGTCCGGGTGATGATGTACCCAGTCGCCGTCGATCTGGGGATCGTCCCGCCCCCCCGGTGCACCCCCGACAGGGTCGAAAAGGTACTTCCGACCGCCCCGACCGCCCCGACCTACCGAGGAAGTACCCGGGAGTTGACACACACTTTCTTTCTGCGAAAAAAAAGGCTGAAAAATGAGAGAACTTCAGATTGAATATACCGAAGCCGAACTGTTTGGTGACTGTTCGGAGATTGAAGATACTGAACAGGAACTGGAAGCAAAATTTATCAAGATCCGGTCGAAACATTTATATCACCGGTTGAATAGTGAACGGATGCTGGAAGATATACTGCCGCTGAAGGTCAAAAATGGCAAATGTTACCACATAATTTCCGGCGGCAACATCGACAGTTTCAGTTATCTGATGTGGATACTGCGGATGCAGAGAATTAAAGAATTATTATGTTCAACGTGGTGCATTGCGAAAGTTGACATTGCCGAATATTCACGTCAAATTGATCTTGGACGAATCGGCAAACTTGATTTTTATGTTGGCGAGATACTGCCGGGGAGTTTTCCGGAAGAATATAAAGAACTTGGCGAAGTCTGTAAAAAGAGCGGCGGAAGGATTGCCGTATTCCGCAACCACAGCAAGGTGATGGCGGGGCGCGGCGAAAAGTTTGATTTTGCGATTGAATCCAGCGCGAACATCAACACCAATCCGCGAACGGAGCAGACGACGGTCACGATAGGCGGAGCGATTGCGCAGTTTTACTTTGAGTTTTACGGTGGAATTGTCTCATTCGATAAGGAGTGGCGATGAAAAAAATCAACATAAACGCGCTGACGATTGAAGAATTTGTCGCACTTTTAAAAAAAGCCGGCAGCACCACGATTACGATTGAAGAAATAAATGCTGACATCGCATCCGGCGCGCCGGTAAATTCGGACGGCACGATCCATCTGTTTGAATATGTTGCTTGGCTGTTGCGAGGGGTACAATGACGAAAACTGCAAATATAAATGCGTTATCGGTTGCCGAACTGGAGCGAATATTGAATTCATATATTCCTCCGGGCATCCCGGCGATAAAACCAGCGAAAATCCGGAGCGACTTCCAGCGTGCCGGTGAAAAAATTTCCGATAAAAGCAATCGTAAAAAGGTGAATTTACTGAAATATGCGGCGTGGCTGATTGATGAAGCACACGCTGCAAAAATGTGCCCTGCGCTGTCGGCACGCGAACGGAGTTACGAAGAGAAAAAAGAAAGTGCCCGCGAACGCTCTGCGGCGTTGAGTTTATCAGGGCGTGACATTGCGCCATTGCCGGAGATTGCGGATCCGAAGCGGCGGGAGCGATGCAAAAAAAGTTTGCGAAAGTTCTGCGAAACCTACTTCCCGGACATCTTTTATCTGGGGTGGAGCAAAGACCACTTTGAAGTCATTGAACGGCTGGAAACGGCCATTCGAGAAGGCGGGTTATTTGCGCTGGCGATGCCGCGCGGCACTGGGAAAACCACGCTGAACGAGCGGGCGGCGATCTGGGCGACGATGTACGGCTACCGGAAATTTATTGTTGTGATCGGCGCATCGGAAGATGCCGCGCTTGAACTTTTAGACACTATCAAACGCGAAATTGAAGAAAACGATCTTCTGCTGGCGGACTTCCCGGAAGTGTGCTATCCGATCCGGAAACTGGAAGGGGTAAACAACCGCGCCGCCGGGCAGTTGCTGAACGGCTTACGGACGCAGATCTGCTGGAGCGGCAGCGAAATTTCTTTGCCGACGGTTGAAAAATCCGCAGCGAGCGGAGCGACGATTGTGACGGTCGGCATCACCGGACGGATCCGCGGGATGAAACGTCACATTGACGGGCGCGATTGCCGTCCGGAAATGGTGTTGATCGATGACCCGCAGACCCGCGAAAGTGCCGAAAGTCCGGAGCAGTGCAAAAAGAGACTGCGGACGATATTGGGAGATATTCTGGGTTTATCGGGGCCGGGAAAAAAGATATCCGGAGTGATGCCCTGCACGGTGATCCGTCCGGGAGATGTTGCGGACGAACTTCTGGATCCGGAGAAAAATCCGGAATGGTGCGGCAAGCGTTTGAAGTTGCTCCGGGCGATGCCGGAAAAGATGGAACTCTGGGATAAATACCGGGAAATTTCCGTTGAATCGTTCCGGATCCACGGCGACAACCGCGAAGCGACGGAGTTTTACCGGGCGCATCGTGCTGAAATGGATATCGGGGCGATGCCGAGTTGGCCGGAGCGGTTCAATCCTGATGAATTGTCCGCCGTTCAATTTGCGATGAATTTGTATTTCAAGGACGAAGGTGCATTTTATGCCGAATACCAGAACACTCCGGAGCATGAAGAAACCGAAGCTGTCGCAAAGATCCGCGAAGAAGATATTTTGTCGCGTTTGAACCACCGGGCGCGTTATACTGTACCGCTTGCCGCGAACACTTTGATAATGTTTATCGACGTGCAGAAAAATCTGCTGTTTTACACGGTTTGTGCATTTGCGGATAACTTCACTTGCTGGGTTGTTGATTACGGCTGTTTTCCGGAGCAGAAAAGGTTGCGTTTCACTTTGTCACAGGCATCGCCGACATACAGTGAAATGTTCCCGTCTGCGGGATTGGAAGGCGCGATTTATCTTGCGCTGCAGAGTTTGACCGATGAATTTCTGGAGCGGGATTTTACCCGTGATGATGGGAGTGTTTTACGCATATCGAAGGCGATTATAGATTCCGGCTGGGGATTATCCACATCGACGGTGTATCAAGTTTGCCGTGAAAGCCGTTACGCCGGATTGCTGATGCCCGGCAAGGGACTTGGTATATCGGCGGCGCAGCGACCGATTACGGAATACCGGAAGCAGCCGGGCGACAAAATCGGGTATAACTGGTGGATCCCGGGCGCGGTAAAAAAGCGAACGGCGCGATTGCTTGAGTATGACACTAATTTCTGGAAATCGTTTTTTCGGGAGCGATTATTTACTGCTCCTGGCGATCCGGGCAGTTTTACGATCTGGGGAAGCAATGCTGAACGTCACCGGATGTTTGCCGAACAGTTGGCAAGCGAAAACGCGACACCGACCGCCGGTCGCGGTCGTCAGGTCGATATCTGGAAACTGAATGTCGGCGCGGAAAACCATTATCTGGACTGCGTTGTCGGCTGCATGGTTGGCGCATCGGTCGCCGGCTGCCAGATCAATCCGAAAAAGCATAAAACACCGGCACCGAAACCGGTTGCTGCCAAAAAAACGGCAACCGTGCCAAAAGTTCATACGCTGGGAAAAGTTCATGCGCTGAAAAACGGATAAAAAATCTTTCATTTTGAAAAAAATCTCCGTGACGGGATAAAAAATAATAAAACGTCAAGGAGATATTTTTTATGTCTGAAACAGGAATTGAAGAGAAAATCGCTGAACTTGCTCTGCAGCCCGCCGAATATGAAACCGACGGCGAGCGGATAAAAAACCGTTCGGCAGATGACACGATAAAACTTTTGAATTTTTCCAAAAAACGGAAAATCACTATGAAAAACGCATTTTCGCAAATTGGCGTTGCGCAGATCACTACTCCGGGAGACTTTGAATGATGAAACGACGCACCCGGGTATTTAAGCTGAATGATCTGGCAAAATTCGATGCCGCCAATATGTCGCCGGAAGCCCGTCGCCACTGGGCGGGCGCGGACAATCTTTCGGCGGACGCTGCGCTGCAGCCGGGGATCCGGCGTTTGATCGTATCCAGAAACCGGTTTGAGGCGACGAACAACGGTTATATGGGCGGAATTCTGGAGACGCTGGCTGATGATACGATCGGCACGGGGCCCCGGCTGCAGCTGCAAAACGACGATCCGGAACAGGATCTGGACACCGACACCTTGAACGATGCCAAACTGCGCCGCCGGGAACGGCGTTTCCGGAAATATACCAAAGCGATCCATCTTGCCGGCAAACTGCGCCTTGCCCGCTTAAGCAAAGCGCGGGATGGTGAAGTGTTTTTCCAGAAAGTTATAAATCCGGGCGTCCGGAATGAATGTAAAATCGACCTTATTCTTTTTGAAACCGAACAGGTGAGTTCCGGACTTTGCGGCGAAAATCAGTCATATTACGATAACGGCATCCCGAAAGAGGTGGACGGCGTTATCTATGACCGGTACGGCAATCCGGAGCAGTACCGTTTTTACCGCGTGCATCCGGGCGCATTGAACGGTGCGACTGATTCTTATTTACTGCCGGCAGCAGCAGTTATTCATTACGCGCATATCCGCCGCCCCGGACAGCACCGGGGACTGCCGGAATTGACCGCCGGATTGACGGTATTCAACGATCTGCGCCGGTATGGTAATTCTGTGTTGGCAGCAGCAGAAACGGCTGCTGTGATCTCTTTCCTTCTGGAAACCGATGTGATTCCGGATCCGGATGAAGTGAATCTGGACGGCGAGTTGGATGACGAAGGCAAAAAGATCAAACAGTTGAATTTTACCGATATTGTGCCAATGGCAAAAAACGCAGGTGTAGCCCTTCCGGAAGGCTGGAAAGGCCACCAGTTGAAAGCGGAACAGCCGACCAGCACATACTGTGCTTTTTCCGATGCGAAATTGAACGAAGCGGCGCGGGCGATTTCCATGCCATTCAACGTAGCGAAAGGAAACTCCAGTACTTACAACTACGCATCCGGCAGACTGGATCACCAGGTGTATCACCGGAAAATCCAGATCGAGCGGCAGAACATCGAAGAGATGATTCTGGATGATATTTATGAGCAATGGGAAAAGTACGACCAGGCGTTCCACCGTGAAGATTACGACGATGCTCTGGAAGTAAATCACGTCTGGATGTGGGATGGGTTTGAGCATGCTGATCCGGCAAAAGAGGCGAACGCGCAGGCAACGCGTTTGACCAACGGAACGACCACGCTGGCGGAGGAATGCGCCGCCCAGGGCAGAGACTACGAACAGATACTTCGCCAGCGTGGTCGTGAAAAAAGATTGATGCAGAAATATGGAATTGACGATCCGGAGCAATCCGGAATAAAAAAAGGAGTAATCGAGAATGAAGAAAACGAATAAAATCACTGCTGCGCTGGATGGTAAGCAGTTGCGTATGGTGACAGCTTCCAGCGAAATCGGCAACGATCTTACCCGCGTTGAAGGCACCGCCTATTCCGGCGGATTCTTTTCGCAGTGGTGGAGCAGTATTCCCTGCGTAACGGATCTTGCCGGATTGGAGATCGCCGCGCAGATCCCGCTGATGTATAACCATTATAACGATCCGGAGTACCGGCTGGGAGAACTTACTGTCACGAAAACTGAAACTGCGCTTCAGGTTGCCGGCGGCATCGATCCAGACAGTGAACGCGGCAAAGCGATCATCGATGCCGGGAAAAAATGTGATTGGCAGTTGTCGCATGGCGCAGAGATTATCGAAATCGTCCGGGTCGGAGAAAAAGAGGTGCGTACCGTGAACGGCCGTGAACTTACCGGCCCGTTCAATTTGATTTCCAAAGCCGTTTTGCGCGAAGTTTCCGTCGTGGCAATCGGTGCTGATGCCGATACCAGTTTGCGCGTCGCAGCTGGTTTTAATATTATTTCCAAAGGAGAAAATATGCACAAAAAAACTGAAACCCCGGCGGCAAGTCCGGCCGCCCCTGTCGCAGATGATGCGAGTGTGAAAGCCGCCGCCGATGCTGCAATCGCCCAGGAACGCGCCCGCGTTTCCGCTGTGCGTGCTGCTCTTTCGGAGTTCCCGCACATGGTTGATAAAGCGATCGAAGCCGGCTGGAGCGAAGAGCACGCCAAAGATGTCGCTGAAAGTGCCAAAAAAGCACTTGCCGGACTTCCGGGCAGTACCGGAAACATCATCGTCCGCAACAAACCGGCTGCCACCAAAGAGGTGATTGAAGCCGCGCTGTGTTTGCGTGCCGGCATTGATGAAAACACCATCGAAAAAGATCTCGGTGCTGAAGCTCTGGAGACTGCCTATCCGCTGCGCGGTATGTCGCTGAAAGAAGCGTTGCTGGCAGCCTGTCAGCTGCGCAACATTCCGACCGGTGTTACAATGGATCGTGAAGTTATCCGCGCCGGTATGGCGGATACTGACCTTCCGGGCATTATGTCCAACGTTGCCAATAAAGCGATGCTGAAAGAGTTTACTGCTTATGAAAGCATCGCACAGAAAATTTGCGCAGACGGCGATCTTGCCGACTATAAGGAATCCCAGCGCATCCGTCTTTCCGACATTGGCAATCTGGAAGAAGTCGCCCTGGGCGGTACCGTCAAAGAATCTGGCGTCAAAGATGAAGTTGCCGTCAACCAGGCGAAACGCTACGCCAAACTTTTCTGGCTGGACGAAATGATTGTCGTGAACGACGATTTGCAGGCATTCCTGAAACTGCCGAAACTTTTCGGAGCCCGCGCGATCCGTCTGATCGATCAGGTGTTCCACAAACGTTTGATGCAGAATCCGGAATTCAACGGCACTGCTCTTTTCCATGCCGACCGGAAAAACCTTTTGACCGGCACCGATTATGCGTTCGGCATCGAAGGTTTGAAGGCTGCCCGTAAACTGTTCCTGAATCAGAAAGACACCGACGGCGAACCGATTGCCGTTACTCCGAAGTATCTGCTGGTTCCGACCACTCTTGAATCCGAAGCGCAGGAACTGGTTCTTTCTGCCCTGCAGATCACCGGCGAAGCGAAAACCAAAGGTGCGACCAACATTGTTTCCAAATGGGGAATGGAAGTCGTCACTTCTCCCTATCTGGAAAATGAAAAGTACGAAGGCAATTCCAGTACCGGTTATTACCTCTTTGCGGATCCGGCAATGACCGACACTTTTGAAATCGGCTATCTGAAGGGCCGCAAAACTCCGACCGTCGAAATGGGTGCATTTGATATGACCCACTTCGGAATCGCCTACCGTACCCGGTTCGACTTCGGTATCCGCGAGCAGGATTATCGCGGAATTGTCAAAGTGACTGGCGTCGCCTGATAACGCATGGTGCTGTAAAGATGGATTCGATTTTCAGTAATGGCGAAAAAATGCTGCGCGGGGCGTTCGATTACGCTTCGCGCCGTATCGATTACCGCCGCGGCATTAAAACTCTGGCGGCGAACATTCCGGCGAAACTTGGTAAAACGGTATTCCGTTATACCACGCCACACGGGATGGCGATCCGGACGGAGCAGCGGGATTTTATCTGCCGGTTTGAAGATATCGGCATTAAACCAGCGACCGGTGACGAGATCGTTTATGGCGGGGAAATTTTTGTGGTTTGCGCCCCGAATAATGAGCCTTGCTGGAAGTGGCATACCCGCGCCACCCGCGCCGAAATCCGGATCCATGCCAAAAACGCCAGTGCAGAGTAATATCTGTACCGGGAAAATTTTTCTGGAGTGAGTAAAAAAATGAAAAGTTCTTTAGTGATTACCCTGGCCGATGAAGTCACTGCCAAATTGAACGGACTGGACGTTGACGGAAAAAAGTTGTCCGCAGTTCGTAAATTGATTGTGGATCAGAAACTGCCTGCCGCGCGTGACCTTTTTTGCATCTGTGTTCCCCACGCGCTGGAAAGTAAAATCATTACCCGGGGGAAAACCAAAGAACGAATTGTCGCGGTCGATGTCGGCATTTTCAAACGGTGCCAGGAAAGCGAGATTGCTGATCTGGTAACGCTTACTGAAAATGTCGGCGATCTGCTGGAATCTGCCACTTATAAAACCGGGGTGGTGTTGGGTGTAGAGTACGCCCCGATTTATGATGTAAATATGTTTCTCCAGCAGGGAACTTTCTTTGCCCGGTTGTCGGTTAATTTCAAGGTATTCTGCAAATGATCGGCACTGCTTGCAAAACTGAAATCAACACCTCTGCACTGCAGACTATGGTTGCCAAAGCCAGCCGGAAAGCGATGTTCCGCGCTGCCGGTTTTGCAATGACCGTTGCCCGTCGCAAAATTCGGTATCGCAGCTACAAAATGGCATCTGCTCCGGGCAGTGCGCCATTCAAGCATAAGAACGGCCCGAACAGTTTCAGCCACAGCATCCGGTTTGCGGTTGATCCGGCGGGCACGACGGCGGTCATCGGCCCGCAGCGGGAACCGGCAAAACCAGCAAATGCCAGTGGCCCGGTGCCCCACACATTGGAGTTTGGTGGTATGACCCGCGCGGATCGGAATAAAGTATGGTTTAACCAGTCCGCGCCGGAGTTGAGGACGGAAAGCGAAGTTGCCGGGTATTTCCGTTCTAAAAAATTTGCCCCTCTCTATATGGGATTGAGTTCCGGAAGCGTTGCACGCGCATCCGGAAGTAAAAAAGTCCGCAGCAAAAAAGCCCCCGATTTCAAGCGGACTGGATCCGGGCAGTACCGTCTGATTTATTATGTGTCTGCGGAAATGCGCTCCGACCGGCAGGCACGGCGGGCGGCGAAAAATGTGATAAAATACTTCGGGTATCCCGGAGCAGCAGCAACCGTTATCGCGCCGCGTCCCTTCATGGGGCCGACCTTGAGCGAACACGAAGGAAAAATTTTGAGTTTCTGGCAAAATATAGTAACATGATTTGAATACGAAAGGGAAAAATATGATTAAACTGGGTGTTGAATGCGTTTTGTTCCGCGGCGAAGCCGGATCTATTGCAACTACCGAAGTAAAAGAAATCACCACCGTTAATGTGACTTTGAGCAAAAGCCAGGTTGACATTACCACCCGCGGCGGTGATGGCTGGAAAATCTTCCGCGGCGGCTTGAAAGATGCCACTATCGAAGCGAATGTGAATTATGATACCGAAGATGAGGCTTTCAAAGCCTTCCAGAAATCATTTTTCAAAGATGAGCCGATGGCACTTTTTATCTCCGACGGTGAAGGAAACGGCTTTGATGCCGATTTTGAAGTCTTTGATTTCAGCCAGCCGCAGGAAATGGACGATGCAGTCAAGTGTTCCGTCACTTTGAAACCGACCCGTTCCGGCAGCAATGCACGCGCTCCGAAGTGGATCGATGATGGTTCCGGAACCAAACCGGAAGAGTCCTCTGCTGAATAATTTTTCAGCGAACATCTGGAGCGGTTCGCCGCTCCATTTTTTGATTTTTTTTAAGGAAGGAAAACATTATGCAGATTTTGAAACTTGAAAACGGATCCGAATGGATTTTGAAAATAAATGTCGCTTCCGCGATGTATGTCCGGTCGCGGGTATTGCGGCGAAATGGCGAACCGCTTGATTTGTTGAGAATTACGGAAGTTTCCAATCCGGGCACTCCGAACGCCAAGATGGATTTACTTTCTGAAATCACCGGAGACGCCTTGCTGCTGGTCGAAATTTTCTACGCTTTGCTGAAATCGCAACTGGACAAAAAAAACATTTCTGAAGAACAGTTTTATTTGTCGCTCACCGGCGACGATATCGAGCGCGCAACCGATGCCCTGATGAAAGAGCTGATTGATTTTTTCCCCGAAGCGAAGAAGCGCGTACTTCGCGCAATCTGGGACACCACCCGAACCATTCAGCAGCGCGCCGAAAAGATGCTGGACAACCTGATCGACACTCCGGCAATGGAAGCCAAAATCGAAAAAATCGTGGATGGCATCTTGTATGGCAATGCGCCGGAATCCTCGGCATCGATCCCGGAGAATTCACCCTCCGTGAACTGATCGCGATGGCGGATGAGCGGGAACGCTCCAACTGGTGGCATACGGCATCACTTCTGGCGATGATCCGTAACGCGTTGACCACCGGCGAAGCGGTATCCCCGGCAGATTTCCACCCGATGGAAAAGAAAAAAGAGCCGGAGGTTATTCATCTGGGAAAAGATATTTCTGTTTTGCGCGACATTTTCTTCCCGACACCGCGCCGAAAAAAATAAAACCGCACCCGCCACGCGATCATTAAGTTTAGCGGACTACGGCGGGTCATTTTTTTGCCGGTGTAACTAATAGTTAGACCGGTGATGTTTTTTACAACACATTGCAAATAAAAGCATTACGAATAATCTTTATTTTACCGGTGTAGGAATTACCTACACCGGTGATGTTTTTTACAACACATTGCAAATAAAAGCATTATGAATAATCTTTGTTTCACCGGTGTAGGAATTACCTACACCGGTGATATTTTGGGTATGGAGCAAAAATTTTTTTAGTATAAAAAAGTAAACTTTGTCGCATTATTACCATTGAAAAGTAAACTTTGTCGCATTATATTATGAGAAAGTATTCAAAAATTGAACTTTCTTGTGCAAAATGAAACTTTTTTGTTGATTTGCAAATTCAGGATTTGGGTGTATATTATTGTTAAAGGCGTGAGAAACCTTCAAACAACTAAATACCCGATCTGACATCTTTGTAAACTTTGGCGGTTTGCAGGGACGCTTTATGCGTGGCCGTAGTTGTTCGGTTTTTCTCACCCCTGTAAGCCGCTTTTTTTTGTGTCTGTGAGAAGCACGAAAAAAAGCATAGTAAAATTGACCATAACAACTTGGAGGTCACTATGTCAAAGAGCAAAAAATGCTTGTGCCGCTTCAGCGGAAAAAACGCTGAAAAATTGATTCATGTCTCTTTTATGCTGCCGGAGCCGCTGCCGGAACTTTTGCAGAGATATGCGGAAAAATCCAGAGTTTCAATTTCTTTAATTATCCGCAAGGCTTTGATTGCTTTACTTGCGCGGGAAGCGAGGTAATTCTATGAATGAGATAAAGACATTTGCTTTTCAAAATGAACACGATGTTCGTGTTGTTGATTATAACGGATTACCGCATTTTGTTCTGTCGGATGTTTGCAAAGTACTTGATTTGAAAAATTCAAGAACGGCCAAAGAAGGACTGGACGATGATGAATGTATTGTCTTTAACTATAATTATATCAGTAAAAGCGGTAAAAAAATGCAGAATAAATTGACATTGGTTACTGAATCCGGATTGTACGCCTTGATTTTCCGGAGCAGGAAAACTTTTGCCCGCGAGTTCCGCAAATGGGTTACGTCAGAGGTTCTGCCTTCACTCCGGAGAGAAAAATATGAGTTGCTTAAACATGATTCTCAACAGGAAAAACCATTGATTGAAACAATTGTTTCCATGATTCGAAGTATAAACGAGCGGATTATCGCCAGAGAGGATATTCCGGCAAGTATACTTAAATATGCCTGGAATATGGCGAATATAAGCAAGGAAATGTCGGTAAAAAACAGTCGTAAACGGGATTTATTCATTGCTCCGCTTCAGGATTTTTCTGTTGTCGCTGAAGAATTTATTTCTGCAGTTTCAGATTCATTGGAGTATGAAACGACATATTGCCCGGATACTATTCCTTTAAATGTTAATAGTGCATCAGTTTTTTTCTGTACGGAAGCAATGAAAGCAATCTGCGAAAAGATTGATTTGAAAGAAAAAGTAATAGAAACCGTTTTAGAAATGGCACGAGCAGGATTTATTCCGCAAATTCAAGAAAAAATCCGTCGTTATCCCCATCATTCCGGCTGTGGAGCTGCACGAAAAAGCGGAATTATGTGGAATTATGTCCCCGGCCAAAGAGTCCGGATCATAGATTTTATAGACGGTCATTTGCAGGAAGTTTCCATATATTAACTTAAAAAAACTTGAAAACTCCGTTTTTTGTGATATATTCAAAATCACACCAAACGGAGTTTTTATTATGATTTCAGAGAAATTGCAGAAAGAGCGCGAAGTAATCGTTTCGCTTTTCCGTAAAATGCCGGAATATCTCGGACACCGTTATCCTGAAGGTTGGGACTTTCCCACCGAAGCACAGTTTATTTATGCGCTGAAATTTGGTATTGATATGCGCTGCCAGACTTTTAAAAGCACAAGTGCTGCGATCGATAAGGCAAAAGCCGACGGCATCCCCGCACATGATATGCTTACTTATCAGGAATCTGCCGAATTATATCGCTATATGTGCCGTTCCAATAATCGCCGTTATAATTTTCTGGATGATATTCCTGATTCTCCCTGGCTTGATCCGCGCCGCTTCAAACCGGTTCCAGCGGAGAATATGAAAAATAAAACGGCATTTTGCGAGGAGGAAAAAAGTTTCGCTTCTGCAGTTCCTTCATCCGCTCCGGTCGGCAAGGTAGTTTTAACTCCGGAACAGCAAAAACAGGCAAACTGGGGCTGCTTCATCATGGGGTCAATATTTTTATTGCTGTTTTATTACGCCTGCAGGAAATAAAAATCCTGTCCGTTGAAAAAATCTCCCGGCGACGGGATAAATAATACTTGAACTGTTATTTATCCACCACCGGGAGATTTTTTATTATGAGTATGGGATCTGTTCGAGCGGGTGAAGCGTTTATCGAATTGACCACCCGCGACAGTAAATTGCAAAAAGGACTGGCGAATGCGCAGGCACGCTTGAAAGCCTTCGGCGCGGCATACAGTGAGATCGGCAGAAATATTTTATCTTTCAGCGCAACCAGCGCGGCAGGCTTCGGTCTGGCGTTCAAAACCTTCAAAGACTTTGATTCGCAAATGCGTATGGTTAAAGCGGTAACCAATGCAACCGGCAAAGAATTCGACATGCTGACGGCGAAAGCCCGGCAGATCGGAGCCGTAACTTCTTACACGGCCGAACAGGTTGCGCAGGCGATGACGGCACTGGGCCGCATGGGTTTGAATCCGCAGGAAATCGACGCGGCAATTATGCCGGTGCTGAACCTTGCCCGGGCGACCGGCACCGATCTTGCTGAAGCAGCGGACATTGCCGCGAACAGTTTGCGGATTTTTGGACTGGATGCGACAAAAATGGGCGATGTAACCGACTATCTGGTCGCGACCGCCAACGGGTCGGCGCAGACTTTGACCGATTTGTTTGAAGCCTTGAAACTTGCCGGGCCGCAGGCTAAAACTGCCGGTGAAAGCATTCAGGACACGGCGGCCGCTCTGGGCGTTATGGCAAACATGGGCATCAAAGGATCTCTGGCAGGAACCAGCCTTCGGAAAGCCTATTTGCAGTTCGCTGATCCGAAAATCCAGGCATTTTTGCGCGACTACAACATTCGTACCGTCGATGCAAACGGCAATCTGCGTAAAATGCGCGATATTATGGTTGACCTTACCCGCGCGATGGCGACGATGGGCAGTGCCGAAAAACTTGCTTTTGCCAAAGAGGTTTTCGATCTGCGCGGTATGACCGGCGGGCTGGCGATTACGGCCGACACGACCAAACTTGACGAATTTATCAAAAAACTTGAAAACTGCCGGGGAGTTGCCAATAAAACCCGCGAAGATATTGAAAAAGGGGCCGGTGGCGCATGGGATAAAATGCTTTCCGCGCTCCAGGATGTCGGGATCACGATCGGCGAAATCATCTCTCAAAGTCTGGTGCCGCTGATGGGAACTATCACAGAGCTTTTGCAGTCTTTTGGCAAATTGGCGGCGGAAAACTCCGGATTGATCACGACATTGGGCGAAGTCACCGCCGCGATTATGGTCGTCGGCGGCACACTGGTTGCGGTCGGAGTAACGGTCAAAGCATTTGCCGGTGTCTTGGCATTGGCAAAAGTCGGCGTTTCAGCATTTTCAGCCGCTTGCGCGATCGTGCCGGCGTTGAAAGTTGCCTGGGCGGCAACGATGGCGGCATTTACCGCTTCGACAACCGCGTTTACCGCGGCAACTGCAGTGGGAACCAGTGTCCTGGGGGCATTCGGGATCGCGATCAAGGCATTTATGACCACCAATCCGGTCGGCTGGATATTATTGGCTGCCGGCGCACTGGTCGGACTTGTTACCGCGTTCAGCGATGCCGGCGATGCGGCCGAGGAATGTTCCGACAAAATGGAGAAGCAGCGCGAAGCCAACGACCGGCAGCGTGCTTCGGATCAAGCCAAAATGACCCGCCTTCAAACATTGGCGGCAAAACAGAAGTTGACCAATAGCGAAATGGCTGAAGCCCGGACGCTTTCCGCCGAACTGGAGAGCCGATACGGTAAACTTGGCATCACCTTCGACGATACAGCCAAAAGCATCGGCAATGTCGCTGATGCTTTGGAACGCCTGAACAAAATGCAAGTTAATAAAGAGGTTGCAGATATCGATGTCGAAATCGCTGAAAAGCAACGTAATATCAACCAAGCAGAAGATTACATAAAAGAGTGGCAAAGTATATCTTGGCAGGATATTATGAATTTAGGCTGGGATCATTGGTCGTTGAGCGGGGAAACCAATGCTGAAAAAGCAGTTCGGCAAAATCGCGCCTATATCGATGCCCAGAAGCGGGCAATCCGGAAACTGGAAGCGCGCCGTGCCGCCATTTTATCCGGTAAAAATCCGGATGCCGTTCCCGGATCCGGAAATGTCCCCGGAACCTCCAGAGTAACTGGCACATCGACCAGTTACCGCGATTATCTGAACGCCCGCGATCAGGCGACGAAAATGGAAAACGATTTTGTCCAAAAAGAAAAATCCCCGTTTGAAATTGAAATTGCGGAGATTGAAAAAACCAATTCTGCCTATAAAGAACTTCTGCAGACTATGTTGCAGTATCAGCACGAAAAACTGAAACTGATGCAAGGCAACAATGCGCCTGCCGCCGAAATCGATGCCTTGAGAGCGGATATCAAAAATCTGGAAACTAAACTCTCCGGAGCCGATGCCGCCGCCGAAGGAAGGAAAAACGCCCTGCGTCAGCAAAACAACCGCGCTGCTCTTTCGGCGATTGCCGGAGATGCGGGAATATTGACCGATTACCGGAAAGAGCGGGAAAACAAACGCATTGGCAGAGATCTTGACCGTGAGATGAATACTTTGCTGGCGAGCGATCCGGAAGCCGGAGCGGGTAAATTGCGCGAACTGATAGCGATGTACCAGACGGCGGCAAAAACTGCGGCCGACGAGCATACCCGACTGATTTCCGAAGCCCGCCGCCAGGATGCCGACGGAGTTGTCCGTTATACCGACGAAGAGAAATCCGGAATTGCGGCAGCATTTGAAAAATTGAAATATGCGGAAAATCAGATCGACAGTTGGCGTGACAAATTACAACAGAGCGGCGCAGCAATAGAGAATCGTTCCCGCGCAACCGGTTCTTGGAGTGTTGCGCACTTAAATTCGATGCTGGGCGTTGGCGGTACTGCTGCCGACCGTACTGCAACTGCGACCGAACAGGCGAACAAGTTGACCGAAGTAACACATCGCAAATTGGATGCCCTGATAAAAAAAACAATGAATTATAACGGTCTTGTATATGGAGAATAAGAAATGGCTACTGTAACATTATATCGTACTGAACAAGTTGCCAGAATGGAAGCAAACGGCAATATTGAACGAATGGAAATTCCGTATCTTGTCGAGAACGTAGTTTCAGTTGCAGAAGGAGAAATCGAGGCGTTGACAGCTGTCAAACAAGCTGCACCACCAAAAAAAGGTAAACTGGTGTTGGCCTATATCGAAATAGAAGCGCGTGAAAGTGATTCGGTGTATCTTGTCAAAGCTATTTATCAAAAAAAAGAGCTTTACGATAGTCATGACAACAATGCACAAACTCCGTATAATGCTTCGTTCGACTGCGGCGGTGGCACGCGGCACATTGAAAAGAGCTTGAAGCAAACCCGCATTATTGGAGATTTGAATGCGAATAATCTTATCAACTGGAACGGCAAAACTGGCATTGATATGGATGTTCGCGGACTCGACCTGCCAACGGCTGACATCCGTGAAAGTTATACAGCGATGATACGATTCGGGAAATTGGTTGATAATGCGAAATACCGGAGGACTTTAGCGCAGTTGGTTGGCAAAGTCAATGATCGTTACTTCAAAGGGTGGCAGAAAGGCGAAGTAATGTATCTTGGCTGCTCTTATTCCTGTGAGCTGGATAAAGAATGGAACAAACTGATCCCTGTCACCTTCCATTTTTCCATCCGTCCGAATGAAACGGAAGTTGCTATCGGCGGCCAGACTGTTGATAAAGAGGGGTTCGAGTATATGTGGACAATAAGCGATACTATTGTTGATCGCGCCACCGGAACACCAACGGCGGTTATCACCAATGCCTACAAAGAACAGGTCGCTGAATATGGAAACTTTTTCTTGTTGGAAATCGGCGATTAAAGAAAGGTAAAAAAAATGGCGTTCTGGCCTAAAGTTCAACCGGGGAAATCTTATACCCCGTCCGCCTCGCTGGAAAATGCGATTCGGGATTTTTTCAACAAAACCAACGGCTTCGTTGCAGGCGACAAACACAAATATTCAGCGTCACAACTGAAAGTATATAATAATTCGCCGTCAGTATTAACTGCAGGGAGCGTTGTTTCTTTTTCCGTAAATCGTATCATTTCCGGTGCAGTGCCGGTTATTGCGTACGATTCAGGGAATCAAAATTGGGGAATTATGAAAAATACAATATCGCCAGATGTTTTCGGCGATTGTATTATTGCCGGGCCGGTCGAAGTTGAGATTTCTGGGACTGGGGAATTTGCTGTTCCTGCGGCGGACGGAAAGAGCTTTACCGCAGGCACAAGTGGCGCAAAAATATTATGTATGAGCGAAGGGAAAGGAATTATTTTGCTTGGTGGCGGCGGCGGTGCAGCCGCATCGGTCTATAATGGCCAACATAAATTGATTCTTCATACTGCAGATAACCAGGGAGTTAAAAGCTATTCTGTGCATATCGCCGACGGAGCAACGTTCGATCCGGCAACTGGTAATAGCGACACTTCCCGCGTCGAAGTCAATGGGATAAGTTTCGATCTTCAACCGCAACAGTTCGCACTAACCACACTTCGAACGTTGTATGTTTATGTTACTTTTTCGGCTGCGACGAATTCGACTGCAGCATCGGTAAAGTATGAAATCGGCCGCAGCCTGCCGGTAAATTCATCTTCATTTGTATATTATCTTATCGGCCGCTGTGTGTATAAGGACGGAGCGTTCACTGTTCAGCAGGATCATATCGGCACATCGAGCAATGGCATTGTGCGAATAAACTGGGGACGTATGTGTAATGTTGAGTGAGATTCCAGAATTGTTATATAATGATATCGGCAAAGAAATCAGCAATTTATTTTTTGCGTTTGGCGAACAGGAATTGACCGTTTTCGAAAAGAGTTCAGATGAAATTACTGCTGATAATATTGCCTCTGTGTATGTATCGGCAACTAAAAAAATACGAACGATCGATTTTTATTATGACGGAAATTTATTGCAGAATTCAGCACCGATCGCGCTGCGCTCCGGATTCGGAACGAAAAATTTTCCGTTTTCCGGTAAAGAATTAAGCCAAACAGCAGGAAGTTTTCTGTATTGTTTGGATAATGCACTGCAGCAAAGTTGTCCTGAAACAATGATTCGGATATTTTGTCGGGGAAGATTAAAAAGTATGTATGGTTTTTCTGCGATATTATGCCCCTGGCCGGAAGATAAAGACACTGAAATCATTCTTGATTCAGAATCGACTTTCAAAGTGGTCGGGAGTAGCAAAACCGCCAGTATATATTTCGTGAATGCCAATATAGCAATAGAGTATCAAGATAGTTATGATAGTTCCGGCTGCAATATTTATGCAAACGGTTGCCGCATCGGTACAACTGCTGGAAATGATAATGCAATCACTTTATCGAATTGGTCGTTTTATGATTCAATCGTCGATCTTTCGTGCAGTAAGTTTTCTTTGCTTTCCGGCTTGTTCTGCATAAACAGCACTTTTTCGCTTGCGGATAATTACAGCCACAATTCGGGAAGTTTGGGTTATGATTTTTTTAAAGATTGCGATTTTAATTTTTCAATTTCTGCGACACATCCCGATCCCTATAAAACATACGCAAAAATAAATTATGCCTATAAATCGAATATCACAGCCGAAGCTCTGGAAACCAGTGGGGTATTGTGGGTCGATTGCCAGCTACTATCCAGGGCAAATTCGACTGGATCCACATGGTATGGTTATGGCGCGTGCGGAGCAAACACGGCGGTAAACTGCACCGCAACGGTTTACACAAATTCTTCATGTCAAATTTTTTGCGGAAGTTCAACAAAACAAACATACATTAACTGTATTGCAAACCTTCACATCGTTGAAGAAATAAAACAAGATTTCAGTGCTGTACTTTTCCATTATGCAGATGTAACTGATTGCAGCGCGAACGTCGTTATCGATTGCAGCATAATTGATTCAGAGATCGAAATACAAGGTTATTACTTGGGATCTCAAAATGTCTTGAAAAACTCAAATGCAAATTGCAGTGCAAAAATAAAGGCATCTTCAACAACCTACAACAAAGAATATTATAGCGGAAGTGGAATAAACTATTTTGCAGCTGGCACATACAGCAGTGATTACAGCATTACCAATTTGACCAGCGTTAAATTTATTGATTTTTCATACATTACGCCGGGTAATTCAAGCAATGATATTTACGGAAATTGCAAATTTCACTGCAATTATGCAAAAATAGCTGCAGGAATAGGCGGTCTTAATCCGAGGTACATTGAGACAGAATGTAAAAGTTACGAATTCAGCAATAATTCCGCGAAGGCTTGGCCAACAATAGGAGAGACTTGTATATGGTGAACAATGATTGCCCAGTGTGCCAATCACGCTGGAAGAACGAAAGACAGATGCAAAGATTTCATTCTGAAATTGTTGATTTTTTGAATCGGAATCGGATTGTAAAATTAGATAGCTGCACAAGCTGCATAAAAAAACATATCGGGCGGGCACTTGCCTATTACGAAGAATTGTTGACTGCAGCTAAATCCGGAACGAATGACGGCGAAGCAAAAGTGAATATCCCGTTGGTACAGTTAAAAATAATTGGCAATCTGGGGTGTGCCGTTGATGAAAGTGAAGATTTTCCGGAGCTGTTTGAACTTCTGCTGCAGGCAGAACGGGATTATCGATATGAAGGGATTTGTCCTGATTGGGAAATGCTTGCAATGAAGATCCAGGATTTTGACAATTCGCAGCAAAAGAAGGAAGAAACAAAAAAATGAAAAACAAAATCACTGAATTTCAATTCAGCGTAGATGGTAAAAACTGGCACGCTGACCACACTCCGGACGATGTTTTTTTCCGGGAACGCATTACTGGTATAACTGACTGGGAGATATTTGAATTATGACTGACCACCTGACCGCGATCCAGAATTATATCGCAATCGCTGTAATTGGCGGTTCGGCGATACTTTTGATTTATCGAATTATAAAGAACAGCCAGCGGGAAACTTTGGAAAATGTTATGCTTTATATGAAACTGATCCGAAAAGGGCAAAAAAAAATTGCCGGTAAATTGGAATCAGAAATTTCCGTTTTGCGACAGTTGTATAAAAGCGACTTGAAAACAATCAAAAAAGAGTTGCGCCGCAGGGTATGTGCCGAGGAATGCGCGAAACTGCGGACGCAGTGCATTTATAAAGAAGTGAAGGACGAAAAAAGATGAAAAATGTTGTTGTATTGTTGTGGATGATCGCGCTGGTGTTGATCCTGACCGGTTGCGCCGGCAATAAAGAAATTTACAAAAGTGTATCCGGAAAAAATCTGGATATGGACGGTTTTGTTTCTCTGGGAAAAATCGAGACTGCCAATCCGGAAACCGGCACGCCGCAGGGTGAATTTATTGTCGGCCGATTGACTTATAAATCACGCCGCGTTGGAATTCCGGCAGATCAGAAGGTTCCGACGACCGGACATTTCCGGTCGACCAAAACGGAATCGATTCTGGGGACGAAAGAAAAAATTGTTGAATACGATTTTACAGCCGGCAGTGATGCCGAAGCGGAACGGGCATTGAAAGAGCTTGAACGCCTGCGGCAAGCTGCCGCCGAAAAATCCACCACCCCGAAATAAACCCCTTCAGGAGCAAATGTGATTCCTTCCGCTCCGGCGTTCCCCATTTTTTCGGGGAACGCTTTTTTATTTCCGGTATTTTCCACCGACATCAATCGCGATCACGCAAGTTATGTTTAAGTGGCGAATACTCCACCAAAAATCACAACTTACGACCAAAAGTGCCGTGAGTTTGTTAAAATAAAAAGCCGTAGTTACTGCTTGATTTCAAGCGAATTACGGCTTTTGTACTTTTAAACAGAGATGACACCGGCAAGGTATATTTCCGAAAAATCCCTCATTTTCTCTCAAAAATCTCTCTCTGTCTCGATACCCCGTGTCGTGACAATTTACCCTCAAAAGGGCTGGATTTTCAGAAGAACTGATTTAACCATACCATTTGAGAGAGATGAGAAAATTATTCTTTTCAAATTAAAAAATCGACCTGACATATTCAAACAATTTCAATTTGATAATTGAAAGCATAAACGAAAACCTTCTTTAGAGTCAGAGCATAAATACGATACAAGCTGAAGATTAATTATTTGAAGGAGTTGAATATATCCCAATGCTCAAAAAATGTTTTGCGACAGTTCGCTTGAAATTTGAGTATAAACACCAATGTTGACAAACTCTTGTATTATAGAATCACAAAATATTTTGTTATCGCACGATCAACGCACATGAAATTTTCACCTTCAGACTTGATTTTTTGAAAAAATATGATATATTACACAAATTTGTATGCAT
Source organism: Lentisphaerota bacterium (assembly GCA_015061605.1). Taxonomy (GTDB): domain Bacteria; phylum Verrucomicrobiota; class Lentisphaeria; order Victivallales; family Victivallaceae; genus UBA1784. Next base: position 21,007 of record SUWH01000018.1, on the reverse strand, counting down.
TTGAAGTACACAAGGAGGTTTCACATATGTCTTTAGAAATAGAGAACCGTCCATTATTGGTCTTACTTGGGGGATTTAACACTCAAATAATGCGTGATGCTTCTTGGGTCAAACATTTCTTATTTCCATTGGTCAAGCAAGATGAAATTACTGTCAACATGGGAATTTCTTTGCTTAATGATGAAATTTCTTCATCGATGACAATCGATGATATTCGTGTTGATGTAGGACCTGGAAAAATACAAATCACTCCGTCTGACTTGTCACTCTCTAAGCTTGACGCAATTGTAGACTTAATAAAAAATATGGCATCTGCCTTACCGCATACCCCGTTGAGTGCCTATGGAATCAATTTTCGCTTTATCGAAAAGCTAGATAAAGCAGTGTTGAAGGAAAATAGTTTACTTTCAATGTTGTTTCACAATATACCTATTCCAGATTCTATAAAATTAGAACAACAAATAAAATACGATAAAAGTTTGATGACATTTTCTCTAACAGAAAATTATGATAACGGTATGCCTACATTGTCATATGATTTCAATTTTCATTTTGCAATTAAGTCTGGAGAATTAGCATCTATGACATTATTAAAAGAGTCAATTATGGATGGAGATATTGAAAAATATCAAACTAAAGCAAAAAGTATTGCGGAAGGCATCTCCAGTAGTCTTGCATCCTTGGGATAATCTAAAACATGAACACATCCGACATCGTAGTTAATGAAAATTGTATCAGTCATAAGGTTGATATCACCAAAAGTAGCAACGAGCTCTCCGTTGGATTTGCAACGCAAGATATCTTTCAACCACAAACAACGGTACAGATATCCGCAAATCCAGTTTCTGTTTTTGATGTGGCAGCATATATTTTGTGTAAACTTGGAACAATTACAACTATAAAATTGCAAAAATTAGTTTATTACTGTCAAGCTTGGTCTCTTGTGTGGGATGAACAATCTTTGTTTGAAGAGCCTATTGAAGCATGGATAAATGGACCTGTTGTTAGAACTTTGTTTGCGTATCATCGAGGAAATTTTCAAATTTCGGAGATTCCTATAGGAGTTCCTGCAAAACTTTCAGCAGAACAAAAAGAAACTATAAATGCTGTTTTGAATTTTTATGGAAATAAAACTGGACAACAACTTGTGGAAATTACTCATTTAGAAGATCCATGGAAAATTGCACGAACAGGGATGTCCTATGATGAGCGTGGAGAAAGAATTATTTCTCTTGAGTCAATGATGGAATATTATACCTCTATTGCTGATAGGTGACAATGAACAAGAAAACGCCAATAACTGCAGTAAAAAGCAAAAGCGAAAAAAAACCAGTGTGCATAGTAGACACATTGACTTTTCATGACAGACATCCTGCATGGCGTTTTGCCCGTTTGAAACACTATAATGACTCAGAATTTGGTTGGAGTTCCATGGAGGAACAGATGTTTTACATTATTTCAAAGTTGCATGACATTGAAGTTCAAAAATGGTCTGATATATTTAAAAATTCGAAACAGCATCATCATATCAATGTTACCGATTTAATTCCAGAGGTTCAACGATTATTACAAAAAAAACGAGAAGACATAGAACAAGTGTTCTCTATTCATATATCAGCAAGGGAACGTTTATTCGGGATTATTGAATCTGGAGTTGGTATTGTAGATATCATCTGGTGGGATCCGCAACATAAAATTTGTCCATCGCATAAAAAGCATACATAAAGATTTTCTCATCAATCTAAAAATTAGTTATAGCCTGTTTCCTTTCTGTTGATTAAATTGTGTGGTAACAATAATCAATCACAGAAACAGGCTCTTTTCAAGCACTCTTTCTGAAAATGTGCGCAATTTCTCGGACGTTATCTTACCATGCCATTTGAGATACACTCAAATCGACAATCTGCTCATTTTTGAACACAACGCCTTCGGATTCCAACAGACGTCTTTGAGCCTCAACGCCCCCAAACGCATATGATCGGGAAAGCTGCCCTTGAGCATTGACCACCCGATGACAGGGAATATGCTCCGGATCAGGATTGTTATGAAGAATATTCCCCACTACTCGGGCAAAGTTCCGATTTCCCAAAAACAAAGCAATTTGCCCATAGGTTGCAACTTTTCCCCGAGGAATATTCTTCACAAATTCATACACTTTTTCTTTCAGACTACTCATAATGTTCGCAAATTACCATTCGAGCAGTTGCCTTGCACGCTTCTGTATGAATTGCTCCAAGGCTTTCAGTCTTGCAGCAGGAAGATTGTAACGGCTGTGACGAGTGAATTTGAACGCCTGTAAACAGCGTAATTGCCCCTTCTGGCGCAAGGTAATGAATTCCTTGACAATCTCATCGAAAGGCACGTCAAACGCCGACAAACGGCTCTTTGCGTAAGTTTCAAGGTCGGCAAAATCATCTGCCATGGCGAAGTTGAAGAGCGACAGCCCGTTGTCAAAAATCGGAGCAAAAGCGTAAGGCTGATTGTTTTTGTTGTCTACCATCAAACCGAAGTTGTTCAAATGCCGGTCGGTGTTGTAAATCAACGCATCAAAGATCATCATATCGCAGAACGCATTGAAATAATTTTCGCCCAGATTACGCAGATATTCGGCGACCTCTTTGATGCTCTTGGTCTTGCAGAACCGCCACATGGGAACAAAGGAGTGGTCAATATCGGTAAAGAGTTCGCACACGCAGCAAAGGCTGCCTTTCCTCTTGGAAAGTGTGTAAGGAACATGGTCAAGCCCCATCGCGTCTGCAATCTGTGCAGCGTAAAATTCTGAATAAGGCTCGTTGCCGGTATTGGCAGCACCTGAAGTCCCGCCTTTGTACAGCTTGATTTTACCGTCAATTCTGCGCCATCCCTTGCGGAGCATTCCATTGGTGGTAAACTCCGGCGATGAAGAAAATCCGCTGGGCTTCACACTACCATATCCGGTATAAGCGATTAGCGATAATGCCTTATAAAAACTGTTCTCAAAGAGGTTGTAATCCGCAAACTTTCCCTTAAAATCCGGTTCGGTGATCCAGTAGCTGTCATTAAGAGAAAGCCCCTTGCAAAGCTGAATAATGCCGGGAATATTGTTGTGGGTAAGTCCATAAACGGAAAGTATCTTATCCACAAACTCCCGGTTTTGAGGAATGACTCTGGACTTGAGCCAGGAGAGAACTCCATCGCCGTCAACGGTCATACCCAGCGGCAGAAGATGCTTGTTTTCTTCATTAACGCTGACAATTTGGCAGCAAAAACCCTCCAACGGCTTTTGAGTCAACTCAAAAGTCATCAGTTCAGTATCATAAATTTTCAGCGTATAAGTCATATCATCCTCTAAAAGCGTTACCCTGTTCCGTAATATAAACCATTCTGTCCTACTTTGCAAGTTGCATTGGCCATTTTGCAAAACTTGCTATTTTCAATTTTTCCTTATCTTGACTTTCCTGATACATTGAATTATTGCATCGGCCATTTTTTCTGCATCTTCAAGAGTATTATATTTCCCAAAAGAAACCCGTAAAGTCCCTTTTGCCAAATCTTCAGGATGATTCATCGCCTTCAAAACATGGGATATCTCTGTATCTTTTGAATTGCACGCTGCTCCAGTTGAAACAGCAATGCCTTTCAGGTCCAAAATATGCAAAAGGCTCTCGCCTGAAGCTCCGGGAATTGATAAACTTATGAGACCAGGCAAATGGTTTACCGGGTCACCGTTGAACACGACATTGGAAATGCTTTCTGAAATAATTTCTTTAAAAAGCGTTTCCATTTTCTGGAGCTTCAAGGTATTTTCATGCATCTGCGAGCAATTATTTTTCAAAGCTGTTGCCATTCCAACAATAGAGGCTACATTCTCTGTTCCGGCTCTGCGGGCAAACTCTTGTTGTCCGCCATTGACAAAACTAACCAACGAAGTACCTCGCTTCGCCAAAAGGAAGCCGATACCTTTGGGCCCATTGAACTTGTGTGCTGATGCAGAAAGCATATCTACCCCCAGTTCTTGTACATTTACCGGAATATGTCCTATAGCTTGGACTGCATCGGTGTGAAACAGGATGTTGTGTTCATGAGCAATTGCCGCCAAAGTTTTAATGTCTTGTATTGTTCCAACCTCATTATTGGCAAGCATAATCGATACTCCGGCAGTATTTTCTGACAGTTTTGCCCGGAAATCATCAATATCAATTGTCCCAAACTTATCTACGGCAACACAGCCAGTCGAACAACCGAACAATCTGACCGCTTCTGCACAACTGTTAAGGATAGCGTGATGCTCAATAGGAGTAGTCAATATCTGCCGTTTGTTCTGTGGAGTAGCAAATGCAAAGTTCTTTATTGCCCAATTATCACTTTCAGATCCACCACTGGTAAAAATGATTTCTTCGGGTAGTGCGCCAATACATTCTGCAATTGTGTTGCGTGCTTCTTGCAAGGCTTTCTTTGCTGACCGGCTGAAAGAATATAAACTTGATGGGTTACCATACGAATCCCGCAAAAAAGGCAACATAGCATCCAGCGCAGCCGGATCAAGCTGCGTTGTCGCTGCGTTATCTGCGTAAATCGGATTTCGTGTGCTCATGAAAACAGTTTGCATCCTTCTCGTTTGAACTCTTCGACTTTTTCTCTCAAATCATCTTCCGAGCATTCCAGATATTCAGCCATGCACGGGAAACACATATAGAGATTTCGCTTTGCATCATCTTCAAACAGTTTTTTATTTAAGCCAATTGCATTACGGTCTAATGTAATTTCGCAATAGCGGCATTTTTTTTCGTTTTTAGCAGCCATTGTATTCTCCCGAATCACGCTGTTTCATAGCGTTCCTTTACACTGTAAACAGCAACGTTTTTTCCCCCATACTCCTTGGGGTCAATAATTTGCAGCTGATTACGTATAATGGTTCGCATTTGAACTGCAGGGCGCAAACAATAACGCTTAAATTCCGAAATATCTATCATTTCAGCACTGGTTACATGCGGGAAGAACAGCTTAAGATATGCTGTACAAACACGCAAAATAGCTTCTGTATCACGAGTATCTGCTCCAGCAGGATATTCGATTAAATCTTCCACAACACTTCTGTAAAGTAAACATTCTGATTGACTTCGCATAAGATGCATTATTTCAGAAAAATATTCAGTATTCAAAGCCCATGCATTTATTTTAAGTTTTTCATTCATTCGAGGGATATTGCGTCCTTGAATGAATCCATGAAAGCGATCCAACAATGCAGACTCATGAAACACAGAAGGCAAAGAAATAAACATATTCCGTGAAATATCCATATCATCTTGAGGAATATTGCCCAATAAAATAACACCAGCTGTGCCAATTACTCGTTTGTCTCCAAAAGTTGCTTCGCCAGACTCCATATACGCCTTTAATGCACCTTGCATTTCGCTCGGATCGGGGAACTCAATAGACTGAATTTCATCAAGAGCAACAAATTCATTTGTAGCAACAAGTCCAGGTTGTTTTCTAGCAATATCATAGAACATTTTTGCTCTGCTGAGAGTACCTCCACTGACCAGCCATCCATACTTGCCGACACGCCCAAAAAGATAGGATTTTCCTGTACCTTTGGGCGCAAGTTCCACAAGATTTATTCTTGGTTCAATAAATGGCAGCAAGCGGGTAAGCATTGTATGTTTTTCTACCCAGTCGTTATATCCTTCCGGGTTATAGTCAATTGCTCCAAGTAAAACATCCAACCATTCTTCTATGGTAAAATTCTTTCTGGCATTTCTAAACGCATCTAAATTTACGGTATAAGGACAGAAATTTTTGTATTCCAATAAGGAAAGTTTTCCTTTGGGACGCTCTGGTTTTTCCGGAGGCAAATACCCCAGCTGAACAAGCCCCCAACCGCCGGAAGTTTTTACAATTTCATCCTTTATTCTTTCCCAAATATAATCTTCAACAATTGTTTCAGAATGCGTTATCCCAAGATCAGGAATTTCAAATGAAACATGATTGTCTGCAACATTAAAGCGTATGTCTATTCTTGCCAAAAACTTTTTGCTAGCACCTGTGGCTCTAGCAGAATCTTTAATTTCCAAAACATCCTCACGACGTGGAATAATCGCATTCATATATTGCCGAAGCTCGTCTTTATCATGAATGCGACCGTCCACGCCAGCCTTTTTCTTCAGAATCCAATCTCGTAAAAATGCAGGAATTGAAGCTGCCTTAAAAGTCGCAATTAAATTTTGATCCTTAAAAACTGTTGTATTGGGGAATGCTTCCTTGAGTTTGTTTTCATCAAGCATAAATCACCTCACAAATCAAAGTCATCATTTTCGATAAATTCAACATTGGTATCCTGTGTTTGTTGGGCTTGCGGCACAAAGACAGCCCCCTGTTTAAAGACAATAAAAGGAACCAGTATTTCTTCATATGTAGCTCCACCGTGCATTTCATGGAGTTTTCCGCCTTTTTTAGAAAATCTATTGTACCCTTTAACCATCCAGAAATCTCCGGAAAGATTTTCCAACAAATCAGGACAAGGTGTTTTGCCTTTGATAGCTGATGTGTATCGCCAATCATCCGGAGAAGATATTTCCGGCATAGTCAATGTTTTTGCCATTCCTTGCTGATAAGCACAGACTGCCAATCGCGTTGCCCCATGGTCAGAAGTCAATATTACGCGAGTGTAAACAGTCATTGCTTTTGCAACTTCTGTGAGAATTTTTGTTTCAAAAACATCAAGCAAAGCAACGAAATTTTCCTCCACAGGTTTTGTCATGTGGTATTCCGCACCGTTATGAATGATATGATCCAGAGCTTTTACTTCTGGTAATCTACGTTCTGCAGGCCAATTTATGGAATTAAATTCTGTAGATGTGGGTAATTTCGCTTGGGCAACTGCTGCTGTTTCAATTCCTAAAGAGCGCTCGGCAGCCAACGCCAACAACAATGGCATATATTCTGCACCCAATGCATCTACGATCAGCAATGCAGTATCTTTATCGCAGGCATAAGTAGTCAAAAGAGAATCTCTATGAGCGATGCCTTTCATCTCAATATCAATATTTTTTGTTTTTTCACAAAAATCTTCTTTGACATAATTTTTGAGTTTTTGCTGACGATATTCTGTGAAATAACTATTTAACTCAATAAATCCGAGTTGATATGGTTTTACATAATTGGCAAGCAGGGGATAAGATTTGAAAATACAAGATGGGATTTCCCATGCTTCCATTTCAGCTATCCTGCGAACCAACTCATGCTTTTCCATAAGCGTCTGACAGTTAAGCCACGGAGCGACTTGATCGACAGGAAAATCTTTTGTTTGTTTGATGAATGTTGCAAACTCTCCGGAAAGCAAATCAAAGCCGATTGTTTCCAAACCATTTTTACGTTCGGCTGATAATTTTTCGACTTGAGCATCTTTCAAATGATTCAATGCTTCGCATACATAAAAACTTGTGAAATGTTCTGGAATAAAATCTGGATTATTTAACACATACGCCAAGTAAGAGTTCTGACTCAAGGATAAACGCAACATCCACAATAATACCTCCTGTTCGGCAGCCTCCGCTGAACGTATTTTGAGAGGTGCTTCCTGAATTGTATTGTGACTGTTTATTCCTGCCGGGAAGAAATATTTCTGGGCTAATGCCAAAACATTTACCGGTTCATTTTGCTCAAACACTTTTGCATATAACCAATCAATCGCAAAATCAGATAAATTGTGCTGCAAATTACAGAACACCTGCAGAAAACGCTTTTTTGAATAAATTTGTTCCACATCGGGGGAAAATCCGGCTAATTCTCCTCCCTTTGAATTTATGGAAACATTAACATTTCCATCCGGTAATGATTCATCTTCGCAATCATGTAAAAAAGCTTGCAATGACTGCCTGTGGACTCCGGCAATCGGTATAAATGGCAAGGGGCTGGCAATCAAATAAATTTTGCGCTGAACCTCATCGGTACTTGTATTTTCTCCAATTCTCAGTACGATTTGTCCCTCTTTGTATCGCGGATGCTGAAAAGTCATCTCTGCTATTTCATTATAGGTGTTTGTAAGTATAACAAAATGCAAATTAACATTGTCCAATAAGTTGCGTATATTGGCATACGCAGAATTGATATTTTCAGCAGACCAAAGTTTTTTTATAGCATCAAATCCTTCTACCACCGCAAAGAGTCTTTTGGCATTAGCTTCTTCAATTCTTTGTCGTAAATCCCAAAACAGTTTTTGAGGTGCTGGCAAAAAATCGTTGCCTGTGATGCAATCGCTGATTCTGACTTTTTTAATCAGAGTACAGTTATTAAAGAAACTTCGTACATCAGTTCGATCCTGTTCATTTGGAATGAACAGAAGCCGGGATTTGCGAAATCCCTCTTCCCGTGAAAATCGTTGGCAAAAGTCATTGATTTGCATAACTGTCACTCCAATATCCCAAGACCGACATCAGGATTGTTTTCCACAAACTTAAGCAGAAGCTTTTTCGCTTCATTTTCGCTCATGGAATTGACTTTATCCACGGCTTTGGACTTATATGCAGATGTATAACGATCACGGACAAACTTTTCAATAGCATCTCGGAGTTTTGCACCATCCCATTTGTCAGGATTGTTGCCAATTACATTAAACAAATAATCTCCTAAATCAGATGCATTGATATTGAGTGCCGCATATCTTTGCGGAAGGATCTGCTGAAGGAACTTCTTCCCAAATTCAGCAGCATCAGGTATTTCGGCTTTGGCAAGCTTGTCTTTTGCAGTCTTTAAGACACCAACCTGGTAACTCTTGGGATCATTGACCATAGGTACGATTGCATGAGCAATATCAATTGAGTCAAACAAAACATAAGAGGGCATTTTATGTGCCAAACTCCATTCAACCGGAGTTTTATAGCCTGTTTTCTGTTCCCATAAGGCCAACAACTGCTGAACGGTGGAATTTTTCAGATATTCATTGATTTCCTGCAATGCAGATCTCTTAAAGTCATCAGCTGTACGTTTGGCTCCAGAAGACATACCATCGTAGAGTTTTTTGATTTCGGTATCTCCAAGGGCAGCCAATTGAGTATCAAAATGTTTTTTCAGAGTAATAACCTGAATATTCTGCGTTTGATCAAAGAATAACTCCTTTAGCGCACTCTGCTGACTCTGGAATATTTCCGCTAAATCTTTAAGACCATCGCCAATTTTTGAGGAATCCATTACTTGTACAAATCTGGCAAGGAATGGATAATCTCCAGCCAGCAATTCAATGGAAACTTTATTGTCGGCAAACATCGCTTTTTGTACTCGACTAATGGCATCTTCATAAGTAATAAAAACTTTAGACCCCATAATGCCTTGAAGAGCACGAATGATTTTATATTTCGCTTCGACTAAATCCAGCTCATCATCCACATTTTGAGTGTTCCAAAGCCATGATGCCGTATTGGCAAAATGTTCTTTGACAATCTTGCAATAGGTTGCGGAATAATCTCCGACTTCATTCGCCAATGCAGCAAGTTCCGGTTTTATTTTATTGACACGAATTTGAAAAGCTGTATCAAAATACTCTGTTTTGATGTACTTCGCAAAATGTCCAGCCAGTCCATCCGTTTCTTGCAATTTAGCTCCGATTGCTTTGATTCGCGCACTTCTTTCCTGCTGATCACCCTTGGCGCTGATTTTTTGAGCTTCACACAGATCTGTTATCATTGCCGTACACGCATCAGCATACAAATCATCCCGGGTATAAATAAAGTCAGGCAATACCCAAAGCGGAACTTTATCGGTGATTTTTTCCAAGCGTTTTGCAATAGCATCGAGAGTCCCTTCTACAGTTGCATTGGGAATATGCTCGATGCCGAACATAACCGGTGCACACTCAATAAACTTCTTCTCTTCCTTGGATATACGGCAAATATATTTTTCATTTTTTATAGAACCACTGCCGTCATCCTTAACCACAGCATCAATGATTTCAGCCAAAGTCGCATTGTCCAATTTTTCAGACATCGCTCCGTTTGTCCATTGTAACTGTTGCCGTGGGTTGTTCACCCATTCTTTCAGCACAAAACCGAGGACAAATGCGGTATAAGGAATAGACAACATCGCATAAGGCGGACGCTGCAAATCAATGTAAATCTTGCGAATCGAACACTGACCGGTAGAGCCGTTGATGGCATTATTCAAACGCTCTTTGCAGTAATCGCGGATACGAGTCAAGGGGTGTGTCGGGTTTTGAGCAAACCACTCAGGTGAATCGGTTATACCCCGCTTCTCAAAAGCTTTGCAAATGCTTTGCGATGCACCGATGGCTGCAGAAAAATCCATACCGGCCTTTGCCCATGAGGCAAGCCCTTTTCCGCCTTCAGTCATTGCGCTCAAGTTGTAGTCAGAAAGATCATCAATAAAGCAATCAAAACACTCTTTAAGATATTTTTTCAAATAATCTTCCAACGTGTTCCAAGCCCGTTCCTCTTGATAGGGTTCGCCATTATTGTTAGGCTTGAAAATCACAAGTTTCTGGGACAGACTGGTCAATTTTCCCAACCACATCGTATCCATCATTTTGATCTGAGTTTCGTAATTGGTTTTGGTCGCCTGATCCGTAGCAAGGGCAATATGTGCCAACTGGTCAACATATTCTTCCCAAAAGGTTAAACTTGTGGTGCAGAAGTGTAATTCCGGCAAAGTAATGAAGAGCATCCGGAAGCCTTGCCATTGTTTGGCAAGCTCTTTGGCTTTATCAGCAACCAGCAGTTGTTCTTCGCCATCTTTTGCAACAATGAATTGCAAGAGAATTTTATTTCCTTTTCCTTTGTCACATTTTTCGGCGAAAAGCTCTTTCGTCCGCTGGCACGAGGTCATTGCCTTATCTACAGAAGCTGCGCGTACTTCAAAATGCAGTTTATCCTTAAAGCGTTTTACTGCACTTTCAAGCTTGGGTTGTACTTTTGGTGACAAAACCTGCTCGTTGAATTGCTCATTGATTTTGGCTTTCTGTTTTTCAATATCTTCGGAATCCCCGGCAGAACGGAACATTTCACAGCGGCCGTTAATAATTGAAAAACAATGTTTTTTCATCAATTCATTGGCAATATTTTCAACGCCGATAACATCACCATCGCCCTCAAAACAGCGCTCAATATTGGAAAGAGTCGGCTGAATCAATTCGTGTCCGGCATTACCGGTCAAACGCCCCAGCAAGCTGTAAAGCAAAACTGCTTTGAAAACACGCTTTTCTACGTCATTCAAATTTTTGGCTTTATTCGCAAATTCAATCCGAACTTCGTTGACTTCTTTGCCGGTTCCCAGATCACTGCGCTCAATAAAATAATGCCACAGGTGATCCACCGTCAGGTACTGACGTCCCTTGACTTCCGGGCCGCTTTGCGCAATAAAATCCTGAAATTCGCTTTCTCCGACTTCACCTTTAAGGAAGTTGAACATACTGCGCTGATTTGAACCGACAGCGGTGGAAAGAAATTTCAGGACAAAGGCCGTCATCGGATGAATGGGCAGAATTCCTTTGAAAGCCTCCGGTTTTTCGTTACATTCCTGATCTTTCGTTGCCATATAGTTGGTAACAACAGATGAAATACCGTGCCACAGTTGATCTCGCTCAATAGACCATTCCGCATTGGTAACCTTGAATGCATCTGCTGCCAGCAGCAATGCCGTATTGGTTGGCATATCCAAGTTTCTGAATATATATCTGCCGGAAGTTCTCTTTATGCTATCAGAACCTGCTGCCAGATAGGATTCTAACCCCATATGCGTTACCGGCATAAAAAAGAACTTACCTTCTTGAGAGGATTCTGCTATTTCCTCAAATGTTTTAAGCTGACTGCGATTTTGTTCAAGATACGATGAAAACTCATCCCAAATAAAAAGCAACTTGGAAATGTTGTTTACTGCAAGGATTTCATCTACCCATTTCAACAGATTTTCGGTTGAAAGATTGATGTAGATATCACGAGCGTGCATGACCGTCATCACATCGCTCAACATTGCTGACTGCAATTCCGGATTGCTGATTGCTTTTTCTAAAGCATCTGCAGTTTTGATGTCGCTGGTAAGAATGCTCAATTGTCCCTGCAGCTCATCGCGTTTTTTGAAAAAGTTTCCCTCTTCTTCCCGAATGCGTTCAATGATTTTATCCAATGAACCGAAAGCCGGGATTTGATAGTTGTTATCTTTCAACGCTTGAATGATACTGTTTTCGATGCGGACAAGGAACTGTTCCGGAGTTTTTAATCCGTCACTTTTGGTGTCAAATACTGCCAGGACACGATTGCTGCGCAATGTGTTCAATGCGGCACGTACCGCCTCCGGGACCAACTCTTTTCGGTGTTCAAGCCATTCATTGACTCTGCTGGCATCGTCCATAAAAAGTTTTTGCAATACAAGAGCGGCGTGACTTTTACCTGTACCGTAAGCACCGGTCAACCAAACAGATTTATTGCCGCCATTCATACAGGCAAGTAAATCGCGGAGCAATGTCACAAAAGTTTCGTGTGGATAAAATTGCAACCAGGTTCTGGGCTCGCGGTTGATGGCTTCCCGAGTCATACACGGAGCATAATCCTCTGAAATCTTAAAGTAGTCTTTATAGAAAAGCATTTTCGTTACTCCTGTGTTATTCTCCGAGGATCAAGCCGAGAATGTTATCAAGTGAATTTTCATTGGGATAAACCTTGATTTCATCAAGTCCCAAAGTAAATGTGCATGACAAATACTGCGGATAAATTGAAGCAATGCCCATACATTGAGCTTTCAGTTCTTCGACGCTCATACCGAATGCAACCAGCGGAGAAATGTATGGTGAATCAAAATCAGCAGTCATCATTTCACTCAAAGTAAATGAGGTGCGGTCCGCCACACCAGCCATCAGATAAAGAGAATAAAGAACAGCAATGGGATCAATGCTTTTGGCAACGCGTTTCAAGCCAAGCACCCTGACACCTTTTTGCTCAAGTTCCACAAATGGCTCAGCGGCATTTCCAATGGGAGAATTTTTTATTGTTCCGCAGAGAGATTGCAATGCCCCCTTACGAACGGATTCTGAATTGACCTGGTTTGCAAGTTTTTCATTCAAAGCATCTACAGCAACCATTTCTCCAATTGTACTGTTACATACAAACCACTTTATTAAAGGGGAATGGTTGGACAACGCAATCCAAATAAGACTCCATAAAAGTTCAGAGTCAGACCCCACAGATTCAGCAACACTCAACAGGCGTGTTGGTTGAATAGCTGTGGCGTCTGAGATAAGTTTGGCTTCTCTAAACCAAGTCACTGCAGAAGGAATCATACGGTTACCCAATGCAGATGTTGACCGAAAATTTTCTTTTTCTTCCGCTAAAACATCAATCCATTCCTGTTTTAAGCCGAAAGTCATATATTTGTTGATGCCGGAAATATTCATAGTTGTTCCTCCTGCGTATCTTCTTGAAAAATATCTCATACAACCATCTTGCATTGCATGACATTTCATGCAATGAACACATTTTTCCGCATCAACAGCTACTTGCGGAATAAATTTCAAAGCTCCAGTCGGGCATTCACTTTCACAAGCTCGACATCCTACACATGCCAATGATTTATACAAACAACTTTTTAACCATTTTGCAGTGTTTTTCATACTTCTGCTGTCATTGATTGAGCAGTCCATTTGAGTTATCGCATTATCATTGCCAATAATCTGTATTTGGAAAATATCTTTGCCTGTTGAAATCTCAAAAGTTTGTGGAGATTCAGAATATGCTATTTTGCCTAAAGTCTTCAACCATTCCATCAGCATTTGCTTTGGAATCGGTTGAAAATCATAATGCAAAGAGTTTTTCCCTTTTTTCTCACTCGGAGAAAGAATAACATCTCTTAAAGAAACTCCACTTTGCCGGGCATGCCATCCTCCTGTAAGAATAAAGTTTTCCGCATCTTCATCTGATGAAAATTCTCTGGAAATTAACTCTTTTATCAAATTCGAAAATGGTGCAACTGCATCAGGATACAAGGCGTTGATCATGCACGCTTGACGATCACTGGACATGGGACAAAGCAGACATCCGACTCGCGGCAATCCTTTGCGATAAGCTGGATTAATAATGAGATCTCGTTCAAATGTATACAAAAATAACTCATGAGTTCCCCAGGAAAGAATCGGCATCGCATTTACCTGATTCTGTGTTTTGAGCCCATCACCGATGTCATCATACGAAGAACGACGCAGACTTTCATCAGCGCGCACTCCGACAAAAGCCAGAGTCTTAGCTGATGCACTTTGAGCAAGTTCACGGAGATACAAGATTGCTGGTGTACTTTTGTGTACTGCACAACACCATCTGAGATTCTGAGACGGTGGTCCAAATAACAGCCAGTTTTCAATGGCAGATTTTTCAGCGTTTACTTTTACAAATGGTCTGCCTGAATATCGTTTCTGAACCATTGCCCACGTTTCATAGGAATCGGGAAGTTCCATATCAGTATCACTAAAAACGACAGGTACAGTCAACGGCAACACTTGATGACAAAGATCCAGAAGTACCATCGAATCCTTGCCTCCACTGAAGCCAATGTATGTTACATCACATTTATTTTGAAATTCATCATACATCTCTTTGATTCGCTTAAGAGTGTCCGCAACAAGAGAATCCATAATATTCTTGTTGCGGGCAATCATTTCAAGTAAATCGACCGGCTGTAATTTACGCTTATCAAAGTCTGCCGTTACAACTAAATGCAAATTTTTATTCTCATCGAATTGTGCTTTCGCACATTCTTCTCCATTGTAAAAATAAGTATTTTGCTTTGCCCACATCAATGGTTTGAGTTCTTCTGGCTCAAAGTTAAAATACTCGTCTGCTTTCAAAAGCAATAACTCTTGAGCAAAAACGGGGCGCACTTCGCTTGCCACAAATTTCCCAGTTTGTGTGGTAAGCTTGTATCCGCGTGTTTTTTTATCCCATTCGTAGCTATACATTATTCAACACCCCAAAAATCCCGAATCCTGGCAAACAGCTTCTTTGTCTTTACCATGCGTACTTGATGTGTTCGCAAATATTCAAACACATCGTTTGCAGACGAAAATATGCAATGAGTCTTTCTTAAATCCTGAAAAATGTAGTCGATTACATCTCCTTGGATTTTTACCTGTTGAGGAATAGTCATTGCAGTAACAGTGTATGGACTTGGCTCATCATTTATTATCTGAACATCTGATATTTTATGTGCTGCAACACTGGCAAGTAAGTAGTGATTCCAATAAAACACTTGCTCGTTTATGGTAAAAACAGGTAAGTTGGATAAAAATGCTTCAGTCAAAGTACCCAGCGGCAAAAAGGCTTTTGAACCGCGCAGTAAGTCAAGTTCACGAGCAATCGCTTCAGCCATATCCGTGGAAAAATTTGAAAAATTATCAAAATCTTTTAACGAAATCCAATGAGTTTGATCCAAGCGAATGCATTTATTCCGCAAGAATGTCAAAATCAGCATTCCGGTATTTGTCAGACCTCTGTGTGTACTGGCATAATCAAAAAACTCTGATTCGTGGAAAATACCTTGCTGAGTTTGCAAAAATTCGTCTGCAACATTCAGTTCTTGTCCTGCGTTTTGTTTGGCAAATACATTCCGATTCCAGCTGTACTGGTCATCAGCAATACATACTTTGATGATCTGCTTGAAAACATCATCGTCATCTACGGCATAAATTTCCCGGAATCCTTCGCCATATTGTTGTTCCATCGCTTCTGAAAGAGTTTGCAAGGATGGGGCAGTTTGAGCTTCTTCCATTGAACTGACCGTCAATTGTAAATATTCCGCAAAATCATCCGGCAAACAGAAAAACTCTACAAGCTTCCAGTAACTCAATCCATCAACTTTTATTTCAATGGCATCTGCAATATGCTCTTGCAAGATCATTTCCAGTGCAGATTTATTCAGGCATGGCAATTCATTATCCAGATCGTCAATGCACACCGCATCACCATACCCTTGCAGCATTTCTCTTATGCGTTCCGCCAAGGTTTGTGTAACTTCTTCTTCGCTGATATTGCCCGGAATACAAATTTGTCGCTGAAGACGGCCAAAAATCTTGCCGTCATCCGGCAATATAGTTTTAAGCAAAAACAATCTGAAATCACTGTCTGGATTTGTCAGATTCTTCAAAACATACCCGAATTCATCGAAAAGGACAGACAAAGAAAAACATCCATATTCCGCAAAATATTCCCTTATGCGGGCTGTCATATCAGCAAGGGTATCATCCTCTGCAACCATTTCCGGGAGCAAGTAAACATCATCTGATCGCTTGAACATTATACGCTTAAGTTCTCTTTGCTCCGTTTCAGAACAATCACGACCAAGTTTATTTTCCAAAAGTTTAATTGTTCCGGCGTTAAAAACAAAACCATTACTGAAATCACGACAAATCAATGCTTTGAGTTCTTCTATATCAACAGTTTGAATAGAAGTTATGCGTGTTTCCGGAACTTTTTTGTCTGTTTCAGAAACTTCAATCAATGGTTTGTCCAAAGACAAGATAAATTCATCCAACTGCTTACCTTGAGAAAAGGTGAAAATATGATCCAACCCTTCTTTATTTTTTCTGTCAGCAGAAAGTTGAGCATAAATCTGAGCAAATGTGGCTTGCAAAACTTTAACGATGCCACTGTTTTTACTGCCCCAAAGTAATTGCAGTACTGGTTTCCGTCCACTGCTGAAAGCAACTTTTATCACTCGCGCGGAGTACCGTTTGTCTTCAAGGACAACATCGACAGCTTGCCCTTCTCCAGGCTGAGGCTCGTATGACAAATTCTTTAAAAATAAATCGTAATAAGCAACAGGTATTGTAGTACCCGCAGTCAACAATGACCAATCTATTCTTTTCTGAAAAACAGCTGTCGTAGAAGTATCTGATTTGTCTATCTTTTCAGTATCGACAAATTTTTGATCTGCAGAACACATCTCCTCCCAGTTTTCCTTGCCTAGCGGTGATAATGTGGGTGCGATCGGGAGTGCCTCCAACGGTATTGATTCTGTATCGGAGCCCTGCAAATAAGGTCTTAATGCGTTAACAAGGGCTCGCATTGCTTTCACTTTGCTGGAGCCGATATTGCGTTCACATGAAAATCTACTTCCGGGAACAACTAATAAGTCCTTTACAAGCGAGACATTTTGATTTTTCAATGCTTGAAGCACATTGGGATAAAATTGGAATACTTCAATTGGGGATGTTGCAACTATTTTTTCTGTCGTTGGTTCGCT
This sequence comes from Lentisphaerota bacterium, assembly GCA_015061605.1. Taxonomy (GTDB): domain Bacteria; phylum Verrucomicrobiota; class Lentisphaeria; order Victivallales; family Victivallaceae; genus UBA1784. The sequence continues at coordinate 3,796 of SUWH01000018.1, read as the reverse complement.
TACTTCGGTCTCCGGCTGATTATCTATGCTGTATTCTTCATTTTTTAAATCCGAAACATTAGTTCCATGGGGAATATAACGTACAAAGAACTGTTCAGCAGGGAAACCGCAGTTTTTCATTAAGCCGCACACAATCTGAATAATATGAGATGCACTGAGATTAGTCTCCAAAAACACATTTTCAGAAAGTTCTCTTGCCCTTCTTAAATTGGCTGCGGAAGAACTTAAAATCATCCTTTTTGAAAAAAGGTTATTCTCTTTGTCTAAAAACGTTCTCAAAACAGCAGCATTTTCATGAGTTAGTGCATAGTTAAAACATGCACACAAAATGTCATTCCAACTGTTGACTTCAATTATTCCACTGGGGACAATCAGGGTAACAGGCTTTGCAAAGGTCAGTTTTGAAGGAGGATTTATAAAACTAAATTCTTTGAATTCCGTTGAAGGTTGGGCTTGTTTTTTTTGCTCCTCTCTAATTTCAGAGCCAGCTGATTTGGTCGGATGCAACTCAATAACCGGGACGACCTCTTCATCAATTTTTTGCAAGATAAAGTGAAAGTCACATTCTGCGCATGCAGCTCTTGCACCGATATATTTTTCATCAGCCTCAAGCATGACTCCGCACTGCGGGCATTTTACCGAAAAGATCCCCATTATATAATCTCCCCGGTAACTGTTTGTTTCTTGTATTCAGATACCTTGCGCGTTTTCAAAGAACGGAGTGCTTTGGCACTAAAAATATCATTTGGTTGACATTGGAGTGCTTTGCAGATTTTCTCTACTACGGCTGTGGTGACAGGAAGATTCTTGTTCATCAACGCAAGCGTGGACGAGCTGATTCCGGCAGACTTACGCAGATCAGTCTGTGTCATATCCCGGTCTATCAGTACCTTCCACAATTTTTTATAAAGCATCTCCACAATCGTAGTTCCTTTGAAATCACATAAAGATCCCAGCTCCCCATAATATACTATTATGGGGTAAAAATTACAAACAAAAGATTTGATTTTTTATGAAATATTTGAAAGAAATCTGTAATCATTCGGGATAATTAAAAAAAGCGGCAGACTTTTCCCGTTTTGCGGTCCCGGTCTGCCAGCGGGTGTGCGCCGTGGAGGGTGTTGCGGCTCGTTGCGGCGCTGCGGGTCTGGCGGGCATTATAACATTGATCCGAATCGCAGATTAAGCAACGGTGTTATTACACTTAAATTGCAATTTTTTGGTAGGGATTTTTACACCCAATGCTCTAATTTTTTTCTATTGATTTCCGCAGAAACAGTCTTGGTGAATTCTCCCCATTTATCTCGGTCGCAATCCCAACCAAGAGTTTTGTGTAGTTCCCCATTGGCTCTTTCTGCATCATCTTTTTGAATTGCTTCGATCAATTCTTTTTCCAGCAACAGCAGAAAATGGTCATTGATCTGTTTTATTTTCCGTGTTGCCTCTTCACAGAAATCAGAAACGACATAACTCTTCCTGCCGAGGCAATAATGAAATGCACAAAAATAAACTTGAGATTCAGCATCTGTAAACATTTTGATCTTTTGTTGTTTCATTGTTTCAACCTTTGTTTTTCAGGCAATAGCCCGGTGCAATTTCATCAAGATAGTCCCACTTTTTTATAAGCTCTGTGGAATATCCAATTTTGTTGAATGCGTGAAAATATTTTTCGTGCGTGTCAATTGTTTCTGCGATAAAACCAGTCAGAGGAAGTGGCGGTATTTCATCAAATACAAGCAGGGCTAACACAGTTCGATACATTTCCGGTAATTCTTTTTTTCCGTTATGCATTTTATTTCATCCATGTGTTTGTTGTTGACCATTTGAACTTATCCGTGATGCCACCAGATTGCGGTGCGGATGCCGATAAAGGCAAGGAAGCACAGGCCGGAAATGCTCCATACGGTTATGGCAAGCGGAATGGCGATGTAGAGTGTTCCGAAACCGGCGAGGAGTGTCAGAAACAATGCTGCGGTGATTATAAACTCCCAGCGTTTCAGGCGTTTGGATGTCTTTTCGATCAGGATGGTTTTATCCATGGCGATATTCTTTCCAATCACCGCTTTTGATGACGGTTGCCATTGGGGGTAAGGTGTTCATGATGTAAATCCAACCGGTATCCGTTGTACCGTCCGGAAGTGTGCAAGGGAACAGTTGGCGGTCGTAAAGTCTGGGGTAACCTTCCAGACGGTCTACGGCAGCCCAATCGGCGATGGGAATTTCAATCAATTCGGCTTTGACAGAGGTGTTGCCCTCCATCTGGAATGCAGGGAATCCGCAACCGGTATCATAGAGTGTTCCGATTACTGTGCAGGGGGTGATTTTGACAGCGTTCCGGCAGAAATGGTGGTTGCGTTCGCCGGACAGTAATGTGCCGTAAACGATAAGTTTGACTGTTGCCATAATCTTCCTTTCATTTTTTGAAGTTATTTTTTATTCCGTAATAATCTGCTCCGAAAGAACAGATTTTGCGGTACTCTTCCGGGTATCTTTTTCTGCGGCGGATGAACTTTGTCCACCGGGACATTTCGTAGGTGATCGCCTGATAGATTCCACCGTCAAATTCAACTTCCAGCCACAACCGGCGGTAAACTTTCGGGTAGCCTTCGCAAGCATCCAGCCGTGCCAGATTTGCTTCTGAAATCAGGTAAAGAACACCTTCAACCGTTGCCCCGGAAACAAAATCGATATCCGCATAGAGCCGTTCTACAAGGCGGTGGTTCAATAGAACCGCACCGCCCAATGCAATCGATCCCGGGCAGCGTTTTGCCATCCGTGCCGGATTCATGTTGCTGCCGTAGGCAAAGTATAAAAACATATTGTTCATCAAAATCCTCCGATAGTTGGCTTTTGCATATATAAGCGCAGGTGATTTTATATTGCAACTCCATATTCCGCAGTTTATTACAAATATTATTCCATTTTCTTAAATGCCACGAAAGCCGCTTGTCGCGGCGAACAGATTTTATTACGATCAGGCCGGTTCAGCCGCCCCCGCATAAGCCGACAGTGGGCCGTTTCTGGCGGTTTGTGGGCGTATTTATGATTGCATTATCGAGTGCGAATCCCCATTATTTTTTATGCAGATTTGCCGGATTTACAGTTGCAGCACAGCTTGACAAAAATAGCAAGTTTTGATGTCATAAATCCTTGAAAATAAAGTGCTTATATTATCACTATTTCTTGCATAAGTTGCTGGCTATTATGGAATTATGCGGCATATTATGTCACTGTAAACGGGGGTGGTACGGACGCCGCCCCGACCCGAAAAAACGCCCAACGATGGAGGCAAATATGGAAAAGACGGTCATTAGAGACACGGAACGCTGCGAAGAGCTGACCTTGACGGATCTTCGCGCCGAATACGAAACCCTGAAAAACGGTAGTGAAACCGAAGCGGAAACCTTCGAGGACTACCTCGAAAACATCACGGACGGCAACGGAACTTGCGAGTGGTGCAACGAGATTTTTGAAAAAAGCGAATTGCGGCAAGAGGCTGACCTCGGCTGCCTTTGCAACAGTTGTGTTCACGCAATAGCCTCACGGGGCGAAAAGCTGAACTTTGAATTCTAACCCTAAACAAGGAGGTACAAAATGGACGACTTCTTCAGGAAGACACGGTGCGACAGATGCCACGGTTCGCTCGATGGTGGCAGAATAATGTCAATGTACAACGAGCAGACCATTTGCATGGATTGCTACGAAAAGGAACGGCAGAGAGAAGACTACCGCAAGGCGGTGGAGGCTGACCACGCAGAGATCCGCAAGGGCAACTACAACTTCAAGGGCATCGGCC
>SUWH01000017.1 GCA_015061605.1 Lentisphaerota bacterium | reverse complement strand
TCAAGTTCACAGAACAAAATAATGGTGTTTTTCCCAAAAGCAGACGAGATTCTTTCAGTGAATTAACGGATAATGAAATTGCCGAATTAGCACAAATAGTCAACAAGGAGATAATTCTCCAAAAGAACAAATCGTAAGTCAAAAATCGAAAAAACGGCGTTTTGTAAGTATTTGGGCACAAAAGTAAGCATTTGGGCACAGTTTTTCCGGCCAGCTTACAGCGTCAGGCAAAGCTTTACAACTGCCCTACCCCATAGCCTCGAAGATCGCTTTTGAAGAATTACCCCAAATACATTATTTTTGGGCTTTTTTCGATTTCTTCGATTTTTTTGATTTCTTGACTTTCTTGCTGTTGCCGTATGTTGATTTCAGGCGGTCATATTCTTTCTGGAAATCGTAAGATTTGAGGCACTCGCGAAAATCAGCTGAAAGTTTATCTTTATTTTGTGCAGTTACGCGGTAGTTGCCGTCTTTTATCTGACTGATCATCCAGGAATTGATTGCTCCGGAATAATGCGTTCTATCCTTGTAATTATTCAGATTTTTCATGATCGGAAAGGCTGTTTCAAAGTCATACAGCTTAACATTGGGACAACTCAAAAGCAACTCCGTAATTTCCTTTTTCAGAGCCAAATATTTGTCGTGATCCTTATCCAGATAGTACATCATGGAATAGGGCGGGAAAAACAGAATAAACTCAATATCGCTATACTTCCGGAAGATGGGCAGAATTACATTTTCGGCCTTGACGATTGCGTTCTTGTAAGCCATATCGTCTTTCAAATAATTCTTACCGGAACTGTACAGAACATCTTGAGCCAGCAAGCTTTCGCTGCAAGGACGTCTGCGATTCCAATCATAAAGCTCATCTCTTGTAATATATTTAACCTTACCCCGCAGATAATCCCAGAAAAAGTCAAATTCATCGATAAGAGCGTTTATCGAAAAACTCTTTTTCAACCGTACCATATCACTATTTTCCTGATAATACTCCAATGGAAAACTGTCCAAAGTTAAATCACGACCGAAGAATGCCACCGGAGTATCCAACATTGCCCGCTTGATTTTTTTGTGTTTTACAGCAAAATCCAGAAATTCTTTTACCTCTGCAAAGTTTGCTCCGACAGCACACAATTTCATGGATTGTCCGCCGAATGCAGCGTCAAACTCGGAACATTTGAATCCCTGCGACATCGAAGAGCCGAGAATCACGGAATCAAAGGGGAATTTGCGGATAATCACACTGTTATATGTACGACCATCGGCCAGCGAAAAAAGCCGGTCTGAATTTTCCCGCACCCCGCTGACGCAAAAAGAGAATGCTGCAGCCAGCAGAATTGCAGCAATTATAATCGCCAATGTCAGAATAAAACATTTTCGTTCGCTCATAACAAAATCCTTCATCAGAAGTTAAAATACAAAAACGGTGACAAGCGGCCGACGCACAAAAATCCCAGCGTGGCAAAAACTACAGTCAACAGCATCCTGAAATATGGATGTGTTTTCAATTTTTCATTCATTTCAAAAGAGTTCGGCAGTACAAATGCGATAAATACTGCGGCTCCAGAGACAAAAAAGATCAGATCTTTATCAAAACCATATTCTTCAATGGCATCTCTGAAAGCCTTGCTGATGCCGGAAGCGTTGGCGAAATTGAGCATACTGTAAATAATTTCATACGCTCTTTTCAAGGTTGTGGCCCGGAAAAATACCCAGAACAAGTTAACGAAGAAAAAGGTTATGATAACTGCGGGTATATACGGCAATTCCAAAGCTGGATACTTTTTCAGGACAACCTTGCTCCAAACCCGGTTTATCAAAATACCCAATCCGTGCAGACCACCCCAAAGCAGAAAGAGCCAGCCGGCTCCATGCCAAATACCGCTCACAATAAAAACAATCAGCAAATTGATCAGAGTCCGGACCATGCCGCTCTTGTTGCCGCCAAGCGGTATGTAGAGATAATTCATCATAAATCTGCCCAGTGTTATGTGCCACCGACGCCAGAACATCTGGAAGTTGGCAGATTTGTAAGGAGAATTGAAGTTCAACGGGAAATCAATATTGAACATCTTACCGATCCCCATGGCCATATCGCAATAGCCGCTGAAGTCAAAATACAGCTGGAATGTGAATGCCAGAGATACCAGCCAACCTTCGAGCAAACTCAACGGAGTACCGGAATTGAAACCGGTATCGGCAATTATAGCAAGGGTATCGGCGAAAAAGCATTTTTTCATCAGACCGCAAGCAAAAAAGTAGAGACCTGCATTCATATTCTGCCATGAAAGCGATTTTCTTTGAGGATCGTTGAACTGCGGCAGCATTTCGCCCGGCAAAACGATTGGCCCCGCAATCAGCTGCGGAAAAAAGGTGACAAACAATGCGTAATCCACAAAACTTATACTTTTGTTATCGCCCCGGTAGGCATCAATAATAAAAGAGAGCTGCTGGAATGTGTAAAAGCTGATTCCCAATGGCAGCAGAATTGAAAATCCCGAAAAATCTTTGCCGAAAAGAGCGTAAATATTTTCAAGCAGAAAACCGGTATATTTGAAGTAACCGAGGATCCCAACATTGAGAATACAACCGATTGCCAGCATAAGTCCGCTCATCGCAGTCCGATCGGATTTCCATATCTGGCAGCATAACAAATAATTTATGATGATGGATAAAATCAAAATGATCAGATACGACGGCTTGAAATACCCGTAAAAATATAATGATCCCAACACCAGAAATGCTTTAGCAGCCTGAAACGAAGTATAACGGACAAGGAAGCGATAACCCAGAAAAATCACAGGAAAAAACAACAATAAAAAAACATAAGAATTAAATAGCATTTCCTCTCCTTAAAACAATAAATTCTTAAAACATCTTTATTCTGACTTTATGAAAGAATCTCTGAAAACCGCAATAAAAAACTGATCCGCCAATGATATTCCAACATAAACAGCTACACAATATATCACTTTTTTATCATATTGCAAACTCAAACACTACCAAACAAGCTCCATATTTTTTTGCACAATCCACCGCAAATGTTCTTGGAACTCAGAGATCATAAAAAGAGGAAGTACCAATAAGGATATAGTCGTCCGTTGCTTGCAATTTTGAAATTTGCGATGCTTCTGCCAACTCCATGAGTTTTGCAGGTTCATCAACACGCAAGTAGTCATTGTCTGCCAATATGGAATAATATTCTTCATATTTGTTGGATTGACATCCTGCAAGAAATAAAGAAAACAATGGCAATAGTAAATATACAAACTTCTTCATTGACTTCTTCTCCCCATAACTGAACATTAGAAGTAATATATTTAAGAGTAATATATCTTTCAAATGACCTTTTGTCAAACCTGCCTTAAAAATTTCACCATAAATCTCCCATCTATAGCCATAAATTTATTCGCAAAAGACGGCAGTTCGAATCTCGGCTGGTGTGGATTGCGGCTTGGGAAAAACTGGTGGGAATATTGTAATAAACAAGCGTTGATTTGTAATAAGTTATGCGCTGTGTCAAATTTCGGGGGTGACACGCCTTCGCATAAAGCTACGGCGGTGCAGGCACAGGTACTTTCAAAAAAATCTGAGCAACTGAGCAACTTTACACGATTTTGGTGTGGACGATAGCTTTCCGGACGCGGCGATGGGCGGTTTTTGAGGGTAAGTTGTGGGGGAGAAAAAAGCACGGTTCAGAACTGCAGACTGCTGCTAACTGCGGGAGTCAGCCACACAACTCAAACAATATGTCGCCATATCGCCGGATCCTTACAACCGTGCAAGAACAAAAAAGCCAGTTTTTATATTTTAAGCACCGCAAGGTGCGCTTTAAGCAGAAACACATCCTCCCGCCGACAGGCGGCAACTTCACCCGTCTTCGCTTTGCTACGCCGTGGCAAGCAAGTGTAATGGAGCGATAGCGGAACGTCTTCACAAGCGACTGCAAGGAGCGGCTTCACAAGCAAGTCGGAACGGTGTTTTAGTGAAGAGCGGCTTCGCCGCGTGAAGATGTGAAGTTGAGCCTGACGGCTCGGTGAAGTGACGCCTTCCGTCTTCGTTATTTTTTTGCCTTCAGAAAAAAGGCAAAAAAATGGTGGCCGCTCCCGGGATCGAACCGGGGACACATGGATTTTCAGTCCATTGCTCTACCGACTGAGCTAAGCTGCCACATTCTTTCAACCAAGCTCTTTCCGCTTGGTATGTTCTTTAATATATCACCGATTTTTTACTTTTCAAGCCGCTTTTTGCAAATTTTCACAAAAAAAGACGGCTTTCACCGTCTCTTTGATCCAATTATGTTCAATTCTGTAAAGTTTTCTGCCAACTTTCAATCAACCGCCGGATGGCAACCCCGCCACGCAACGGTATGACTTCACTCTGCATCGACTTCAAACGCGGAGCCTGTTTCAACAATCTCAAGGTCTCTTTCCAGTCAACACTTCCCCTGCCCGGCAGCGCATGCTCATCCTGCGAAGCAAAATTATCGTGCAAATGGCAATTCACTATATGCGGAAGAAGCTTTTTCAAAACATCCTTTTCCCATTCGACTTCCCCGCGGCCTTCCCACTGACCCCACGGACGGCTGTCCGGAAAGTTCATCCCTTTTTCCATAATATTGGCATGCCCGGCATCGTAGCACACACCCAGATACGGTGAATCAAACTTTTTCAGCAGAGTCAATATCTCGGAAACGGTATTGAGCGGCTTGAAAATATTTTCAATACAAATGGTGATTTTCAACTCTTCCGCCCATTTAAGCAGCTCTTCCAGCGTCCGGCAGATGAATGTATGTAATTCATCCAATGTATACTGCATAAACGCCGGAGCATTTCCCAAATGAAAACAGCATGTCTCCACTCCGGCTTCCCGGACAAACTCCAGAACCAGTCTCTGTCTTGCCATACCGGTTTTCCGCATATCGTCCGGAAGCATCAAATCACATTCCGGTCCGTAGGGTGCATGAGCATCGACCAGCTTTATCCCGGCTTTCTCAATTTCCTGATAAAAAACCTTTCTCGACTGCGGCGCACCGCAGAACTGATTGAGCAGAGCATCGCTCAATACCAGATTTTCCCCGCCGGAAGCAACAAATTCGTCCAGCATGACAACTCTCTGCTCCGCAGAAAGATTACTGAACCCCAGATAATAGGTAAAAGGAACCATCTTTATTTCCTCTGTAAAAAGTTATGCCGCCCAGCTCAAACACTTGGACGGCACACATTCGTTCTCTTCAGAACCGGTCAACGATCATTCAATACCGGTATCTTTCAGATCTTTGACCTGCTGCAAGCTGTCAACCGGCTTTTCAGAAGTACCACCCAAAGTAGCGGTAATACCGGCGACCATATCACGCAAACGGTCACTGAAGTTCGCCAGAACGAACAGCGCAGCCAAAGCCACAACAGCAATCAAAATCACATACTCAACAAACGCCTGTCCTTTTTCGCGTTTGCGCCGACGGATAATAGCTTTTCTCATCAGTATTGCTCCTAACGTTTTTGTTATCCCGGCACGTTTCAGAACCGGACCTCTTTTTACCTATCTTACGGGACCGAATAACCGATCCTTTCCACACTTTTTTCACCGTGGGCACCGACCGCACGCATCAAAAATACCAATGCTCCGATCAACGCCAGCGTAACTGCCAGAAACACCACATATTCCGTGAACACCTGTCCACGGCATCTCTTTCTGCGTTTAAGCAGATCAATTGTGGCGGTTTTTGATCTCATTGTTTTCATCCAAAACGATCACCGTCGGGCGGAAAACAGCCAGCCGCTCCTCTTCCACCGCGCTGAACGCCATGATCGTAACCACATCTCCGACTTTTCCCAACCGGGCGGCCGGTCCATTCAAACAGAAATCGCGGCTTCCGGCTTTCCCCGGGATCGCATAAGTTTCCAAACGCGAACCGTTGTTACGGTTGGCAACCAGAATTTTCTCATAAGGCAGAATATTTGCCTCTTTGAGCAATTCCGGATCGATTTCCAAGCTTCCCTCATAATCGACCAGACAACGGGTTATAGTCGCCGTGTGGATCTTGCCGCTCAACATCGTTCTGTACATAAAAAACAGCTTTCCAAACCTATATAAAAAATCAAACCCGACAGAAACATTTCCGTCACGCTACTAAATTATACCACAAAACCGTTTTTGTCAAGGCTGATTTGCAGACTTTTTATCATAAAATACAACAAAAACATGATTTTTACATTTCACCTACTGGAAAAAGCGGCAAAACGGGTCTATATTTTATATGATTAAGTATGGAGAATTGTTCCAAAACCATTCAAGGAGTTGTATTATGCGTCATAAACTTTTGATTTTTCTCGCAGTTCTTTTCGGCTTGCTCGCATTCATCTTGACCTACAAACAGCTTGAAGCGGAAAAAGCCAAGATCCACGGCGATTCCGAGCATGTCGTGCTGATCAGAATGGCCCGCGATATGAATGAAGGCGAGGAAATAAGCGAATCCGATCTGGTCCGTTTCCAGACCCGGAGAAACCGGGAGACCCAGATCCTCAGCCGCGAGATACCCTGGAGCGATATTGCCATGGTCATCGGCCGCAAACTGGCAACCGCAGTGAACAAAGATCAAACTTTGCAGACCACCGACCTCCAGCAGCCGACCCAGCGCAACAGTTTCAACAATATCGTCTACAAAAATATGCGTGCGGTTTCACTCGCCGTCGACCCGGTAAGTTCAGTCAACTATCTCATCCAGCCCAATGACAATGTCGACGTCATCGGAACTTTCCGCTTCCCCAGTGCCAGCGGCAACGCCGATCTCGAAACCATTACCATCACCATTTTGCAGGATGTAAAAGTTCTGGCGGTCGGCAACCGCTGGGGTTCCGGTTCCATCGACCCGCGTTCCCAGCGCAACTACGGAACGATCACGCTTCAGGTCTATCCGGATGAAGTCGAAATGCTGATTTTTGCTTCCCAGAAAGGGACTCTTTCATTCTCGCTGCGCAATTACGAAGACCGTATCATCGACCGCAACATCGAATCCCGCAAAGTAAATTTTGCCATGCTGGAAAAAGAGATCCCGAATTATAATACACGACGCACCAAGCGCAGAGGATTGTAACAGATCATGGTCAAAGCAATCATAACCGCACCGGGAACCGCTCCGGTAACTGCAACTCTGGAAAATGGTGCTTACATAATCGGTGCCAGCAGTTCGTGCCACATCCCGATCCAGGTCACAGGAATATCCCGCCGTCACGCCCAGTTGATCGTTTCCGACGGTCGCATCACCGTCATGGATCTCGGCAGCAGCAACGGAACCAAACTCAATGGAGGAGAAGCGATATTCCCCAACCGCCCGGTGGATATTTCCGGAGGAGCGACCCTGACTCTCGGTAAAGCATTTTTACAGGTCATCCCGCTCAAACCGCATGAAGAGGAAAAACTTTCTGAAACTCAGTTGAAAAACCTCTCGCAAACCCAGATCGATCAAAAGCAAAGCATGCCGAAACCCTTTTCCGTAACTCCGGAAAAGGAGGAGATCCCGGTGTTTCAGATATCGGCATTCCCTCCGGAGCTGCGCCCGGTCATTCAGGAGATCAAACGGCAGGCCCACCGCGAACTTCTGATCCGGATGAATTTGAAAAAAATGGCTCTTTCCGGCATCTCACAGGAAGATCTTGCCAAAAAAGCTCAAGCTATAATTCAGGAGATTTTGAGCCAGCTCACCATCCCTCTGCCCGGAGAAGAGTCGCTCCAGCAGCTTGAAAAAGAACTGCTTCAGGAAGCTATCGGACTCGGTCCTCTGGAACCGATGCTCGAAAGAGACGATATCACAGAAATCATGGTCAATGGACCGAATCAGATCTTTATCGAACGCAAAGGTGTGATCTACCGTTCTGACAGCGAATTTGCCGACGATGCCCAGGTGCTTTCCGCAATTGAACGAATCGTCGCTCCGCTGGGACGGCGTATTGATGAAAGTTCACCGATGGTGGATGCCCGTCTGGCAGACGGTTCCCGTGTGAATGCGATCATTCCGCCATTGGCATTGACCGGTCCCACCATCACCATCCGTAAATTTGCAAAGAAACCTTTTCAGGCCAAAGATTTGATAAACTTCGGTTCGATTTCCGAAGATATGATGCACTTTCTGGCGATTTGTATCGCCGTCCGCAAAAACATCATCATTTCCGGCGGTACCGGTTCCGGTAAAACCACTCTGCTCAACGTTTTGAGCAGCTTTCTGCCCAACCGCGAACGCATCGTGACCATTGAAGACGCCGCCGAACTTCAACTGCATCAGGAACATCTGGTCCGTCTGGAATCCCGCCCGCCCAATATCGAAGGCCGCGGCGCCGTAACCATCCGCGATTTGGTGCGAAACTCTTTGCGTATGCGTCCTGACCGCATCGTGGTCGGTGAGTGCCGCGGCGGAGAAGCTCTGGATATGCTTCAGGCGATGAATACCGGTCACGACGGCAGTTTGACCACCGTCCACGCCAACACTCCGCGCGATGCGCTTGCCCGTTTGGAAACTCTGGTTTTGATGGCAGGTTTCGACCTTCCGCTCCGCGCGATCCGGGAACAGATCGCTTCAGCCATCAATATCGTCGTGCAGATTACCCGCGCCCGCGACGGCAGCCGCAAAGTGATAAACATCAGCGAAATCACAAAAATGGAAGGCGACATCATCACCATGCAGGATATATTCACTTTCCATCATACCGGCTGGGACAGCAACGGCAAAATGACCGGCAAATATCTGCCGACCGGAAATATCCCCAGCTTCATGGAAGATATAACCCGGGCGAAACTGGATCTGTCGGTGGATATATTCACCCCGCCCAAAGATTGAATATTTTATGATCCGGCAAAAGTACGTTAAAACATCAAATATTTACCCTGAAAAAAAATAAAGGAAAATCACCATGCCTGACATCAAAGCTGTGCTGAATGAAGAGATCCGCCGTTTGGCAAAAAAAGAGGTAAAAGCGGCTGTGCTGCCTTTGGTAAAAACCATCGCTGAACAGCGCCATGCCATCTCGGAATTGAAAAAACGCATCGCCGCCATGGAAAAATCCTGTGCTGCTGCAAAACCGGCAGAAAAGACCGTTTCCGCCCCTGTTGCCGAAAACAAAAAACTGCGTCTCAATGCCGCCGGTATCGTCAGAGTACGTACAAAATTGAAACTCACCCAGAATGAATTTGCAAAACTCCTCGGAGTTTCACTTCATACCGTTTCATTCTGGGAGCTGGGCAAAGTCGCCCCGCGCGCCGGTGCGAAAGCTGCCATTTGTGCATTGCGTACCATCGGCAAACGGGAAATCAAACGCCGTCTGGCTGCTGCTGAAAACAATGCCTGATCACTGAAAACAGGAGAACAGCATGGCAAGGGACAAGTTTATCAGCGATGACCTTTACAACATGCGGGAACGCTTCAAACGCAACCACTCTGAACATTTGACGGATCCCTCGCATGACAAACCGGATACTGTTTCTGCAGAAAACGTTCCGGATATGGTAAAGAGTTTTTCTTCGCGCCGGGATACACGATCCTCCGTCACGGAGAGTTCCTCCGAGCCTGCTGCTCTTGAAAAAGCTCCGGTTTCACGTCTGCCGCAAATAGTTGCTGCGGGAGACGACAGTGACATATCCCGGGAGCGCCGGGAGCTGGAGGGAAAAATGCTGCGGGATTTGAGCTTTGTTGAGTCAGAAGAAACATTCATCCGTGAGCATGCGGCAACTCTGGAAAAATTCCGGACAACTGTCGAACGCTTACTGAACGAATTGACCGATCCGGAACGACCTGATACCGGAAAAATCAACAAGCTCCGCATTGAATATTTTCAAGCCCGCGGTCGCTTCGAGTCTTCTCTTGCCCACAACAGCAGCAATCGCAATACCAATGCGGCATCTGCGAAGCAGGCATCCACAACTTCTCAATGGCCGCTTGCAATAGCGATAATTTCCGGAGCATTGCTGATGTCCGTCACCATGATCTGGCTGTTTAAAGGTTGAAATTATGATCATTACCACTTATGCATATCCCCGGGCAGCGCTGATCGGCAATCCGTCTGATGGTTATTACGGAAAGACGATCGCATTTGTCTTTGACAATTACAAAGCTTCGGTCCAACTCTACGAAACTCCGGAGCTGTGTTTTGTTCCGTCCAGCAGAGACTACACCACTTTTGCCGGATTGAGTGACTTGGATAAAAAAATCTGCAATTACGGCTATTACGGCGGTATACGGCTGCTGAAAGCCGCCGCCCGGAAATTTTATCTTTACTGTCAGATTCACGGTATAACGCTGCCCGGACGCAATTTTACCATCCGCTATGAAAGCGATATTCCCAACCGTCTCGGACTTGCCGGTTCCTCTGCGATCATAACCGCCGCGATGCGGGCGATATTTGAGTATTATGAATTATCGATTTCCAATGAAGAATTTGCCAATCTGGTACTGCATACCGAGCGGGATGAATTGAGCATTCCTGCCGGACTTCAAGACCGGGTCGCCCAGGCGTACAATACGCCGGTTTTCATGGATTTCAACCGTGAACATATGGAAAAATACGGCTACGGCATCTATCAGCCGATCAACATCCCGGAAAATTTGAATTTCTACGTCGGATTCCGTACCGACCTTGCCGAAGGCTCGGAAATACTCCATTCCAGATTGCGCGATGACTACAATTCCGGAAAACCGGATGTACTGGCGGCAATGGCGGAGTGGGCATCGCTTTCCGATCAGATGAAACAGGCTCTCAAAAACCGGGATGCGGCAACTATCTCCCACCTGATCGATCGCAACTTTGATTTGCGCTGTCAGGTTTGTGCCGGCAGTATAAGTGATAAAAACCGCCGTATGGTGGAACTTGCCCGTTCATGCGGAGCCTCGGCAAAATTCACCGGTTCCGGCGGTGCGATCATCGGCACTTATGAAAATGAAGCGATGTTCGAAACATTACGTTCAACACTTAAAGAATACGATGTTGACATTATCCGTCCAAGCATTGTAAGATAACCGGAGCTGACGTTTTATGTTTCAAAACATCCGCAAAGCAGTCATTCCTGCCGCAGGTTTCGGCACCCGGATGCTGCCATTTACCAAAGCGGTTCCCAAAGAACTTATTCCTCTGGTGGACAAGCCGGTCATCCAGTATGTGGTCGAAGAAGCTATTGCTTCCGGATTGGATGATATACTGCTGATTTTAAGTTCCGGCAAAGAGGCGGTTTTGGAACATTTTCAAGCGGCACCGGAGCTGGAAACACGATTGAAAGAAACCGGAAAAAATGAACTTCTTGCCCAAATAAGTTCCATTGGCAAAGGTGCAAAAATAAGCTGTGTCTATCAGGAGGAACTTGACGGACTCGGCGGAGCAGTCAAACTGGCTGAAAATTTCTGCAACGGAGAATATTTTGCCGTACTGCTCGGTGATACCATCCTTGACAGCAATGGAGATGTTCCGGTAACAGGGCAGCTCATTGAAGCATATAAGCAAGTCGGCACCCCGGTCGTCGCCGTGGAAGCAGTTCCTGCCGCCAATATCTCCAGTTACGGCAATGTCGGCGGTATCTGGAAATCAGAAAACATCATGCAAGTCGATGCTATGGTAGAGAAACCATCCCCCGCCGAAGCATTATCCGATCTGGCAGTTGCTTCACGTTATGTGCTGTCGCCTGAAATATTCCCGCTTCTGCACCGGACCAAGCGGGGCAAAGGCAATGAGATCCAGCTTACCGATGCGATCAGGGAGCTGATCCCCTCCGGTTCACTTCATGCGTGCAAAATCAACGGCAGACGTTATGATTTGGGCAGTAAAGCCGGATTTATTGCCGCCAATATCGAATTTGCGCTCCGTGATGCGGAATTATCTTCCTCAATAAGTAAAAAACTTGCGGCATCCTGTCCGGAAATCGCCGCGGCAATATCAAATATGAAAGAGTAAACTATTGTGTTCAAAAAACTGAAAAAATTATTGAAAAATCTGCTGCAGCCGGAAGCTGAAACCAAGTATAATTCAGCACATCAGGGCAAATCCGGCAAAAGCCGCAAAAAGAATCCGGCGGCAAAAAACAAGAAAAATGAAACTTTTGAAAAAACAGCCAAGCCGGAGAAAAAGAAAAAGAAAAAGAGTTCCGGTAAATCTGCTTCAACCGCTCCCAATATCCCGCCGATGCCCAAAGAACTGGTCGAAGTCCCCATCATTGAAGGCAAAACCAGATTTCTCGATCTCGACTTGCATTTACTGGTCAAATATGGCATCCAGCACGCCGGTTTTGAGTATTGCACCCCCATTCAGCAAATGGCACTGCCGCCGCTGTTGGAACAGCGCGACCTTGCCGGAAAAGCACAGACCGGCACCGGTAAAACTGCCGCATTTCTGCTGGCATCATTCACCCGCTTGCTGAATAGCCCCCTCCCCGAACCGCGCACCAATGCCCAGCCGCGCATGGTGGTGATGGCTCCGACCCGGGAACTTGCGATGCAGATCCATAAAGATGCCTGTGAACTCGGTATTTTCACCGGTTTGAATATCGCCGTGGTTTTCGGCGGCATGGATCACGAGACCCAGCGGCGTTCACTGGATTGCCCGCTGGATGTACTGGTCGGCACCCCGGGACGGATCATCGACTATTCCCGTTCCGGGGCATTGGATCTTTCTAAAGTTGAAATACTGGTCATCGACGAAGCCGACCGGATGCTGGATATGGGATTCATCCCCGATGTGAAACGGATAGTTTCCAGAATGCCGGAAAAAGGCAAGCGGCAAACCCTGCTTTTTTCCGCGACACTGGAAGACCGCATTTTGACTCTGGCTTCAGGGTGGCTGGCAGATCCTGTGATCTATGAAAGCGAACCGGAAAAGCCGGTCAGCGAAAACATCACTCAAACTTTTTATTCTGTTCTGCGCGAAGAAAAACTCGCCCTCGTCCTCTACATCCTGCGAACCATGGATTATGAGCGTTTGATAATTTTCGGCAACCGGAAAGATGTCAATCTGCGCTTGCAGTATGATCTGGCGCGTTACGGCTACACTATTCCGGTGCTTTCCGGAGACATCACCCAAGCCAAACGGATCAAGATACTTGAACGTTTCCGCTCCGGCAAAGAACGGGTGGTGATCGCCACTGATGTAGCGGCGCGCGGCATCCACGTCGACGATATTTCACTGGTGATAAACTACGACCTCCCGGAACAGCCCGAGGACTACATCCACCGTATCGGCCGTACCGGGCGTGCCGGAAACCGCGGTACTGCAATAAGTTTCCTCTGCGAATACGGCGCTTACTATCTGCCCGCCATCGAGGAATTGCTCGGAACCCAGTTCAACAGCATTCTCCCCTCGGAGGAGATGCTGAAAATGCCTGAACCGGTCGCAAATCCCGATCTGCCGGAGCGTGAAGCTCCCGCAAATTCCGGACGCCGCGGCAACCGGAGGGGCGGCAACCGGAGAAGCGGCGGTTTCCGCCGTTAAACGCAGGAGGTCACCATGTCCTTTGAACGCCGGGAAAAAATTCTGGGATTTCTACTGCTGGTTCTGGTGAGCATTCTTTACTTTTTTGCCAATCTGCAAAAGGTGGTGGTTCCGGGAAGTGTATTCAATGAATTGCAGCAGATATTCAACTGCGATGCCGGAAGTGTCACCGGGCTCGGAGCCGGATTCATGTATGTATACAGTTTGAACCAGTTGACAGTAGGAGTACTTGCCGACCGCTATTCCGGGACCAGGGTGATAATGGTTGGCGGAGCGTTATTCTGCATCGGTTCGCTGCTTTCGGCATATTCCGGCTCGCTTGCAGTGCTTATGTTCAGCCGGATACTCACCGGTTTCGGGGCAAGTGTTATTTATTTGAGTATGCTCAAACTTATTTTCCGCATCACTCCGGAAAACTTCACTGTGGTTCTGGGGATAATCATGATCGTCGGCTACTCCGGCAGTATCGTCAGCGGCGCACCGTTTGTCAAATTCGTCAACGCTTTCGGGTACAGTAAATGTATGCTTACTGTCGGCATTGTGACGGTGGTCTGTTACGCACTCTTTCTGATCAATGTACTCTGTTCCAAACTGCCGCCGGTGGATCAATGCGTAAAACTGAATCTGACCTCATTCAAAAATGTGTTGAAACAGAAACACAATATCCACTTGTACATGACGACCGGTATCGGTTTTGCGGTGTTTTACTCCATGCAGATGACCATTGGTAAAAAGTATATGGAGGACTTCACCGGATTGTCGTCTGACAAAGCAGGATTGCTGATGTCGGTAACGATGGTGATTTCCAGCTGCAACGCCTTTTTGCTGGCACTTTTGAGCAAGCTTGCCGGGAACCGGCGGCGGCCCTTTATGTACTTCTGCGGATTTGGAACTTTGGCAGGAAGCCTGATGCTGTTGAGTGCGGTGCTTTTCGATATCCGGGCATGGCAGCTGTCGGCGGCGGCGTGGATACTTTTCAGCTTTGCGGGGAACTGTTCCACAATTCAGGTGGCAATACAAAAAGAGACCAATCCGGCGAACCGGGTCGGTACCAGTTTGAGTATCGGAAACTGTTTTTCCTATCTTATCATCGCCATCGTCGGAACACTTACGGGAAAACTTCTGGAAATTTTCCCGCCGCAAATTATTGACGGGATAAAAATTTACGGCAGAAACTCCTATCTTGCCGTATTCATCCTGCTCACCGTCCTCGGCGGAATGACGGCGGTAAATGCGATCTTTCTGAAAGAGACCCGGGGCAAAAACATTGAGGTAAATTGACCATGAAAGCTGATTTTGAGCTGATAAAAAATATCACCTGCGGCGCAGTTGAAATAATTGATAACGATGGAGTTTATGAATTTCACCGTATGACAGCGCTGCAGCGGGAAATTTTGAAAGACAATCAGGATTTCGGCACCAAAGCAACTGCCACCAGCGGCATCCGTTTGTCATTTGCGACCGATGCAAAAGTCATCCGGTTATCGGGCAGGTTCTCTGCCGCATCAACGCGCAAGTTCGCCTTTTTTGATGTTAAAATCAACGGCATTCTGATTCAGCATTCAGGTACAGAAAACCATCCGGAAAAACCGGATTTTGATTTCACCATTCCGCTGGACGGCAACTTCAATAAAGTTGAAATATATTTTCCCTGTCTGGCAAAAACGGTACTTTCTGCGCTGGAATTTTCTGACAACTGCCGCATCGAAGCACTTAAAAGAAGCCGGAAAATGCTTGCTTACGGTGATTCGATAACCCAGGGATACGATGCCATCCATCCCTCGTTTGCGTATGCCAATATGATTGCCGATGGATTTGATGCGGAAATTTTCAACAAAGCTATCGGAGCGGAAATATTCAACCCGCCTTTTGCCGATGCGCCGGATGATTTCAAACCGGATCTCATTACCGTTGCCTACGGGACAAACGATTGGAAAAAAGAGGTTTCAGCAGAAAATATCACCAAAAATGCCACTGCATTTCTGATCAATCTCAATAAGCACTACCCCGGCACGCCGATTTATGCCATTTTGCCCATCTGGCGCAAAGATATGGAAGACACCCATGCTTCCGGCAAACTCACTGATGCCATTGAATTGCTCAAAGCGGTATACCGGCAGTTTGACAATGTCAGAGTCATAGAAGGGATGCCGCTGGTGCCGCATCTGCCGGAGTTCTATGCCGATGCGTATTTGCACCCCAACGACAGCGGTTTTCTGCTTTACGGAAATAATCTGCTGAAAGCCATGCGCTCCAAATAAGGAGCGCTGGTTTCACGATCATCATTCAGCTCAAAAGCAGCGGACTGCCACGACACGGGCGTACTTATCGCCATTGGTGGAAGTTATTTCCAAATTCAGCTGACTGATTTTTTGCGGGGCGTCAAGCACACAGCGCACAAAGCGTTGAGTATTGTCGCCTTTGCGGAAAATTTCTCTGCCGTCAGCTTTGAGAACAAAGGATTTCACACATTCCGGAGCGATGCGTTCAAGGTCGAAGCGATCCAGATTGGTATCAAAAACAAGAGAAACTTCGTTGATTTCAGTTGGCTCATCCCATTGCAAAGTCAATGTGCCGTGATCAGCATCCGCCATCCACAGCGATGGCACACCATCAATGCTTCTGCCGTTGTCATTGACGACCCGGCTTGCCGGATACGGCTGTTGTGCGGGGAAAAATTCACACGCCAAATGTTCGTAGTTGAGGTAGCAGCCGTCAAGTTTGCGTTCAAATCCGGGCAAGTGAGTTGAAGCGACTCCGATTTGAACTTCCGGAATATCATCAAAAATGAGTGCGTAAGCTCCGGGAACAAGTTCAATATCAAAGTTGAATTCGACCGTATTTTCGCCTGTCGGGATGACTTGTGCGGCAACGGCAAATTCCTCTTTTGCACTGAAATCACGACAGATATGCAAGTTTGCAGTAAACTCTTTATCAGTTGGATTGTTGAATTTGAAGCGGATTTTTTCCAGTTTTTTCCCATCCCAGAGGAACTTCATACCGATCCGGCGGTCGCTTGGTGCGACATCGCAGGGGTCAAACTTTTTGGTCGGAGTGTCGATCGCCTGCAAGGGAATGAAGCGTTCAACATCTTCCATAATAAAAGTGTAACTGCTGTCACTTGAAATATGCGCTCTGTGTGCAAGATCATCCGGCAGATGGACCGGATATCCGGGGATAGCGGCATCGCGCTTCTGAAGCAGCTGCCGCAATTCGGCGATGTGGTTAAAATAAAGTTCGCGCGGTGTGCAATGATATTTTTTCAACAGCGCCGCCGCCGTACCCGCCGCCTGCCCCAGAAGCCCGCAGGTCGCCATGAGCCGGGTCGAACCGAGCGCGACATGGGTGACGCTGATATTGCGCCCTGCCATCATCAAATTGCTTATATTGCGGGAATAAAGCGAACGGAACGGAATGGGAAAAAGTCCCGGAAAAATAAAGGGCGGCGTACTGCCGGGATGCCCCTTGCCGAAAACTCCTTCCGGCGGATGGATGTCGATCGGCCAGCCGCCGTAAGCGACAGCATCGGGGAAGTCCGGATGCTCCAACAGATCGCTCTGCTTCAAAATATAATCGCCCATAAAGCGGCGGGATTCCCGTTTTCCTCCGACGGAAGCGACCCAGGAAATCGCGTAGTTTTCAGCTCCGTGATCTCCGCCGTTTTTCACATGATCCCACATTCCGAAAAGGACACTGCGCAGAACTTTGTAAATATCTTCATTATCGGAAATGGTATTGACTTCGCCGCCGTATTCCAGCCACCAGTAGCCGCTCACCGGATTGCTGTGCATCCGGTAGGGCAGATCGTCATCGCTGTTGATTTTATACGCCCATGCAGGAGCTTCAAACTTGATCGGATGACCGACATCATCGGCGCGGAAACAGATACTGGTTCCCATGGTTTTGGTATCGGGTTCATTTGGCGCAAGCGGCTCATTGAATTCCGCTTTGCCCTCTCTCCCCATACGGAATTCGGCACCGGCTTTGAAGCCCAGCGCACCATCGCCGCTGGCATCGATAAAGTTGTCGGCATAAATGGTAAATTCCAGTTCACTGCCGGATTGCCGGGCAAAGACGCACTTGATGACACCGTTTTCACAGTGGCAGTCAAAGACGGTACAATTCATCAGCAGAGTGAGATTTTCTTCCTGTTCAGCGAAATCGCGCAGCGACAAACTCCAATGGTTGCGCCAGCCGTAAATAAATCTCCGGGTGTGGAAATTGCGCAGTTCCTCGACCAGACCGGCTTCGCGGGCGTTGCGGTTGCAGTAGTTGG
Source organism: Lentisphaerota bacterium (assembly GCA_015061605.1). Classification (GTDB taxonomy): domain Bacteria; phylum Verrucomicrobiota; class Lentisphaeria; order Victivallales; family Victivallaceae; genus UBA1784. Next base: position 40,432 of record SUWH01000017.1, on the reverse strand, counting down.
GAGCGCCGAGCACCATTTTGCCGTTGCCTTCACTGCATTCGCTGCTTGACGGTCCCCCGAGAACCGGACGATCCTGAATAAGTACGGTTTTCACCCCTTCTCTGGCGGCGGCGACAGCGGCGAGCGTACCGGCGATACCGCCGCCGACGACGACCAATTCAGCATTTATGATCCGGGAAAAATCATTGTCACTTTTTTCGGTTCTGAACATGAAAAAGTCCTTAAGTAAAAAAGATCATCTGCCGGAAAAGGCAGATGGTCATAACTTGAAATCACTGATTGTCGTTTTTCAGCCGTTCGACATCCTGTTCGGCAAATTCGATGACTTTATCGAATTTTTCCAAGTTGCTGCTGTCGGCTTCAACGAGGGATTTATGGGCATCGACCACAGTTTGAGCGGTGGTCAAAAGCGAAGCCTTGCCGGAGATCTGAACCTCCTGAACTGCACTTCCGGATCTGACCGCATTTTTATCATCCCCGGCAACGAAGTTGAAGAGCTTCGCCACGCCGAGGGCGCGGAGCAGTTTGTTGAGCTGACTTGAAGCATTGATCAGCATAACTTTTGAACCGCTCTTGCGGAGCTTCATCGCCAGCATGGTCAGAACTCCCATAAAGGTGCTGTCCATGGTTTCGCAATACTCCATATCAAACTGTATCCAGTTGCCCGGAACCAGTTTTTCCGCCAGCTCCCGCAAAGGTACGGCATAGTCGAAATTGGCTCTGCCGGAAACGGAAATAAGATAGCCGTTATCCATTGCGGTGATCGTCAGGTCTTCTTTTCGCATAGAATGCCTCCCGGTGGAAATTACTTGAGAGCCGCTTCGCCGATGACCGCTTTGATACGGCGGACGCCGCGGCTGGAACTTTCTTCTTTGAGGATCTTGAAATGGACCAGATCGCCGGTATTTTCAGCGTGGGGGCCGCCGCAGATCTCTTTACTGACATCGCCCATGGTGTAAACTTTGACCACTTCGCCGTATTTGTTGCCAAAGAGTCCCATGGCACCGGCTTCGCGGGCGGCTTCAACGGTCATCTCTTCGCAGACGATGGGAAGTTTGCGTTCGATAGCGGCATTGACCAGATCTTCGGCGGCTTTGAGCTGTTCCGGAGTGACCTTGTCGGGGTGTGAGAAGTCAAAACGCAACCGTTCGGCGGTGATATTGGAACCGCGCTGCTCGACATGGTCGCCCAGCACTTTACGCAGAGCCGCCTGAAGCAAATGGGTGGCGGAGTGGAGCTTGGCAGTTTCGACGGAATTGTCGGCAAGACCGCCTTTGAACTTCTGCTCCGCACCGGCGCGGGACTGTTCCTGATGCTTGATATAGGCGGCATTGAAGCCCTCGACATCGACTTCAAAGCCCTGCTCTTTAGCCATTTCCACGGTCAACTCAAGCGGGAATCCGTAGGTTTCATAGAGGTTGAAAGCGTTTTTGCCGCTGACCACCTTTTTAGCGATGTGCGGCGGAACGCGGTCGATGAGCTTCTGAAACTCTTTAGTACCGTTTTCCAGAGTGGCGGCGAACTGTTTTTCTTCACGTTCCAGTTCGCTGTAAATCATTTCGGCATTGGCGGCAAGTTCGGGATAGAATTCGGAGAACTGACCGACGATGACCCTGGCTATGCGTCCGGCAAAAACATCGGTGATACCGAGTTTGCGGCCTTCGCGGATGGCGCGGCGGATCAGGCGGCGCAAAACGTAAGGCTGATCGACGCGGCCCGGAGTGATGCCGTCACCGATGATAAAGGTGGCGGCACGGAGGTGGTCAACGATGATGCGTTCAGAGGAGGAGCGTTCTCTGGCAGGAACACCCGGAACGCCGCGAACCGCATCCAGTTCGGCAAAGAGCGGTGCAAAGACTTCAGTCTCGTAACAGCTGGGTTTGCCCTGAAGCACGGCAGTGACACGTTCCAGTCCCATACCGGTATCGACATTGCGCTGTGAAAGCGGTTCAAAGGTGCCGTCGGCAGTTTTGTTGTACTGCATAAAGACATCGTTCCAGATCTCGACCCAGAGTTTGTTGGAGGGATCAAAGACTTCGGGAGCGGGCTGTTCACCGGTCCAGTAGAACATTTCAGTATCCGGTCCGCAGGGGCCGGTGGTTCCGGCGGGTCCCCACCAGTTATCTTTTTTGCCGAGTTTGGCGATACGTTCGGCGGGGATGCCGAGGTTGTTCCAGATGGTCCAGGCTTCCTGATCGAAGGGGCAGTCTTCGTCACCGGCAAAGACGGTCACCGCCAGTTGGGAAACGGGAATACCGAGTTCTTTGGTCAGAAAAGTGAAGCTGAAATTGATCGCCTCTTCTTTGAAGTAATCGCCCAGCGACCAGTTGCCGAGCATTTCAAAAAAGGTAAGATGCACGGGATCACCGACTTCGTCGATATCCCCGGTACGGATACACTTCTGGCAGTCGGTCAGACGGCGGCCGGCGGGGTGCTTTGCGCCCTGCAGATAGGGGACCAGCGGGTGCATACCGGCGGTGGTAAAAAGACAGGTCGGATCGTTTTCCGGAATAAGTGAAGCACTTTTTATTTCGGTGTGACCGTTTTTCTTGAAAAATTCAATAAATTTTACTCTGAGTTCTCTGGATGTCATAATAAATACCTTTATCAGTTTATTTAATGATCATTATATCCGGTTAAATGTAGCCCGGAAACAATGATTTTTCAAGTAAAAAACGGTAAAAAACAGCAAAAAAATCCCGGTCAGATACCAAGTTTTTTGCAAAGAGCCGCTTTGTCCATGTAACCGACAGCCCGTTTGACTTCCACGCCGCCCTTGAAAAGGAATACCGCCGGAATGGCATCGATACCGAATGAAGCGGCAAATTCCGCATTCTGATCGACATCGACTTTGGCGATGATGATGTCATCGCGTTCAGCAGCGAGTTCTTCCAGAACTTTTCCGAGTTTCATACAGGGGCCGCACCAGGAAGCCCAGAAGTCGACCACGACCGGCTTCTCCTGTTTTGCAAGTTTATCGAAAGCCGCTTTGTCAATGTGTAAAATATCCATGATTTATTTCTCCTTGTAAAAAAGTTTGCAGTGACACAATCCTTCAAATTCCGGATCGGCGATCTGCTCGCGGAATTCCCGGCAGATACAGATATTGTCCGGTGTTTTAAGCAGACGGCAGGGACAGTAGCCCCCGCGTTTTTCCAGTGCAGTCAACAGTTTTTGCACATATTCCGTATCGTTGTTGTAACGGACATTTGGCGGAAGTTTTATTGTATTATCCATTATAGTTCCCCATAGTTGTTTCAGATGGATAATATAATCTGTACCGCCGGAATTTTCAAGCAAAAAAATGCCCCCGGCTGATATTTGACAGCAGCAGGGGGCGAAGCAAAAAATTATTTCACTTCGATTTTGTGAGCTTTGGCGGATTCGGCTTTGGGAAGAAACAAGGTGAGCAGACCGTCGGAAGCTTTGGCGGTGATCTTTTCAGTATCGACCGCATCGGAAAGATAAAATGAACGCTTGTAAACCACCGGCATACCGCGGCGGTGGAGCATACTGCACGCTTTGAGAGTCAGAAGTTTGTCTTTGATCTCCAGAGTGATGTCATCGGAAGAACTTCCGGGAACTTCAAAACAGATTTCGACTCCATCTTTTTCGTCGGTGACATCGGCGACCGGACGGACGGTGATGCATTCGCATTTGTGTTCAGTATGGGCGGCATCTTTTTTGATCATTTCTTCAGTCATGGTAAAAATCTCCTGTTACTTTTCGCATTTGACCTTGATGGCGCGGGTATTGCTTTTTTCCTGCAGATCGCGGGGGATGGTGACTTCGACCACGCCGTGCTTGTAGTGAGCTTTGGCTTCGCTGCCTTTTACCGGAACCGGAAGTTTGATCGACTCTTCGTATTCAGCAAAAGAGCGTTCCCGGAAAATATAGCGGCGTTTCCCGCATTTATCTTCACATTTGCTGTCGCGGCGCAGTTTAAAGTTGAGGATATCCCCCATGATCTCCACATCAAAGTCGCACTGCTTGCAGCCCGGACAGGAGATACGGACTTTCACTTCATTGTCCCTGACTTCGGTCTCCCAGCGGGAATCAAAAACCGAACTGCGGAGCAGACCGGACCCCGGTTCGATACAGCGTCCGAAAAATGAACGGATAAGTTCATCCACTCCCGGAAACACCTTTTCCAGTTCGGCAGGCACCTCATTTTCACGTTTGGCAAGCAAATTCATAATAACTCCTCCTCGATTTGCCTGTTGCTTTTTCCGGGCAAAACGGCTCCTTCCGCCGGATGCCGGAAAAAATTCTCCTCTGAAAAATACATAATAAACGAATCAGAGCGTTTTTCAAATTGCTTTTTTGCCTGAAGCAGGTTATATTATATCCATTATGGATACTTACAACAAAATCGACACACTGGCTCCCGGCAAGAGAAACGCCCAGCTCAATCTGCTTGATGAAGCATTGAGACGGGTGCTGTCCGGGATTTTCGGCCGCCGTCAACACTCCGACCGGGTGCTGGCGGCTTACTTCAGAGAAAACCGCCGCTGCGGTTCGCGCGACCGTGCTTTTATTTCGGAATCGGTCTATGCGCTGCTGCGGAACTGGGGATTTTTGCGCAAATATCTGCCAGGTGAACGCCTTGAGGAACTGGAATCCGGAACGGTGCGTTTCACTTCACGCGAACTTGCCGCATTGCTCATGGCAGGATGCTTCATCGCAGGCGACATGACCAACGCCGAAATCATCCGCAACGGCAAAGAGTTATACACCAAACTCCCCGCGCCTGCTAATTCACCGGAACGCCGCGCGCGGCAGATGGCAGATTACTTCAGTACCGAAGCAGTTATCACCATCGGGGATCTGCTGCCCGACTGGGTACATGATGCGCTGCCCTCCGGTATCGACAAAGATTCTTTTATCAAGGCGCTCGGAGAACGGCCGCCCATATATTTGAGACTGCAATGCAATGCCGGACAGCGCAGCGCCGTTCTGGAAGAACTTGAAGCGCACGAAGCTGAAGTAACAGAAATACCCAACGTAAAAGATGCCCTTGCCATCCGCGCCAAGGTCAATATGTATTCACTTGAAAGCTACCGCAAAGGCTGGTTTGAGATCCAGGATCTGGCAAGTCAGTGCGTCGGTTTGATCTGTCAGGCGAAACCGGGCAGCCGCTGGCTCGATGCCTGCGCCGGAGCCGGAGGGAAAACTTTACAGCTGGCGCAGATGATGAAGCGCAAAGGCAACGTCACCGCCAGCGATTTACGCAGTTATAAACTGGAAGATCTGCGCAAACGCGCCCGCCGCGCCGGATTTCCGAATATCACAACCAGAGAAAATATCGCCGCATCCGGCAGGGTCAAGCATCCATTTGACGGAGTGCTTGTCGATGCGCCTTGCAGCTGTTCGGGAGTGTGGCGGCGCAATCCGGGGGCGCAGTGGATATTGACCATGGAGGAAGTCGAAGAACTTGCAATTCAGCAGTTGGAAATTCTGGAAACCTATGCCAAAGCGGTGCGTTCCGGCGGGATTCTGGTCTATGCGACCTGTTCGGTCTTTGATACCGAAAATTCCGGCGTGGTTCGTAAATTTCTGGAAAAGCATCCGGAGTTCAAGCTCGACCCCTTTGAACATCCGCTCACCGGCAATATCGCCCCCGGCATGCTGCGTGTCGATGGATGGAACTTCAACTGCGACACCTTGTTTGCCGCACGGATGATAAAGGTTGATTGACAATGAAACCATTCAACATTGTGCTTTTTGCTCCTGAAATACCGCAAAACACCGGCACTATCGGCAGACTTGCGGTTTCGACCAATACCAAACTGCACCTGATCGAACCGCTCGGATTTTCGCTGGAAGACAAATTTCTCAAACGCGCCGGACTGGATTACTGGCAGTTTCTCGCTCCGGCGATCCATAAAAGTTGGGAAGCATTTCTGGCGGATCAGCAGCCGGAACGGATGTTTTTCATCTCCACCCACGGAAAAAAAGATTTCTTTGATGTGGAATTTCAGCCGGGGGATTATCTGGTATTCGGTCGGGAGTCCGCCGGATTGCCCGATGAACTGCATCAGCAGTACCCGGAACAATTCTGCCGCATCCCCATGCCCGGAGTATTCAACCGCAGTTTGAATCTCGCCAACGCCGCAAGCATCGTCCTCTATGAAGCAATGCGGCAGAACCGCACTTTATGGAGCGACAATATACTTTGATCTCCGGCAACACCGAAATCACTGCGGCATTTCCAGATCAGCGATAACGGGAGTATGATCTGAAGCCCGGTAAATCTTCTCTCCGGCGATCATTCCGGCATTGAGAGCCTTTATCCCCGGAGAAAATATGATGTGGTCGATGTGCCGTCCGCCCCGCACCTTTTTCCAATCCGGGCTGAACCAGCTGAAAAACTCTTTGTTGAAAACATGTTCTGCTGTTTCTACCGCATCGGAAAATCCGCTTTCTTTCAAAAAATACATCAATTCCGCAGATTCAACGGTACAATTGAAATCCCCGGTACAGATGACAGGAACTCCCGGATAGTCAAGCTGCAACTCTTTTATATAACGTATCATCAACGCCGCATTTGCCAGACGGGTAAACGGCTTCAAACTCCAATGGGTATTGGTAACGATCAATCTCTTTTTGGTTTTCAGCTCTTCCAACACCGTGTACCGCAGACAGCGGAGTTCCTCCGTAACAAAGGCGAAATTCCCTCCGCCGGTCTGACGGAACCGGCGGCTGTCGTAAATCACCGCACACAATGTCGTATCGTAAGGATTGACCGCAAATTTATACGGGGCAATGCGTTCCGCCAAAACGGGATACCATGGTTCATCAGCTTCCTGAAGCCCGGCAATATCCGGCGAAAGAGTCTTTATAATTTCAGCCACCTCCGGAGCGCGTTCAGAAGCGGGACGCATTTTACGGTTGAAGCGGTCGGCGAGGATATTGTAACTCATCACCCGCAATGTCGTTCCGGGGACCCGGCGGGCGGCAGCGGGATAATTAAATTCCGCTTCAGGAGTCTGCGCCGGCAGGAACGCCGAACAACCCAATAGAAAAAATAAACTGAAAATTGATTTTTTTAACAACATTTCATCCTCCTGCAACAGCTGTATTCGCATAATTTACATTGCAGGGAGTAGAAATGCAAGTTTGCTTTTGCATTTTTCCGGTGTTATGCTATATTAGGGGGAAAACAAATCAATTTTCCATTATTGAAGATGATTATGAATCCGGTTTCCAAATTTTTTTCTTATCTGTGCCGCGATAAAGGGATCGCACTGGCGGCGACGTGGAGTTTCAACCAGCTTTCCTATGCGATAGTTTATCCATTCATCCCCATATATATGTGCGAAGAACGGGGACTGCCCTATGGTCTGGTCAGTATAATTTTTCCGCTGCTGGGGCTGGCGACGATCCTTGCGCCGGTACCGTGCGGCTGGTTGACTGACCGCTTCGGTCATTCTCTGATGATGCTTGCCGGGCAGATTTTGCGCGGAGCGATATTTTTTGTACTGGCATTCATGGTATATATCAAGGCTCCGTTCTGGACATTTGTTATTGCATTGATGTTCAATACTGCAGTAGGAGTGGCATTTCAAGTCGGTTCCGATGCCTATCTGGTCGGTATTGCCGCTCCGGATGAACGTCCGGGTTATTACAGTAAGATCCGTATCGGCTACAATGTCGGCTGGGCACTGGGTCCGATGGCCGGAGCATTTTTTGCTGAAACACCATTCTGGTTGTTTTTCATTTTGACCGGTCTGCTTTGTGTTGCCGGAACATTCCACACCTGGTTCAGCTGCTGCCGGGATACCCGGAAGCACACTCCGCAGGTAAAACAGCAGAAAACAGCGGTCCAAGGCAATATATTTGCAGAGATCATCCGCAACCGCCGCTTTCTCTTTCTCATGGCAGGCACATTGTTTCTGATGCTGCTGACTTCCCAGCTTTATTCGACATTGTCGATATTCTCAACGGCGACAGTAAATATCAGCAAAAAAGCACTCGGTTCAATATATTCGCTCAATGGAACCATGGTACTGGCATTGCAAATTCCGCTGGTGGCATTGCTCAAGAAACTTAAAGCTCCGATCATGCTGCAGCTGATTTCCGGAACATTGCTTTATTCCATCGGATATTTCCAGCTCGGTTTTGCCGGTGGAGCATGGGCGATCACGCTTGCGGTGGTGGTAGTGACTCTGGGAGAGATCATCGCCCAGCCGGCATTGTACACGGCGGCATCCAGTGAAGCCGATCAAGATAATGCGGGGCGCATGATGTCGGTAAGTTCTCTTATGCGCGGTATCGGTTTTTCAGTGGGTCCGTGGATCGGAGGGATACTTTATACCCATGCGACACCGGTGGTATTGTGGGGAACATTGAGCAGTTTTGCTCTTATTGCCGCAGTATTTTTCGGCTGTTCGGAGTTGTTCAAACGGAAAACCGGACAGACAAACACTGCTTTGTAAAAAAATCAAAATTTTTTCAGCAAAAAAAAATAAATCACAAAAAACAACCGTTATAAGAATGGTTGGAAAAACAAAAGGAGAAATTTATCATGGAAGAAAAACAAACCGCCCAGAGTCAGGAAGTCAAAAAGCCCCTCGAAGTAAAAAGTTTCCGTTGCGCCGCCCCCAAGAGTGATTGGCACATTTTTCTCATCGCTCTTTTGACCTCGGCAATTGTGGTTGCCGCCTACCATGTCACTCTCATGGCTGTCGACATGTTCTGTGAAAAAGAGGTCGAACCGGTCTATTGCGCCTGCCACCAGAGCAATACTGAAAGCGAAGAGGAAAAACCCAAACGTAAATTTTCTCCCGAACAGATGGAGAAAATGAAAGCCCGCCGGGAAGCGATGATGAAAAAGCTCACCCCGGAACAGCGTGAAAAAGTCAAAAATATGAGCAAAGAAGAACGCCGTGCGTTTTTTAAAGAGCTCGGTGCCAAAAAGAAAGCTGAAGGTGCCAAAAAGGCAAAAAAAGTAAAAAAAGATAAAGCCGCCAAAAAGGAAGTCAAAAAAGAAGCGGCAGAATAATATAAACCATTCTGAAAATTACAGGAGAACAGTTTCCGGCTCCGGTTTCACCCTCACCGTCCGGACTGTTCTCCTCTTTTTTTGTTTTAACGCACCGGATCTGTTTCAGCTCACAGAACTTTGGAGAAAAATTCTCTGACCCGGGGATTTTCCGGATTCTTTATCACTTCGTCCGGAGTACCGGAAACGACGATCTGTCCCTGATCCATAAATATGACCCGGTCGGCGACCTCGGCGGCGAAACCGATCTCATGAGTGACCACGACCATGGTCATACCTTCATTGGCAAGCTCTTTCATAAGAGAAAGCACCTCTCCGACCATTTCCGGGTCGAGCGCGGAAGTCGGTTCGTCAAAGAGCAGCACATCCGGATTCATTGCCAGAGCGCGGATAATGGCGATACGCTGCTTCTGTCCTCCGGAAAGCTGTCCGGGATAAGCGTGACGTTTTTCGTAAAGCCCGATACGCTTGAGCAGTTTATTCGCCGTTTCGCGGGCCTCTTTGTGTGAAAGTTTTCCGGTCCGCACAGGAGCGTGGGTGATGTTTTTGCGGATGGAGAGATTATTGAACAAATTGAAGTGCTGAAACACCATGCCGACCTGCTGACGGAAACGGTCGATTTCCTTACTGTCGACCGCCGGAACCGGCTTGCCTTTAAAGATGATCTCTCCGGAAGTGGGAGTTTCAAGCAGATTCAAACAGCGCAACAGCGTGCTTTTACCGCTGCCGGATGGTCCAACGATAAAGACCACTTCACCGCGTTTGATGGTGGTATTGACCTGATCGAGGGCGCGCAAGGCGGGAAATTCCTTGACCAGATCCCGGATCTCAAAAATTATATCACTCATTTCGTTTCAACCTCTTTTCCAAACGTCCGAGCAGCCAGCTGAGCAGCATGACTACTGCCAGATAAATTATTGCCACTGCGATCAGCGGGAAAAACGCATCATAGGTCTGACTGCGGATGATATCGCCGCCTTTGGTCAGATCCTGCAGCGCGATGTATCCGGCGACACTGGTTTCTTTCAACAGTACAATAAATTCATTACCCAGTGCGGGCAGTACATTTTTGAAGCCCTGTGGAATGATGATCGCCCGCATCGTCTGACTGTAGGAAAGTCCCAGACTGCGTCCGGCTTCCATCTGTCCCTTGTCCACGGCGAGCAGTCCGCCGCGGATTATTTCCGCGACATAGGCTCCGGAATTGATACCGAATGCGATTATTGCAACCACGACCTTATCCACATTCACCGAACCGAAAATGACGAAGTAGATAATAAGCAATTGAACCACGACCGGAGTACCGCGCACCACGGTGAGATAGATTTTGCAGAGAAAATCGGCAAACTTCATTTTTCCGGTCTGGGTGGCGGTACAGCGGACGATCGCCACGGCGTAGCCGATCACGATACCGAGCAGCGTTGAGAAAAAGGTGATTTTCAGAGTCACCCAGAAACCGTTGAAGAGATAAAGATAACGGTTGTCTTTAACAAAATTGAGTTGGAACGATTCCTTCACTCCGCGCCAGAAACTTTCCGTTTCATCAACAACGGTCTCCTGTGCAGAAGTGTTATTCTGTTCTTTATAATGTTTGATGACGCGGTCGACTTCGCCGGATTTCAAAAGGAGATTGAGTTCAGCATTTATTTTTTCCAGCAGTTCCGGATTTTTCTTATTGACAGCGAAAGCGTACTCTTCAAAGGTGAGCGGTTCGGGCATGATTTTCAATTCCGGGTTCTGCAAGGCAAAAACTTTGGCAGGTTCACTGTCAATTACCACCACATCCAGCTTGCCGGAAGTGAGCGCCGCAACCGCGACCGGACCGCTGGAAAAACGCTCCGGATTTTTTATATTCTGTGCAACGTAGAGGTCACCGGTAGTTCCGTGCTGAACACCGATACGCATGGTGCGCAGTTGGGAATAATCCTGTAATGATGAATCTTTACGAACCAGCACCAGCTGACGGGCAATGACATAAGGAACGGTGAAGTTGACCTGCTTTTTACGTTCTTCAGTAATGGTCAAACCGGATGCGGCGATATCGGCTTTGCCGCTCTGGACAGCGGCGATCACTGAATCGAAATTCATATTCTGGATTTCCAGCTCATATCCGAGTTTATCGGCGATAATACGGATGATTTCGGGATCGATACCGACGATTTTCTGTCCTGAAATATATTCGTAGGGCGGAAATTCCGCATTGGTCACCATGACCAGTTTCGGCTTGCGCTGTTCTTTGCATCCGCAGAAGCAGAGCAGCAGAGCCAATATAAACAAATTAAAATACTTCATTAAACATCCCCTTGAAAAATTGACATTTATATAAAATACCACCGGTACAATCTTTTTTCAAATCTGTTTCACCGGCGTCCTGTAAAAAACAACGGACGGTAACGGACTTAAACGGACAACAGACCGCCCGTTGTCTTTAATGGTCTGTTTTGCCGCGCTCCGTACCCATCCGTACCACGGCCCCCATATCTGCGTATAGCTCATTTTTTTATTAAAAATCGTAAAATAAACTTGCATAAACTGCAATCAATGGTTATATTATTCCCACAGAGAAGTTTATCTAACACAACAAACGGAGTTTTTTTATGGCTTGTAATGATTTTTATTCTGTCCGGGTCTCCGGACAGAAGCGGTACCGCTTCTGTCCGGGTCTCCGGACAGAAGCGGTACCGCTTCACCTTGATCGAACTGCTCGTTGTTATCGCGATAATTGCCATTCTGGCAGCGATATTGCTCCCGGCACTGCAGAAAGCCCGCGCCCGCGGAATGGCAGTCAACTGTGTCAACAACATGGGACAATTTTCCAAAGCGATGCTGCAATATGCAGGAGACAATGAAGACTGGAAAATATATTATACCAGAAGTGACTACGGCATATATGCCGGACTGCTGAAATATCTGCCTAAAAGCGGTTATGGAAACGGGAAAGGAAACACCCCGGGCGGCAAAGCTCCTTATTACACCCGTGATATCGTCAAAGGATATTGGTGTCCCGGAACTTACAGCAATCCTTACATCGAAAAGTCAAAATCTTTCGAATGGGTATATTACGTTCCGCCGAAGAGTTGGCCCGATGGACAATTATTCAAAATAAATCAGATAAAAAAACCTTCTCAAAAATATATGGTTCTTGAATCAAGTTTCAGCAACAGCGGTGCCTCTGCCCAGTCAATGCGTCTGGAATCCCGCAAACACGCATTTCCTCACCCGCAGGGCAAAGCGGCAAATGTTGCCTTCTGGGATGGCCACGTTGCAAATGTTCCGTATATCGTTCCAAATTTTGCAGTTGATGCAATAAAAAATGGTAATAAGTACGCCAACCGTCCGGATAATGACCCGCTTAATCACGTGGATTGGCTGCACTATAACGTATTAAAATAACTGTAAATTATTAACAGCAAAGGAAAAACAATGAAAAAAACTTTATTATTTCTGGTGGCATTGCTGTCATTGCAAACATTTGCCGACGGCAAGCCGGTAGCACTTTTCGGTCATTCAAGTGATGTTTCGCGTATGCGCAAAGAGGTATTGCAGCCGATCGGCATCGCACTGGAAACTCCCAAAGTGTGGTTGAAACCGGAGGAAATGAAAAAATATTCCGTCATCTACTTCGGTGAAAAGCGCGTTGCCGGAGCAGATTATTCCAAAGCGTTTACCAACTATGTCAGTAACGGCGGCATAATCATTTTTACCGGCGGTTCCCCCATCGGGCTTACCGGGAAAAGCCGTGTTCTGAATCAGGCGGCTAATTTCCTCGGTTACAGTTACCAAGGTAATCTGAAAGGGGTCAAAATCGATAATATCAGATTCAAAACCTCTCCGACTGCCAAAGCTCTCGGATTTTCCGGCAGGAGTTTCACCTGGAAAGACGGTGTCAACTCCTATCCGTACAGAATCAAAAATCTGGAAATTGTCGCCGAATTTATCAGCGGCAAAAAACGTTATCCGGCGGTAACCGTCAAAAAAATCGGTAAAGGCGAGATCTGGTGGGTAGCTCCCATGTATTTCCGTTTTGTTGACAAACAGAAAAACACCGGATACGCCGATGCGGAGGGTCGTTTCATCCTCACTGAATCCGGCAAAAATATCGAAGCTCTGAAAAAACTTTACATCGCCATTTTCCGCCGCGCCAAAAATCTGAAAACAGTTGAGCTCCCCAAATCCACCTGGGGCACCGTCCCCCTTGCCGCTCCCGGCAATCTCAAATATGACAGTACCTTTAAAAACAAACCGACCTACAAAAAACCGGTCAAACTTGCAAACCGTTTCAAACTCAGTGAAGACGGCAAAGCTCTTGCGCAAATCGTCATCACTCACAAAAACTTCCGCTATCGTGCCGCAGAGCTGAAATACCATCTTGAAGCCATTACCGGCGCAAAATTTCCGGTAGTCTACCCCAAAAAACGCAATGCAAAAATGGCGGCGATCATCTTTGAACAAGGTTCTGATCCCGAAACCGTTTCCATCAAAACCACCGACAACACCGTAACTTTGAGCGGTAATACTTCGCTCGGCATGTTCTATATCCTGGAAAAACTCGGCTGCCGCTACCTCTGGCCCGGCAAACTGGGAAAAGTCATCCCCAAACAGCCGACATTGTGGATGCCGGATATCCAGATGGATAAAAAACCGATGCTCGCCAAACGGCATATCCGTTCCGGTGGCGGAGGTCTTTCAGAACGCGGTTTTTCAGGCATGAAACGCTGCGGAGTTGAAGCGGAAGAGGCTAAAAAACTGGCAGCACTCCGCGCCAGTGCCAGCCGGGATGCCAAAGGTAATTCCGGTTTCTTTGCCTGGCACGGCAACGGCGGCACTACTCCGTATGCCTGGGGACACACCTTCGGTTGGCTGTATGGCAAATACGGCAAAACCAACCCGGAATTTTTCGCGCTTCAGCCTGATGGCAGCCGCAGTCAGGAAGATTCCCCCGACCGCTGCCGTCTCTGCATGAGCAACCCGGGACTGATCAAAGTCATTGCTCAGGACGCGATTGAAAAATTCAGGAAAAATCCAAACCGCAAAGCGGTCTCAATATGTTTGAATGACGGCGGACGTGCCCGGTTCTGCATGTGCGAAGAGTGCCGCAAACTTGACCCCCCGAATGCCCATCCCTGGAAAACTTCGTTCAACATCAAAGGCATTCCCACTGTCGTCAACTATGTTCAGCTCACTGACCGTGTACTCACTTTTGCCAACCGCATAACTGAAGAAATAAACAAAGTCCTGCCCGGCAAAGGAGTCACGATCTACATTTACAGCTGCTACTCGACTGAACCGGCGGCGGTCAAGCCCCACCCCAATGTCGTGCTTATTTCCACTACGATGAATTACACCAAAGACAGTTCGCGCGCCCAGAGTTTGAAAACTCTCGCCTCGCTTGCCAGTTTCGGCAATGTCCTCATCTGGCGCCCCAATGCGCTGCGCGGTTTCGGCAACATCGCCGCTCCGCAAAATTATGCCCGCCGGATGTTCGAAGATGCCGAATTGCTCAAATTCAACAATATCATCGCCATGGACTTTGACTGCAACTACGGTTTCTGGAGTGCCAAAGCTCTGACCTACTACACTTTGAGCAAGGCGATGTGGAATCCAGACCGCTTGAGCTACGATGATATCGTTGATGATTACTGCCGTACCGGTTTCGGCGATGCGGCAGAATATGTCAAAAAATACTTCACCGAACTGGAAAATATCTACACCAGAGCTGCGGCAAGAGAATGCGATTACTGCGACGAATTTACCGTCCAAAAAATCGAAGAACTGGAAAAAATCCTCGCCGATGCCAAGAGTGCAACTTCCGATGCCGATATCAAAGCCAGAGTCCAATTCCTTGAATACGGTCTGGCGGTCGGTAAATTTTCCACCAAACTCTACGATGCCAGAAAAGCCAATGATATGAAAACTTACAAGGCTCTGCAGAAAGAATACAAAGCATATCTCCGGAAACTTGCAGCCGAGTCCCCGCTGTCATACTCCCTCTCCTCGCTCGGTTTCAACACCCGTTTTCTCTACCGGTAAATGATTTTTCAACAACTTGTAAAGGAAAATTTACAGCATGAAAAAATTATTGCTCCTCACCGTACTTGCCATGACCGCAATGCTTTCCGCACAGGTCAAGGTCAGCGAATTCTACAACGGCAAAGTACGCTGTGTTCAAGTTGAAAACAGCTTTTACTCCATCATCATCACCCCGCAGATCGGCGGTAAAATGCTCCGCTATTTTGACAAGCTTTCCCAGACCCAGCTGATCAAGCTGAAAAATCTGCCCACCACTCCCGACCAGCCCATCGGTCACGTCGGTATGCTCGATGACCGCAGCGACTTCGTCATGGCAAACTACGACTGCGCCATCAACACCGGCAACCCCGGTCAGGTCAATATCACTCTGACCGGATATTCCAAATCGACCAAGGTGAAGATCCGCAAAAAACTCACCTTCTTTGACCGCAGTCCGGTGATCAATGTCCGTTACCGCTACGAAAACCATTCCAAAGAGAACATCACCGGTTTCGCCCTCGGTATCCGTAATGTGTTCGCCCCCTCCGGCGACGGTGTAAGTGCCGATGACCGCTACTTCTTCCCCACCACCCACACGCTGCGCCGCCTGATCGGTTACTCGCTCAAAGATGAAAGCGGCGAACATATGCCCGATATGGCAGCTAAACTCGACACCCAGCTGGGCGCCCCCTATCACGCATTGCTCAATTTGAAAAAACGTGCCGGTCTTGCTTTCAGCTTTGAAGACGACTTCTACGCCGGATACCACATCTGGAAAGGCGGCATCAAATATCCGACCTACGAATGGACCTACCGTTTCCTGCCCGCCGGTCACCGTCACGATACTGAATTCAACATCATCCAGGTCAACGGCATGGACAGCGTTGCCTTCGCCAGTCCCATGCTGCTTGCCGGTGTCAAATTTGATAAATCAGTCAAACACAATATCAAATTCACTACCGATCTGAAATTCCTCCGGAACCCGCCCAAAAAACTGGAACTGCTGGTCAACTGCCGCGCCATCAACTGGAAGTGGAACGCCAAACCGCAAAAGATCGCGATCAAAGATATCGCCGCATTGAAAAATCACACCGTCAACGCCAATATCAAAGTTCCCGGCGACGGTCTTTATGTGGTCGAACAGACTCTGCTTTCCGGCCGTCAGGTGCTGGCTTCATGGTATGAAGCGGTAACTTTCGGCAAATACAACACTCTCCCCGTTTTCAATATCAAATACCGCAAGATCACTGAAAGTGCGCCCATCCCCGGCTGGGAATCCCCGCAGCTCCCGAAAATGGAGACCACTGCGGCTGACAAAAAACAGGGGTTCGCCATCCTCAACGCCGAAACAGCCAAAGGTTATACCGCCTGCCCCAAAGTTTCCATGGTTCTGGGCAGCAACGAATATGAGGCCAGAGAGCTGAAAATTTTCTCCCTCGGCTACCTCGGTGACATCAAACTCAAGCTCGTCAATCCGGACAAATTCCCCGCCCGCCTCCGCGTCGAACGCCACATCACCCGCAAAGGCAGCGGCAACCGCCCGGTCATCTGCAAAATTCTGTACGATGACAAAAATTTTGAACTGGAAGAAAACACCTCCATCTGGCTCACCGTCGGTGATAAAAGCGGCGTAAAACCCGGCAATTACACCTTCGCCATCGAAGCTGCCGCCAACAACGGTCACAAAGTCTCCGTCCCGGTGGAAGTCAAGGTCCTCGATGCTGCGTTGCCCCGCCGCAACTTCGTCAACCTCGAAGCTGAAGGCTATCCCACCTTGTTCCCCGGCAGTACCGACAGAAACATCCTCAACAACTGGTATCACAATATGCGTACCCACGGCATCGACTACTTCCAGTTTGTCGGCCGCATGGGCGGACGCTTTATCAGCACCAAAACCCTTGACCACTACATCGACAATGCGCTTGCTTCCGGTCTGGTGATTTTCAAAGCGGCACGCTACAATATCGCCAAACCCGGCGATAAGGAAAAAGAAAACTGGCATAAACTCGGCGCTTATCTGCGGAGCAAAGGTTTTCAGGACAAAGATATGTTCATCAAGATCCTCGATGAACAGCCGGTGGAAAAATATCCGGCAATGGGCGAAACCGGCAAATGGCTCAAAGCCGCCGGATTCCGTCCCTTCAGCACCTTCTTCAATCTGTTCAGCCGCAAAGAGGCTCTCGATAAGCTCGGCGGCCGTTTTGAAATGTTCCAGGGCGGTTTCACCACCCGCGCCGACTATCTCGCCCGCCTGAAAGACGGTTCTCTGCGTCCGACCGACATCTACTGCCGCTACACCGGTTCCGGTACTGTCACAAAATCCTACAACCACATGCTTTACTGGGGACTGGAAGCGGCAACATTGGAACTCCCGCTCTTCCACAACCACGAATATATGCGCGGCGGCAACCGCAAAATGGGTTCAAATATCGTCCGCGTCGGCGAAGACAACTGCCCGCAGGATTCAGTCGCATTTGAAGGTCTGCGCGACGGTATGGAAGTCGCCAACTACGCGGCTCTTGCCCGCCACTACCTCAAACTCTTCCCCGAAAACGGAACCAAACGGCTCTTTGAAGCGCGTTTTGCCAAACTTTTCGGCAAAGCGGATTCCCGTTTCAAAATCTATCAGAAAAAACTCATGGGCGTGGTCAACGATCTCCTCGTGCCGATGACTACCGAAGAGTATGCACAGGCCCGTGAAGAACTGCTGCAGCTTGTCGCTGATATGAAAGCGCAACTGGGCGACCGCACCCGTCTGGCCGCCCTCACCTGGAATGATCTTGTCATCGCCGCCCCGGATGCCGGAAGCGAACTTGTCGCCGACACCGCGGAAGAAAAAGCCGCCGCAACCTTGTTCAAGGCTCTCATCGACAAGGAAGTTGTCTGCGGCAACGGCAAGACCGGCGTCAAAATCAGCTTCAAGATCGCGCCGACAGAAATCAGCTACAAAATCACCCGCGATGGTAAAAACATCACCATTCAGGCGGGCAACTCCGCCAATTTGGAACTGGGGGTAAGAAACTGGTTCAACACCTTTGATGTGAAGTAAAATCCGCATCAGATGAAAAACCGGGCAAACCGCCCGGTTTTTTATTGTCCGGAACAGGGAAAACAACTGGCTGACTTGGCGCGTTGAGTCGGACGTGTCGGACGAGTCGGACAGGTCGGACACGCGGCAAAACAGACCATGCGGCATCCGCCGACATAAAGACAATGGGCAGCTTGTTGTCCGTTATCGTCCGTCGCTGATTTGGCCTGTTGAGTCGGACGTGTCGGACGAGTCGGACAGGTCGGACACGCGGCAAAACAGACCATGCGGCATCCGCAAACATAAAGACAATGGGCGGTTTATCGTCCGTTATCGTCCGTTAGACGACATCGCTCCATGATGCACTCCGCACGTGCGCCAGCCTTTTGTCCTCGACCGAGCCGACGTCCGACGACAAGGCTCACGAGAGCAAGCGAGATCGCCCCGCTCAATATCTCCCCGTATCGCGGATGACACTCCGGTAAAGTTTGAAGACAGCATTGCGGCTGACAAAGCCGATAAATTCACCGTTTTTGCCTTTGACCGGCAGATGCTCCAGTTTGAAGCGTTCCATATACTTCATCGCTTCAGCAAGATCGGCATCCATGGTAAGTTCGCCGCGTGGGTTATCCATGAGATCGAAAACGACCAGAGTTCCGGCAAGTTTGGCATCGAGCATCACCGGAAGGAGTTTTTCCAGATAAACGATCCCGGCAAGTTGACGGTTTTCATCCAGCACCGGAAAAACTTCCTGGGTCGAACCGAAACCGATCATATCTTTGAGTTCAGAAAGCGGACGCGAAGCATCAAGCGCGATAAATTCCCGGTCCAGACAGAGCCGCACTGAAAAACGCTGAAGCATCGCCCGGTCACGATCCGGTGAAAGCAGTTTGCTTTCTGCCAGAGCCTTATTGTAGATGGAGTGCGGTTCAAACAAGCGGGCAATGAACCACGCTACCGAAGAAACGATCATCAGCGGCACCAGCAGGATATAACTCGCTGTCACGTCAGCAATCAGAAATATTCCGGTCAGCGGCGCACGCAAAACGGCGGAAAATACACCGCAAATCCCCACCACCACGAAGTTGGATTCCTGCAGATCCACCCAGCCGGTAAGATTGCACAACCGGGCAAAAGCAAAACCGACAAAAGCTCCGACAAACATGGTCGGAGCAAAAATGCCGCCGTCACCGCCGGATTCAACGGTCAATACCGCCGTCACCGCTTTGAGCAATATCGCCACCCCGATGATAATCACCAGTTTGACCGCCAGAGGAGCCGCATTGAGCCACGGAGAAGATACTCCGATCTGCGACATATCGCCATCATACAACTGGGCGATAAAACCATATCCCTGCCCCCGCAGAACCGGGAACAAGGCAAGCATCAAAGTCAACACTGCACCGCCGACAAACATCTTGTGCCATTGAGAGTGCAGATATTTTTTCATCAAACCGGTCAGCTTGTAAGCTGAACGGATGATCACCACCCCGGCAAGCGCACACACCACGCCGCAGAGGAAATAAAGCGGAATGGCATCGGTTCTCCAGGGTGGATTTATCACATGAAGCACCTGTTCATGCGGAAAAAGGCTCCGGGAAACCACCATCGCCACCGCACTGGAAATAAGCAGCGGAACCAGTGCCGCCACGCTGAATTCAGGAAGCAGAACTTCAACAGCAAAGAGGATTCCTCCTACCGGGCTCTGGAAGATAGCCGCGATCGCCGCCGATCCGCCGCAACCGATGAGCAGCAGCCGCCGCCGCCGGTCAATGCCGAAAAAACTTGCCGTATTTGCGCCCACCGCCGCGCCGGTCAGCACGCTCGGAGCTTCCAGACCGGTGGATCCGCCGCAGCCGACAGAAATGGCACTGGAAATGACGTGGGTAAAGATTTCACTGAAAGGTATTCTCGACTGTCCGCGATGCAGAGCAAGAATAAGCGGGCTCAAACTTTTGGCATAACGCGCGCCGCCGCAGAAACGCTGGAACAGACAGGAAACAATGACACCGATAAAAGGCATCAGCATAAAAAGTATAAACAGCCAGGGTGAAGCGGATTGGCGCATAAAGGTATTGAATTTTTCCAAATAGGAGACCAATGTGTGCAAAGAAGCGGCGACCAGTGCCGCCAGCACGCCGACGATCATCGCCAAAGGCACATCCAGCGCGCGCGCTCCGAAATGCCGGACCAGAAACCGTTCCGACCGCAAAATAAGCCCGCGCCTCAACCCAAGTAAAATATCGATCATATCCGCACTACCCTGAATTAAAAATTTTCAAAAAAATAGACGGAACAGAAGACTGTTCCGTCTATTCGCAATCATTTGCGCTTGATCCTGATCACTCAGTCAAGTTTCAGACTGTCCATGGAGGCATCGAAGATGTCGCCCATGCTGACCATTTCTTCGCCCGGTTTGAGGGCAGCGGTGTATTCCGCTTCAGCAGCCTTGAGTTCGGCTTCGGAGAAGTTGTCGGTCACAGCCTTGATGGAAAGACCGATGCGGCGTTCGTCGGTATCGACTTTGATAACGCGGGCTTCGACTTCATCGCCGACTTTGAGGACATCTTTGACCTTGTCAACGCGGTCGTGGCTGAGCTGGGAGATGTGGATGAGACCGTCGATCTTGTTGCTCAATTCAACGAAAGCGCCGAAAGCGGTGATCTTGGTAACGTTGCCCTTGACGATATCGCCGACTTTGTACTGTTCGGAGATGTTGCTCCAGGGATCGTTTTCAGCCTGCTTGAGACCGAGAGAGATGCGCTGCTGTTCGGGGTTGATCTCGAGGATGACGACTTCGACTTCCTGACCGGGCTTGAGCAGCTCGTTGGGGTTGTTGATCTTGCGGGTCCAGGACATATCGGAGACGTGGATCATACCATCGATATCGTTTTCGATTTCGACGAAAGCACCGTAGTTGGTCATATTGCGGACCTTACCGACGATGTGCTTGCCGGCGGGATATTTTTCAGCGAGGACTTCCCAGGGGTTGCGTTCTTTCTGACGGAGACCGAGGGAGATCTTGCGGCTGTCGCGGTCGATATCGAGGACGACGGCTTCGACATCATCGCCGACGTTGAGAACTTCGCTGGCCTTGTTGATGCGCTTGGTCCAGGACATTTCAGAAACGTGGATAAGACCTTCGACACCGGTTTCGATTTCGACGAAAGCGCCGTAGGGCATCAGATTGACGACCTTACCGGAAACCATTGCGCCCTTGGGATATTTTTCAACGACATCGTCCCAGGGATTGCGGGTCTTCTGCTTGAGACCGAGGGAGACGCGTTCTTTATCTTTATCGATGCCGATGATGGCAACTTCGAGTTCCTGACCGACGGTGAGGACTTCGCCGGGGTGATTGATGCGGCCCCAGGAGATGTCGGTGATGTGGAGCAGACCGTCAACGCCGCCGAGATCGATGAAGGCACCGAAGTCGGTGATATTTTTGACCGTACCCATGCGGAGGTCGCCGACCGCCATATCAGCCATAAGTTTGCTGCGCTGTTCGCGGAGGCTGTTTTCCAGCAGTTCGCGGCGGGAAACGACGATGTTGTGACGTTCGAGGTTGATCTTGATGATCTTGACATCGAATTCCTGATTGAGGTAATCGTCCATGTTGCGGACCGGGCTGACATCGAGCTGGGAACCGGGCAGAAAAGCGGGGAATCCTTCGACATCGACCATGATACCGCCTTTGACGCGGTGACGCATAAAGCCTTTAACGATGTGACCTTCGCCGTATTCAGTGGTGATGCGCTTCCAGGCCTTGATGGATTCAGCTTTTTCGAGGCTCAAAGAGGGCATGTTCTGACGGTTTTCGATCTCTTCGAGATAGACATCGATCTTGTCGCCGACGTTGACTTCGTCATATTTGAGGAATTCGGAGGCGGGGATGAAGCCTTCGGCCTTGTAACCGATATCGACCAGAGCTCCGTCCGGACGTTTGGCGGCGATGGTTCCTTCGACGATTTTGCCTTTGGAGAAGGCATCGGCGGCTTCCTGTTTCTGGAGCAGATCGCCCATGCTGGCGGGCATATCATCGAAACTCAGAAAGCTTTCTGCGAAATTGATTTCTTGCATGTTGTTGGTTTCTTGTTGTTTGTTTACTGCTTTTACTACCGTTCCTGTCCGCACCGTGCGGAAATTATTTCACAGGAACACATCAATTCATTTAATATACACCCTTTTTCATTGAAAGTCAAGGAGTTTAACTGAAAAATTTTTATCTCTGCATCAATACCGTTATCACTGCAGAACGATGTCGAAATCGGCACTGATCCACTGACTGACGGCGGAAACTGCGGAAACGACCTTTTCCGCAGGAAGTTTGCGCGGCACGGAGATGACGATATGTTTGCGGCGGAAGTTTTTCAACTTCCCGGGCAGTTTGGCATGGGGACACTCTTTGCCGTTGTAAAAAATCCTGCCTTCGTCATCAAGTTCAAGACGGGCGACCGTTTTCCGCATTTTGCCGGGATCGGCAACGGCAGCTTTACCGCCGGACTTTTTGCCGTCTGCCGGAGAAGCAAGCAGAATTTTCCGTCCGTCCAGCGGGATCATGCCGTAGGCTCCGCTGAAGTTATAGTAACCATTAACCTTGAAATCCCTTCCGGTCCGGAATGCTGAACCGTGCCGGACACTGTAACAGCCGAACCAGAAATTTTTTCCGTCAAAAGCCATGCTCTGAATGCCCAGATGGGAGTTGAATTCCAGCTGATGAGTTTTCAGCAGTTTGAATTCAGGTGAATATTCGTAAACCGTATTTCCGGGCATATTTGCCGGTCTGCCCCCGGCAACGAAAAAGTTTCCGTCGGCAAAGGCAATGGCTCCGGCACCGTAAATCACTTCCGGAATGCTGTAACTTTTTACCAGAGAAAGATCTTTTTCATCATACACCTGCACAAAGTTATATGACGGGTTGCCATTCAATTCAGCATTGAAACCGCTTCCGCAATACGGGACATAGATCAATCCATTGGCGAAACAGGGGTCTCCACCGTGATTTTTGAATCCCGGTTCCCGCTTGAGCATGGTGGCATTGAGCAGTTTGCCTTTGAGATCGGTCTGAACCAGATGCTGATTGAAAACCCAGTATAATTTGTCTCTGCCATCAAAAGCAAATCCCTGCAGATGCCCGCTCCAATTACCTTCACACTGGATCGCCCTGCCGCGGAGCAGCTGCTGTACTCCGGCAGGCGCGGCGGCATTCAAAGAAATGAAAACAACCGCAAAAAACAGAATAAATAAATTTTTCATCGTGGTGTACCTCGTTTTAGCATTTATCCGATAATATAGCACAAAAAGGCGGTCTTTTCAATTTTACAAAAGAAAAACGGCTTGAAAACCGTTAAGTTTGGAGTTATTTTAAGCAATATCGTAAAATTCCGGTAATAAATATTGGAGAAAGAAAGATGAGTTTATTCCGTAAAATGCTGTTGATCCTGCTCTTTATGGGCATGATGCTCCCCGCCTATTCAGCTCCCGAACAGGAGAAAAAAGAAAAAACCGAAACCGAACTCAAATGCCCCGGATGCGGCAAAAAAGTCGATCTGGAACGCGAATTGAAAAAGCTGGCAAAAGCGAACAAAAAGAAGAAAAAAAGCAAAAAAAACAAAAAAAACAAGAAAAAAGATAAGAAGAAGAAAAAAGATAAGGGCAAAAAGGAATCCGCAGAGGAAACCAAAAAAGACGAAAACAAGAAACCGGCCGCCCCCAAATCCATAAAGTGTCCGAAATGCAAAAAGGATATCCCGCTGTCGCAACCGGAAGGCGATAAAAAAGCCGGGGAAGCGGAGGCTGAAAAAGCGGAAACCGGAAATGCGGAGGCTGAAAAGGCGGAGGCTGAAAAGGCGGAAACCGGAGACAACGAATAAGTCTGATTTTCCAAGCGTTGACCACAAAAGGTTGACGCTTTTTTTGTTGACAATTCAAAGCAACAATGTTATATTAACATTACCCAATGGAGTTATGTATGAAAAAATTGACATTGTCTGTAATTATCGTCTCCGGATTTATGCTCCGCGCCGCATTACCGCAAGTTTCCGATGCGGATACTGCGCGCGGCTGGGTAGCGGATTGGCAGTTTACGCCGCTGCAGCTCGCTCTGGGATATTTTGACCGCACTCAAATCTTTGACGGTAAAACCGACTGTTTCGCCGCGCTCGGAGTGATTGCTCTGTGCCAGAAATCAGCAGTCGTTTCAGTTTCTCCGGTGAATGTACTGCAAAACAACTATTTTCTGCAAAAAGCCGTTCTTTTCAATCTGGGAAGAAAAAATTACTTCATTGCCGCCGCTCCGGTCAACTTCACCTATGAAAACTTCGGAATGCAAACCGGATTGATCAATGTTTCATTCAACTCTGCCGGGATCCAGACCGGGGCAGTAAATTTCGGCGGCTTCATGCAGATCGGTCTTGTCAATGCGGCGAGCAAAGTCCAGATCGGATTATTCAATAAAGAGGGCAATATCCAGATCGGATTATTGAACCACAATCCGGATGCCCTGATACCGTGGATGCCGTTTTTCAACATTGGTTTTCCGGAAGATGAAACCGCAGCGGCAAAAAATTAAATAAATTTTTTCTGTTCAGTGGATTTTTTCCGGACAGCACATTATATTAACCTCCATACAGCAAAATTCAAATTTGAGGATGATACAATGAAAAAGACTGTTATCGTACTGTGTGTTCTCTGCGCCGCCGGTATCGCTTTCTTTGCCTACCGTACCTGGCAGGACAATCTCCGCAACAATATCCCCGGCATCGCCCACGGCAACGGACGGCTCGAAGCCACCGAAGTGGATGTCGCAACCAAAATCTCTGAACGTATTGAAAAAATTCTGGTTCAGGACGGCGAACTGGTCAAAAAAGGTCAAATCCTCGCCGTGATGCAGACCAATGTCCTTCAGGCCGAACTTGCACAGGCCAAAGCCCGCGAACAGCAGGCCGTAACTTCCGAAGCCAGTGCAAAAGCCAAAATCGAGATCAGAAAAGGTGAACTCGATGCCGCTGAAGCGGTCGTTCAGCAGAAACAAAGCAGTGCCGACAACGCAAAAAAACGGTTTGAACGCGCCGAACAGATGATCAAAACTCAAGCCATCTCTTCACAGGCGTACGACAACGATAAAACCGTCTATCTCACCGCCGCCGCCGAACTTGCCGCCGCAAAAGCCGCCGTTAAACAGACGCAAGCTGAAATAAATTCCGCCATCGCCGAAGCCAAAGGCGCCGCCGCCAATATCCAGGCGATGAAAGCCGATGTCGCCAGAATTCAAGCTGATCTTGATGACTGCAAACTCATCGCTCCCATGAATGGCAGGATCCAATACCGCCTCGCCGAAGCCGGGGAAGTCCTCAGTGCCGGAGGCAGAGTTCTAAATCTTATCGACCTCACCGATGCCTACATGACCTTTTTCCTCCCCTCCGGCGTCGCCGGTAAAGTCGCCATCGGTGCCGAAGCCCGCATCCTGCTGGATGCCCTGCCCACGACCCCCATCCCGGCAAAAATCTCCTTTGTCGCCAGCAAGGCGCAGTTCACCCCCAAAACAGTCGAAACCCGGATCGAACGCGAAAAACTCATGTTCCGTGTCAAAGCCAAAATCGATCCGGCTCTCCTGACCAGATACATCGAATATGTCAAAACCGGTCTGCCCGGTGTCGCCTATGTAAAAATCAATCCGGAAGCACAGTGGCCGGATTTCCTCAAAACCAATGCGGAAAAAGCGGATAAAACCAAATGATCCCCACGGAAAACGACCGTAATAAGGAGATTTTTGTCTCCCTCCGCAATGTGTCACTGCATTACGGCAAAGTACAGGCTCTGGACGATGTTTCGCTGGACATTCCCGCCGGAATACTTACCGGCATGATCGGACCGGACGGAGTGGGCAAATCCTCACTTCTCTCACTTATAACCGGTTCGCTGGCGGTTCAATCCGGCACGGTAACTGTGCTGGGCGGCGATATGAAAGACAAGGCTCACCGCGACCGCATCTGTCCGCGCATAGCCTATATGCCGCAGGGATTGGGAAAAAACCTCTACTTCACCTTGACCGTGGAGGAAAATCTCCAGTTTTTCGGCTCGCTTTTCGGGCACAGCGCTGCTGAACGGCGCAAACGCATCGATCTGCTCACCCGCAGTACGGGGCTTTATCCGTTTCTCGACCGTCCGGCAGGGAAACTTTCCGGTGGTATGAAGCAGAAACTCGGCTTGTGCTGTTCGCTCATCCACGACCCCGATCTGCTGGTGCTGGATGAACCGACGACCGGTGTAGACCCGCTGGCGCGGCGGCAGTTCTGGGATCTGATCGATTCGATCCGGAAAACTGCTCCCGATATGGGCATCATCGTGGCAACCGCCTACATGGATGAAGCCCAGCGTTTCGATTCGCTCATTGCGGTCAATGATGGAAAAATCCTCGCCACCGGCACTCCTGCGGAACTTCTTGAGCGCACCGGAAAGAGCGATCTTGATTCAGCATTCATCCAGCTGCTCCCGGAGGAAAAACGTGCCGGGCATACCGATTTGACCGTGCCGCCGTTTGATGAGTCGGCTCCGCCTGAAATTTCCATTGAAGCTGAAGGACTGACCAAAAGATTCGGGGAATTCACTGCGGTCGATCATGTCAGTTTCCGCATCCGGCGCGGGGAAATTTTCGGATTTCTCGGTTCCAACGGCTGTGGAAAAACCACCACCATGCGGATGCTTACCGGATTGCTCCCGGCCAGTGAAGGAACCGCAAAACTTTTCGGCAAACCGATCGATGCCGGCAGCATGGAAACCCGGCTGCACCTCGGCTATATGACCCAGCTTTTTTCACTGTATAACGAATTGACTGTCAAACAGAACCTGACCCTTTACGCCCGTTTGTGCCGTATCCCGGCAGATGAAGTCGACTCAAGAGTGATGGAGATGATGGAAAAATTCCAACTGCTCCCTGTGGCGGATATCCAGCCCTCTTCGCTGCCGCTGGGTATCAAACAGCGGATGTCGCTTGCCGCCGCCGTCATCCATAAACCGCAGATATTGATCCTCGATGAACCGACTTCCGGGGTCGATCCGGTGGCGCGCGATCTCTTCTGGGAGATGATCATCGATCTGGCACGCAACGACAAAGTCACCATATTTGTCACCACCCACTTTATGAATGAGGCCGCCCGATGTGACCGGATTTCGCTGATGCACGCCGGCAGATCGCTCGCCTGCGACACCCCGGAAAATCTGATCGCCGCCCGCAAAGCCGACACTCTCGAAGCCGCCTTTATCGGCTATCTGGAAGATGCCGGAGGCGATACCGCTCCCGATACGGAGGCGATAATTCAAGCGGTGGAAGATCCGGGAGAAAATCCGGAAACCGTTTCCGGTAAAACAAATTTCCTCAAGAAATTTTTCAATATCGACTTCAGTTTTTCCCGGATGATGTGCTGCTGCAAAAGAGAGTGTCTGGAACTTATGCGCGACCCCATCCGCGCCACGCTGGCACTTTTCGGTGCCTTGCTGATGATGCTGGTCATGGGTTTCGGCATCAATATGGATGTGGAAGATCTCACCTTTGCCGTCCTTGATCACGACCGGACTCTTGCCAGCAGCAACTACATTATGGATATTGCCGGTTCGCGTTACTTCAAAGAACGCCCGGAACTGCATGATGCCGATGATATCGACCGCCGTCTGAAAAGCGGCGAATTGAGTCTTGCAGTGGAAATACCGCCCAATTTTGCCCGGGATCTGGAAGCGGGTAAAACTCCGGAAGTCGCATTCTATGTCGATGGAGCAATGCCCAGTCGCGCCGAAACGGTCAACGGTTATATTTCCGCACTGCACAACAAGTGGCTGGAAAATTACCAGCGTATTCATGGAGGCAAAAAAACCGGTGCAATTGCCGATATTGAGGTGCGTTACCGCTACAATCCGGATGTCAAAAGTCTGCCGGCGATGGTTCCGGCGGTCATTCCGATACTGCTGATGATGATCCCGGCTATTCTCTCCGCTCTGGCGGTCGTCCGGGAAAAAGAGACCGGTTCCATTATCAATTTGTATGTTTCCCCGTTGAGCCGTACTGAATTCATGCTGGGCAAACAGATACCTTACTGGCTGTTTGCCTGCGGAAGCGCGCTGCTGATGGTGACGATGGCAGTGACGGTATTCGATGTCCCGGTAAAGGGAAGTATTATTTCACTGATGATCGCATTGATATTGTACTGTTTCATTTCGACGGCGATGGGATTGCTTGCCTCATCTGTTACCCGCAGTCAGATCGCGGTGATATTCCTCACCATGCTCGGAACCGTACTTCCGGCGGTGCAGATGTGCGGCATGATAAATCCGGTTTCCACCCAGACCGGCATGGCGCGGCTGATCGGTTCGATCTATCCTACGACCTATATGCTGCTGGTCAGCCGGGGTGTATTCAATAAAGCTCTTTACTTCAGCGATCTCGGACTGGAAATCCTGGCACTGGCAATAACGGTACCGCTGATCAGTGCCGCCGGAATAATGCTGCTCAAAAAACAGGATGCATAAGTTATCATGTATACATTGAAAAACATCTTTTATCTGGGCTTGAAAGAGCTGCAGGGATTGTTCCGCGATCATTTGCTGGTCGGCTTGATCATCTATTCATTTTCACTTGGAATATATGTTTCCTATCAGGCGATGCCGGATTCATTGACCCATGCGGCGATCGCCATTGTAGATGAAGACAATTCGCAATTGTCGAAACGGATCGCAGATGCTTTTTATCCGCCGATGTTCACTGTGCCTGAAGAAATAACTCTGCCGGAGATCGACCGGAGCATGGACCGGGGGGAGTTCACTTTTGTTTTGGTGATACCGCCGGATTTCCAGAAAGAGGTCATCGCCGGGAAAACTCCGGAACTCCAGCTCAATGTCGATGCCACAAGAATGTCACAGGCATTCACCGGAGCCGGGTATATCCAGCAGATAGTTATGAAAGAGATAAACACCTTTCTCCGGAATGATTCAGCGGCAAAAACTCCGGCGGTACTGGTGACACGCAACCGGTTCAACCCCAACCTCACTCAAGGGTGGTTCAGTTCCGTCATGCAGCTGGTCAACAACATCACCATGCTGGCGATCATTCTCACCGGTGCCGCGCTTATTCGTGAACGCGAAAGCGGCACATTGGAACATCTTCTGGTTCTGCCGGTGACGCCGTTTGAGATCATCGTTTCCAAAATATGGTCGATGCTGGCGGCGGTGCTGGCGGCATCGATGCTGGCGCTTATTTTCATCATCAACGGGATATTGAAAGTTCCGCTTGAAGGTTCACTTTTTCTCTTTGCCGTCGGCGTGGCACTGCATTTGTTTGCGGTGACCTCGCTGGGGATATTCCTCGCCTGTATCGCGCAGAATATGCCGCAGCTGGGAATTTTGCTGATACTGGTCTATCTCCCCTTGCAGATGCTTTCCGGCAGCAGTACACCGCAGGAGAGTATGCCGCTCTGGGTCCAGAGAATAATGCTGGCGGCACCGACCACCCATTTTGTCAACTTCAGTCAGGCGATCCTTTTCCGGGGAGCCGGATTGGAAGTTGTCTGGAAACAGTTCCTCGCTCTGATCGTGATCGGAACGGTATTATTCGTCTATTCCCTCACCCGCTTCCGCCGTTCAGCAGCGTGACCCGGGTCTGCCAAAATATCGTACATCTTTGACAAAATAATATACAAAATTTGCCATTACGGCATTGGCAAATTTCATACATTGCCATTATATTATGCCAAAAGTCAACATCTCATCCAAAACGGAGAAAAATAATGAAAAAACGCATTGCAATCGCCGGTGCCGGCACCCGGGCACTATGTTTCGGTCGTGCCATACTCGATCAGGTCAAAGATTATTCTGAAATGGTCGCGCTCTACGACACCAACGATGCCCGTATGGACGGATTCAACAATCTGCTCAAATCCAATGTCCCCAAGTTCACCGATTTCGATGAAATGGTGCGCGTTGCCAAACCGGATACGCTGATCGTCTGCGTTCCCGACCACGCCCACCCGGATATCATCGAAATGGGTTTCGCCGCCGGTCTGGATATCATCACCGAAAAACCGATGGCGATGAACCGCGAAGGCATCGAACGCATCCGGAAAGCCGAAATCAAATACGGTAAAGAGGTCACTGTCGCATTCAATATGCGCTTTGCCCCCTACTCCGCCGCCATCAAAAAAATCATGAAAGAGAACCCCATCGGCAAAATCACCAATGTCAATGCCGAATGGATGATCGACCGTTATCACGGTCAGCAGTATTTCCACCGCTGGCACGCCGACATGAAACAGTCCGGCGGTCTGCTCGTTCACAAAGCCACCCACCACTTCGATCTGCTGAACTGGTTCCTCGATGATGAACCGGAATCGGTCTACGCCGTCGGCAGTCTGGAACAGTTCGGCAAAAAAGGCGAGATCCGCGGCGAACGCTGTTCCAAGTGTCCCCATGCCGAAAAATGCTGGGCGGTGCTGGAATCCACATTGGCAGACGGCGACCTCAATCCCGGCAGTGACGGAGAGATTTTCAACGAACTCTATTTCAAAGCTGAACACATCGACGGCTACTTCCGCGATCAGTGCTGCTTCAATCCCGATATCGACATTTACGATACCATGAACCTGATGATCAAATACAAAGGCGGCACTGTGGTCAACTATCAGGAAACCGCCTACGCCCCCATCGCCGGATACAAGATAGTTTTCAACGGCACCAAAGGCCGGGTCGAAGTCGGAACCTGCAATCGCGGCGCGCGACCGGACAACATGGGTGAAGAAGATTATATCCGCATTTTCCACGGCACCAACCGCAAGAATATCACCATGGAGGAACTCTCCTTTGTTGAAGAAGCCTCTCCGCACGGCGGCGGCGATGTCCGCTTGTACGAACTCCTCCTCGGTGCCGGGGGTGAAGACCCGCTCGGTCAGCAGGCGGGTTCCCGCGCCGGAGCCTTGAGCGCACTTATCGGCATCACCGGTAATGAATCCATCGTTTCCGGTCAGGTGGAAAAAATCAATTTCTGAAATTTATGCATCAATAAAAAAGTCTGTTGATGCACTCTCGCTCTGTGAAATAGTACAGACTCACGCCTGAACGATCCCCGGAGGGAGGGTTATTTCATCATTCACCACTCCATTGCGGCGGTCGATACGTACTTTTATTTCGCCGTGCGGAGTGGGGAAAACGCCTTCGACCAGTTTGCCGGGAATGCCGAGCGGCTTGAATGTGATCTTATCCCAGCGGACATCTTTCTGCCTTACACCGCAGATGATGTCACGGAAAAATACCATCGGATAGGCACTCCAGGCGTGACAGCGGCTGTTTCCGGCAGAGAAATTTTCCGGCCAGTGTTCCGGGGTATTGGTAAGTCCCATATCCAGCATTTCACCCCACCAGCGGGTGATGGCATCAATGATTTCAGCATCGCAGCCGAGGATTTTTCCGGCTTCAAAAAGATAATAGCTGAAGTAACTGCTCGGGCGGCGGGGGATCTTGTGGTCGGATTTCAAAAACGGCAGAATGATCTCCTTTTTCCATTTTTCATGAT
The DNA here is from genome assembly GCA_015061605.1 of Lentisphaerota bacterium. GTDB lineage: Bacteria > Verrucomicrobiota > Lentisphaeria > Victivallales > Victivallaceae > UBA1784. Next base: position 8,839 of record SUWH01000017.1, on the reverse strand, counting down.
ATTGCTCAAACCGTCCGGTCAGCACCGCCATTGCCGCCGCATGGGGAGCCGGATCTGTGAACTTCAATGCCGCGCTGATACGGTCAGCACATTTTTCACAAGTTTCAGCAACTTCAGTATCGCCGGTTTCACGGGCGATTTCAGCGATTTTATCCATGCCGTAAACGGCGAGCAGATTGTAGGTTTCCTGCTTATCCAGATCACGGCACCAGTCGACGAAAAACCAGTAACGTTTGTCCACAGACATCAAACCGTTTTCGCTTTCTCTATCAAAGAATTTGATGATGTTGAATGCCACATCCCGGTGTTTGGTGTAAAGTTCCGTACTTCCGGTCTGATAGTAGTGGGCATAAAGTGAAATGAGAAAAATCGCTGAATAATCCGGCAGTACCGCCGACGGACTCACCGCCGGAGCCACCCCGTAGGTCAAACCGCAGGGCAGCGTCCGCGCCGCCACAATCTCATGACCGCGAACCAATAGACGGTCATCGGTGGAAAGCACAAAGGTATTCACTGCCTGAACCAGCGCATCTCCCCACCACTGGGCAAATTCGCGCCACGGTCCGTCCATATAGGCATCATACATACAGTGCCGCTGGGTTTCAAGGCAGATTTTCCAGATGCCTGTAAACCGTTCATCATCGACTGAAAATTTGCCTCTGATATCCATCGGATAAACGGTTTCACGGATGGAGGGAGCGACCGACAATTCACCGCCGGTACGGTCGATGACCATGACTGCCCGGAAGCCCCACGGCAGAGTCAATTCATGGTGATTTGAACCGTGTTTGAGACAAAGTCTGCCGCCGTAAGTTGAGGAACCTTTGAGATTTATCCACGGGTGGCCATTCTTGTCAAAGGCTTCAAAACAGCAGAAATCCAGAACCGCACCATCTACCGGAGATTCAACATCCAGAATAAGGTGTCCAACCACTTCACCGCCGAAGTCAAAAACTTTAACCCCGTTATCAGAACCGTCCCAGATAAAGGTATCAGCTTTGATATATTGAGCAAGATGCTTTTTCTCCTGCCAGCTGTTCCCGGAAATCAGCTTGCCGCTTTCGCGAATTTCCGGCTTGAGTATCTCCATTGACGGCATCGGAAAATAACGCTTGATAAAATTCGTCCACGGCGCACAACCGGGCATACGCAACGCTTCTTCCGGAGGATTATTCCAATCCTCTTTGCACTGATATTCCGGCATCATCCAGTCGCTTTCCCCCTCGCGGCAGTCGAACCACTCCAGATAGGCGTACTGCGAAGCGCATCTGCCGACATTGCGGATATAGCCGGGAGCTTCACGGACCAGCCACTGCTGATTTGTTCCGATATTGATGCCGTTAACATTGCCCGCCAGCAGAAAGCCGTGGATACCTTCATAAATATAGGTATAGTTGGATGAACCGTAATGATAAAGCAGTGCGGCAATGACATTTTTTCCGGGTTTGAGATACGGTGCTATATCGATTTCGTCATAGGGCCACATCGCCTGTACGCCGCGCGCCGGACCGTGACCGACCCATGAACCGTTGACATAAAGGGTGTAGCGGGCATCAGCAGTGACATTGACCAAAACCTTTTCCGGAACGGAAGTGATTTCAAATTCGCGGCGGAACTGGATGCGCCGGTCCACCTCATAACTGGGCAGAGCCGCATTGTTGTGAAGCCAGAACGCCTCCGGGAAAATATTGCTGAAACCGAGATCAGAAGCCATAACAAAAAACCTTTCAAGTTATATCTTTATCCTATAAGATACACTCAAAACAAAAGTTTTTCAACAGTAAATACTTTTTTAACAGCTAAAAATTCATTTCAGCCACTCCGGTTCGTTCCGCACAGAAAACTTCCAATGCTTTATCCGGCTCTTTTTAAACCGGTAATATTCCCGGAATGCCCGGACGATGTCCTTTTCAGTCGTGGAGAAATCTTTGAAACTGCGAGCAAGATTTTCACAATCCATACCATACTCCGACTGCCATAAAAGATAAAAACTTCTGACACTCAAGTCAAAACAGGCATGTTTTTTCTGAAAACGGAACAGATATTCACATTGCAGATCCCAGTTGTAAAGCAGCACCCAGTTGAGTTTTGCCGGAGAATCGACCGCCCGGATCACCGGATGAGAGGGGTTGTAGGGTTTAAGCATCCCCGGAACCGGCGGCAAATGAGCATTGTGCATTACTCCGGCAATTATCTGCATGGTTTCCAGACACATTTTGATAACATGCACATCAGCAAGAGAGCGTACTGCCCGTCCCGGTTCCCGGTCAAGAATATATAATTGCATAAAAAACATCTCCTCATACCGGAGACAACGTAATTGTTTCCTGATAAAAATCAACCGACGCAAAGATTTTCACAAAAAAAATGAGACAATAACAAAAAATTTGAAATTTTTTCAAAAAAATCATTTGACTATTACGAAAATTGGGCTATATTATGAAAACAACAACGAGCGAGTGTAACTCAGCTGGTAGAGTATCACGTTGCCAACGTGACTGTCGCCGGTTCGAATCCGGTCACTCGCTCCATTTTTTTTGCCTCTCCGACGGTTTGTGACAAAAGTTCATATAGATTTCCCGCTTGAAATATCCGGAAGCTGATATATTTTTAATTTGAAGTACTCGCGATCCCGGAAGCCGTATGCCTGTTTTGTCAGTCATCTGATCTTGTTGTTAAAGCCTTCCATCCTGGCATTGATGATATGCCGGTATGTCCAGCAGGTCACAATTCCATCCAACTTATCCCGGATTGTCCGGCCATTGTCTTTAATTCAGGAATTCCGGTTTCTTCTGCCAGTTTGCACCATCGGTAAAAAGCCATTCTTGCGTGGTACGAATCCTTTGCCTACCGATGTTTGTGACAAAAATTCAGACGGATTTCGACACTTCCATGAAAATACTTTATATTTGTCTGTTGAAATCCACAGACTTTCTGTGTATAGTATAGATTGACCGGCATTGCTTACCCCCTACCGTTTTTTCGCTATAAAACAATAGGTGCAATTCCGGTCTTTTTCAATTCCGTCTTTCAGATTTTTATATTTTTCTGCCTGTTTCTGTCACAAAACGTCGATGAACCGGTTCTTTTCAGGCTTTTTTCAAACTGCCGAGGAATTTCGCCCGCGCCAACGCATCATCGATGTGCGGACATATATTATCTTTACCCAGAGTTTCGATCAAACCGAAGTGTTCAAACGCTTTCATCGGCTGGGAATCGGTCTGAACTCCGGAAAGAACAATATCCATTTTCTGTTTCTGGCACTGCTTCACAAAATCCGCCAGCACCGTCAAACCGGTGGCGTCGATCGCCGGAACCATCCGCATCCGCAAGATGACCGTATTGATCCCTTTATTGGAAAACTTCATCACCTTATCCCGGAAACCGTCCACCGCACCGAAGAAAAACGGTCCCTGGACTTCAAATACCACCACATCAGCCGGAACATCCCGGCTGCCGATGTTGTCCGGATCGTCAACTTCATTCTTATCTCCGGCAAGTTCTCCGGTGATCGCGCTCACATTGGAAATATCTGACATCCGGCGGATAAAAAGCAATGCCGCAAGCACCACGCCGACTTCCACCGCGACCACGAGATCGACAAAGACGGTCAGCAAAAAGGTGGTGAGCATCACCGCCCAGTCACTTTTCGGTCCTTTGAACATCCGGCAGAAAGTATGATATTCGCTCATATTGTAGCATACAACCGCCATGATACCGGCCAATGCCGCCAGCGGAATGAGTTTTGCCTGCGGAGCAAGCAGCAGCAGAATAAGCATCAAAACCACGGCGTGGATCATACCGGCGACCGGGGTCTGCGCACCGCTTTTGATATTGGTGGCAGTTCGGGCGATAGCTCCGGTGGCGGGGATACCGCCGAAAAATACCGAACCGATATTACCCAGCCCCTGTGCGATCAATTCAGTATTGGGGCGGTGGCGGCGTCCGCCGGTCATACCGTCGGCGACTGTCGCGCTCAAAAGCGATTCGATACCGGCGAGCAGAGCAATGGTAAAAGCAGGCATCAGAACTTCAGAGAAGCGGGAAACCGGCAATATTTCCAAGCCCGGTTTCGGCAATGTACGCGGCAATTCACCGAATTTTGAACCGATCGTGGCAATGTCAAGTTTCAATATCTGCGCAACTGCGGTGGCAGCAAGCATACCGACCAGCATCGCCGGCCATTTGGGAAGCAGTCGTTTCACCACACAAATAACGATAATGGTAAACAAACCGATACCGAAAGTCGCCCAGTCGGTATGAGGCAGATTCATTCCGACGACTTTGAGTTTGCCGATAAAATCAGCCGGAATATTTTCCAACCCCAGACCGAAAATGTCATTGAGCTGGGTCGCAAAAATCACCACTGCGATACCGGAAGTGAATCCGGTCGTCACCGGAAACGGAATAAATTTGATCAGCGCCCCCATTTTGAATATACCGAAAAGCACCAGTATCCCGCCGGCAAGCAAGGTGGCGGTAAGCAATCCGGCATTACCGCATTTGCTGTAAATCGCCGCAATAATGACGATGAATGCGCCGGTAGGTCCTCCGATCTGCACCCGGCTGCCGCCGAACAGCGAAATCAGAAAACCGGCAATGATCGCGGTGTAAATTCCCCGTGCCGGTGAAAATCCGCACGCGATAGAAAATGCCATCGCCAAAGGCAGCGCAACGACACCGACAGTTAAACCGGCAAAAAGATCCTGACTGAACTTCTTCCACGAATAGTTTTTGAGTTCCGAAAAGAGTATCGGACGAAACATTTTTCTTCTCCTGAATTTATGTTGAAAAATAAACAACCACGACCGGTTACAAAAACATCTCCGGCCGTGGAGGTCATATAATATACACCGTTATTGTCATTTTTTCAACTGAACTTTTTTACTCCGGACGGTTGACAACCGTTTTTTTGCGGGTTATATTCTATTTCTGTAAACAATAAAACTGTGGAGATTTGAAAATTGGTCGCATTTTTTGCTTTTATTTCGTCAATATTTGTGATTTGGCGCGGCGTATTCGCCATTCCCGGGAAACGGTGGATTTTGAAAATTTCCCTTTCTCTGCTGGTGATCATTGCCGCATTCAAGTTTCAGATCCTCCATTTTTTCGGCGGTCCCATGTACTTCGCTCCGGTTCTGCCGCGCTGGCTGCTGCTTGCCGGAGCGGTGCTTTTCAGCATCCACTTCATCTTTTTCTTTCTGCTTCTGTTTTCTGAAGCCATTAAGTTGTTATTGCGTCTGCTTGCCGGAGTTCTGAAGCGCAAAGTACCTGCCGGACTCAAAAATGCCGCCAAATGGCTCAATCCCGCCCTTGCGGTACTGGCAGTTGTTTTTGCCGTTATCGGCATTTATTGCGGGACAGCTTTCCCGGAGGTAAAAAAGGTCACCTTTGAAATCGAAGATCTGCCTTTCCGTGCCGATGGTATGAGAATCGTTTTCCTCACCGATTTGCACATCGACCGGATGCGCGATCCGGAATGGCTCCCGCTGGTCGTGGCAAAGGTCAACTCACTTGAACCGGATCTTATCCTGCTCGGCGGCGATTTGATGGATGGCAGACTTGAAAATCTTTATTCACGAATGCTCCCATTGCGTAACTTGAAAGCCAAAAACGGCGTTTACGGCGTTCCGGGCAACCATGAATACTATTCCGGCTACGATGAATGGATGGAATTTCTGAATAAAGAATGTAACATTAAGATGCTGGTAAACTCCAATTGTTCACCCGGCGGCGGCATCACCCTTATGGGGATCGCCGACTATGCAGGGAAAAAGTTCCGCCGCCCGACACCCAATTTCCGTGCCGCATTCAACGGTGTTGGAGCATCAGACAAGGTGATTTTGCTTTCCCACCGCCCCGATCTGGCGCGTGAAGCGGAAAAACTGGATGTGATGCTGCAGATCTCCGGACACACCCACGGCGGTATGCTCTGGGGACTGGACAAGATCGTCGCCCGTCTTAATGGCGGTTTCGTTTCCGGGAAATATACCCGGGGCAATACACAGATTTATGTTTCCAACGGTACCGGCATCTGGGGTGGCTTCCCCGTCCGGCTTTCGGCGCCAGCGGAAATAACCCTTATAACACTGGAAAGAGATTAAAGAAAGAGGTTTGACTATGTTGCGTTCAATATCATTTATTTTCGGAGCAATTATTTTTACCGGAGTGCTTGCCGGATGTGTCTGCTGTAAACTCGGCGGGTGTCCCGCCGGCGAAAGAGGAAAAACCATGGATGCCCTCATTGCCGCCCGTCAAAAAATCCTTGACGGCAAAGCCGGTTGTGTCATCATTAAAAAAGGTAAAATCATCCACGATGAAAACGGCAGAGGGATTTCTCCCATTCTCGACATCTACCGTCAGCACCCGGATAAGATGAAAAATGCTTATTTAGTGGATAAAGTCATCGGTAAAGCCGCCGCCATGGTCGCCATCTGCGGCAAAGTAAAGTTCGTTCACGCTGAACTCATCTGCGACAGCGCAGTGGAAATACTTGAAAAACACCATATCGACGTAACTTATACCAAACGGGTGAAAGATATCCTCAACCGCCGCCGCGACGGTCTCTGTCCGATGGAAAAAACGGTTCTCAATATTTCCGACCCCGCTTCCGGAGTCACCGCTCTTGAAGCTGCCGTGGCAAAAATGAAAGCCGCCGGAACAAAATAAATCACTGGTGATGATAAGTTCCGCCGTTGAGAAAATTCATCGCGCGGAAAAGCTGTTCACAGAGCAGGAAACGTGCCATTTCATGAGTAAAGGTCAACTTTGAAAGCGACCAGAGGAAATCGGCACGCTGTTTCACCTCCGGAGCAAGCCCGAAAGGTCCTCCGATAACAAAAACCGCTTTTTTATCAAGAGCCTCCAGCCTGGCGGCGAATTTGGTCGTTTCCCATTCAGTGCCCTCTTCCGAAAGCACAAAAACGACCGAATTACGTTCTTTATCCAATTCCCGGATAATAGCACCTCCCTCGCGGGGAACATCGCTGTCCGGCAGGACAGTCAATTCAGTTTTGCCGTATTTACGCAAGCGGACAAGCAGTTCGGAAGTAAGTTTATCCAGATTTTTATCTTTCATCCGTCCGACGGCAATGATATGAAAAAAGCGTTCGCACTGCATCAGTTGCCATGTACTCCGCGTACTGCAGTCTTTTTCATTTCCCCATCTTTGGAAACATTGCGGGTCATCCAGCCCGGATTGTTCATGGTTATCCAGGAATACAAACAGACCCAGGAGAGTGCAAACAAACTGAAAAGCGCGCTGACAAAAGCCCATGCCGCTTTAAGCGGAGTTTCCCGGTTGGCATACAACACCGCCGGGATCATCGCCCAGAGCCAGGTGGCAAAAATCAGATAGCTTACCACAAACATGATATTTCCGGCGCAGGAGATAAAGGTGAAAATCATCAACGGGAACATAACTACCGGCAGCATCAATCCCAGCAACTGGCATCCCAGATTGATTTTCAATGCAGTCAGCCGCCAGTCGCCGAAGTTGAAGCGCTTGTAAAAATGACGGATCATCAGCAATCCTTCGCGGACATCGCCTCTTGTCCAGCGGATAAGCGTGCGGCAGAGCTGCGGATAATTTTCCGGGACACAGGTTTCGACCAGAGCCGTATTCTGCAGAACCACGTGATAATCGTTGCGCAAAAGGATACTGGTCAGAGCGCGATCTTCACCGATAGTCGAAGGCTTGCCGAGAAAGGTCTGATGCAGCCAGCCATCCAGGTGCGGCAGCAGAGCCGATTTGCGGTAAGCACTGATCGCGCCGGGAGAACAGAGAACTGCGCCGATCGCACTCTGGGCACTGCGGATGAAATCGCAGGAAAAGACGAAACATACATCCAGTATCCGGGGGATCATACCGCGATCGATATTACGCACCCGCACCACACCGGCAGAACCGCCGACTTTGGGATCTTCAAAGGGAAGCACCAGATTACGGAGAGTGTCACTTTTGACAAATGAATCGCTGTCGATCGTGACTACAATATCATGTTTTGCCTGATTGAAACCGATATACAGGGCATTTTTTTTGCCTTTATTCTGCTCCAGATTGATCGTTTTGATCCGTCCGCCGGATTCCCCGGCGGCGAGAGTCATCCAGCTCCAGGTATCATCAGCAGAACCGTCATTGACGGCAATAATTTCAAGTTTATCTGCCGGATAGTCGCTTTTAAGCAGAGCGCGCAGCGTCTCGGCGACTGCAGACCCCTCATTGTAAGCAGGTACGATAACGGTACACCCGGGAAGCTCTTCATCCGAAATGTCGTCCTTGTACACCGGACGGTAAAAACAGACCAGCACCGCCTGAAATATCAGATAAAACACCGGTACGACTCCGGCAAATATCCCGGCATAAAGGAGGATTTTTTCCCAGACCGTTTCACGGGCAAAGAAATCTGCACTCTGATCGCGCACACCATTGTACGCCGCAAAGGCAAATACGGCAAAAACAGCGAACAGCACCCCCATTTCGAGGATCCACTGCCCTTTATTCTTCCAGAATGCGGTTGAATTTTTCACCGTAAATGCTCCTGTTACTGTTTTGTAAAAATAATTCCGACATTCATATAATATAGCATCACAACCGCATTTTTTCAAGGCTTGACCAATGGATAAAATTTTTATAACCCGCGCAAAGTTAATATCCTCCCGCAAGATGAGTCAGAAAAATCAAAAGGGGAAAACGGAATTTATTGTTATTGGCCCAAATTTTGTGAAACTTTTATGTTAATTTGTAATGATAATCGTTATTGTACAAAAAATATACTGCAAAAACAGTAATTTGTCAAACAATAAAACGGTTTGATTGCAGTCGGCGGATGCATCCGGC
>SUWH01000046.1 GCA_015061605.1 Lentisphaerota bacterium | reverse complement strand
GTCGGGTTTTGCAAGCGAGAAGCGAGGGGAGTGTACGATTGTACTCGACCCGAGCGGCGAGCGAAGCAAGGCGCGAGATTGCCCGCAATGCGCCGCCGTCGGTTGTTTTTTATGAGACAGCTGTGAATTTTTTCTGTAAAAGTACTGAACCGTTATTTTTTCAACTTTTGCTCGGCATCGATCCGCTCATTCCATTTTTTTTCTGCATCTTTGCTGTAGTAGATGACAGATTCATCTTTACGGACCATTTTGAACTCCTCCCGTGCCACTTTTTCGACGGCGGCGGGGGAGGTTTTCAGGGCATGGTTTTTCTGTTCCATCGCGTTCTGTTCTTTCCGGAGCTGATGCAGTTTGTCTTTGGCTTCCTGCAAATCCGTTTGTTTTGAACGAAGCTCTTTTTTTATCGGCAGCAGCCAGTAAAGGGCGGCACCGGCAGCCAGCAGGATGATGAAGATCCATACAAATGTGGCAAATGAAGATTTTTTACCCATTTTCAATGCTTCCTTGAATCATCCATTCAGCGTTCCGGTTGCAGTGTGAGCAGAAATTCGATATTGGTTTTCACCTTTTTCAATCTGCCGAGAACCAGTTCCATCGCTTCGGCGGCGGGGACACCATTGACCGCTTTGCGCAAGATCCAGACTTTACTCAACTCATCCGGGTGAAGCAGAAGCTCTTCTTTGCGGGTACCGGATTTTTCAATATTGATCGCCGGATAAATACGGCGGTCGGAAACATTGCGGTCGAGGTGCAGTTCCATATTTCCCGTACCTTTGAACTCTTCAAAGATGACATCGTCCATTTTACTGCCGGTGTCGATCAATGCGGTGGCGATAATGGTCAGACTTCCATGATTTTCAATGTTGCGCGCCGCGCCGAAGAAGCGTTTGGGTTTGTGAAGTGCAGTTGCATCGACACCGCCGGTGAGCACTTTGCCGCTGTGAGGCTGCAAGGTGTTGTAGGCACGTGCCAGACGGGTTATACTGTCGAGCAGAATGACCACATCTTTACCGTATTCGACCAGACGTTTGGCTTTTTCGATGACCATTTCGGCGACCTGGGCGTGGCGTTCCGGTGGCTCGTCAAAGGTGGAACTGACAACTTCGGCATCGATGACACGTTTCATATCGGTCACCTCTTCGGGGCGTTCGTCGATGAGGAGGATGATGAGAGTTACTTCCGGATTATTGGCGCGGATGCTTTTGGCGACCTTCTGCAGCAGAACAGTTTTTCCGGTGCGTGGAGGGGCGACGATCAGACCGCGCTGACCTTTGCCGATGGGGGTGACGAGGTCGACTACGCGGGTGGAATATTCGGCAGGCTCCCGTTCCAGAAGCAGCCGGTTGGTCGGGAAGTAAGGTTCAAGGCTGTTGAACGGAATGATGCTTTTTTTGCGTTCGGGAGCTTCATTGTTGATATTTTCCACTTTGAGCATGGCAAAGAAGCGTTCTTTTTCGCGGGGCGGGCGGATTATACCGGAAAGAAAATCGCCGGTTTTAAGTGCAAAACGCTTGATTTGAGAGGGACTGAGGTAGATATCTTCCGGAGAGGGCAGATAGCTGTAAAATGGCGAACGCAGGAATCCGAAGCCGTCCGGCAGGACTTCCAGATAACCGCTTCCGGCGATGACAGCATTTTTTTCGGCACCGGCACGCAAAATTTCGCAAATGAGCGAAGATTTTTCCAGAGCTCCGATACCTTCTATTCCGAGTTCAGATGCCATTGTTGTAAGTTCAATGATAGATTTTTCCTGAAGTTCGGTGATGTTGAGCCGGGGTGCATTGGGATCGATCACGATCTCCTCTTCATTGATTTCATCGTGATGATTGTTGTTGTGATGATTGTTCCGGTTGTTTTTATTGCGGCGGTTGTTTTTATTGCGGCGGTTGTTACTATTGTTGTTGTTATGCCGGTGATTGTTTTCATCATGATGCTCATTGTGTTCCGGTGGGAGCGGCTGCGAGGGTGAAGACTCGCTTTCATGAGGACAGATGGCGGTCGGATCCGGTTGCGGGGCAGGGGATTCCTTCTGTGTTTCCTGGACCGGAGCAGATACCGTGGGGGCAGACGGAGTATCCTGAACCGGCAGTTCCATTTGGATATCCTTTACATCGGTTGCCGGAGTTTCGGGCGCGGCGGTTTTCTTTTTCGGCGGACGTCCGCGTCGTTTCGGTGCGGCAGGAGCGGTTTCGGGCGCCGGAGCCGGAGTTACGGGAAAAAGTTCGTTGTCGTTTGCCATAGCAAAAATCCTTTTGTTGAGCAGAGTATATTTTTATTTGTTTTTATCATCAAAACTTGCGATGAGTTCATCGATCTGCCGAGAAAGCATTTCTTTTGAACCATTGTTTATAACGGCGAAGTCGGCATATTCCAACTTCAATTCCGGTGCGAGCTGACGGGCATCGCGTTTAAGCATCTCTTCTCTGGAAAAATTCCGTTTTTTAAGCCGTTCACAACGCAAATCAGGGGCGCACCATATCGCCAGAACGGCATCGAAACGATTTTTATAATCTGCCTCGTAAAGCAGAGGCAGCTCAAAAATACCGTTTACGTTATTTTTTCGGCAAAAATCGATTTGTTTATGCAGTTCTTCATTGAGCAGCGGGTAAAGAGCTGAAGTCAATTTCTGCAGTTTCTCCGGATTTTTGAATGCGGAGTCTGCAATTTTCTGCCGGTCGATCTTTCCGTTTCCGTCAACAGCCTCTTCTCCGAAAAGTTCTTTTACTTTATTGATCAGCACCTGATTCCCGGAACCATAGAGTCCGTGACAGGCGGCATCGGCATCGAATGTGTGCCAGTTGTGTGTCTGAAAACAGCTCAAAACAGTGCTTTTACCACCGCCGAATGAGCCGGTCAAGCCGAGAATCATACAGTATGTCCTTAAAGTTTTTTGAATACATGCTTATGACGGGATTTTTTTTGTGCCGTCTGCAAGGAGCAATTGGAATATTGAGCCGGGATGTATTCAGCAGCAATGCGCCGGGCCGGCTGCCCGGAAAAACGTTCTGTCCATAATATAATGCAATAAATGTTATTTTGCAAGCGGATGTGTGAAAAAAAATCAAAAGACTTCACAGATATCCCATAATTTTTCAAAAAGCGGGTATTCCCTCTGCATTCAAGCGAGAGAAATTTGATTTTTGAAAAAGTGATTTTGGCAGATTTTCCTGTCCGAAGCAGTTGCGCTCGAAACTGCCTGTTTCCAGTCGGCGGATGCAGTACGAGGCAAGGTCGGGTTTTGCAAGCGAGAAGCGAGGGGATCCGTCTTCGCCAAGGCTCCGCCGTGACAAGGTGGACTTACATGGTGACCGCTTGTCGCGGCGTAGTGTAACGAAGCCGGAAGCGGCGAGCGTAGCAAGGCGCGAGATTGCCCGCAATGCGCCGCCGTCGGTTGTTTTTTATGAGACAGCTGTGAAAAGACTTGTATTTTTATCCGGCCGATGTTATATTATAAGCAATATTATTTGTTCAATACAAGGTGTGATTTATGGCAATTCGCAAGAATTCGGAAAATGACGGAGCCAAAAAAGGTTTTATCAGCAGATTCTTTAAACGGTTCAGTCGTATCGGGAAGATTTTGCTGGCAGTTTTCTGGTTTCTGCTGGGCGGTTTTGTCTTCAATCTTGACCGTTGCGGGGATGCCGGTATATTTCTGCTTAAATACAAGAAAATAGTTCCTTATCCGTTTTCAAAATTTTTGCCGGGCGCTGATGCTCCGGATGGAGCTGCGGTACCGCAACAGACGATACAGGGACGGGTCATCGAAGTTTATGACGGAGATACAGCGACGGTTCTTACCGCGCACCCCGAAGCAAAATACCGGGTCCGTTTTTTCGGTATTGATGCTCCGGAAACTGCGATGCTCCATGGAAGCGATGCCAAAAAGGCGTTGCAGGACAAGATCCTCGGCAAAGATGTCCGGGTCAATGTTGCCGGCGTCGACCGTTATGGACGGGCGGTCGGTAAGGTCATGCTCGGTGCCAGGTATGTCAATTTGGAAATGGTTTCCGAGGGACACGCCTGGTATTATTCTGATTATGCCGTAAATGAGTACGATCTGGCTGCGGCGGAGCGGGAGGCAAAGGTTTACCGCCGTGGTTTGTGGCAGGAGAAAAATCCTTTGCCCCCCTGGGAATACCGGCGGAGTAAGAAGTAATATTTTTTCATGTAATTGAGGGTTTTACGTGTTTTGCAAACATTGCCATTATGAATTTTATGTGCCGGGGGAAACTCTCGGTGCTAAAATACGCTGCCCGAACTGTACCGGAACATTGATGGTTGAAGACCGGTCGTTGATGTATCATTGTCCGGAGTGTAACGGCATGCTGGAAGTCGCTCTGTGGATGATCGGTTCGGCCGCTACCTGTCCTCATTGCAGCCGGGAGATCGTCCTGTCGCTCGGAGAGGACTCCGGTAAATATTTTCCTGATTCACCCAAGCAGACTGCCATGCTCAAAACCGCCAGCAGAAAAGCCGGGGATATCATCGGTAAATACCGGGTCATCCGCTGTCTGGGTATTGGCGGCATGGGGGAGGTTTATCTTGTTGAACACACGCTTCTCAATCACCGCTGCGCTCTCAAACTTCTGAAAAAAGCTGTAGCAAAAGATGATCCCGAAATGCGGGCGCGGCTGCTCCGTGAAGCCAGGTTGGCAAGTCAGATCCAGCATAAAAATCTGATCGCGGTATTGGATGCTGAACTGGAAGAGAAATCAGCTTCCTGTTATATCGTTATGGAATATGTGGACGGTGTTTCCATTGAGCATATCCTCAATGACGGTCCGATGCTGGAAGAGCGGGCTCTGGAGATAATTTCAGAGGTGGCTGAAGCGTTGAAAGTTGCTTCAGAACATAAAATAATCCACCGCGACATCAAGCCTGCCAACATTATGTTGAGCAGTTCCGGGGATATCAAAGTCGCCGACCTCGGTATTGCCAAAGTCGAAAGTGACGGCAATATGAATGTTACCTTGACTTTGGATAATGCTGTACTCGGTACCCCTAATTACGCTTCTCCTGAACAGTTGCGTTCCTCACATCAGGTCGACTGCCGTGCTGATATTTACAGTCTGGGTGCGACGCTTTACCACATGCTGACCGGCAGACGCCCCTTTGAAGCGGAATCAGTTTTCGGCGTAATGTGCAATGTTTTGGAGTCGGAGCTGCCGATGGCGCATACGGTAAATCCGGAGATTTCTCTGAAAACCTCTGCATTGATCTCCCGGATGATGGCTAAAAAACGCGAGGAGCGTCCGGCTGATTTTGACGTTTTGCTCAAAGAGTTGAAAGCCGGTAAAAAGAGCAGTACACCGGCGTTTGTCAATCTGAAGCAGTTGAGCAGTATTTTTACTGCCAAACGCATCTGTTCGGTGATCATCGCTGTCGTCGCCATTGCCGGACTTGTGATTGCCGGAAAGATCTTTTACGATACCAAAAAAGCAGATGCACAGGGGAAAGCCGGTTTCATCAATCGCCAGCGAAGTGTCAATACAAAAAATAACGGTCGTCCGCGCCGGAACCGTTACGGTTACCGGACAGACAGAAGTCTGGCAGAATTGAAGCGGGAAGTTGTCAATGTGCTGGCTACTCTTGACCGTGCCAATATCAGCAATTTGCGGGTGGTTGATTTTCAGAATGCTACCCGGGTCGCTTCATATATTTACCATTATGATTCCGCAGCCGGAGAGATCGAACAGCTTGACCGTGCCATCACCTCGGTATTTCCGGAGTTTTTCCGTTACATGGTCAAACGCGGTGATGATAATTTCAATGAGTTGTTCCGGACGGTGGCTGTGGTCGATGGTGCCGCTCTGGACACTACGTGGGATCTGTATGTAAAAACTCTGAATCAGAATTATATAGAGGCGTTTGCGCAGGATGAACCGGAAAAAATCGATACTGCATACCGGAAGCTGATGGAGGTCGATCCGAATTCTCCATATCGCGGTTCGGTTTCATATTACAAACAGATGATGCGTTTCCTCCGGTACGGTAATTTGATCGAGGCAAAGAAATATCTGGAACAGTGCCGGGGAAATGCCGATGTCGTAAATGCTCTGAAGAAAAAACTTGCATCGTATATCACAATGCGTTCCCGCCGCTTGAACAACTTTATTTCCAATGCCATAGACCGGAGATATTTTTACAGTGCAGAAAAATTTATTGAAGAGCTGACTCAACTCGGCTCTGTTGACCGGGCTGAATATTGGTCAAAACAGCTGGAAAGTGCGAAAAGCAGCCGTTCCGACCGTCAAGCCTCTGAAACGCAGTCGGAGGCGTTGATATTTATGGCAGAGAGGGGCAATTCCCGGGCCGCCCGGGAACTTATGTCTCTGAAAGAACGCCCCGATAACAAAGTTATTGACCAGTTGATAAAATTCCGTTTGCAGGAGCTTGAAAACAGTACCAATAAATATGTCGTTGCGGAAGATGTTTCTGTTATTTCTGCGTTTCTGGAAGCCGGATATGCACCGGGGGCTGATCTGGCAGAGGCTCTGCGCGACAATCCGCTGTTTTCCAGTCAGGTGCTTCAAACCAGAAAAACTCCTGCGGTTTCTGTTGCTCCTTCTGAATCGCAGACAAAGCGGGACGGCGGAGATTCCGGAACTGACAGCAACTCTTCTGCCGGAGATACTTCCGCCGGTGATACGGCGGTTGATAACAATTCCGGCAATGTTGATCCGGCATCGTCACAAAGCAGTGATACTGCATCGGCCGATAATAAATTTGATGAGTCTAAATTGAAGTTTCTGTTGCGTGATGCGGTCAAAGATTGCAATGTCCGCCGTTTGAAGTATCTGTCTGAAAATTATCCGGCGAAATTGGTCAATGTCAACAATTGCCTGGCATTTGTCCGGGCTGTATTGAAACTTGATTATAAAAAGGCAAAGAAAATTTATGATGAATTTGAAGGTTTGCCGATAATCAAAAATGCTATGGAGGTGCATCTGGAACAGTTCGATATGGTGTTTTCCATGTTCTTCAGCGGGTTCGCCACGCGGTATCCGGGCAGGGGCGGTATGACGAAACATGAAGTTGAAGCATGTTATAAAGCACTCCGGGATCTTTCAGATTATTCAGGTTCAAGGCGGGTCGAAATGTATATCCGGCGCTGTAAAGCAAACTTGCCCGGAATCAAAGCGGAAGATGCCCCGGTCGATGTTAGACGGTATATTTTAGGTAATCCCTTGATGATCAAATATCTGTTGCAGGATAAAAGAAATGTCAACGCGCAGACATTGTTTGACCGTTACAATCAACTTTTGTTAAAACGCAGTAAAAGCAGCACCTTTGATTTCCGGATGTGGGCAATCATTATGAGATTTTTTGATGCCGGAGTAAAGATGTCTCAGGAGTTGAAAGATGAATTCCGTAAAATTCCGCAATACGATGATTATTTCCTGCAGGATGATGATTTGAGTAATATCAAGTGGGAGAAGATAAATGGTTCCGCTCATGATATTGATTTTGGCAGATTGACTGACACTCAGCGTGATTACTTCACCTCTCGAATGTTGAGTAACAATCTGCTGCAGCTTGACGGTGTTTACCCCGGCAGTGAGCAGTGGAAACAAAAATACGGTGATGCAAAACATAATAGAATTCCAATTTCAAAAGCTGCAGTTCAGAATTTTACCGTATCAATTGTTTTTTATCCGCGTTCCGGCGGGACGGTAAAATATGATAAATATTCAACCGTATTGGCGTTGGGCCGTTATTCCCGGTACTTTGTACTTACTCTGCCGGAGCGCAAGCTGGTGTTGAGTTTCAAGAACTTTGAAGTTGCCCTGGAAACCGGCTTCGATGTTGAATTGGACAAGTGGCACTCCTGTCAGGTCGTGGTGTCTGTCCCGAAAAAAAGAGTTGAAGTTATATTTGACGGTAAATATAAACGTTTCACTTTGGACAGTGGATTTCAGTTCATGCAAAGCTATATCTATCGTAGCAGTGAGGATTTTTCGTTTACAAATTATTCCTCCGGCAGAACTTTTTACGGTGATGTCCGTCATTTGCGGATCTATGGATATGCATTGACTTCAGAAGAGTTGAAAAAGTTGTCCGGCGAGATCGCAGAAAAGTTTATGGGAAATAAAGCCGTATCTGCTGCACGTCCGGATACCAACTCGTCTTCACTGGATGAACTTATTGTACAATATAAGAAGGCCGATGAGAGCAGACAGAGGAGTCTCTCGTCTCAAATAGGCTTGGCACTTATCCCATTTCTCAAGATAACATTGGATCATAATGTTGACGCCTGTCTGGATGTTGTCAAAAAATGTGAAAATATAAAGCATAACCGGGATGACGCCGGATGGAAAAGTGTTTGTGAAATAATTCAGAATGCATACATCAGTGCCGTAGTCGATGACGATAATAAAAAAGTTGTTAAAATATATGAATTGTGGAGAGCTGTTGATCCGGTTCCTGCCGGTAATGTTCACAGAATGTATACTGAATTTGCCCGGGCGTTCTGGCGCTGCAATCTGGCTGATGCTCAAAAAATTTTGAAAAAGTATGATAATTTCAGTGATAAGTATCTTGATCCGCTGAAGGAAAAGTTGAATACTGCAAAATCGGATATGCTTTCCGCTTTGGTACAGGCCGCAAGGGGAGGTCGAACCACCGCTGAATCAAAGGCTATTTTAAGTGAAATGGAACGCATCGGAGCTTCAAGAGATGATATTGATCGGGGAGAGAATTCTTTAAGAAAAAACAAAATCAACCGTTCGCTTTCCCGTGCTGAAGTCAGAAAAAGTTTATTCAAAGCGATCCATTACGGATATATATGGATGGCGAGAATGGCAATCGACAGCGGTGCCGGACGATGTGACCGTGAAAGCATTGCAACAAGTGTAAACGGTCGTGTCAAACGCCAGCTTGGCAATTCGGCGTGGGATCTGTTGATCAGGAGAATCGCAAATAATTACTACCGGCGCCAGGTATATATCGGAATTTTACTGCTCATTATGGATAGAGAGCGTTTGACCGCTGCTGAAAAGCGTGAAGTCGAGCAAATCAAGCAAATAGCCGACTTTATTTTGAAATAATCACAGCTGTCTCATAAAAAACAACCGACGGCGGCGCATTGCGGGCAATCTCGCGCCTTGCTTCGCTCGCCGCTCGGGTCGAGTACAATCGTACACTCCCCTCGCTTCTCGCTTGCAAAACCCGACC
>SUWH01000045.1 GCA_015061605.1 Lentisphaerota bacterium | reverse complement strand
TTCAATATCTCCTTCAAAAAAATAATTGTTGTAATTTCTATAATAGGCGGCATTGTGCAACTGTATTCCGCGACCGTTATAGGTCGGTAAATTTACGGCATATTCCGGATTCCTTATAGAGTGAGCTGCACAAAGCAACCAGGAGGGAATAACCATAAACATCACGCAGGGCGCAGAACCGATTGCCAACGGAATTACAGTTAATATTTTCAGAAAACGTTGGTTTATATTGCGTGCACATTTAATAATAATTTTCCCCATAAAATACACAGCATACCCCAAATTCCAAAGAATAATCAGCCGAAAGTCAAAACAACAGGCAACGATCATCGACAGCAGTATAATACTATGAATTATCAAATTTTTCTTATTGACTTTCATTGTTATCCTTCTTGCTTTGCGGTATTGATGGATTTTATCAGCGTGACCCGGATTTGAGTGCAACTGTTGTTTAATTCCTGATATCTTGCTTCATCAATATAATTTGTTTTTAAGAGAAGTTCAAGCCAGTAACTTGTTTCGTTGGCTTCTTTGAGGGCGATTTGCAGTTTGGCGATAAAATCCAGTTTCCCATGGGCATATTGCGCTTCGTGGATGTTTGCTCCGATACTGGTTCCGGCTCTGCCGATTTGATTGGAAACGATCGTTTCGTGCTGACTTTTCAGGAATTTTACCAGATTGAGTATCTGCACGGCAAAGTCAATGGAAAGTGTACGCAGTCTGCTTTCAGCCATAAGATTATCTCCTTTCGGAGTTTAATATAACACTGCATCAGAAAAAATCAAGGCGGCTTGCCGCCGTGTAAGCGAAGCGCAGTAAAAGATAACACCATCCTTACTCCCGCAGGGAGAAAACTTCACAAGTGAAGCGTAAGCGAAACGTCTTCACAAGCGGAATGAAATGGAGCGTCTTCACAAGTAAGTCTTCTCTGGAGTTTTGTGAAGATGTGAAGAAAAGGCTGCGCCTTTTGAGTGAAGTTGTGCTTCGCACAGTGAAGAGAAGACTTGCGTCTTCGTTCGCCATTTTTTTTGGCAAAAATGCTCTTATGGGATTGCCTTCATTTCATTCAGGCTATCCCGCATTTTTGCAAAAAAAATGGCGGAGAGAGAGGGATTCGAACCCTCGAACGGGAAACCCCGTTAACGATTTTCGAGACCGTCGCCTTCGGCCACTCAGCCATCTCTCCACATTTGATCGGTGCGACAGAATTTGTCACGTCTCATTAATATAACGCATATTTGAGCTTTTGGCAATCCCCGCAGACGATTTTTTTTTTGATTTTATACACGCTTTGCACAGATATCCTGTAAAATCAGCAAAACATCTGTTTTTTTTCAAGTTTTTCTGCGGAAGAAAATTTAATTTTGAAAAAGTGATTTTGTCAGATTTGTTTTGCGCAGGCAAAACGTGCGTGCCGGCAGACCGCACCACCATTAAACACGCCGCGTTCAAAAACGGATGATACAAGCGGCGATGCCGTGTTTTGCAAGCGAAAAAGAGCGGGGAGCCGTCTTTGTCGGGGCTCCGCCGGGACAAGGCATACTTGTGTCATCTCCGCTTGTCACGGCGTAATACAATGAAACCGGACGAGGCGAGCGCGGCAAGGCGCGAGATGGCCCGCTCTTCTCCGCCATTTGCTGCTTTTTATGAGACAGCTGTGTACGCTTTGCGGAATCACCCGTTTTATCTTTTGTTTCTTCTTGAAAAATCATCTTTCATGTGGTATATTACTCTCATGTGTAAATATATTAACGATATGATAAGGAGATTTTTTTCATGAATCCGGAATATGATTTCAGTGCCATTGAAAAAAAGTGGCAGCGTTACTGGGAAGAAAACAAGACTTTCCGTACCGAAAACTTTCTCGATAAACCCAAATTCTACTGTCTGGATATGTTCCCGTACCCCTCCGGCGCCGGTCTCCATGTCGGCCACCCCGAAGGATACACCGCCACCGATATCATCTGCCGCTACAAGCGCATGAAAGGTTACAATGTCCTGCACCCCATGGGATGGGATGCTTTCGGTCTGCCCGCTGAACAGTACGCCGTCGAAACCGGGACCCACCCCGCTGTCACCACCAAGAAAAATGTCGACCACTTCCGTGAGCAGATCAAATCCCTCGGTTTCAGCTACGACTGGGACCGCGAAATCAATACCACCGACATGGACTACTACAAATGGACCCAGTGGATATTTGCCCAGCTCCATAAAAAAGGTCTTGCTTATCTCGACGAAGTCGCCGTCAACTGGTGCCCCGCTCTCGGCACCGTTCTCGCCAACGAAGAGGTTATCAACGGACGCAGTGAACGCGGTAACCACCCTGTTGAACGCCGTCCCATGAAACAGTGGATGCTCCGCATTACCGAATACGCCGAACGTCTCCTCAATGATCTCGAAGATCTCGACTGGCCCGAAGGCGTCAAGGAAATGCAGCGCAACTGGATCGGCAAAAGTACCGGCGCTGAAGTCATTTTTGATACTACTGCCGGTGAAAAAATCACCGTCTACACCACCCGTCCCGACACCCTTTTCGGTGCGACTTACATGGTGCTTGCTCCCGAACATCCCGCCGTTGACCGCATCACCACCGCCGAAAACCGCGATGCCGTCGAAGCCTACAAAAAAGCAGCTTCACTTAAAAGCGATCTCGACCGCGCCGAAATGTCTACCGAAAAAACCGGTGCTTTCACCGGATGCTATGCCATCAACCCGGTGAACGGTGACAAGATCCCCATTTGGATCGCCGATTACGTCCTCATCAGTTATGGTACCGGTGCCATCATGGCGGTTCCCGCTCACGATACCCGCGACTTTGAATTTGCCCAGGTATTCAACATCCCGGTCAAGTGCATCATTGCTCCTGATCCGGAAGCCGCCGCCGCTGAAAATATCGATGTCAACGCCGTTCTCGCCGGAACTGCCTGCTGGACCGGAGAAGGCAAACTCATCAACTCCGCCAATGCCGAAGGACTCGACCTCAACGGTATGTCCGTCGCCCAGTCCAAACCCGCCGCCACTGCCTGGCTCGCCGCCCGCGGACAGGGTAAGGAGGCGGTCAAATACAAACTCCGCGACTGGCTCTTCAGCCGTCAGCGCTACTGGGGTGAACCGTTCCCCATCATCCACTATGAAGATGGTTCAGTGGAACTGGTCGATGAAGCCGAACTCCCGGTTCAGCTCCCCGAAATGCCAGACTTCAAACCCGCCGCCACCGGCGAACCGCCACTTTCCAAAGCAACCAACTGGCTCAACTATGTCGACCCCAAAACCGGCCGCCGCGGCCGCCGCGAAACCAACACCATGCCCCAGTGGGCCGGTTCATGCTGGTACTATCTGCGTTATCTCGATCCCAAAAACACTTCTGCGGCATGGGATAAGGATATCGAAAAATATTGGATGCCGGTCGACCTCTATGTCGGCGGTGCTGAACACGCCGTGCTCCACTTGCTCTATGCCCGTTTCTGGCACAAGGTCCTCTTTGATCTCGGTTACGTTTCCACCAAAGAACCTTTTCAGAAACTCGTTAATCAGGGCATGATCCTCGGTATCAGCTACAAAGATCCGCGCGGTGTCCTTGTCCCCACCGATCAGGTCGAATTCACCCCCAACGGTCCCATCCGTAAAGCCGACGGCGCGCCGCTGGTCGAATTTCCCGCCAAAATGTCCAAGAGTCTCCGCAATGTCGTCAACCCCGACGACGTCATTGCCGCCTACGGCGCCGACTCCATGCGCCTCTATGAAATGTTCATGGGACCGCTCGAAGCCACCAAGCCCTGGAACACCACCGGTGTCGAAGGAGTTCACCGCTTCCTCAAACGCGCCTGCCGTATCATCGGTCAGACGCCCATTTCCGACGATGAACCATCCAAAGAACTGCTGCGCACCATGCACGCTACTTTGAAAAAAGTTACCACCGATTTGGATTCTTTCGGCTTCAACACCGCCATCAGCGCTCTTATGGTCTGCCTTAACGAACTCGGTAAACTCAAATCCATTCCGCGTTCCGCTGCCGAAATATTTACCATCATGCTCGCCCCCTTCGCCCCCCACCTCGGCGAAGAACTCTGGCAGCACCTCGGCCATAATGACACCATCACCTATGTCCAGTGGCCGCAGTATGAAGAAAAATTCCTCGCCGTTTCCGAAGCCGAGATCCTCGTTCAGGTGCTCGGCAAGCCCAAAGCGCGTATCATGATGCCGGTCGATTGTTCCGCCGACGATGCCAAAGCTCTCGCCCTCAAAGACGATGCCGTTATCGCCGCCATGCAGGGCAAAGAACCCCGCAAAGTCATCTACGTTCCCGGCCGTCTGGTCAATATCGTCATCTGATCATCAACAGAGAAAGGTTTTTTATGAATTTCAGGTTTTTATGTTTTGCCATTCTGCTTCCGGCAGCCCTTTTCTGCGGCTGTTCACAGCTCACTCTCGCCACCGGAAAATATGAAACCACTCTCCCCGGACGCGAAGATTTCGCCGCAATATATGATGACTTGATTTTTATCCGTATCCGGGAACCCAATGACGACCCGTCACAGAATTCCTACTGGGACTGGGCAGGCAACTTTGAAATCGAAGACGATGGACATATCCTCCTCAAAATGGATAAACCCACCGCCCGTAAATGGAATTTTCATTACGACTTTTATCGCAGAGACGGCATGATCACCGTTTATGACCTCAGCGCAGAAAACAGTTACAATCTGCGCCACCGTCCCGGTTCCGCCGTCCGCCACCGTAACTTGCAGCAGGGAGATTTTTCAACTTATAATTGATCAAACTGTGCTCTCATAGCTCAGCTGGACAGAGCAGCTCCCTCCTAAGGAGCAGGTCGTGCGTTCGAATCGCACTGAGGGCACCATTTACTTTCTTTTCACGGGAAAAGAAAGTAAAACAAAGAAAAGCGAGGTGTCGCGTCCTCCCGTTGGTCGGACTTGATCGTTTTTTTTTACGGGAAAAGGCGGCAAACGTGCCGTTGCGGGATGTCGCGTCCTCCCGTTGGTCGGACTTGATCGTTTTTTTTACGGGAAAAGGCGGCAAACGTGCCGTTGCGGGGTGTCGCGTCCTCCCGTTGGTCGGACTTGATCGTTTTTTTACGGGAAAAGGCGGCAAACGTACCGTTGCGGGGTGTCGCGTCCTCCCGTTGGTCGGACTTGATCGTTTTTACTGGAAGAGAAAGTAAAACAAAAAATCGGGATGTCACGTCACTCCGTTGTCGCGCCGTGTTCGTGGAGTGTCAAAGTTGTCCGTTGGCAGTTGATTTTTTGCCAAAGATACAAATTACAAACAGGGGATTTATATGAGAGGCAAAGTTGCATTTACATTTGTGCTGTTGGTTGTGATCATTGCAGCAATAGTTATCGGTGTGTCATACAGTTTCAACAATGTTCAGGGATTCCGGGAGCTGTTCTTTGCTTCAACTCCGGAAACACTGGGAAGTGTAGGACCGGAAGCTGAAGAAACCCTCGCCAAACGCAGCGAATTCACCGCCCGCGTCTCCATGTGGATCTTTGTGTGTATTACCATTTTGCAATTCATCGCAGTCTGGATCGGATATGCTGTGGTTTCCAATATCAAAGCCGGTAAAGAAGAACCGGAATTCAAACTCAAAAATCTTGAAAATGCTGAAGTTTTCTTCGATATTCCACTGTACTTCGGTCTTTTCGGTACAGTCTCCGCCTTTCTCGTTATGACTTTTTCCCCCCAGAGCAGCCGGTTGATCGCTTACAGTTCCACGCTTATCGGTATTATTTTCAGTCTGATCCTGCGTGTCTCATTCCAATACCCCCTGCGCCGTAAGCTCATGCGTGAACAGTACAATGCCCAAAAAGGTGCTGACAAGTGAATAAATCGCTCCTTATCGTAATCTGCGACTTCCTCGTTTCCGCCATGCTGACCATGATGACCGGCATGGTTCCCGCCCATTCCGGCGGTACCGGGGTCGGTCTGGATGAAAATACCACCAAACTGCTGCTCTCTGAATTGGATGCCCACCGCGCTGAATTGGAAAAGCTCCGCAGCAATCTGCGCGAGGCGATGGAGAAATCTTCCGGCAACCCCAAGCTGGAAGCCGAACTGCTCCGTCTGACCCGCGAACTTGCACTCAACAAAGTTCAACGTGACAAACTTATCGCCCACCTCAATGCCACTCCGCAAAATACCGGCAAAATCGATGAAAAGGAGTTGAAAAAACGGCTCGATGAGGAAAAACTCAAACGGACTATGCTGGAATTTCAACTCAAGGATAGAGCTTCAGACCTTTCTCATGCCAGAGAAAAGCTTTCCGATGCCAGAGAACAGATCAAAGTCAATGCCCGCGATCTCGCCGCCAGCAGACGTGATCTTTCCAAAACCCGTGATGCCCTGGCCAAAACCAGCGAAGCTCTCGTCGATATGACCCGTACCCATGTCGATACCCAGAAAAAACTTGCCAAAGCTGAAAGCGAGGTCGAAGCCGGAAAAAGTGAAATTCAACGGCGCAATGAGGAGATAAAGCAGAAAACTGCTGAACTCCGGATCAGTTCCGCCCGCCTCGTTTCCGCCCAGGGCGAAAACAAATCCATTCAGAGCAAACTTGCCTACACTACCGGACAGCTCCGGGTGCGCGAACGCGATTATGCCGGTTTACAGGATAAACTCACCCGCGCCGAAGGCGAACTTATGGTCGAAAAACTATCCGCAGCCGAAATGCGTGCCCGCAGTGAAGAACTCGGTAAAACCCTTAAAGCCGCCGTCGCGCAGCTTTCCAAAACCACCGCCGAACTCAATAAAGTTACCAAAGATAAAGCTGTCGCCGAAACCAAGCTGGAAAGCATTCAAACCGTTACCGAAAAACTGCTTAAAGAAAGTTCCCGCAAACGCAGTGATGTTATTGCCAGCTATGCTGATTCCGTAGTCAATTTCAGCTGTAAAGTTTCCGAAGAGAAGTTTATCGGTCTTCATTCCGGAACCGGCAATTTCTTTTTCCCGGTGGTAAATTTCAACAATAAGAACTTCGTCATCGGTACTTTGAATAAATTTGCCGGTGATGCCGATACCGCTCTGGCATTTGTCAAAGTCAAAGAACTGTTGTTTTCTATCCAGGCGCCCGGTAAAAATACGGTCAAAAGGCGTATCGCTTCCCCGCTTTTGCTCCACCGCAGTGAACGCCGGGCGGCGGCTTTTGAATATCGTGACCGGGATCGTAAACCGCTCCCGATGCTGACGGTCGAAAAACTGAAAAAACGCGGTACCGACGCCCTTTATCTCTTCAAATGCACCTCGCTCGGCAAGGAGAGTGCCTTGCTGGACGGACGCTGTTCGCTTTCTCTTGCTCCCGGGGAAAACTTTATGTTCATCCGCAATGCCGGACGGGCAAACAATGAGCTGCACGCCGAACCGGGCGACTTCATCATTTCACGCGAAGGTGAATTTGCCGGGGTGGTGATCGATCACGACACCAGTGACCGGGGCAGGGTGAAAACGGTCAAAGTTCTGCTGTTCTCCGACGATGGAAGCTGGAATGATGCGGTGGAGGTGCCGATCATCCGTACTCCCGGAACCGGATATTATGAAGATTTTGCCAAAACCATGAGAGAGATCAGACGGGAGATCCCTGCTGATTCAAGGCGGCGCCGATGAAAGAATTCAACACGACTCAAATCCCGGAGCGGCTTCAGACTCCGGAAGAAGAATCAACCGTTTCACTGCTCATTGATCCGGACAGCGGTGATGAATTGCCATCTCCGGATGAGTTGCGCTCCATATTCAAAATATCAGACGGCGATGATTACCGTGATTACGGTGATTTGAAAATCATCGGTCTCGGCGGTATGGGTGCGGTGTTTCAGGCTGATGACCCGGCTTTGCAGCGCAAGGTCGCTTTGAAAATATTGCGCACCAACTTCCGGAACCGACGCGCAAGTATTGAAAAATTTGTCCGCGAAGCACGGATCACCGCAAAAATCGACCACCCGAATATAGTCTCGGTTCACCGTTTGGGCGTGCTGGAAAATATCGGTGTCTACTTTACCATGAAGCATATCAATGGCGAAAACCTCCGGACGATCCTCAATAAGCTTGCCTCCGGAGATGCTGAAACTGTGCATCACTATACTTTGCGGCGGTTGCTGGAGATATTCACTTCCAGCTGCAATGCCGTCGCTGCCGCTCATGATCACGGTATTCTGCACTGTGATTTGAAACCGGGCAATATTATGATCGGCAACTTCGGTGAAGTTCTGGTCATGGATTGGGGCGTTGCCAGAGAGAAATATGATCCGGAAAATGACGGAAATACCACCGCTCCGCAAGGTGTGGAAGGCACTCCGGTATTTATGGCTCCGGAACTGCTTTGCGGTCAACTGCTTTATCCGGATGAACAGACTGATGTTTACGGACTCGGAGCTATTTTGTATACCATTCTGACCCGGGGAAATCTTCCTTTTGATGTCACGTGTGAACAGGATACGGTCATTATGCAGATCGTTTCCGGAGAGATCATCCCGGTTAAGAACAATCTTCCCAAAGGTGTCCGCTACCATCGCGAACTGGCGGCGATTTGTGCCAAAGCCATGGCTCATGACCGGAATGAACGTTACAAGAACGTTGAAGAGCTCAAAGAGGATATCGATAATTATCTGGATGGGTTTCCGGTTTCAGCCTGTTCGCCGAATTTTATCGGACGTTTTTTCAAACTTATCCGCCGCCGTCCGCTTATTCCGGCGGTGCTGCTGGCGATAGGAATGTCTCTGGCCGCTTACTGCGGCATCAACCGTTTGCAGGCAATCGCCGCTGAAGACACTTTGCGTTCAATTATTGTCGATCATATCAAGCAGGGCAATGCCCACAGACGTCTGGCGATGATGCGTTTCACAAGATTGCAGGAAAAAGGCTTGTCGATACAGGAACGCAGTGCCATTCAGCAGAATATGTTTGCTTCTGCCGCCAGCGCCGCCGTTGAATACAATCAGATTTTTGATGCCGCAAGCCGGTTGAGTGAGGAAAAGCGGGAACATTTTCTGTATTCCGGCGGAACAAAAATATTTGCCCAGCTTCTGCGGATGCACTGGCGCCTCGGGAATGTGTCTTTGCTGCGTGATACTTTGAGCCGCTGCAAACTGCAATGGAAAGAGCTGTTCACTGAAGCGTGCCGGATCGATCTTGAATTGCAGGCCCTGGTCAGGCGCATTTCCAGACAACTGGACAGCTCTTCATCCGCAGAGCATAAGTTGTTATAATTCACAGACATCTCACAAAAAACAACGGACGGCGGCGTCTCGCGGCCAATCTCGCGCCTTGCTGCGCTCGCCTCGCGGGTCACATACGTGAGTATGCTCCCCGCTCTTCTTGCTTGCAAAACA
>SUWH01000016.1 GCA_015061605.1 Lentisphaerota bacterium | reverse complement strand
CAATTTTCCGGTGACCGAGAGAGAGCAGACGGCGGATCACATCGTGCCCGTAAGTTTCTTTGTCAACAAAAACACAGTCAAAACCGGGAACTTTATTGCCCCAGATGATGATCGGCACCGGCGAGGGCGCGGTATATTCAAAAGATGGTGTGATGACGGCATCCACATTGGTTTGAAACTGCCGTTCCATGGCGGCGATAAAACCGTCGAGATTATCACTGGAACGTTCAAAAAAGTTATAGGTCAGCGTGTAATCATATTTGCGGAAACTCTTTTCCAGTTCCACGATCAATTCATAGAGATACATCTGCAGTGAAGGCAGGACAACGCCGATATTGCGGGTCTTTCCGGAGCGCAGGGAACGGGCAGTATGATTGACCCGATACCCCAGAGCTTTTACCGCATTATAAATTTTTTCCCGGGTTTCGGGAGTGGAAGAACCGCGTTCGCCGTGGCACAGCACATAAGATACCATTGACCGGGAGACTCCGGCATACTTTGCCACATCGTTGATCGTCACATTCTTTTTAGTCATAAGTTACCCCATAATCATCTTTTGGAACGTTCCAAAAATTTTATCTTATTAAAAAATAGCATGGCATATTCAAATTTGCAAATGATTTTTTAAAAAATACGCTATTTTTATTGAGGAGAGATAATGAAAAGCAGTTATACCATAAAAACCGACGGCGGCGAAAGGAATGGGGCGGCTGCAAAACATCAGATTTTGCAGCCGCCCCCAAAGCAGTTTTACAACATACGCCGCTTGAGTTTATCGCTTCTGATAGATGAACATATTGCGGAAAATTCCGCCGAAACCGCTTTTGTCGGTAGCAAGAACACGGACAACAATACGGTTTTTACCCGGTTTGACCACCCCTTTGGGACCGACGACCACATAATAACGGCGGGTGATCGAATTTGGCCTGATTATGATACCTGAACCGTCAAAAAAGCTGGCAGTTCCGCAGCCATCCCCATATTTGATCAACAATGCAATCACCGGATGGGGGAAAAGTGCTTCGCGTTACCGCAACGCGGCAACACCGGCAGCCATACCTTCGGGATGACGGAAAACAGAGGTTCCGGCGACGAGGATATTGGCTCCGGCTTCCAGAACCGCCGGGGCGGTCTTGGCTCCGATGCCGCCGTCAACTTCAATATGGATATTTTTACCGCGGCGGGCAATTTCCTGTTTGAATGCGGCAATCTTTGCCACCTGATCCGCCATGAAACTCTGACCTCCGAAACCGGGTTCAACAGTCATAACGAGGATGAGTTCAAGATCATCGAGGTAGGGGAAAAGTGCTTCAGCGGGAGTACCGGGTTTGAGCGACATACCGGCAGTGACACCGAGACGGTGGATCTCTTTGATCGTTTCAGCGGGATCATCGGAACTTTCAATGTGAAACGTCACGTGATCAGCACCGGCTTTAACGAACTTTTCGGCATAGAAAAGCGGACGGTCGATCATCAGATGGACGTCAAAGAGAAGTTCTGATCTGCCGCGCAGTGATTCAATTACCGGCACACCGAAAGAGATGTTGGGAACCATTTTGCCGTCCATTACATCCAGATGGAGCAATTCGGCACCGGCAGCAGCGACTTCGGTGATCTGGCTGCCGAGCTGACAGAAATCAGCGGCGAGGAGCGAGGGGGAAATCAGGATATCCCCATTGGAAAATTTTCTCAAATCTTTATTCATGATTTATTCTGCCTGTATTTAGATAGATTCAGCGAAATGCTTCTGCCTTTACAAAGCAAACGTCCGTTACCAACACAACCATGCCGGAAACGGACGATGCAAACACACTCCGGAACTGTTTCCGGAAATGAAACCAGAAGTCACTTGTTTTTGTGACGCAACAGTTTCAGCTGCTTTTTGCGTTTGTGTTTGGCGATCTTTTTACGCCGTTTCTTTTTCAGGTTACCCATTTTAAGCCTCATTATTTGGTGATTATACGACAATGCGTGCTATTAAAATACCACGTTGTACAGCAAATGTCAAGAAAAAAAGATTATTTTTTCCGTAATTTTCGTCATTTTACCACAGATATGCCATAAAACCAGAAAAATATCTGTTTTTTCAAGTTTTTCTGCTGAAGAAAATTGAATTTTGAAAAAGTAATTTGGTCAGATTTGTTTTTGCAGGCAAAATATGCGTGCCGACAGACTGCACCACCGTTTGACACTGCGTTCACAACCGGTTGATGCAACCGGCGGATGGATCGTGAGGCAATGTCGTGTTTTGCAAGCAAGAAGCGAGGGGAGTGTACTGCGGTACTCGACCCGAGCAGCGAGCGCAGCAAGGCGCGAGATTGCCCGCGAGATGCCGCCGTCCGTTGTTTTTTATGAGACAGCTGTGTTATTTTACCTGCAATTTTCCGTCTGCGGAGATAAAAACTTTGCGTTCAAAGTCGATGAGGAAGTTATCCGCCTGATGTCCGTAAGGAAAATCGTAATACACCGGACACTTGACTTTGGCGGCAAAATCGCGGATCACTTTATCAACCTCCTGAACTTTGCCCTTTATATCACCGAAAACTACCGCAGCACAACGGTCGAATGCCCCTTTCTGCCGGAGAAGTTCCAATTCTTTGGCAGCATATTTGTACGGATTGGAGCGGGGAGATTCCAGAAAGATTATCCTGCCGTCAGTGGAATAAGCATTTCCGGCACAGTATGTGCGCTGATACAGCGTAATATGTCCGCCGGCGGGGTATCCGGAACAATCTCTGCCCCGGATGACTTTCAGTTGGATCTCCGGCTGCGCCGCTTTGGTAATGGCGCGGGAAAACCAGGCGATGCTCCGGGCATTGCATTGGGTGAGCTGGGTAAGTGAAGGTCCGGTAAAGATGTGCCCGGCACCATGTTTCTGCATCATGCAATGCAGTTCAGTGATATTGCTGAAACCGATCACGGGGATCTTGCGGGCGCGGAGTTTTTCCCAATCCAGACGCATTGCCGCCTGAATAGAGCCGCTGCCGCCGCGCACACACCAGATGGCATCGACCTCCGGATCACAGTACGCCTGCATGAAATCAGCCGCCCGCAAATCGGGGGCGACCATTTTGCGCGAAGTTTCATTCTTGCGGGCATTGGGCATAAGTTTGACCTTGTACCCGGCTTCGCGGAGATTTTTCAAGGCGAGATCGACTTCGGAACTTTTCCCCGGCAGTCCGGGGGCGCAGACAGCGATGGTCTTCATCCTGCCGAAAAGTCCTTCCCATACCGGAACAGTTTCAGCGGCTCCGGCAGACAACAGAGTTGACAACAGCAGTAAAAGATAGCATTTTTTCATAATATTTCACCTGACAAATTATAATGAATACGGAGTTCCGACAGGGTTGCAGCAGGGACTATCCGGATCAAAGATATTGAAGGTCTGAAAGATGAGCTTTGCCATTTCCAGATGACCTTTGCCGCCGGGGTGGATGGGTTCGCCCAGATGAAGCTTCAAAGTTTTCTTATCGGGAATATTTTCTTTCCAGTACTTTTCGTGGTCGATGAAAATAGTGGATTTTTCAAGCGCGGTCTGCCGGATGGCGGCATTGAATTCCGGAAGTTTTTCATAGCGGAGCAAATATTTGGCATTATCCGGCACATTGAGGATGCCGCCGTAATTCTGGAGAATCGGGATCGCTCCGTCATTGCGCACCCGGCGCACCAGTTCAACGAGATTGACACGGAATTTGTCAACATCTTTCAATTTTACGATATCGTTCATTCCGATGAGGATGAAAACCGCATCCGGTCTGAAGCGGCGCACCCGCCAATCATAACGTTTCTCATCCAGAAGCTGAACCGTGGTCTGACCGCTGATAGCGGTATTGATGACCACATCATACAATCTCCGCAGTTCCCAGCGGACACGCTCGGCAAAAATTTCCGGGAACGCCCGGAATCCGTGAGTATGCGCCGCACCGTGAGTTATGGAATCACCGTAAAAGAGCCAGGTCCGGGGTTCGGAAGATCTGGCAAGATATACGGAAATATTTTCAAAATCAGCTTCTGCCGGTGTCATATTTCATATCTCCTGCAATCTTATGGTGCGCAGTTTGGTTTCCTGCAATGTGCCGCTGCAATCCGGTTCGCCGCCGCAGCAGTAGCCCAGATGGAGCAGATCATCATTGAAATACATCGCAATATAGCAGTATCCGTGATCAGGAGCATCTTCAAGAATACGGTGATTTTCCCAGGTGATACCGTTGTCGGAACTCTCTGCCATGACCAGCGGAGTACGCGCCCAGCGTTTATCGGCAATGCGGACACTGCGGAACGCATTGTAATCGTTCCAGATGGCGTAAAGTCTGCCGGTTTGAGGATCGCGTTTCATCGACATCGGCGCTTCCGGAGAAATAAATTCAACTGCGGGGACAGGAATAGTCCAGCTTTCGCCGTTATCGTATGAAAAAGATTTGTACTGACATCCGGCGGCGGTACGGATAAAGCACATCAATGAACCGTCGGGCAATTCGATCACCCCCGGTTCCATCAATCCGGCGCGGGGCAGCTGCGGAACCGGATAAATATAATGCTGATTGATGTACCAGGTTTCCCCGTTGTCGTCCGAAATAAAAAATTTGATGATACCGCTGCCAAGTGAATTGTTACTGTACTGGTGATGCGCCGCCGGGAGAATGAGTCTGCCGGATCTCAACTGGATCAAACGGTCGTTGTTGACCACAAAATATGCCGGAGGCACGTTGGCGATCTCAACGGGAGCACTCCATGAAACACATTCATCGCTGGAAAAAACTATTTTCGGGCGGCAGTCGACAAAGTTATCCCAGCCGGGAATGGCGGATTTTTCCAGATAAACCATGGCGATGCGGTCATCATTCAACCGCAGAAGCGACACCGACATCAGATTCATCGCCCGGTTTTTGAAAACGATCACCGGTTCGCTCCAAGTTGCGCCGTTGTCCTTTGAAGTGACCGCCGCGATGTCGGCACTTGCATGGTCATGTCCGGAATCTCCATTGTACCGCGAATAGGCAAAGTAGAGTGTACCATCAGCAAGTTTGACAAATGCCCCCTCGGAATTGCGCGGATTACCGGGCATGGTATGTTTCAGAATATGTTCCATAATTATCCTCATGTGATTGAATTTGCGTTCAGATCATAATTTATCATAAAATTTTCTCTGTTCAATCAGAAAAATTTCCCGACAAACACAAATCCCGGATAAATAACATAAATCCTGAAAAACTTCACTTTATTTTTTCTCAATGAGCTTGAATGAACGCAGAAAGACCGGTTTGCCGCTGCCGGGACTGCCGCAGACGTAAAGGGTCACCCGCTTGCCTTTGAAATTTGCCGGGACAGTCACACTGCCGGAGAACTTCACCGGCTTGCCGTCAGCACTGCGGGCGTAAAGGTTGCCTTTTCTGCCCAGTCCGGCGAAACGGAAACGGATATAGGTTCCGGGTTCGCTGTAAGCGCATTCAGCTTCCACGGCATAAGTCTTGCCCGGCTGAAGTTTGAAGTTGCGGTTGATTCCCATGGTATCATCGCGGGTCGCAGAGGTTCTGATCGCCACGCCTTCAGCGGAAACATTGATAAAATCTTTGCGTTTGGAGTATTCGGCAAGCGAAGCGGCACCGGTGAATTTATCGTCCGCCAACACCCCTGCAGGAAGCTTTTTGACCGCTTTTTCCTGAAGTTTGAGCGAACGCAGCACCAAAGGCTTATTGCCCGGACCGGTGTAGACGTAAAGACTTACTGCACCATCGGCGGGAATGGAAAATTCCCAGTGGTATTTTTCCAGTTCGCCGGTTTTGGAGTAGATGTATTTATTGAACGACTTGCCCCCGGAGACCAGCCGGAACCGTAAAGCTCCGGCACCTTCGGGAATACGGACTTCACCGGAAATAACATATTTTTTACCCGCCTCAAGGTTAAGTTTGCGGTAATTCAAAGCGATAGTATCAGCTTTGGGAACTGATTTCAAAGTGACACCGGCACCTGCCATATAATCGTGGGAGATAAAGGCATCGCGTTTGCGCCAGAAGCGCAGACCGTCAGGACGGGCAAAGTTGGAATCGATAAGCGGCATGATACCGCCTGGTTCATCTGCCAGTTTGAGGATCTCTTTGCGGAACCACCTGACGTTCTGCCAGATGATGCTTTCGCCGCCGGTTCCGCCGAATGCCACATTCAACTTACCGCCGATCTGTTTACGGTATTTCACCCGGAAATCATACATTTTACGGGAGACAGCTTCCAGATCATTGGGCTGTTTGTTATTCATTTTGTGGTATTCGGCATAGAGTTGACGGTAGAGATCGGCATGCTGATTCCGGATGCGGAGATTTTCCAACCGGGTACGTTCAGCGGGGGAAAGTTCCTTTTTCAAGCCGCGCGCGAGAATGGCATCGGCAGTCCGGAAAATTTCCGCCGGATAATAGCGGTCTATCTCCTGATTGACCACGCCGGGGATCTGACCGGCATCGTTGAGAAAAAGATTGCGTTTTTTGAGCCATTCGTCGACCATGGGGATGATCTTTTCGCCCTGCTCCCGCCACTTGGCATAAAATTCAGCGACCTCCGGAGCGGCGGCGCCGAAAGCGGAACAGTACTCTTTCATAATGGTGTCAAAGGAAAGCTGCGGATCATGCACCATACGGAATGCGACATAGCATTCAAGGTCGATGGAACCGGTTCCGAAACCGCCATCGTAGTCGGTCCCGAAAATATTGAAGGTACGTGCCTGCTGGAATTTGTCATAAATGCGTTTTTCCAGACCGCGCATCATCGGGGTACCGTGGCAGAGATCATTGGGACGCAGGAAAATTCGTTTGGCTCCGGCTTTTTTCCATTCGGAAAAGAACTTCACGTTGTCATCGAACATATTCGGGACCATGCCGAAGAGCATATTGTCCGGAAATTCCACCTTTTCGCGGCGCGGCGGCAGACGGTAGTAGCTGTAAATGTAACTGACGATAGTCACATCCTTGCGTTCTTTCATCAACCGGGCGGTAAGTTTGTTCCAGAACCAGAGATAGCGGTCGGTGAGATGGGAATAAAAGTTTTCTCCCGGCTTGCGGGTATCCAGCGCGAGACAGTTTTTGCAGTGGCAAAAACCGGGGGTACCGTCGTTGGGACAGACATTGTAGTAGAGAGGGCGTCCGGCAGCGATATATTCTTTGGCGATGGCCTCGATGACTTCGGGATTGGAAAGGCAGAGTTTCTCTCTGCCGCGATAGGTAAGATCAAGTCCGCGCCGTCCGGCAGTGTCCATGCCGAACCATTCCGGATGCTCTTTGCCGTATTTTTCCCACCATTTACCGAAAGCGTGACCGTAGCGGAAATAAAAGTGCAGACCGTGCCGCTGTCTTCTGGCATAAAGTTTGTCCTGATACTGCAATTCATTGACTTCATCTTCGGTCATGCGGAAAGCTTCCGGGGCAATGGCGTTGGCTTCTTTCATCAGCCGGAACCGCCAGAAATAGGTGCGTACTCCGGTCATAATAAGCGGCATGATCCAGGAATGTTCCTTTTTGTCCGGCAGTTCGACCACCTGCCGCACCTTGTAAACGATACCTTCGTCACCGGGGCAGATCCACAGAATACCCAGTTCATTCTCCAGAAAATTGTAAACTGCACTCATCGTACCGGTACTGGTGTTGCGGGAATCGAGCCAGATGGGTTTGTCATTTTCCAGAACTGCCGGAACTTTGTCATATCCCCAGAAATAGACATTCTTACCGATGATCGAATAGTTGGCTTCAGTCGATTTACGCGCCTTTTTCCCACCCGGGGCGACGGTTCCGATGTGGAAAGTAAATCCGTCAGCGCTGCCGGACAATTTTTTACCGGCGACCAGTTCCAGATGTTTGGTCAATTCGGCAGCGGCAAGACTTTGGACCTGATTTTCAGGCTTGGCGATTCTGATATTTGAATTGCTCACCTCCCATGAAGCGGCATAAACTCCGGCAGCTGCGGCAAACATCAACAATATTGCAACTTTTTTCATCATTCTGACAACCCTTTCTTTTATATGGTAAAATCAATCACTCCATGCCATAAGATACATCTCCAATCCGGATTTGTCCAGTCCGGAAAAATAAAAAACAACATTATTCCGGTGAAAATAACTGTTTTAAGGCACAGCTGTCTCATAAAAAGACAACGGACGGCGGCATCTCGCGGGCAATCTCGCGCCTTGCCGCGCTCGCTGCTCGGGTCGAGTACCGCAGTACACTCCCCTCGCTTCTTGCTTGCAAAACACGACATTGCCACACGATCCATCCGCCGATTGAACACAGCGCTAAAGGGTGGTGCGGCCTGCCGGCACGCACGTTTTGCTTGCGCAAAACAAATCTGACAAAATCACTTTTTCAAAATTCAATTTTCTTCCGCAGAAAAACTTGAAAAAACAGATGTTTTTCTGATTTTATGGGATAACTGTGGTTTTAAGGTGTATATAAACAAAAAACCGGGGCTGAAACAAAACCTGATGTTTGCTTCAGCCCCGGTAACTGTTGCCGAAGTATTATTTAGCGTATTCTACCGAACGGGTCTCGCGGATGATGGTAACTTTGATCTGACCGGGATAGGTCATCTCTTTTTCGATGCGGGCGCAGATATCTTTGGCAAGCATCTGGGCCTCACCTTCACCGATCTTTTCCGGAGTGACTAATACGCGGATCTCACGTCCTGCCTGAAGCGCGAAGCAGGATTCAACGCCGTTGAATTCATTGGCGATGGCTTCGAGCTGTTCCAGACGCTTGAGGTAGAGTTCAGTAGTCTCGCTTCTGGCACCGGGGCGGGAAGCGCTCAAGGTGTCGCAGGTATTGATAAGGATATCGTACAAGCTTTCCGGTTCGATTTCGGCGTGGTGCGCGGCGACCGCGTGGACAACATCCTTGGGTTCGTTATATTTGCGCAGGACATCGGCACCGATCTGGGCGTGAGGACCTTCAACTTCGTGGTCGATTGCCTTGCCGAGGTCGTGGAAAAGACCGATACGTTTGGCTTTTTTCTCATCCAGACCGAGTTCAGCAGCGATAACACCCATGAAATAGGCGGTTTCAAGCGAATGCTGCAAGACATTCTGGGAGAAACTGTAACGGTATTTGAGCCGTCCGAGGAGCTTCATAACCTGCGGACTCACGCCGGGGATGCCGGTTTCCAGAACGGCAGCTTCACCGACCTGAAAGAGTTCATCTTCCAGCTCTTTGGAGATTTTTTTGACCAGCTCTTCCACGCGGGTCGGGTGGATGCGGCCGTCACCGATGAGCCGTTCCATAAGGCGTCGGGCGACCTCTTTGCGCACCGGATCGAAACAGCTGATGACCACAGCTTCCGGGGTATCGTCGATGAGCAGATTGACTCCGGTCGCACTTTCGATGGCACGGATATTGCGTCCTTCACGGCCGATGATCCGGCCTTTCATCTCGTCGCTGGGCAGCGGAATGGTAGCAGTGGTACGTTCATAGGTGCAGTCCGAAGCGTAACGCTGCATAGCGTAAGTGAGGATCCGGCGCGCCTCTTTTTCACTGCGTTCCCGGGCCTCTTCGAGGATGCCGCGAACGAGAATACCGGATTCGTTTTTGACCTCATTCTGAAGTTTTTCCAACAGGATATCGCGTGCCTCATCACGGGACATACCGGCGATGCGCTGCAATTCGTCGATCTGGCGGGAAATGCTTTTATTAAGTTCCTGCTCTCTGCCGGCGAGCCGTTCGCGCAGAACGGCGATATCCGATTCCTGTTTTTCGATGCTTTTGAGTTTGGCATCCATGGTATCGGCACGGCGGTCAAGGGTTTCTTCACGCTGGGCGAGGCGGCGTTCAACAGCATTCTGTTCCTTACGGCGTTCTTTGAGTTCAGCTTCGCACTCTTCGCGCATCTTATTGATCTTTTCTTTGGCGGAAACACGCGCTTCACGCAGGACGTGTTCGGCCTCTTTTTCCGCGTTGCTGCGGATCTTGGCGGCGCTGTGTTCAGCGGCATTGCGCTGAATGCGCTGGATGAAAGTACCGATGATCAATCCCGCGATGGCGGCGATGACACCGGTTGCAACTATCCAGAGGACCATTTTGAATTTCTCCTTGTTTTCATTTATTACTGCAACAATTTATTACTTCCCGTTCAGTCACAACGAATCCCACGGGAATATCGTGAGCTGTGCCGGGGAGTGGAGTTTCCGACAGCTGACAGGAATAAATGACCGCAACCGGAGGGATTTTCACTCCCGCCAGCATCCGGTCATAGAAACCGCCGCCGCGTCCGAGACGCATACCCTGACGGTCACAACTGACCGCCGGTGTCAGAAACAGCACCCGGGAAGCCACAGTATCCGGATCGGCAGCCGGAAGTTCCGGAGCCGGTTCCAAAATACCATATTTGCCCGGCAGCAGATTCCGCTCAATGTCGTCAACAATCACCAACTCATACACACCCCGGCTTTCGACAAAGCGGGGCAGAAGCAACGGCTTGCTGCCGAAGAGGCTGGAAAGATCGACTTCAGCACCGATGGAAACATAAGCCGCAATATATTCCGCCTGTTTGAAACACTCCAGATCTGCGATGTGCCGGCAAATTGCCGCATCGTATTTCCGGCGGGTTTCACAGGGGAGCGACTTTCGCAATGCCGCAAATTTACGGCGTAATGCGCGTTTTTCTCCGGTGGTATCCAACCGTTCCTACTCCTGAGTTGAATTCGGAAAACGCGGCGCAAATGGATAAAATCATATCCTGAACAGACTCGGCGGCTCATTCAAAACAATTTGTCCGGGATCTCCGGAAAAAACCTGCATTCTTTTCAGAAAAAATGCCGTCTGCCCTGCCCCGGCACAGAAAAAACTCCGCCGGAAGCTGATAAAATCTTCAAACCTGCCTTGCAGCAGGGTCTCCAGTAACACCGATTTCCCTCCGTCCACGGTTATCACTGCGGACGGCTCAAAATCATTTATATATTAAAGCAAAAAATGCTGCTATTATAAATATAATGCTTATTTGACAAAATAAAAGTACTTTTATCAAAAAAGTTTGAAAAAAATCCTGTTTACACATAAAAAAACCGCGTCAGCTGCAAAGCTGCGCGGTTATTGAAGCAACGATCATTTTTTGGACTTGGTCATCATGTAATAGCCCCAGGTGGCCTTGGGATTTTTTCCCTCTGCCTGGCGGGTAAGCTCGCTATTTGGCATCGAAGACGCATGTCCATCCGCCCAGCTTATGCCCATTTGCTTATAGTTCTGATGACGGCCGTTGGGACGGTCGGAAGCATAAAGCAGTGTCGCATAATTGCGGTCTCCGGTGGAATGATCGTTGCTTTCACCGATCACCAGCGTTTCAGATGCTTTGGCAAGCTGATTGGGTTTGGTCACATACCATGTTTTTCCGCCGACAGCATATCCAAGAACGTGTTTGTTCCCGTCTCCATTGAGACCGGCTCCGTAACTGTAAGCATATCCGCCGCCGTGCGCCATGCCTTTATCAGTATCAGTAAGCTGTGACTGATTGACCAGTTTATCCAGATGCCAGGAGGGGCAGAGAAAAACTCCTTTTGCCACTGCAAGGCGCATCTCGATATAGGTATTGGCGTTGATACCGACGTAGTTGGCAAGAGAAATTTTCCAGGACATATTTCCGGCATCATTGTAAACCCCGGCAGTTATTCCGTGAGAGAACACCGGGAAATAATCGAAGTCATTTATGTAAAGCTGAACCCCGTTACCCAATTGTTTCAAATTGTTGATACAGCCGGACTGCCGGCCGCGTTCCCGCGCTGCCTGAAGTGACGGCAGCAGGATCGCCGCCAATATTGCAATAATGGCAATAACGACGAGAAGCTCTATAAGAGTAAAGCGTGCCGCTTTACTCCGGAGTACTCCGGAGTGGTCAGAAAAATTTTTATGCTGCAACATATCGTTCTCCATAACAAAAAAATGTTAAAAATAATTTGTATCTTGTTTAATATAATACAAGAACACCATTTTTTCAAGTCTGCAATGTCAAAATAATTTAAAATATATCCCGTACCTTTTATATATATTTCATGAAAAATAAATTTCACCGGCATTGATTTTTTTAATTTTTATATTAAATTGTTTATTAAACAAAAATAATTGATCTATACATGAGGGAGAAATTTCATGAAACATGATGTCAATGGCTGGAACTTTCTGGAAGAACGGCTGAAAAATTTTCCGGAGACCGGAAATGTGTTCGCTGCGGTCTTCGGACGTGATATTGACTTGGATCTCATTGCCAATGGCATCCATCTGCTGGGCATCCGGCAGATAAAGCAGCTTGCCACCGCCATGCATTTGAATAAAAAGCAGCGTCATGAATTTTTCAATCAGCTGATAACCGCCCGCTGCGCCTCCGGATGTGACCACGATCTGAAAGAACTCAAATCCCACTTCTGCGAACTGCACCGGGAGCGTACCGTGGATATCCCCTGCGCCGAAATCGATATATTGTGGCACTATCAGCCGTTGAATGAAACTCTGCACAGCTTTATGAAGCGGGTGGCAGTGGCAAGTTATTCAGGATTGCACAGCAGCGGAAGCTGCGCTTTCCGGGTGACAGACTGCCGGATGACAGCAGTTCTGGGTATCACCCCCGGTTCAATGATCATCGTCAACGGCACAACTCCGGCATTGCCGGATGAACTGGCACTCTATCAGTGCCACAACCGCCGTCTGGGTATCGGAAAAACTTCGGAACGCGATCCGGCACGGATAAAATGGACCGCACCGGTGATCCAATTGCGGCTGAAACCGTAAGATCCGGATAGTTTTAATACCGCAGATGCGTTTTTTTCAACTGCGGACTGGATATTTCTGTTTGAGCGTGTATATTAAATCCTGATTAATGAATATTTTCGGGAAAGGTTTAAACTGATGAATCTGATCTTTTTGGGAGATGTGGTCGGCAAAGGGGGCAGAAATGCCGTAAAAGCACTGCTGCCGGAACTGCGCCGTGAATACAACGCCCAGTTTGCCATTGTCAACGGAGAAAACTCCGCCGCCGGAAACGGCATGACCGGAAGCTGTGTAAAAGAACTTCTGGAAGTCGCCGATGTCGTGACCTGCGGTGATCAT
Source organism: Lentisphaerota bacterium (assembly GCA_015061605.1). Lineage (GTDB taxonomy): Bacteria > Verrucomicrobiota > Lentisphaeria > Victivallales > Victivallaceae > UBA1784. The sequence continues at coordinate 49,048 of SUWH01000016.1, read as the reverse complement.
GTCTGGGATCAGAAAGGGTTTGAAAATGAGATCCAGCTCTATCCGCAAGTGATCCGTCCCGCGAACCTCTCAACTTTACAACCGGGTAAAGGATATTCCGTTTTCCGCAATCCGGCGGGAGGTGAGATCGCAGTGATCGCCCTCATGGGCAAAGTGTTTATGCGGGATTCCGCCTACTGCCCCTTTGAAACCGTTGAAAATATCCTTGCCAAACTGCCGTCGACCATCAAAACCATCGTGGTGGACTTCCACGCCGAAGCCAGCAGTGAAAAACTGGCAATGGGAAGATTTCTGGATGGAAAAGTGACTGCTGTTCTGGGTACTCACACCCATGTTCAAACCGCCGATGCCAAAGTTTTCCCCGGCGGCACCGCCGTCATCAGTGATACCGGTATGTGCGGGGCTGAATACAGCATTCTCGGACGTGAAGTCCCGGCGGTACTGAAAAAATTCCGCACCGGTATGGCAACCCGTCTGCCGGTGGTGGAAAAGGGCGATATCCGGGTCGACGGTGTCTGCGTTACTTTTGACGTCCACACCGGGCGGGCATCTGATATTACTCCCTTTTCCAGAATCGTCAATGTCTGACAAAAAACAGATTTTGCTGATTTGGCACGTTGAGTCGGACGTGTCGGACTGGTCGGACAAGTCGGACGCGCGGCAAAACAGACCATGCGGCATCCGCCAACATTTGGCACGTTGAGTCGGACGTGTCGGACGGGTCGGACACGTCTGACGTGCGGCAAAACAGACCACGCGGCATCCGCAAACATAAAGACAATTGGCGCCCTGTTGTCCGTTATCGTCCGTTTAAGTCCGTATCTGTCCGTATTTGTCCGTTAGACGACATAGCTCCATGAGGTACACCGCACGTGCGCCAGCCCACTGGTCGGACTGGTCGGACAAGTCGGACGTGCGGCAAAACAGACCACGCGGCATCCGCAAACATAAAGACAATTGGCGCCCTGTTGTCCGTTATCGTCCGTTTAAGTCCGTATCTGTCCGTATCTGTCCGTATCTGTCCGTATTTGTCCGTTAGACAACATCGCTCCATGAGGCACTCCGCCCGTGCGCCAGCCTCATGCCCCCGGTGACGACCGCAAGGTCAGCGGGAGCAAGCGAGAACGCTCCGTGTTAAAACTTGGTCAATGCGGCATCGATACGGCGCAGAGATTCCTCTTTACCGAGGATCTCCATGATTTCGCCGGGGCCTCCCGGAGTAACCGCGCAGCCGGAAACGGCAATGCGTGCCTGCCACATGGGACGACCGGCTTTGACACCGGTTTCGGCGGCAAAGCCGCTCAAGGCGTTGGAGATATTTTCAGCGGTCCAATCGGTGATGGCGGCGAGTTTCTCCCGGATGAGGGGGAGGTCGGCGGCACTGTTATCCGGATCGGATTTGCTCTTTTTGTGGTTGAAAAGTTCAACGGTGTATTCCGGTTGTTCCAGAAGGAAAGCGATTTTTTCCTGACAGTCGGCAAAGGTTTCAACGCGGGTGTGAAGAAGTGCGGCGATCTTATCCCATTTACCGGCGAGGAAGGAGTTGGCAACGGTGGTAAAGGAAAGTGCTTTGGCGGCGAAATCTTCCGGAGAAAGAGCTTTGATGTATTCTGAATTCATCCAGCGCAGTTTGCCGTAGTCAAAAACCGCAGGAGATTTATTCAACCCGGCGACGCTGAAACTTTCGGCAAGCTCGGCAAGGGTAAAAATTTCGCGGTCACTTTTGGGCGACCATCCGAGAAGCGCGATATAGTTTACGATGGCTTCGGGGAGATATCCTTCGGAGACCAGATTTTCAAAGCTTACTGATCCGTGGCGTTTGGAAAGTTTGGAAACGTTGCCTTCGGCATCGCGGCCCATGATCAGCGGCAGATGGACATATTCGGGGATCTCCCAGTTGAATGCCTGATAGAGCAGATTGTATTTGGGTGTACTGGAAAGGTATTCCGAACCGCGTACCACATGGGTGATGCCCATCAGATGATCATCGACCACATTGGCAAAGTTGTAGGTTGGCATATTGTCACGTTTGAGCAGTATCTGATCGTCCAACACCTTGTTTTCGATGGTGATCTCACCGAAAACGGTATCGGTGAATGTGGAAACTTTACTGCGGTCGATGCGCTGACGGATAACGTGCGGCATACCGCTTTTTACTTTTTCCGATGCTTCAGCGGCATTCATTGAGGCGCAGGGACAGAGGGAAGATGCTTCGTGGATCTCTTCATCATTTTCCGCTTCGCATTTATCGCAGAAGCAGTAGTAAGCAGCACCTTTTTCCACCAGCTGTTCGGCGTATTGGCGGTAAAGACCTTTACGTTCACTCTGGATATAGGGACCGAAACCGCCATCTTTATCGGGGCCTTCATCGTGTTCCAGACCGGCACTTTTCAAAGTGGCATAGATCACATCGACGGCATTTTCGACATAGCGTGCCTGGTCGGTATCTTCGATACGCAGGATGAATTTACCTTTACTTGAACGGGCAAGCAGCCAGGCATAGAGGGCGGTACGCAAGTTGCCGACATGCATAAAGCCGGTGGGACTGGGGGCGAAACGGGTTCTTACTTCACTCATAACACAATATTTCCTTTTGTATGATTTGATTTATTCTGTATAATATACCATCAAGGTGCGGGATTTGCAATGTTGTTTTGCATTTGAGCTCTTTTGCGGCGGGCTGACTCGAGATTCTTTTTGATATTTTCATCATCCGGAGAAAATGCCAGAGCTTTGATGAAACAGTTTTCGGCTTCAGCATAACGTCCTCTGAGCATCATGGATACCCCTTCAAAGTTGAATTGATCCACCTTGCTGAGACCGATCGACAATTGAGAAAGCATAAAATATATATTGGCGGCATAATGTATTTGACGCCGTTTCAGATGATAGTTGGCAGAAGCAAAAAGACAGTTGCGGATAAATGGGAACGGATTATTACCGATCATAAACCAATCCGGCTTACTCAAAAAATTATTGATCCTGGCAATACCGGATCCAGTATTGCCGCAAGATATTTCGACCAACCCGTACATGCCTTCGATAAATATTTCATCATTACGTAAATGAGTATTGTAACTTTTTAAAATCTCAACATATTTCAATGCATTATCCAGGTTGTTTTTTTCAAATTCGACAACGGCGGCCATTTTTAATGCCTCCCTGTGCGGGGTCGGAGTATCCAGGATCACATCAAGCTGTGTTCCGGTATTCCGCCATGCAGGCAGGTAGATCCCGGTCATTACCGGAATGGTCAAAGAATACAGTAATATCACGAGTGAGAATATCCGGCGCTGTTCAAAGTGATCGCGGTAAAACATCCACGCCGCTCCTGCAACTGCCGCCCAGATGAAAAGTGACGGAAAATAGCTGTAACGGTCGGCAAAATCCACGTTGCCGATTTTTACCAGACTGCAAACCGGAAAAACTGCCGCTCCGAACATAAATGCACACGGCAGAAGTGTCCGTGCCAGAAATTCCCGTTTTTCTTTCCAGAAAAAAACTGCGGCGGCAATCAACAGAATTATCAGGCTCAAAATCATCAAATACAACGATGACACCGTTGCCGGATCGGTCAACGGATAAAGCGGATTCAACTTTACCGGGTACAGGGTTTTGACAAAATATCTCAATATATTGTACGCGGCAAGAGAAATCCGGCTGGAGTCGGCAGCAGGGTTTGCATCGGAAACGACTTGAGCTGCCACACCGCTGTATGTCGGTATATTCATCAGCAGATAAATCGCAACGGCAACATAAACTCCGGAAAGAAAGCGAAAAAACCGTTTCAAGTCAAATTTTTTCTCTGCCGCCAGAAATCCCATCGTCAGTATCAACGGCAAACTCAACAGCATCGGTTTCACTCCCCACAGCGAAATAAACAACAGCACCGGAGCAGCGATCGGTATCCGGTCACGCTTGTATGCCTCAATAAAAGTGTATATCGCCGCCGATCCGAGAACGCCGATCAATACATCTTTGCGTTCGGCGATCCAGACGACCGATTCGATCCGCTGCGGGTGCCAGGCGACCGCGACAACCGCAAAAAGTGCGAAGAGCGGCGGAAAATAAAAATCGTCACCATCTTTGAACCGCCATTTGAGCTTGCGCAAAATAAGGTAGAATAAAACCATTGAACACGCATGCCAGAGGATATTCTGCAATCTGATGCCGCAATAAAAAAACTCATCTCCCCATACTGCGTAATCCGGGATATAGCTCAACATTACCAAAGGAGAATAAAGTCCGATCGTTTTATGAGTCAAGTGGTACTTTATATTTTCCCAGCTGAAAGTAAACAGAAAATGCTGTCCGGTATAAACTCCGTCATCCAGAACAAACTGACCAAAATCCAACGAAGGCAGAAAAGGCAGCACTGCCGCCAGTAATACAATGACGATACAACAGCGGTCGGGATATTTTTGAAACAGGGTTTTCAGTTTTTCAACCATATCGTTATTCCTCATTTAAAACAGATATTATCCGTGACAGTACCATTGAACAATCCAGAACAAAGCGTTCACGCGAAAAATCCGGAGCGTGACCGTAGAAACAGAAACCGTAATTGAATTTACGGTATTCAAAACCGCAGGCGCAGCTCCACCGGCGCATCGTATTGCTGCGGAAAAGCATCCGTTCATTTTTGATACTTTCCATTTCGCGGGTAAAAATCAATCGTGCGGTATCTGAAAGATCCGGCACATTCCGGCGGAAAAGTTCTTCACATTCAGCTTGCGGCAGTTTTGCCTGATCCATCAGAACCAGTGCCAGACCGCAATCCCAGATGATGTTGTCATTTTCACTTTTACCGCGGTGATAAATACTGAACATGGTATCGGCATCAAATCCGGCCAAAAGTACATTCATCTGAACCTTTTCGGCATAACGGTCAAGCAGCGGCGTGACACGCCGGACCAGAAATGAGTGTTTTCTGGCACATTCTCCGAGGCGGATCATACCGGATGCAAGCGTCACATGGTAGTAGTCCGGCTTGTCCAGAAGTTTCATTTCGGTCATGTCGGAGAGCAGACGGCTCATGGTCGGCAGCGGAATATCCAGTTTCTCCGCAAGCTCGTTTATTGCGACTGTACCGGATGCGGCGACGGTATCCAGTACCAGTTTTACTTTTTGCAGCAGAAGATTTTTCATGGATTCAGCTTGGCCTTGACCGCTTTTGCCACCGGTTCGGGAACATACTGCTCAAAATCACCGTGGAGCCGGGCGACCTCTTTGACCAGACTTGAAGCGACAAAGGAGTTTTTCAAAGTCGGCATCATAAAGATGGTTTCGCACTGGGCTTTGAGGTTGCGGTTGAGCAATGCCATCTGAAGTTCATATTCAAAGTCGGAAAACGCCCGCAAACCGCGCAATACCGCATCTGCCTGGAAACGGTCAAGAGCGTCGACCAGCAATCCCTGAAATGAGACCACTTCGACATGTTCCAGATGGGCGCAGCTTTCCTTGATAAGTTCACAGCGTTCTTCCATGGTAAAGAGCGGATTTTTTGCAGAATTGACCGCCACGGCGACGATCACCCGGTCAAAAAGCTGACCGGCGCGGGTCACCAGATCGAGGTGTCCGTTGGTAAAAGGGTCAAAAGAACCGGGATATAATACAGTTTTCATAACTTTTCCTGTTGCATAGTTGACGTTTATGATGTATAATATATAACTTGAGTGGAGGAAATTCAATTTTTTATGGATAAATTCATTGAAATCATTGCCCCCGGAAGCAATTTTCCGGTCGAAAAAGCGGTTATTGCGCTCGGCGTTTTTGACGGAGTCCATCCCGGGCACCGGCAGGTGGTCGCCACTGCCGGTAAACTTGCCGGAGAACTCGGAGCTGTTCCCGGGGCGGTAACTTTTGTGCCGCATCCCCGGCAGATACTCGGAAAAGATACAGATTTCCAGTTGTTGTTACCGGAAGCTCTCCGCTGTGAAGCATTGCTCGCTGCCGGAGCTGAATTTGTCGGAAAAATAAATTTTTCGCGGGAAATCGCCAACTGGGACGCAGAAAAATTCCTGTGTGCCCTGCGCGACTGCGGTTTGTTTCAGCTGGCAGGGATATGTGTTGGAAGCACTTGGAGATTCGGCAGAAACGGTTGCGGCAATAAGGCGGTGCTGACAGAGTTCTGCAATAAAAATCATATCGCCTTTATTCCGGTCGATGAGGTGAAAGATGATGAAGGCATAATCAGTTCCACCCGGTTGCGCCGGATGATCGCGCAGGGAAAACTGGAAAGATATCGTGAACTCACCGGAAAATATCCTCTGCTCACCGGAATGGTCGTTCCCGGAATGCACATTGCCGGGAAAGAACTTGCTGCACCTACTGCCAATTTGGAACTTCATTACGGCGTTCCGGTGCCGCACGGAGTTTATGCCGGATATTCCACGGTTGACGGTCAGCGTTACAAAGCAGTTCTCAACATCGGTCCGGCACCGACTTACGACGTGATCCAGACCAGGATCGAAATCCATCTGCTTGGCTTTAAAGGAGACCTCTATCACAGGGAAATATCGGTGGAAGTTGTAAAAAAGTTGCGCGATATCCGCAAATTTGCTTCACCGCAGGAGTTGAAACAGCAGATCGCTCTGGATATAGAAAACGCCTTGCAGATTTGACCGGCCGGAGGGGCGGATGCGCGGCAAGACAGACAACGCGGCATCCGCCAACATAAAGACAATGGGCGGATTGTTGTCCGTTATCGTCCGTCAGACAACATTGATCCTTGTGGTACTCTACCCGGGCGCCAGTCGGGCGGGTTTTGCAAACAAAACGCCCGGGAAGTGTACTCTACGTACTCATATCCCGGGCGGTGAGCGCAATCAAGGAGCGATCCCGGCAAAGCGGGATCGCGCCGCTGTATTATCAGTTATTCTCCATCTCTTTGAGAGCAGCCTTGCGGCTCAGGCGGATCTTGCCGGAGTTGTCAATGTCGATGACTTTGACCGTGACATAATCGCCTTCGGAGCAGATGTCGGTGACTTTGGCAACGCGGTAATCTGCCATTTCGGAGATGTGGAGCAATCCGTCCATACCGGGAAGGATCTCAACGAAAGCACCGAAGTCACGGATGGTGACGACTTTACCGCGGTAGATCTTGCCGATTTCAGCTTCAGCGGTGCAGGCAATGACGCGATCTTTGGCAGCATTGAGCTGTTCGAGATTGGCAGCCATGATCTTGACGGTACCGTCTTCTTCGACATCGATGGAAGCTTTGGTATCTTCGGTGATGGAACGGATATTTTTACCGCCGGGACCGATAAGGGCACCGATCTTGTCCGGATTGATTTTGACCACATCGATGCGCGGAGCGCGGGGGCTGATGTCGGCGCGGGGTTCCGCGATACAGGCTTCCATGACATCGAGGATCTTGAGGCGGGCGACGCGGTCGCGTTCCATACCTTCACAGAGCAGATCGATGGGGATGCCGGGGAGCTTGAGGTCGAGCTGGAATCCGGTGATACCTTCGCGGGTACCGCAAACCTTGAAGTCCATATCGCCGAAGTGGTCTTCGGCACCGATGATGTCGGTAAGCAGCAGACGTTCGCCGTTGTCACCGGTCACCAGACCGCAGGAGATACCGGCGACAGGAGCGGTGATGGGGACACCGGCATCCATCAGAGACAAAGTTGCACCGCAGACGGAAGCCATGGATGTCGAACCGTTGGAGCTCATGATTTCAGAGACACAGCGGATGACATAGGGAAAATCCTTGGGAATGACCTTGGAAACAGAGCGTTCCGCCAGATTGCCGTGACCGATTTCGCGGCGTCCGGGACCGGCGATGCGGCCGACTTCACCGACGCTGAAGTTGGGGAAGTTGTAGTGCAGATAGAAGCGTTTGTTGGAGATGCTTTCGGGACTGGTGATATCTTCGATCTCCTGGGCATCCTTTTCGTTACCCAGAGTGGTGATGACCAGAGCCTGGGTTTCGCCGCGGGAGAAAAGCGCACTGCCGTGAACCACCGGAAGCACGTTGACTTCAGCGGAGAGCGGACGGATATCGGTGATACCGCGGCCGTCGGGACGGAACTGTTTGGTCAGGATGATGCGGCGGGTGACATCACGGACGTGATCATCGAAACCGATAGCGGTCATAAAGCCGTATTCCTGATCAGAGAGTTCTGCAAAGTTTTCGCGGAGAGCTTCGCGCATTTCGGCACGGAGAGCATCCATGGCAATACTGCGATCCTCTTTACCGGGGATGACACAGACATCTTCGATGCGTCCGGCGCAGAAATCTTCCATAGCCTTCTGGAGAGCTTCCGGAACCTGGTAGAGTTTGTAATCTTTTTTGGGACGGCCGGCGATCTTTGCCAGTTCGATCTGGGCTTCGCACTGTTTGACGATGGCGGCATCGGCGGCGTACATGGCATCGCGCATTTCCGCTTCGGTGAGGAATTCAGCTTCACCTTCGATCATGATGACCTGACCGGGACGGCCGGCGTAGATGAGTTCGAGGCGGCTTCTTTTCATCTCTTCGATGGTGGGGTTGATGACATACTTGCCGTCGATCTGACCGACGCGGACCGCACCGATGGGACCGTCGAAAGGCAAATCGGAGAGCATCAGAGAAACTGAAGCGCCGAGCATCGCCAGCACATCGGGTTCATTGACACCGTCAGCGGAAAGCATCGTGCCGCAGACCTGGACTTCGTCGAAGAAGCCTTTGGGGAACAGCGGACGGATGGGACGGTCGATCATGCGGCAGATGAGGATCTCCTTGGTGGAAGGACGTCCTTCGCGCTTGATGTAACCGCCGGGGAATTTGCCGGCAGCGGCATATTTTTCGCGGTAGTCGACCTGCAGCGGGAAGAAGTCAGTACCTTCACGGGGGGCACCGCTGCAAGCGGTAGTCAGAACAATGGAGTCTCCCATACGGACCAGACAGCTGCCGTTGGCAAGACCGGCGAGTTTTCCGGTCGAAATTTCCATCGTCCGGGAGTCGTCGAGCTGAAAAACGATTTTCTTTTCTTCGCCCATGATAAATTTCCTTTCAATAAAGATTTTACGGGCGGACAGAAGGCGTTTCACAATTGCTTTATGCCGGACTGACATCCGGTTTTCCGGAAATTCACGCAGGCGGCGGAATCCCGGCAGCGGCACTCGGGAATATTTCAGACCCCGAATGACGCTGCCGACCGAATTCCACGTGCCAACGACGGAAATTACTGCCGGTCAAGCCAAGCAAAAGCGGCTTCCCGCCCTCTATCTGCCATACACTTGATATATAATATAGCACACCATTATCAAAAATGCAACTTTTTTGCAAAACAGCCGTATAATTAAAATCCGGAGTGCCCCGGTGTCCGGGCAAGAGTAATGACCTTTACTGATGCCGGATCACCTTTCTTCAGAGCCAGAGTCGCCGCATGCAAAGTGGCACCGGTGGTGAAAACATCATCCAGAAGCAGGATATTTTTGCCGGAGATGTCAAACTCATCTTTGAGGATCATACTTCCGGCAAGTTCCTTATGCCGGTCGGTGCGGCTGCGCCCGGCTTGATGAGAGCGCAGATGTTTCCGCTTCAGAACGGCTCTCACCGGAATACCGCACTCTTTTCCGGCGATCTGCGCCAGAAGCAGACTTTGGTTGTAACCGCGATTGAAAAGCCGGGTGAAATGCAGCGGCACCGGAACGATCATATCAGCAGAAATCTTATTCTGTCTGATCTTTCCAGCGAGCAGATATCCCAGCGCTCTTGCCAATTCCGGAGTGTTGTAAAATTTGAAACGGCGGATCAAAGTACCTGCCATACCCCGGTAATGCATAACGGTAAAGGCGCGACTCCATGGTCTCTCCGGTTCAGCAAGGCACTGGGTACAGCATGCCAGAGCTCCGGTCATAATGCCGCCGCATCCCGGACAGCATTCGGCATCTTCCGGGATGATCTCCAGTTCTCTCAGGCAGTCATCGCACAATGTGTTGCCTCTTTGACCGGAATTTCCCCCGCACCCCGGACAGGGCAGAATTTCAGAAATAACAGATGATAAAGAAAACATACGATCCCCCACGATATAAAAAATAACCGTTGTTGCCGTTCATGTCAAGTTTACATGACCGAAAATTCAAAAAACAATATCACAGCTGTCTCATAAAAAACAACCGACGGCGGCGCATTGCGGGCAATCTCGCGCCTTGCTTCGCTCGCCGCTCGGGTCGAGATATTATGAGAGACACAAGAGGTCTCTCATTTTTTTCTGTCTGAAAACAAAAAGTGGTTTGCCTCTTGATAAAAACGGATTTATGTTAATCCAAGAACAACGAAGTCGTGTAGTACGCTTCAAAAATCAGGAGGACAAACCATGAATAATGTATCACAGAAACAGGAAAAAATCTACTTCGGATTGGACATTTCTCAAAAAACTATTGAAATTTTTGCTTTGAAAGGCGAAAAAGGAGTGCCATTTGGTAAAATCTTAAATAATCAAAAAAGTTTGAATGACTTTTTCGATAAAGTACCTTTTCCTTCAAAAACAATAACTGTTGTACTTGAAACTGGCACACATTCTGCCTGGATAAGTTACTGCCTTGAACAGCGAGGATATGAAGTTATAGTTGCACATGCTCGTGATTTGGCATTTATTTATAAAGGTGATAAGAAAAGTGATCGTATTGATGCGGAAAAATTAGCCCGTGTTGCCAGAGCAGATAAAAAACTGCTGCACCCGGTCAGATTAATGAGCAAAACACGTCAGGAAGCATTACTTGCAATAAAAGCCCGTGATCTGCTTATGAAAGAAAGAACCTGCATCGTCAATGCTATCCGTGGATTTGTCCGTAGTCTCGGAATAGATGATGCAGAATATTCTATTGAAACAATAAGTAAAATGTATTCTGTACTGCCCAAAGAAATCCGTCAGAATTTACGAGGATTGTTTTCTGTTTTGACCGCAATCAACAACAATATAAGCAGCTACGATAAAAGACTAAAGAAAATTGCTGAAGAGTATCCGGAAACAAAAATTCTTCAACAAGTAAAGGGCGTTGGTCCTATTATTGCGTTAAGTTTTGCCTTGATCATCAGTGATCCCAACCGATTCAGTTCAAAAGAATGTGCTTCATATCTTGGATTAGTCCCCAAACGGGATCAATCTGGTGAAACAGACAAACAACTTGGAATCACAAAAAGCGGTAATAAACTTTTAAGAAGATTACTTGTGCAAGGGGCACAATACATTATGGGACCATTCGGTGAAGATTGTGATTTGCGTGACTTTGGCAATCGGATTGCACAAAGAGGAGGACGAATTGCCAAAAAGAAAGCGACTATTGCGGTTGCCCGCAAATTGGCAATTACAATGCTGGCATTGTGGAGAAATCCTGATGTGAAATATGATCCACATTTCAAGGCTGCTAATAAACAGAACAGATGTGCTTGATTAAGTTTAATCAACGAAAAACAACCAAAAGAAAAAATAGTCAAAAGAAGATTTTTCAGGATTTGCTTTTTGTCCAGTCCGGATGATCTCGTGCCAAGGCTGAGTCTGATATTGCCAATATCACAAAGAAGATTGTGGCGAAGATTGAAGACATCGGGACGGACATTTATCAGGCGTCGCTTTCGGCAGAAGCATTACAGAACGCGAATAGGAGCAAGACAAAAGCATACCTTTTAGGAATCATCTTTCGCTGATTATCAACTTTTTTAACGTTTTTTTGCAAACACGACTTGACAAATAGTCTCTCATAGGAGCCTTGGCGAAGACGGATCCCCTCGCTTCTCGCTTGCAAAACCCGACCTTGCCTCGCACTGCATCCGCCGACTGGAAACAGGCAGTTTCGAGCGCAACTGCTTCGGGCAGGAAAATCTGCCAAAATCACTTTTTCAAAAATCAAATTTCTCTCGCTTGAATGCAGAGGGAATACCCGCTTTTTGAAAAATTATGGGATATCTGTGAAACAATATCCTGAAATTTTTCCAACTGCCTTGCAAATTGGCGTTGACGGAGTTATTTTATAGTATAACAAACTTTTTCAGGAGGAAATGATCTATGAGCAACTCTTATACCATTAAACGTGCCGCTTCCACCATCGCGCTGGATATGCCATGGGATTCCGAACTCTGGCAGAGTGCCAATGAACTCAAAGTCGATTACCGTTTCGACCGCGGCGGAACCTACAAACCCGATGTCCGCATCCGTATGCTGTATGATGACAACCGCATCTGCGGTATGTTCCAGGTCAAAGACCAGTATGTGGTCGCCCGGGCGCGCCACAATCAGGAACAGGTCTGCCGCGACAGCTGTGTGGAGTTTTTCGTCCAGCCGGTCAATGCCGAACGCTACTTCAACTTTGAAATGAACTGCGGCGGAACTATTCTGCTTTACCACATCAAAGCTCTCGACAAAAAAATTTACGATCTGGTTCCGGAGAGCGATCTCTGCACCATCGAACGCTTCCATACTCTGCCCAAATTCATCGACGAGGAGATCACTGAACCGGTGACCTGGTATCTTGGTTTCGGTATTCCGATATCTTTCTTTGAAAAATATTCCAATATCTCCCCCGCCCTTTCCGGACAGGTCTGGAAAGCGAACTTCACCAAGTGTGCCGACAAATGTTCCAATCCGGCGTGGCTGAGCTGGCAGCAGTTTGAAAAATGCAGTTTCCACCAGCCCGATAAATTCGCCGATCTGATCTTTGAATGATTTTCATAAAACGGAGTATCTGTTATGGTAAATGAAGTTATTACTCTGCTCTGCCCCATCATTGCCGCCCCCGGACGCGGGACGGAGATGAAAGCGGCTTTACAGCAGCTTGCCGCCGCCACCGTACAGGAAGCCGGCAACATCTGCTACCGTCTGCACAGCACTGACGATCCGGATGAGTTCATCATCTATGAACAGTGGAAAAATCAGGCGGCACTGGATTCCCACATGGCAACGGAACATCTGACAAAATTCCTCGCCGATGAAAAGAAACTTCTGGCAAAACAACCCGCCGGAAGATTTATTAAAGAGTTCGTCTGATCTCCGGAGCATCCATCCATGGCATCCATCCGGCAGGAATTTGATATTGCAAGCGGCAGATTTATCGCTCTGCGCAAACTGGAATATGTTGACCGGCACGGCAACACCCGCACCTGGGAAAGTGCCGACCGGGTCAACGGTACTCCGCGCCGGAGCACCACTCCAAGTGCGGTGCTGATCATTGCCCGGATCGTGCCGGATGATGAACTGCTTTTAGTGCGGCAGTTCCGTCCGCCTGCCGGTAAACTCATGATCGAATTTCCGGCAGGACTGGTCGATCCCGGCGAAGATATCGAGACCACCGCCCACCGGGAACTTTATGAAGAGACCGGTTATCAGGGAAAATTCCTCTTTTCAACTTCTGCCGGATACAGCTCCCCCGGGTTGACCGGCGAAGCGGTGGCCCTCTGCGTGATGGAGGTCGATGGGACCGCCTATGATGAACTTCCGGAAAACCATCAGGAAGAGTCCGAAGATATTGAAGTTTTCCGGGTCAAAGTAAATGAGCTTGCCGCTTTCATTTCGGAAATGGAAGCTCAAGGCTGCGGAGTGGACAGCAAGATACACACCTATTTAGCTCTCAAACAACTTGGATTGTAAAGTTTCGGTGCCATGCTGGAAAATATCACCATCCGGGGCGCGGCCCAGAACAATCTGAAAAATTTTGATGTCACCATCCCGCGCAATGAATTGACTGTCATCACCGGGCTTTCCGGTTCCGGCAAGTCCAGCCTTGCCTTTGATACCCTCTATGCCGAAGGTCAACGCCGTTATGTGGAGAGTCTTTCGGCTTACGCGCGGCAGTTCCTCGACTTGATGCAGAAACCCAAAGTCGAACACATCGACGGGCTTTCACCGGCGATCGCCATCGAACAGCGCACCGCCGGGGGTACACCGCGTTCAACCGTGGCAACGGTGACGGAAATTTATGATTATCTGCGACTGCTCTACGCCCATACCGGACACCCGCATTGCCCGGAGTGCGGCAAAGAACTGGCTTCACAGTCGGCAGAAGCGATCACGCTCCAACTGCTGGCACTCAACTCCAATTCAAAAATGACTCTGCTTGCCCCGGTGGTCAACGGCCGTAAAGGTGAACACCGCGACATTCTGGAAAAACTCAAAACCGACGGTTTCGTCCGCGCCCGCATCGACGGCGAAGTGATGATGCTGGACGATCTTCCTGAAGCTCTGGAAAAGACCAAACGCCACACCATCGAAGCGGTAGTCGACCGCCTTATCACCGGTAACATCGACCGTTCCCGTCTGACCGACTCGGTGGAAACAGCGCTCCGGTGCGGCAACGGGGTGCTGACGGTACAGCTTTCAGGAGAAAATGCGGAATTTGAAGAAAAAAGTTTCTGCGAAAAACTTGCCTGTGTCGATTGCGGCATATCTTTCGGTGAACTTCTCCCCCGCAACTTCAGCTTCAACTCCCCCTACGGAGCATGCCGCTGCTGCAACGGTCTGGGCATCCAGTTGTGCATGGACCCGGAAAAGGTCATCCCCGATCCCACTTTATCCATCCGCAACGGAGCGATTCCCGGCTGGCGGCGCGGTCCGCGCCACTTGATCATTTATTATAATATGCTGCTGCGCAAGTTTGCTGAACAGTTCGGCGAAGAAAAACTGCTCACCACGCCTTTTAACAAACTTCCGGAAAAGTTCCGCCATCAACTGCTTTACGGCACCGGGGAACAATGTCTGGAATTTGACTACCATATGCACGGCAGGAAGTTTCACTGGTGCAAACCCTTTGAGGGCGTACTGGAAAACCTCTCCCGGCGCATGGCGGAAACTGAATCAGATTCAGTACGCGAACGCCTTGCATCCTACCAGAGTCCGCAAATCTGTCCGGAGTGCCACGGCAAACGGCTCAATCCGGCATCGCTCGCAGTCACGGTCGGAGGACTTAACATCGCTGAATTCAATGCTTTGAGCATCGCCAAAGCCCGGGAATTTGTGGATAATTTGCAACTTGACAGCGAAGAAACTCAAATCGCCGGTGAAGTTTTGAAAGAGATCCGCAACCGCTTGAGTTTCCTCTGCGATGTCGGTTTGAACTATCTGACTTTGGATCGCATCAGCTCAACTCTCTCCGGCGGAGAGGCTCAGCGCATCCGCCTTGCCACCCAGCTCGGCTGCGGTCTGGTCGGCGTGCTTTACATCCTCGATGAACCGTCCATCGGTCTGCACCAGAGAGATAACGAAATGCTGCTCAATACATTGGAAAAACTCCGCGATCTGGGCAACACCGTCCTCGTCGTCGAACACGACCTCGACACCATCCGCCGAGCCGACTATCTGCTCGACCTCGGTCCGGGCGCCGGTGTCAACGGCGGCGAACTGGTCGCATTCGGCAAACCGGAGGAGATCGCAAACTTTCCCCGTTCGCTTACCGGGGATTATCTTGCCGGACGGCGCAAAATCGCCGTGCCGGAAGTGCGGCAAAAAGGCAACGGCAAAAGTATCGTTATCAAAGGTGCGGAATTTCACAATCTGAAAAAGGTCAATGCAACATTCCCGTTGGGTACATTCACCTGTGTCACCGGCGTATCCGGTTCCGGCAAATCCAGTCTGGTCAACGGTATTTTAGTCCGCGCCCTCAACGCCCATTTGAATATCATTGACGAACCGGTCGGCAAATGCCGCGAAATCACCGGATTGGAAAATATTGACAAAGCTATCGTCATCGACCAGAGTCCCATCGGCAGAACTCCCCGTTCCAACCCGGCGACATATACCGATGCATTTACCATCATCCGCAAACTTTTTTCCGAACTTCCTGAAGCCAAAGTGCGCGGTTACACTCCGGGCAGATTCAGTTTCAATGTCAAAGGCGGCCGCTGTGAAGAGTGTTGCGGCGACGGCATCAAACGTATTGAAATGCAGTTTCTTTCCGATGTCTATGTCACTTGCAGTGCCTGCGGCGGCAAGCGGTTCAATTCGGAAACTCTCGGAGTACGTTACAAAGGTTTGAGCATTGCCGATGTTTTGGAACTTTCCATAGATCAGGCAGTGGAACTCTTTTCCACCATCCGCCCGCTGGCACGCAAACTTGAAGTGCTTCAGGAGGTGGGGCTGGGGTATTTGAAACTCGGTCAGAGTGCCACCACCCTGTCCGGAGGAGAAGCCCAGCGGGTCAAACTTGCCGCCGAACTCGCCCGCGTCCCGCGCGGTCATACCGTCTACATCCTCGATGAACCGACGACCGGACTTCATCTTGCCGACATCGACCAATTGCTGAAAGTATTGTTCAAGCTCCGCGATCTCGGAAACACCGTCATCGTTATCGAACACAATCTCGATGTGATAAAAACTGCCGACCATATCATCGATCTCGGTCCCGAAGGGGGCGATGCCGGTGGTAAGATCATCACCTGCGGCACTCCGGAAGAGATCGTGAAAAACCGTTCCAGCCATACCGCGCGTTTCCTCGCGCCATATTTGAAATCATGATCGCCCGCGTCATCACCGATATAGCGTTGGACCGGGAGTTCGACTACCTCATCCCGGCGGCACTGGAAAATTCCATCCGCCCGGGAAGTGCAGTCGATGTCCCTTTCGGCAATACCACGCGCAATGGCTATGTGTTGGAAGTAGCCGCTTCCAGTTGCTATGATGCAAATAAACTCAAAGAGCTTACCGGACTCTCCTCCCGGCGCGCCGGCATCCCGGAAAAACTCATCACACTTGGCAAATGGATGGCGGAATATTACTGCGCCACCCAGGAACACGCCATACGCACATTGCTCCCGGCAGCGGTACGCAGCGGCAGGGTGAAATCCCTTGTTTCCAGGATTTTTTACATCCCCGATCAGAAAGCCGCTGAAAAATACATCCTTGACAATGCCGATGCCAAGCGGGTGGTGAAACGCATTGAAGTATTAAAACTCATGTTCAAACTCCGGGAGGGTACTCTTACTGAAATATCCGGACATCCGGAGTATTCCCCGGGTGCATTCGATGCCCTGCGCAAAGCCGGGATCATCGCGTTCCGTGAAGAGACTCTGCGCCGCGATGTTTTCGGCGAAACTGAAGTCGTTCCCGATAAACCGCTGCCGCCGACTCCCGATCAGCAGAAAGCTCTTGCCATGGTCAACGACATCATGGATAAGAAAGTTCCGCAGCATGTTCTCGTGCTTCACGGTGTCACCAACAGCGGCAAGACCGAAGTCTATCTCCAAAGCATCGCCAACGCCATTGCCCGCGGCAAATCCGCCATTGTACTGGTTCCGGAAATCTCACTTACTCCGCAAACGGTGCGCCGCTTCCGGGCACGCTTCGGCAATCAGCTCTGCGTACTGCACAGCCGCCTTTCCGACGGTGAACGCTTCGATGAATGGAACCGTATCAACTCCGGTGAAGCGCAGATCGTCATCGGTGCGCGTTCCGCACTCTTCGCCCCGCTGCACAACCTCGGACTCATTGTTGTCGATGAGGAACACGAAGCCAGCTACAAGCAATCCGAAGCCCCCCGCTACATGGCGCGCGATGTGGCAGTCATGCGTGGAAAAATGGAAGATGCCGCCGTCATTCTCGGTTCAGCAACGCCTTCCGCTGAATCACTTTACAATGCAAAACAGGGTAAATTTCTACTCTGCCGCATGGCGGCACAGGTCGCAGATAAAACCAAACCGGTCATCCGCATCATCGATCGCCGCCTTGATCCGCTCCCCGAACCGGGAACGAGCAACCTTTTTTCTCCGGCACTTATCGACGCAGTTCAAGAACGGCTGGAACGCGCCGAACAGACCATACTCTTTCTCAACCGCCGGGGTTACGCCCGCAGTTTGAGCTGTCCGGCTTGCGGTTATGAAGCCCGCTGTCCGGAGTGTTCGGTAAACTACAACTACACCTACAGCCGGAGGCGGGAAATTTTGAGCTGCCACCTCTGCGGTGCCGTCATCCCCGCTCCGCAATCCTGCCCGGAATGCGGTTCACAGGATATCCATTATCACGGCAGCGGTACTGAAAAACTCGAAAGCTGCGCCCACGGGGTCTTCCCCGGTGCCCGTATCGGGCGTATGGATTCCGACACCATGCGTTCATCTGCCGACTACGAAGTGGTGCTGGATAAATTCCGCCGCGGACAACTGGACATTCTCGTCGGCACCCAGATGATCGCCAAAGGTCTGCACTTCCCCGGCGTGACCCTCGTCGGAGTTATTAATGCCGACCACGGACTTTCCATGCCTGATTTCCGCGCTTCAGAGCGAACGTTTCAACTGCTCACCCAGGTGGCGGGCCGTGCCGGACGGGGCGACCGCCGCGGCGAAGTCATTTTCCAAACCTCCAAAGACAGTGAAGTACTGCACTTTGCGTCCGAGCTTGATTTTGAAGGTTTTGAAAAGTTCGACCTCGAATTCCGTCAAATGCTCAACTATCCCCCGTACTCCCGCTTGATCGCTATTTTATTCCGGGGCGAAGATGAAGCTCTGCTTGCCAACTATGCCGCTTCTTTCGCCGCCGCGCTTGAACCGTATAAACACGAAAATATCCGCATCACCCCTCCGGCTCCCGCGCCAATCGAAAAAATCAAAAACAAATACCGCTACCTTATGACTGTACGCGGCACCGGATTGAAAACCATCCGCGAAGCGATCCGCATTCTGGCTTTGCACCGCATCCATCCCAAAGGCATCGACATCGCCGTTGATGTTGACGCCCAATATCTGATGTAACACGGAGCGTTCTCGCTTGCTCCCGCTGACCTTGCGGTCGTCGCCGCTCCAGTCACGTACACAAGTACGCTCCTGTCGCGCCTCCTCGGCAAAATCACCGGATAGCGGCGCGATAACGCTCCTGATTCAGGGGTGGCTGGCATTGGCGCCTTTTGTCGCGCCTCCGGCACGACAGGCAAGGTAGTGTTGGTTCCGCCTGACGGCGGTTGTCTTGCTCCCGCTGACCTTGCGGTCGTCACCGGGGCATGAGGCTGGCGCACGGGCGGAGTGCCTCATGGAGCGATGTTGTCTAACGGACGGTAACGGACATTAACGGACTTAAACGGACGATAACGGACAACAGGGAGCCCATTGTCTTTATGTTTGCGGATGCCGCATGGTCTGTTTTGCCGCGCGTCCGACTTGTCCGACCAGTCCGACACGTCCGACTCAACGTGCCAAATGTCTGCGGATGCCGTGTTGTCTGTTTTGTCGCACGTCAGACTTGTCCGACCAGTCCGACATGTCCGACTCAACGTGCCAAATGTTGGCGGATGCCGCGTGGTCTGTTTTGCCGCACGTCAGACTTGTCCGACCAGTCCGACACGTCCGACTCAACGCGCCAAATCAGTCTGCCCGGTACGGGTAGGGGCACTCTTTCAGTATACTGTCGTCGCGCGCACCGGAGAGGGCTTGCGCGATAGTCAGCACATAACGGAAACTGTCGGTATTCACTGCGCTGGAAAACAACATATTTCCGGCGCATTCAAGTATATCCCGGCAGGAAAAATATTCCAGATCATCCACGCAGGATATCCGGCACACCCGCCAGTCGCCCTGCCCGAGCAGAATGGTATTTTTTCCGTCATAAAGGGCAAATTCGCCGCAAAAGCGGACGATATGGAACTTTTCCGGTTCCGTCATCAGATTTTTCAGCAATCCCATCAGTAATGAAGCTGCTCCTGAACGCTGGTAAAGGATGGTGCCGATGCAGTAATTTTCCGGATGGATGGTGCTTTCAAGTTCAGCGGCGAACCCCATGCGGCACATGAACGCGCGGGCATCGTCCAGTGAAACAAGCGGCATACGGCAGTTTTCAGCAATGAATTTTTCCAGATCACTTTGGACATTCACCTGTGAATCCCGGTCAAACCAGAGCATGTGCAGCAGAACCAGTCCGGTATAAAAATCCGGATTTTCCGCTTCAAGCAATGCGGCAAACTCCTGCCGCCGTTTCCGGAAAGTTATCGCCGCCTGCAACTGGTGCGCCCGCTTGCGCACCAGTTCATTGGAACTTTCCTGCAAACGCGCCGGAAGATCACCCAATTCATCCTGCCGGTCAAGCAATGCCGCAATGACATTTATTGCGACATTATCATCCTCATCGTCCAGCAGTAAGCTGAGTTTTTCCAACTCTTCAGGCGTTTTCACTGCCTGATACCTGCCGGGTCGGGAATTTGCCCATCAGCGCATCCTGGGCGATGGCTTTGACATCATCCGGAAAATCGCCCTTGAGGATCCAGCGCAGAAATCCGGGTTCATTTTCGGCAATGTCGCGCAAGGTGCGCCCGGAATATTTGCCGAAGTTGACCACCGCTTCGTCTCCGTTGAATTTGAACCGGCGGTTACGATCAATGGCATCGGGATCGCTGTTGTCGGAAAATTGCGCCAACTCATCCACCGTACGCGGCAGTTCCGGATGTTTCTCCAACTGTCCGAGCAGCACCTCCCAGGTGGCGGCGGTGTCGGCGGCGGCCCCGTGGGCTCCTTCGAGGTCTTTGCCGCAGAAAAATTTGTACGCCGCAGTCAGTGTACGCGGATAGAGTTTGCAGAACAATGTGTAGGCATCGATGACTTTACGGCTTGCGGTATTGAGGTCGAGCCCCACCCGTTTGAATTCGATTTCCAGAAGTGGAATATCAAAGCCCTGGATGTTGTATCCCGCCAAATCGCAGCCTTCGATATAGCTGTGCAGTTTGTCGGCAATATCGGCAAAGGTCGGACACGCCGCAACATCAGCATCGGTGATACCGTGAATGGCGGTAGCTCCAGGCGGAATGGGCATCTGCGGATTGAGACGGCGGACGGTACTGCGGCTTTCACCGTCGGGCATGATCTTCAAAACGGCGATCTCAACGATCCGGTCGCGCTGCGGCACGACACCGGTACTTTCAATATCAAAAACCACCAGCGGGCGGTCGAGTTTCAATTGTTCAAACATAGTATTACTCCAAAATTAAGATTTGTACGCCTTAATATAACCGGAAAGACAGATAATTACAAGTTCCACCGTAAATTTATTTGAAATAAAGCCTGAATAATGTTATATTTTATGTACGACCGTTTTTTTGAAAAACATCAAACCCGGGATTTGAAATATGTACCATGAAATGAGTTATCGTGTTCCGTACGCGGATACGGACCAGATGGGAGTGGTCTACTACGCCAACTATCTGGAATATTTTGAACGCAGCCGTACCGAAATGCTCCGTGAAGCGGGACTGTCCTATTCGACAATGGAGAAAATGGGATACTTCCTTCCGGTTTCCGAAGCCTACTGCAAATATTCCGGCAGCGCCCATTATGACGATCTGCTCACTTTCCGTTCCGTCATTGAGGAGGTCAGCCGGGTCAAAGTGAAGATCCGCAGCGAGGTCCTCCGCGACGGTAAACTTCTGGTCGCAGGTTTTGTGACTTTGGGCTGTGTCAATGCCGATTTCAAAATTTCCCGCCTCACTCCGGAGATGATCGAATGCTGTAAAAAATGTATGGCAGAGGAGGAAAACTGAATGAAAAATCCCGCCATCGACACTTCTGAACTTTATCCTTTGAAGTTTAACCCCGTTTACATGGAACGTATCTGGGGCGGAACTCTGATGAGTGAACACCTCAACCGTCAGCTCCCCGAACACTCCGACCCCATCGGCGAAGCATGGGAACTGGTCGACCGGGATGATGCAGTAAGCACAGTCGCCAACGGCGCACTGGAAAACTGGACGCTCCATGAACTCTTTACCCACTACGGCAGCGCATTTGCCGGACAGAGTGCTATGCGTTATGAACGTTTTCCGCTGCTGGTCAAATTGATCGATGCCGGTGAAAGGTTGAGTCTGCAGGTGCATCCGGACGACAATGCCTGCCGGGAACTGGGCAACGGCGCTGAACCCAAAACTGAAATGTGGTACATCATCGCCGCCAGAAAAGGGGCGAAAATACTTTCCGGTTTGAATCCCCGCGCCACCAGACTGCAGATCATGGAAAAACTCGATTCACCTGAAGTGGAAAATCTGCTTCAGGTCTACAATTCCGAACCGGGTGACGCCTACTTCATCCAGTCCGGCACCCTGCACGCCATCGGCGCCGGAAACCTTATTCTGGAAATCCAGCAGAACAGCGACACCACCTACCGCATCAGCGACTGGGGGCGCGTCGGCAGCGATGGCAAACCGCGCCAATTGCACCGGGAGGAAGGGCTGAAATCCATCTGTTTCACCAATCGCACCAGTCCGCGCATTCCCGGAGTGGCAGGTAAAGCCGCATTCAGCCGTAAATTTGATATCGTCACGATGTGTCCATACTTCAAAGTGACCGATTTGCGTCTGACTTCCGAATGGCTGGATGATACCGCTCCCGGGAACAGTTTCCATCTGATAAGTGCCGTCCATGGCAAGATCAATGTCGGTCTCGGTGAAAAGATCACCACTTTGCTCCCCGGTGAAAGCGCCCTTATCCCCGCCTGTTTCGGCTCTTACCGGATAACGCCGCTCGATCCCGGCGAAACGGTCGCTCTTAAAACCACACTTTAATTGAAATTTTTAATATAATCTTACGGATAAAACATCATGAAATTTTTAGTTGATCTGGAGAATTTTCTCCGTTCCCGCTTCCCCAACTATCCGGCGGAAGGCGCCCTCACTCTTGAACCCTGTCCGGCAGGTCAGGAGGGGGACTTCACTCTGAACTGCTTCAAGATCGCCCGTTTCTGCGGCAATCCCGCCGCCGCTGCGCAAGCGGTCGCTGAATATCTTGCCAATCATGAAGCGGTGGAAAAAGTTTCTGCAGTCAAAGCATTCGTCAACCTCACTTTGAAAGCGGAAGAACTTTACGCTGCCAGTGCCGCCGATATGGATACTCTGCTGGAAAATGTCAAACTTCCTGAAGCTTCACGCAAGCGCGTGCTGATCGAATTTTCCGCGCCCAATACCAATAAACCCCAGCACCTCGGTCACGTCCGCAATAACACCCTCGGTATGGCACTGGCTTCACTTCTGAAGCGGGTCGGACACGATGTCATCGAAGTCAATCTGGTCAATGACCGCGGTATCCATATCTGCAAATCCATGACCAGTTACCAGATTTCCGGTGAAGGCAAAACTCCGGAAAGCACCGGCATCAAAGGCGACCATCTGGTCGGCAACTTTTATGTTGAATACAACAAGATGCTTTCAGCGGAGATCGCCAAACTGAAAGCTGAAAAACCGGAACTTGCCGACCGGGATTCCGAAGACCTTTTCCTCGAAACCGCTCTCGGTCAGCGCACCCAGACCATGCTCCAGAAGTGGGAAGCCAACGATCCGGAGGTCCGCGAACTCTGGAAGATGATGAACTCCTGGGTTTTCGCCGGATTCGCTGAAACCTACAAACGCATGGGCATCAATTTTGACCACACCTATCTGGAAAGCGAAACCTATCTGCTGGGCAAAGATATCATCGCTTCCGGTCTGGAACGCGGTGTATTCACCAAACGCGAAGACGGCGCCGTCATCTGCGATCTGGGCAAGATGGGCAAAAAGGTCGTTCTGCGTTCCGACGGCACCAGCGTTTACATCACGCAGGATATCGGTACCACCCAGCTCAAATACAATGACTACAAACCTGAAAAGATGGTCTGGGTCGTCGGCGATGAACAGAATCTCCACTTCCAGATGCTCTTTGAGATCATGAAGCGGCTCGGTTTTGAGTGGGCAAAAGATCTCTTCCACCTCTCCTACGGCATGGTCAATCTGCCCAACGGCAGAATGAAAAGCCGCGAAGGTACCGTGGTCGATGCCGACGATCTCTTTGACGAAATGGCTTCACTTGCCGCCGCCGCCTGCAAAGAGCGCGGCGGTGAAGAGCTTTCTGAAGCTGAACTCAAGAACCGCAGCGAGATCATCGGTCTCGGTGCGTTGAAGTTCATGCTGTTGAAGTTCAATGCCAAAACTACCATCACCTTTGATCCGGCGGCTTCACTCAAATTTGAAGGCGATACCGGTCCCTATGTCCAATATGTTGCCGCCCGCATCAGCTCCATTTCCCGCAAAGCTGCCGAACGCGGTCTGTCTCAAAAGGCGGTCGACTGGAAACTTCTTGATTCAACTTACGAGCGCGAACTTGCGGTCAAACTCTACTTCTACGGTTCAGCGTTGCACTTGTCCGCTGAACGCAACGACTGTTCCGGTCTGGTCGAATATCTGCTGGAACTTGCCAAGGCGTTCAACCGCTTCTACCGCGAATGCCCCGTTCTTTCCGCTGACAATGAAGCTCTCGCCGCCGCCCGTCTGGCTCTTGCCGAAGCGGTACGCCGGATCATTGCCGACGGTTTGAACACCCTCACCATCGGAGTCCCGGAGGCGATGTGATCTATGGCAGAGTCCGGAATCAAACTCCTTATCGTCGATGACGAATTCAACACCCGGCAGGCGTTGATGCGCTATCTCGGGCGCAAATTTGAGGTCACCGGTGCAGAAAACGGTTCTGAAGCTATTGAACAGCTCAAAGAACACGATTTTTCTCTGGTTCTGACCGATTTGCGGATGCCGGAAGCCGACGGTATGAGTGTTCTGGATGCCGCCAAAGCCAAAGCAAATCCGCCGAAGTGTATCATGCTCACCGCTTACGGGTCAATCTCCGAAGCGGTGACTGCGATGAAAAAGGGGGCGTTTGATTTTGTCACCAAACCGGTGAAACTTGCCAAATTGGAAGAGGTCATTTCCGCCGCGCTTGCCGCCGCGGAAAAGGAGAAAAGTTCAGCTCCGGAACTTCCGGAAACGGAAACTGCTGAAGCTCCTCAAATTCCGGTCATTACCGGAAAAAATATCGTTCCGCCGCAGAGCGAAAACGATCCGATGCAGAAAATTTACCGCACTGCGCTGGCAGTTGCTCCATCCAAAAGCACCGTTTTGCTCACCGGCGAAAGCGGCACCGGCAAAGAGGTCGTCGCCCGTTTCATCCATGATAACAGCCAGCGGAAAGGGCTTTTTGTTCCGGTGCATTGCGCGGCATTGACGGCAACTTTGCTTGAAAGTGAACTTTTCGGCTACGAAAAAGGGGCATTCACCGGAGCCGCTGAACGCCGCCGGGGACGGTTTGAACTTGCTGACGGCGGAACCGTTTTCCTCGATGAGATCGGCGAAATCGATGCCGCCACCCAGGTGAAACTGCTCCGCGTACTGGAGACCCGCTCCTTTGAACGGGTCGGGGGTACTGAAACTCTGCAATGCGATCTGCGCGTGGTCGCGGCGACCAACAAAGATTTGAAAGAGATGGTCAAAGCGGGAACTTTCCGTGAAGACCTCTTTTACCGCCTTTCGGTGATCAATCTGGAACTGCCGCCGTTGCGGGAGCGGCGCAGTGAGATTCCCCGGCTGGCGCAGAGTTTTGCCGCCGAATTTTCAGCTGAAAACGGTAAAAATGTGACCGTTTCCACTTCTGCACTGGAAAAATTGCAGCAGAAAAACTGGAAAGGCAATATCCGCGAACTGCGTAACTGTATTGAATGTCTGGTGGTGCTTGCTCCGGACGGAAGCACTCTTGATGCTTCTGATATTCCCGATGATGAAGCAGATACTGCGGAAAATGTTTCCGGAAACAGCAATCCGCTCAATCTGGATGATTCTGAAAAAGAACTTATCCTGCGCGCGCTCGACGAATGCGGCAACAACCGCACCGCCGCCGCGAAAGCGTTGGGGATCAGCCGCCGGACACTCTACCGCAAACTGGAAGAACTCGGAATTAAAGATAAATAATAAAAAAAAATACTTCGCACCGGGTCGTACCCGGACGCGGTCCAGCGGCGGAACGCTGGTCGACGCTATAAGCGGCGAAATGTCAGCGAAGCGTTTAAGTCGGCGCAGCCGATACCGCCCGCCGGGAGCGAATGTCACGCAAACTTGTTTGCGTGACGCTTGAGCGGAGGCGGTAAGGAATTAAAGATAAATAATAAATAAAAATACTTCGCACCGGGTCGTACCCGGACGCGGTCCAGCGGCGGAACGCCACAATTTTTCGAGAAAAGCGGAGTGATTTTGCTCCCGCCGGTCGCAAATTTAACAGGAGAAAAAATGTATAAGGTTATTGCGTTTGACTTTGATGGAACTCTGGCAGACAGTTAATGATAATCGTTATTGTACAAAAAATATACTGCAAAAACAGTAATTTGTCAAACAATAAAACGGTTTGATTGCAGTCGGCGGATGCAGTGTGATGCAAGGTCGATGGTAAATCAAGGCGATGGTGAGGGAGTGTACTCAGGTACTCGACCGAACCGGAGTCCGAAGATTTGCCAAGAGATTGCGCGCAATGCGCCGCCGCAGGTTATATTTTTCACAAAAAATGAGACAAAACCAAAAAAATAAAAATACTTCGCACCGGGGCGTACCCGGACGCGGTCCAGCGGCGGAACGCCACAATTTTTCGAGAAAAGCGGAGTGATTTTGCTCCCGCCGGTCACAAATTTAACAGGAGAAAAAATGTATAAGGTTATTGCATTTGACTTTGATGGAACTCTGGCAGACAGCGTGGATTTCTGCCTTGCCGTATTCGATAAGGTTTTTGAAAAATATCTGGGGGACAAGGCTCCTTCAAGAGAGAGTGTTTACCAGAACTTCGGAATGAACGAACCCGGAGTTATCAAGTTTTACATGGGTAAAATGGTTCCGGAAGCTGAAGAATATTTTTATCAGCTTCACAAAGAAATGCATGCAGAAAGCTGTCCGGAAACCTATCCCGGCACCGTGAAACTGCTGGAATTTCTCAAAAAAAACAATGTGAAACTTGCCATAATCACCGGCAGATCGGAAACCACCTGTAAAATTTCCATGGATTTCCTCAAGCTGGGCCACTTCTTTGGATCTTTCCAGACCGGCTCTCCGGAACGCAACGACAAGGCAGCCCAGCTCCTTTCTTTAGTGGAAAAATACGGTCTGAAAAAAGATGAACTTGCCTATGTCGGCGATGCCGTTTCCGACGCCGAAGCCTGTATCAAAGCCGGAGTTGACTGTCTTTCCGCCGCCTGGGCAAAATCCGCCCGCGTTGCCGAACTGGAAAAACTCAATCCCGGAAAGGTCTTCCGTACCGTCGAAGCGATGCAGAACTATCTTGCTTCCTTGATTTAAAGGAGCGAAGTACAGAATTGCAGTTTATGCTCTGCGTTCTTTTTCCCATTGTTTGATCTGACGGAGCAGATCACCGGTGCTGGTCGGTGTGGTTTTCAGCAATATTTCGTAAGCCATATCCAGGGAATACATTTCAGCTTTGCTGTCATAGGCATCCTGCCGCATTTTCATCACCACACCATTGAGATCTGCTCCGCTGTATCGTTTGGAATTCTCGGCGATATAATCTATCAATCCCTCTTCCAGCGGCAGCTTTCCCTGTTTGAAAGCTGATTTCAATATCTGTTTGCGCGCTTCAATATCCGGCAGATCGACAAATGCCAGAATATCGAACCGCCCCGGCCGCAAGAATGCTTCATCGACTTTCCACGGCGTATTGGTTGCCCCCAGAAGCAGCATCGGATTTTTATTCTGTGAAACGCCGTCCAGCTCCTGCAGAATAACAGAAATAACTTTTTGAGTCGTTTCATGGATATTTTCCGTACGCTTGCCGAAAAGTACTTCCAATTCGTCAATGAAAACTACCGACAGCGGATTTTTCCGGGCATTGGCAAACAATTCGCGGATATTTTTTTCCGATTCACCGACATATTTACCGAAAACATCTGCTGCTGTTATCATATAAAACGGCAGATCCAATTCTCCGGCGACCGCACGGGCAATAAAGGTTTTACCGGTTCCCGGCGGACCGTAAAGCAATACCCCGCCGCCGGTTTTCAAACCGTATTTTTCAGCGAGCTTCGGATTTTTGACCGGTTCGATAAGCCGTAACCTTATCTGTTTTTTCACCTCATCCATACCGGCGACATCCGCCAGTTTGGTCTTTGGACGCTCTTCAAGTTTCCCCGTTTCCCCGCCTGAAGCATTGGCTTCTTTCCCGGCTGAAACCGGAACCTTCTGCCTGTCTGCGGTATTTTTATCCGCAAACTCATTGACATTGCGAATCATTTTTTTCAATGCGCTTATGGAGATCGCTGCCAATATCCCCGGCAGCAGAAAATTGATTATTCCCGGCAAACGGATAAATCTGCCGTTGCAAAAGGCGATTCCGCAATAAAGTGCGATCATTGCCATAAACCAATTGAGTGAAAAAATAACGATCAATGTTTTTTTGTAAACAGCTTTCGGCAATCTGATTTCAGGCAGAGCTTTGCCGATAAGCGATGAAATCAGCATAATCACAGAAAACAATACCGTTAAGACCATCCCTGCGATCACAGCGTATCCTTTATCACCGGTTCCCGGGATATTTACTGCATTCCGGACCGCATTTTGTATTATATTTTCACTTCCGGTAAGTACAGGAAACAGGATCAATGTCGATATGCCGGCAAAAAATTTACAGCTGTTATTATTGATGATCGCTTTCACCATCCGGCGTACCGGAAAAAAGAGCAATACGGCATAAAAAACTTCCCAACCGTTTTTTATGCACAACATTACCGTTACACCGCTGATAATGAGGGAAGAGACAAACTTCCATGACCCCAGCGGATCGGATTCTATCTGTGTGACGGCATTGTTATCCGGTTCACTCATATTGTCATTTGCTTTCAGTAAGTTCGCGGTCTACTATCGCGCAGATGCAGGAATCCGACCAGACATTTACAGCAGTTTCGATCATGTCGATGATGGTGTAGATCGGCAGGATCGCTCCCAGTATCCACAACGGTGCGCCCTGTCCTGACATCAGCGACAAGGTGAGGAAGAAGCATCCCATCGGTACTCCGGCGTTGCCGACCGCCGCCAGCACTGAAATCAATATCCAGATCAGGACGGTCGAAAGCGTGATCGGGGTTCCGCCATTCTGCATGGTAAAGAGGGAAGTCACCAGAATAAACGCCGCACAACCATTCATATTGATCGTACAGCAGACCGGCAGGATGAAGCGTGCTACTTCAGGTTTGGCTTTGAGATTGTTTTCCGCAGATGAGATCGTCACCGGCAGCGTCGCCGCAGAACTTTTGGTCAGAAGTGCCATCACCACCGCCGGAAGCATCCCTTTGAATACCTTGAGCGGATTGACCTTACGTATCAGCATGAATAGCGGCAGTATCACGAAAAACTGCAATACATTTCCGCACAGCACCACCAGTACATATTTGCCCAGTGAACCGACGATGATCCCCGCCGACATCTGCGCCGAAAGCTGTGCTGCAAATGCCACGATCCCCAGCGGCAAAGTCCAGACCAGTGCTTTGATCAATGTAAAAAGCAGTTCCTGCAATCCGAGGATCCCCCGGATCAAGGTTTTGACATTGTCATTTTTTTCCATAAACGCCAATGCCAGTCCGGCGGCGGCGGCAACCAGCAGCACTCCCATCACATTATTGGTGGCAAGCGGAGTCAACAGATTGTCCGGCACCACGGAAAGTATGTGGTCGACATAGGATTTGACCGCAATACCGCTCTGCTGATTCTGAACAGCTGCGGTACCGGATTCCTGCAATGCCGCCGGCAGATTGCCCGGGGCGACCAGAATATAAAGCAACGCTCCGACCGCAGAAGCCGCCAGTGTGGTCAAAACGGTATAAACGATCGTATGCCGGAAAATGCGTCCGGAATTCTTGTGGTCGCCCAATGTCGCCAGTGTGGTCAAAATCGCCAGTGCGATCGTCGGCATGGAGATAAATTTGAAAAGCCGCGTATAAATTGCTGCCACAAAATCACATGAAGCATTGAGCCAGCTTATTTCAAGCGTGCCGATGACACTTCCAATGATAAGAGCCGCCATCCAGACGATGAAACGTTTGCGCGAAAAACCTGTTTGCTGCGTTGCCATAAAACCTCCCCGGCAATAAAGTTGGACGATTTATATAATATAGCAGTAAAATATGATTTTTACAAGCAGCAAAGGAGAATGGTGTTGATACGATACCTGGTGATACAGCGGATGATCTTCTTTATTTGCCGTCAGTATCAAACTTTATGAATTTCGCGTAAATGATCCGGCGGGCGGCGCCGGGATTTACATGATTGTGTCCGGAGCGTTCCGGATTGGTGAAGTTCTGGTCGATATCCCGGTATATTTCCCGCCAGTTCTGGCTGGAATCATCATAATCAAATGCGGTGGTAAAAGGTTGCGCTCCGGAATCGCTGTTGACAGAAACGATCTGCTGATCGGTGACAATAACCGCATCAGCTCCGTTTTTCTGTGCTTCAGAACGGAGTTTAGCGATCATCCGGTCACGGCTGACATCCTGGGTATACGCGGAAACGGTTGCCGTACCAAGTACAGTATAACTTCTTTTGATCTCTGTCACAGAATTGAAAACTCTGACATCATCGATCTTTTTTGCCGGTTCGGACTTTTTTCCTTCATAACTGTATGAAATACATCCGGAAATCATCATTGCCGCCATTGCAGAAAACATTGCAAATTTAATATTTTTCATCGAAACCATACTCCATTATTTTTTCATGTATTATACATAATTTAACACGGAAGAAAGTTTTTTCAAATCAAAGTATTGATTTTAGTGACAAATGGTGATAAATTATAACAGAACAATCTATTTTTACAATTTACCTTATGAGGGAAACAAAATGTTATTACAGGGCGTCTATACCGCGTTGGTGACTCCGTTCCGTAACGGAGAGGTCGATTGGAAAGCTTTTGAACAGCTTCTTGAAGCACAGGTGGCCGGAAAAGTTGCCGGTGTCGTGCCGGTCGGCACCACCGGAGAATCCCCCACGCTTTCAAATGAAGAGCATATTGAAGTCATCGCCCGTACCGTGGAGATCATCAACGGCCGCTGTCAGGTCATCGCAGGTTCCGGTGCAAACTCCACTGAAGAAGCTATCTACCTCACCCGCGAAGCCAAAGCTGCCGGTGCCGATGCCACGCTTCAGGTGACTCCCTACTACAACAAGCCGACCCAGGAGGGGATCTACCGCCACTTCTCCACCGTCGCCGAAAAGACCGGTCTGCCGGTCGTGCTTTACAATGTCCCCGGCCGCGCCGGAGTGCCGATCGCCACTGAAACCATCGCCCGCTTGTCTGCCAATCCGCTGATGGTCGCGGTCAAAGAGGCCGGCGGCAGTGTCGACCGCGTTTCGGAAATCCTTGATCTTTGCGATATTACTGTTTTGAGCGGAGATGATTCACTCACTCTGCCGATGATTTCGGTCGGTGCCAAAGGTATTATCAGTGTGGCTTCCAACTTGATCCCCGGAGAACTGTCCGCCATGGTCGATGCCGCGCTGAAAGGCGATTTTGCCACAGCTCTTACTGCTCACCGCAAATATTATCCCTTGTTCCGCAACCTCTTCATCGAAAGCAACCCCATTCCGGTCAAGGCCGCCATGGGTATGACCGGTGCCATCACTCCGGAATACCGTCTGCCGCTGTGCGAAATGACTTCCGCCCACGCAGAAGTCCTCCGGAAAACTCTTCAGGATTGCGGAGTTCTTTAAATTATGAAACTTCATATTTTCGGCAGCTTGTCCGGCACCGAACCGATGCCGGATCGTCACCATACTGCGTGGGCGATCGAATATGACGGCGGATTGTACTGGTTCGATGCCGGTGAAAACGGCCACCGCACCGCCCATTTGATGGGCCTGGATCTGCTGTCCATAAGGACGATTTCCATTTCCCATCCGCACATCGACCATTGCGGCGGTCTGCTCAATCTGCTCTGCGCAATGCGTAAACTGCAATGGCTCAAAAATGATGTCAAAGCCTTTGATGTCAAAATGTTTCTGCCGAATGTAAAAATATGGGATCACGCATCGGAATTGTTGAAATTGATGCATGAAGATCACCGTTTCACAGTGATGCCGCAACAAATTGAGGACGGCAAAATTTTTGATGACGGTAAAGTTTCCATTGAAGCTCGCCACAATTACCATATCCAGACTCCGGATGCGGAAAAGTTTGATTCGTTTTCGTTCCGCATCAAGGCTGAAAGCAAAATCATCGTCGCTTCCGGGGATGTCCGCAGTTATGCCGATATGGGCGACTGGCTCGATGATTGCGATCTGCTTTTGATGGAAACCGGACATCACAAGGCTTCCGAAGTCTGCGCCGCGCTCCGCAAAGAAAACCGCGGCGTGAAAGATATCATATTCATCCACCACGGCCGGGAACTGCTCAACGATTATGACAACGCTCTCGCCCGCGCCGAAAAAGCGTGGGGTGCGCCGCTGCGGATCGCTTCCGACGGTTCGACCTTTGAACTTTAACAACTTTACAGGGGACGGTCGATGCACAGGTTCAAGTTCAGTGCCGAGGAGTTGGAACAATACTTCCTCGATCTGATGGCCGGACGCCGCCGTAAATGGTATGACCGGGTCATAATCTGTCTGCTCTTTGCCGCTTCCCGTTTTTACCGGATGGCGGTGCAGTTCCGTCACTGGCTCTACGACAAGCGGGTCATCCGCAATCAGGCTCTGGGGTGTCTCGTGGTCAGTATCGGCAACTTGAGCTGCGGCGGTACAGGCAAAACTCCCGTGGTGGAGGTTTTCGCCCGTTCTCTTTCGCAGAAAGGACGCAAAGTGGCGATCCTCAGCCGGGGATACCGAAGGAAAAAACGTACATTCTGGGAAAAGTTGGCTCACGCTTTCAACTCCGGCGAAATGGAATTTCCGCCGCAGGTCGTTTCCGATGGAACAAATTTGCTTATGGACAGCGAACACGCCGGTGATGAACCTTATATGCTCGCTTCAAATCTGCCCGATGTCGCTGTGGTCGTGGACAAAA
The DNA here is from genome assembly GCA_015061605.1 of Lentisphaerota bacterium. Taxonomy (GTDB): domain Bacteria; phylum Verrucomicrobiota; class Lentisphaeria; order Victivallales; family Victivallaceae; genus UBA1784. The sequence continues at coordinate 16,329 of SUWH01000016.1, read as the reverse complement.
ACCGCGTAAAATCCGGCATCCATGCCATTGACGAATTTGAAACCGATGTCATCATTCTCGATGATGGTTTCCAGTATTTGAAGCTCAAGCCGCACATCAATATCGTACTGGTCGATTCAACCGATCCATTCGGCAACGGCCACGTTCTGCCGCGCGGCATTTTGCGCGAACCGATCAAAAATATCCGCCGTGCCGATTATATCTTTCTCACCAAATCCGACGGAACCCACAAAAACGCCCATTTGAAACGATTCCTCCGCCGTCACACCCGCCGCGCCGAAATCATCGAATGCTGTCACAAACCCCAGCATCTGGTCAAACTCTTTTCCAACCGCGAAGAACAGGAACTTTCTTTCCTCAACAATAAAAAGGTCGCCGCCCTCTCTGCTATAGCCCGCCCGGAAAGTTTTGAAAATTTCCTCGAACAGCTCGGAGCCGACCTCGTCGCCAGAGACCACTTTGCCGACCATCACCGCTACACTCAACAGGAGATCATCGACTTTATCAATACCGCCAAAGCTGCCGGCGCCGAAATGGTGGTCACTACCGAAAAAGATGCCGTCCGCATCCCCCATATCGATCGGTGTGATGTGCCGATATACTATTTGCGCATCCAGATCGACATTTTAAGCGGTAAAGAAAGTTTCGATCAATGCATCTCCCGCATCTGTTTCATGTGATGCGCCTGGAGGAAGATGGAACAGAAGATGAGATTTATTTGTAAATGATGGAGATGATTATGAAGAATTTTATTGAAAAATTTACTGAATATTTTAAGACTGCACCCGTTGCCGCCGCCCACGCCCCCGGCAGACTGGAAGTACTTGGCAACCACACCGATTACAATGAAGGTCTGGTGCTTTCCTGTGCCGTCGGTCAGAAAACCCGCTTCGCCGTCACCCCCGCCCCCGATAAAAGCTCCTGCAATGTTATCGACTTCCGTTCCGGTGAGGTTATGAGTTTTTCACTTGAGGATATGGATAATCCCCCGCCTGCCAATGGAGCTGCCTACATTATCGGCATGATGAATGAAATGCGTAAACGCGGTGCGGTATTCACCGGCTTTGATGCCGCTGTTGAAAGCGACGTTCCCCTCTCTGCCGGGATGTCCAGTTCCGCCGCCTTGGAAACTGCCGCCGGTCTGGCTCTCGGAAAGGCTTTCGGTTTTGAATTGAGCCGTGCTGAATGGGCGCGCGCCGGTCAGGGCGTGGAAAACAACTTCCTCGGACTCAAAAGCGGTCTGCTCGATCAATTCAGCTCGATTTTCGGACAGAAAGATGCGATCATCATGAGCGACTTCCGCACCATTGAAGTCATCGACACTCTGCCGCTTCAGCCGGGATATGTTTTTGTCGTCATCAATTCGATGAAAAAGCATAATCTGGTCGATTCCGACTACAATATCCGCCGGGAAAACTGCGAAAGTGCCGCCGCAAAACTTGCCGCTGTTTATCCGCAAGTGAAAACTCTGCGCGATGTGACTCCAAATATGCTGGAAGATGCGGCGGACAAACTCTCCTTTATGGAACTTTCCCGCGCCCGCCACGTCGTCAATGAATGTTTCCGTGTCAAGCAGGCGGCGGAGATCCTGCGCGCCGGAGATATGGAAAAATTCGGTCAACTGCTCTACGATTCCCACGAATCCAGCCGCGTTAATTTTGAAAACAGCACCCCTGAACTGGATTATCTGGTCGAAATTTCAAGGAGCATTCCCGGCTGTATCGGCGCCCGCCTTTCCGGCGGCGGTTTCGGCGGTATCACCATCCACCTTGTTCGCGACAGCGAAGCTGAAACTTACTGTCAACGCGTCTGTGCCGCCTACAAAGCCCAGACCGGCATTGCTGCCGAACACTTCATCTGTTCCATCGGCAGCGGCGCCGAAACTGTTCTGTTTCCGGTATAATACGGTCAATGAGCGTTACCACGCCAGAAACTGATTCCAGACCGGCAAACTGTAACGGGTACGGGTGCGCAGACGGCTGGAGGATGTCGCCGTAATGCGGCGGGTATACTCTTCAGTATAAGCATCAGCAATGGGAACAAAGGTCAGACTGACTCCGGTATCATAGACATCCAGCGCTATGGCACCGGTGGGATACTGGGTGGTCTGAGGCATATTGATCTGGGTCATTGAACCGAGCTTCACTGCAGAAGCGACATTTTTATGTCCGACCAGAATCAAACCTTTGCAGCGCGAAAGTTTCTCCAGCATTTTTCTGGCACCTTCGGGAGCTTCGGTGTAAGACTTCTTTTCCCGGGTCTCACCTATGGCTGAACCTTTATCTTTGGGAGCGATGACATTATCGGGGATCAGCTGATAGTGGGAAAAGATGATCAACGGCAGTTTTTCATCGATCCGGCTGATGACATCGACATTTTCGGGCAGATCAAGGATGCCGAAAGGGGTGTTTACCCAGGCGATCTGCACGCCGTTTTTGACCACCAGTCCGGATGGTCTGCCAAAAGTTTTTATCCATTGGGACTGGTCGAATTTGATTCCGTGATGGATGATGTACCGGAAATCTTTTCCGGTATTGGAATCATTTCCGGCTTTGCCGTTTGTCACATGGTCATGGTTGCCCCGGGTGATGTAAACCGGCATTTTGACATCTTTAAGCGCGATTTTGGCGGCTTCAACTTCGGAGGGGCGGCCCTTATCGGTCAAATCGCCGGAAATCATGATGAATCCAACTTTATCTTTGTTGAATTTTTCAACCAGATCAGCGACAGTTTTCACGCTCCGGGTGTGTATACGCAAACCGTTGTCGGGAAAGGTGCTGATATGGGTGTCGGACATCAACGCTGCTTTAAAGAGCAGTTTGCCGGCAACCGCCTTGCGGGTGCGGAACTTAATCGGTTTGCCAACACCGGAAAGGGTGTAAGCGGTATCAGGTTTGAGGTTGTTGAAAACTATTCTGCCGAAAAAGTTGTCAACGCTCTTTTTTGCACCGTTACTCAATTTGAAAGTGCGTTTTTCAGCCGCGTTGAAACCGTAGCGTACGATCGCGCTGTCAGCAGTTACGGAGATCACTTCAATGTGGTCGGCGATCTCCTTACCGACGACTGGAAAAGGGGGATTTGCGCCCTCCTTTTCCAGCAAACCGGGGAAACCGGCGGCGGCAGCAATGCGGTGCGGAATGTCGCTGTTTTCCTGCGGCGCAGAGAAGTTTTCCATACCGGCACCCTTGACAAAGGTGATGACTTTGGCAGGGGTATGACCGAAACTGGTATAGGTGAACCCGTTGCGGTTATCGCGGATACGCAATGCTTCGATAACCAGCGGATTGTATTTACCATAACCCATGCTGGCGGTGAACTTATCGGTTTTGGTCTTTTTCCCGGAAATGAACTGCTGACAGGCGGCTTCGATCCTGGCTCCTTCTTCGGGGGAGAGATTTACGATACCGACGGCATCGGTGACCGCCCGGATCATATCAGCGGCAGGAGTTTTGGCTTTTTTCATTTTGACGACCATATCGGTGAGTTCGCCGAAAGACTTTTTCTGTCCGAGGTGGAAATCTTTTTTGGTTTTGGAAAGATCTTTGATCGTGGTGCCGCCGGTGTCGTGGTCGGCGGTGACGACGATCAGGGTCTCTTCGGGATGTTTTTCTGCGAATTTGAGAGCTTCGCCGACAGCGGCATCGAATTCGATCATTTCACGGATCGCCCAGGCGGAATCGTTGCGGTGATTACAGTGGTCGATGGCACCGCCCTCGACCATGAGAAAGAAACTTTTGCCGTCGGCAGAAAGAAGTTCAGCAGCTTTGGCGGTAACATCAGCGAGTCTGATTTCCGGAGCATCTTTGCCGCTGTATTCGCTCTTACCGAAAATAACATTTCTGCCTGGCTTGAGAGCTTTAAAATTCTTGGCAGAAGCAACATTATAACCGCTGCGTTTCAGGGCTTTGCGCAAATCGGCCGGCTTGAATTCCGGAGCAGGTTTCAGATAGAAGCTGATTCCGAAAAAGTTGTAGTTGGAAGCCAGGAGATCGGCTAAAACTCCGGCACGGTCACTTCTGGTGGCACGGTTGCCGTAGTGCGCACCGGGAGTTGCATCGTTGATGCCGACACTGGAAACGATACCGATATTCCAGTTGCGCTTCTGAAGCAGACGGGCGAGACTGCTGCGGGGTTTGCCGTCTTTATCCATGCCGATGGCTTTGTTGTAAGTTTTGATACCGCAGGCAAGGGCGGTACCGCTGGCGGCGGAGTCGGTGGTCTTGCCGAAAACATTGTTGGTACCGGTGGGGATGCGGGTGGTGAATTTACTGAAGTTGGAGTTGGGATACTGGTTGAAATACAACCGGCAGAACTCCGGTCCCATTCCGTCTCCGATCATCAGAAACACATACTTCGCCGGTTTCCCTGCCAGCACCGTAACGGCGGCAAAAACCAGCATCATAAACATCAACAGGCGTAATTTTTTCATAATCTTTGTCCTTGTTTTATATTGCTGTTTGAAACATTTATCTCATACATAATATAGCCCAAATGAACCGTTTTTGCAACAAACGAAAAGCGAAAAATCCGTCAAAAAGCAGCTGGTTGTCACAGAAATCCCGATAAGTGTCAGAATTTCCGGAAAAAGAATCCGGCAACATCCGGCTGTTTATCCTTTTCACAGAATACCCGCACGCAAAACAGTATCTCCCGCGGCGAACTTTTTTTGCCGGAGCCATCGGTTTTGGAAAAACTTATTTTCCAGAGATAATCCCGTAATTTGCCCTGATCGAGCCAGGTGATATATTCCATTTTCTGAAAATTTCCGTAGACCGTCAGCATTTCAGTACGGAGTTTGGCAAAAGCATCGGCATTGAATCTGTTTCCGCCGGTCCGGGAAAGCGCGGACTGCAGAAATTGGAAATCGTTCAGACGGATGGATCTTTCAAAAGCGGCGGCAAAATTTTTGGCAGCGGTAAGAGCAGCGGCATCATGCGTTGCGGAAAATTCCCCCAGAACGACCGGAGCCGGTTTGGATTGCTCTTTTTCATTACCTTTCATTGAAGCACAACCGCACAAGGACAAAATCAATGCGGTTTGAAGCATAAAAAGTAAAATTTTCATTTGGATTCTCCTATTTTTGACACTCCGGACAGTAAAATGAGTTTCTGCCGCCGAGCCGTACCGATTCGATGACAGTTTGACAGACCGGACATTTTTCACCGGCCTTGCCGTAAATTTGCAGCTCCTGAACAAATTTGCCCTCACTTCCGTCCACGTTTTTAAAGTCGGAAATGGTGGTCCCGCCGCATGCGATGGCGCGCTCAAGAACTTTTTTGGCAGTTTGAGCGATCATATCACACTCATCCCAAGTTACTTCACAGGCACTTCTGCGCGGATCGATACGGCAGATGAACAATGTCTCGTTAGCGTAAATATTGCCGATACCGACGACGATGGAGTTGTCCATTATGGCATTTTTGATACAGCCGCGCCGCTTTTGCAAAGCTTCAAAAAGCATGGAGCCGTTGAATCCGGAAGTAAGCGGTTCGACACCGAGCTTCGCCAACACCTCCGGGAACGCTCCGTTTCCGCATCCGGGATGAATTTCCAGTAAACTGAAACGGCGCGTGCATTCAAAGCGGAAAATTTTTCCATTGCTCAAATGGATGAAAACGTGTTCATGTTTGCGGCGCGGAACTTCCGGACCTTCCACCCGGATGACCCCGGACATGCCGAAGTGCATCAACAATCCCCTGCCGTCATCCAGTTCAGCAACGAGATAGCGGGCGCGGCGGCGGACATCAACGATTTTCCGTCCCGGCAATCCTGCCGAAGCCAGCGGCAGGAGCGGGGTGCGCATCGAAGGGGTGAAAACTTCGACAGCGGTAATGGTTTCTCCACAAATGGTGCGCTTCAAAGCGCGCCCGATATTTTCAGCTTCCGGCAGTTCCGGCATAATATTTTTCCTGACTGTTACTGTGTTTCAAACTTTTTCAAAAGATAACATCGCATCCCGGTTTTTGCAAGGCATATTCAAAAAAAATACAGTTATAAAAATATCTGTTTCTGCGTGAGAAAAAAATTATTTCAGGAATTTTGTTTTTGGAGCTTTACAATAGGCCGTTAGTGTGGTATGTTATAATTATGAGTGTAACTAAATAGAGCAAGGAACAATGAACGCTAAAAATTGGAAACAGTCCGGAAACTTTCTGGATCGCGATGTCGATCTTATCCAGCAGAAATTTTCGCTCCCGCGTCCTATCGCAGTTTTTTTCGCTTCACGCGGGATCGCTGCGGATAAGGTACGTGATTTTATCAACCCCCGTCTCGCCAACTTGAGCGATCCCTACCGCTTCCCCGGTATCAGGGAGGCTTCAGCACGTTTGTGGCAGGCGATCGCCGACCGGGAACCGATCCTTATTCACGGCGACTATGACACTGACGGTATCACCGCCAGTGCGCTTCTGGCACTGGTATTGCGCCAGAACGGTGCCGTGGTGAACTCCTTTATCCCGCACCGTTTTGACGACGGTTACGGATTTACTCCGGAGTCACTGGAAAAAGCCCTTGAAATGTTCGGTAAATGCGGCGTTCTGGTCACCGTTGACTGCGGTATAACCAGCTGTGAAGCAGTTCAGAATGCGGTCGGAATGGGGATCGATGTCATCGTGACCGACCACCATGAAGCCGGAAGTGAACTCCCCAAAGCTCTGGCAGTCATCAACCCAAAAGTTTATCCGGAGCTGGAAGATTTGCAGCTGCTTTCCGGAGCCGGAGCCGCATTCAAGCTCTCCCACGCCTTTATCAAATACGGCAGGGAGAACAACCTCGGCGGCTTCCAGACCAATCTGGAGGAGATCCTCGATTATGTCGCCCTCGGTACTGTTGCGGACATCGTGCCGCTTCTGGGGGAAAACCGCATTCTGGTCAAATACGGCATTGAAGCATTGCGCAAACAATTGCGGCCCGGGATCCGCGCCTTGATCGAAAGTTCCCGGATCCATTCCGAACTTGTGCCGTCAGATATAACTTTCCGTCTGGCTCCGCGCATCAATGCCGCCGGAAGAGTCGGTGATGCAAATGTCGCCTTGCAGCTTCTGGAATCCGACTGTATCGTCGATGCCTACAACTGCGCCGGTCAATTGGAGCAGTTCAACCGCAGCCGTCAGGAAAAAGAACAGGAAATATATCAGGACGCCCGTGAACAGATCGAACGCAATCTGGCATGGCAGAGCCCCTATTCCCTGCTGGTCGCCGGACGCGATTGGCATCAGGGGGTGATCGGTATCGTGGCCTCCCGTCTGGCGCGCGATTACAACCGCCCGACCATAGTATTGACCATTCAGGGTGACGAAGCCTACGGTTCAGGCAGAAGCATCGCCAATTTGAATCTGGTCGAAGTTTTGAGCTGCAGTTCCCACTTGCTGGAACGGTACGGCGGTCACCCGATGGCAGTCGGTATCGGACTCAAAACCGAAAATATCGCCGCTTTTTATGAAGAGATGGATAAAGAGATCCGCAAACAGATCGCACCGTCCGAACTGGAACGTTTCATCGCTTATGACGGCGAAGCATATCTGGAAGAGCTCACTCCGGACTTTTTCAACTGTCTTGAACATCTGTCACCTTTCGGACACAGCAACCAGAAGCCGGTCTACCGGTTCAATGAACTGCGGGTCGTCCGGTGCGGTGCCATCGGCGGCGGTGCTCACACCAGAGGTACTTTACAGGGACGCCACGGTCAGATGGATTTTATCGCTTTCAACCGTCCGGTAAGCGAATTCAGCTCCCGGATACTTGATGTGCTCGCCACGCCGCAGCTCAACAAGCAGCAGCCCGGTGAGCCGCCGCAACTCAACATCATCGATATACGGGAGGTATATTGATGCGGATTGCCGGAATATTTCCGGTTGACCGGTCACAATTTTCAGGAAAGGATATTTTATGAAATATCTGGAATTAACGGTGGGGGCTGTACTGGTATACAATTTTGTATTATCACGTTTTCTGGGGATATGCCCATTTCTCGGAGTTTCCAGGCGGCTCGGGACCGCCATGGGAATGTCCGGCGCGGTGATATTTGTTATGGCTCTTGCCTCATGTATAACTTCAGTCATATCCAATTACCTGCTCCGTTTTTCCATCGGCGGGAAAACCGTTGATCTGGGATTTTTACGGATCCTGCTCTTTATTCTGGTTATCGCCGCGCTGGTGCAGTTGCTTGAAGTGATGATGCAGAAGCTCACGCCTGCCCTCTACCGCGCTCTGGGTATATATCTGCCTCTGATCACCACCAATTGCGCGGTTCTGGGAGCGGCGACCATCAATGCTGAAAATGCCAGAAGCGTACTGGATTCGACCATTTTCGGCGCCTTTTCCGGGGTCGGTTTTGCCCTTGCGTTGCTGCTTTTTTCCAGTATCCGTGAAAAACTTGAACTTGCCGCGCCGCCGAAATCTTTTGAAGGTACACCGATAGCGCTGGTGACTGCCGGTATTCTGGCAATGGCGTTTTCCGGATTTTCCGGATTATGTTGATTTCAGGAGACAGGATATGACACTGTATATCGCATTGACATTCATGGGGGTCCTTGGGCTTTTGCTCGGGGCCGTTATCGGTTTTTTCGTCAAATTGTTTAAAGTCGAACAGGACAATCGTGCCGAGTTGGCTCTGGAACTGCTGCCGGGAGCCAACTGCGGCGGCTGCGGCAAAGCCGGATGTGCCGACTTCGCCCGCGCTCTGGCAAACGGTGAAGTCACTCCCAGCAATTGTCCGGTATCCAGTTATGAACAGCGTTCAGCGATTGCCATCGCGCTGGGTATCGATGCCGGAGCCGTGGAAACTAAACAGGCGGTAGTTGCCTGCCGCGCCGATCTGGGAGCAGATGAAATGAATTACAACGGCGTGCAGGATTGCAACGCCGCCAATCTGGTGGCAGGAGGCCCGACAAGTTGCCGTTACGGTTGTCTGGGGCTGGGAAACTGCGCCCGGGTGTGTCCATTCGGAGCCATTGAGATGATCGGCAGAGTGGCAGTCGTCCACCCGGAACTGTGTACCGGATGCGGCAAATGCACCACCGTCTGTCCCCGCAACGTTATCAAGATGGTTCCGGCTTCAGCAAACATCCATGTTTACTGCAATTCTCCGGAAAAAGGAGTGGTGAAACGTGCGCTCTGTCAGGCGGCATGTATCGGCTGCCAGAAATGCGGCAAAGCATTGCCGGGAAAATTTGTTTTCGACGGCTTTCTCGCCCGGGTGGACTATGTCAATGCTGACGGTCTTACTTTGGAAGATATTGAGAAATGCGCCTGTCCTGCCGATTGCATCAAAAGTGAAACCCAGCGCTATCAGGCGGCGAAAAACTCTGCCGGAAAGGGGGGGAAATGAAAAGTTCACGTAATGTTATGACCTTTTCCCGCGGTATCCATCCGCATGGTGACGGCAAAAGTTTGAGCTGCCATGCCGCAGTGCAGAATGTGCCGCTTTTGGAAAAATACACTGTAATTCTCGCCCAAAACGCCGGTAAACCTCCGGTTCCGGTGGTAAAAAAAGGTGATACGGTAAAAAAATATCAGCTTATTGCACAGGCAGACGGTTTTGTTTCAGCAAATCTGCATGCTCCCACCAGCGGAGTCGTCTCCAATTTGAAAGAGGTTCAGGGTACTATGGGAGTACCTGCCATGGCAGTTGAGATCACTGCCGATGGCAAAGATGAGGGGGATGCCCCGTTTGAAATCATTTCCGACTGGCAGAATGCAGCTCCGGAACTGCTGAAACAGCGGGTCATAGATGCCGGACTGGTCGGCATGGGCGGAGCATCTTTCCCGACCCATGTCAAACTTTCCCCGCCGCCCGGAAAAACCATCGATACCCTCATCCTCAACGGTGCCGAATGTGAGCCGTATCTCACCGCCGACCACCGGCTGATGCTGGAAAATCCGGAAAAAGTGGTGCGCGGCGCCGCCATGCTCGGCAGAATACTCAATATTTCCAACATCATCATCGGTGTTGAAACAAATAAAATGGATGCCGTCGAAGCTCTGGAAGAATTTACTGAACAGTATGGAGTCAAAACCGCCATCCTGCGGGTCCGCTATCCGCAGGGGTCGGAAAAACAGCTTATCAACGCCATCACCGGAAGAACCGTAAAATCCGGTACATTGCCCATGGATGCCGGATGTGTAGTACAGAATGTCGCCACCTGCGCGGCACTGGATGATGCAGTAACTCTTGGTATACCCCTGATCGAACGCATCGTATCTGTCACCGGCGAAGTAGTTGCCTCTCCGGGCAACTTCCGTTTGAAAATCGGTACTCCCGCATTGGAAGCGGTACGGTTTGCCGGGGGAGTCACCGCAGAACCGGGCAAACTGGTTTTCGGCGGACCGATGATGGGATTCGCCCAGCGTTCATTTCAGGTGCCAACCGGAAAGAATACTTCCGGAATATTGCTCATTCCGCAGGAACAGGCATTCAACTTTGAAAGCAGCGGATGTATAAGATGCGGCAGATGTGTGCAGGGCTGTCCGATGCATCTGATGCCGTGTCTGCTCTCCACCGCGATCGAAGCCGGACGCTTTGATCTTGCCGCAGAAAACCATGTCATGGACTGTATGGAGTGCGGTTCCTGCGCCTATGTCTGCCCCGACCACCGGCCGCTGGTGCAGAATGTCCGGCGCGCCAAAGCCGAATTGCGTAAACAGATGAATTCCGTCAAAGGAAAGTAAATCATGAGTGAAACAGTAAAAATCAAAGATAATGTCCAACTGCCCAGCGGCGATAAGCTGGTATTGAGTTCATCGCCTCACTTGAGCAGCGGTTCATCATTGTGTAAAATAATGGGCGGTGTACTGCTGGCACTGCTGCCGCAGATCATCGCATCAACGTGGCTTTTCGGCTTCCGGGCGTTATTCATCATCATTTACACCGCGTTGTGCGGTGTCGGTGCTGAAGCACTGTGGTGCAAAATAGCAGGAAAAAATATCTGGCGCAACATTTCCGACTGTTCAGCAATCGTCACCGGTGTACTGCTGGCGATGTGTCTGCCGGTATCAGTACCGCTTTATGTGCCGCCCATCGGTGCGATACTGGCGATCTGGCTTGCCAAACAGATTTACGGCGGCATCGGCAACAATCCATTCAATCCGGCGCTGGTGGCGCGGGTGGGACTGCTGATCGCGCTTCCGGCGGCGATGACCTTATGGACACCTTCACGGGGGATGAGATCTGCGGAATATCCCGCCATTGAACGTTTCTGTAACGCCGGAACAGTCGGAAAAATCAAAAGCGGTCAGGAACTTGATGCTGTAAGCTGTGCCACTCCGCTGGGAGTTGTCAATACCACCAAAAAGATTTTGTCACGCGATGAAAAAGCCAAAGGCAATTTTGCTGAAATCAATTCAAAAGAGCTGATGAAAAGATATTTTCTGGGTGACCGTGCCGGATGTATCGGCGAAACCTGTGTACCGGCGCTGCTGCTGGGCTTTGTCATACTCGTGGCATTGAATCTTATCAACTGGAGTGTGCCGCTTATTTTCGTGGCAACCGTGGCGGTTCTGACCGGAATAATACACTTCTTTTTCCCCGGTGTCACCCCCGGGCCGCTCTTTCACATCTGTACCGGCGGCTTGCTGCTGGGTGCGATATTCATGGCGACCGACATGGTCACCAGCCCCATTACCGGACTCGGATGTGTGATTTTTGCCATCGGTTGCGGGGTGCTGACCACGGTCATCCGGATCTGGGGGAATTACCCGGAAGGAGTGAGCTTTGCCATTCTCTTTATGAATGCTCTGGTACCGCTCATTGACCGCGCATTCGGGGAACATCCATTCGGCTATGTCCCCAAGCGCAATAAGGAGAAAGAGTTATGAAACTGCGTGACACAGAAAATATCTGGGTATTGTCTATCTTTCTCGGCATTACCGGCGTTATCGCCGGAACGGTTCTGGCGTTGGTTTCACAGCTTACCGCCGAACCGATAAAGCAGGCGGATATCAACAATGAACTCAAGGTTTTGAAAGAACTCAATCTGCCGGAGTTTGACAATGATATGACTTCACAAATATTCACCGTCAACGGCGTTGAATATCTGGCAGCCATGAATAAGAACAAATTGACCGGATTGGTCGCCAGGGTTCAGAGCAATTCCGGTTACAGCGGCAGAATGCGTGCGTTGGTGAGCTTCAACACTTCCGGAAATATTCTGGCGGTCCAGGTCATCGAACACAAAGAGACCCCCGGTCTGGGTGCCGAAGTGTGTGAACGCAAATTCCAGCGGACGATATTCAATCTCTTCTCCCCGCGTCCCGCCGGATTGCCGCCCAATGCGGTACTGGATCAATTCAACGGCAAAAATGCCGCAGAGAGCGGCAATTGGAAAATAACCAGGGACGGCGGAGAATTCATCTACCGTACCGGTGCTACGATTTCCAGCAGAGCGATCACGGAAATGGTCAATAATGCAAGTGTCAACTTCAAAGCGGCACTGGCACATTTCAGCGGAGAAAACAGTAAATGAAAAATTCTTTATGGCACGATTTCGTCAAAGGTATCTGGCAGGAAAACCCGGTCTTTGTACTGCTTCTCGGAACCTGCCCCACTCTGGCAGTCACCAGCAGCGCCACCAACGGTTTGAGCATGGGGCTTGCCACAACTTGTGTACTTATCGGCAGTAACGCAGTTATAAGCATCATTGCCGGGATCACTCCGCAGAAGATCCGCATTCCGGTCTATATCGTGGTCATCGCCACCTTTGTTACAGTGGTACATTTGTTGATGCAAGCGTATGCGCCGCCGGAACTTTGTCAGTCACTTGGCATATTCATCCCGCTTATCGTGGTCAATTGCATCGTGCTTGGACGGGCGGAAGCCTTTGCCGCCAAGCATGGACCTTTCCGTTCGATGCTTGACGGAGCGGGAATGGGATTGGGTTTTGCGCTGACCTTGACCATGCTGGGCGCGATCCGGGAATTTTTGAGCAGCGGTTCGATTTTTGAAGTGAAGATCATCACGGCATGGACGACCAGTTTCCTGCTTCCTGCGGCGGCACCGGGAGCCTTTATCATCGTCGGATGCATATTGGCACTGAAAAACTTCTGCAATCAGCGTTCAGCAGTCAAACAAGGCAAACTTTATGTGCCGCCCAAAGGTCTGGACTGCCGGAGCTGCCGTATCTGTAAATGACGGGAAAATTACAAAGATAAGGTATTATTCGCCCGGTAGGCTGCAGGTGTGGTTCCCGTATACTGCCGGAACCGGCGGTAAAATATCTCAAGTGTCTTGAATCCGCAACTTTCAGAAATCTGCTTTATCGGTATATCCTGCCGGGTGACAAGCAGTTCCCGCGCAAGTTCGATACGTTTATTCAAAAGATAGCTGTACGGAGAACTTTTCAGGTATTTCCGGAACAATGTAAACAGATGTGATTTGCTTACCCCGGTCTTATGGGCAATTTCATCAATGGATATATCCTGCGCCGGGTCACTGCTCAATATCCGGCATGCTTTACGCAAGGAACGCGGCAGAACTTCTCCCTGATGCGGCACAAAGTGACGCAGGAGTGTGCCCAGAGCATAGAAAAAGACATATTCATTTTCCAGCATATTTTCTTTTCTGAACCGCAGCATATCTTCAACAAATCCGTTGAGTTCTCCTCCATTGATCCACTGGCTGTAACGTGAAAATTTCCTTGGAGTACCGTCGGTTTCAAAATGTAAATACAAACAGCGGTAAGGATCATCCGGATCGGTACGATGGATGGTTTCTTCACCGTATTGATGCCAGAATACCGCGCCTTTCCGGAAAACTTTTTCTTTACCGTTGACTTCATGAAAAACCACTCCGCCGGTGATTATCTCCACCAATTCAATATTTTCCTTTACTGCGTTCGGTTTTACCGGGGTGCGCGGCGCACTGAAAAATCCGCAGCGCACTATTTTTTTAAAGTGTTCCCGAAGCATAACTTGATATTTTCCGTCATATAATAGTATTTTCAGTCTATTGACATCTTACTATACTTCCGGTATATTAAGAATACAAGCGGCACTTTCTGCAAATTTTCAGATAAGTGCAGAAATTTTTAATTCTGGAGGAAAATATGTCTAAAAAAATCGCCGTACAGTTGTATTCCGTCCGCGAATACGCCAAGAAAGATTTCATTTCCGTGCTGAAAAAGATCGCCGATATCGGTTACACCGCTGTCGAACCGGCGGGGTTCTGGAATATCCGTCCGTCTGAATTCAAAAAAATCGTAACCGATCTTGGCATGGAAGTCTGTTCTTCCCACTCCCCATGGGCACGCAACCCTAACATGCTCGGCGAAGTCATGGATCTTGCCGATGACCTCGATATAAAGACCATCATCTGCGGTTACGGCAGAGATGATTTCAAGGATCTGGATTCAATCAAAGTCGCCGCCGAAAATACCTGCGCCATGCTCGAAGTCCTCAAGCGCAACGGATATTCCCTCATGCAGCACAACCACTACTGGGAATTTGAGCGCATCGACGGTAAACTCAAATATGATATTTACCGTGAACTCTGCCCTGATGTCAAGCTCCAGCTCGATTGTTACTGGTCAACCAACAAAGGTACTGAAAATGCCGTCGAAATGCTCAAAAAATATGCTGACGATGTCGTTTCCATCCACATGAAAGATGGTGTCTGCAAACAGATCGCTTCGGTCGATGGCATGAAAAACGGCATATTGGACTGCAAGATCGATCTGCTGCCGTTGGGGTCGGGTGATCTGCCCATACCTGAACTGGTCGCCAACATCCCCGACCGGGTCGGACACATCATCGTCGAACTCGATTACTGCAATGTGGAAATGCTTGAAGCATTGAAACGCAGTTATGAGTACATGACCTCCAATGGTTTGGCAACCGGCAACAAATAATTCACGGAGATTGTTATTATGAAAAAAACCGGTATCGGTATCGTCGGCTGCGGCATGATTTCCGGAGCCTATTTCAAAGCCGCTCAACGCTTCCGCAATATCACCATCATCGGCTGCTGTGACACTATCGCTGCCAAAGCGGAGGAGAAAGCCGCCGAATTCAACTGCAAAGCTATGAGCTATGAGGAACTCATCAACCATCCTGAAGTGGAGATCGTCCTCAATCTCACCCCGCCCAAAGCGCATTGCAAAGTATTGACCGATGCGCTCAATGCCGGGAAACACGCTTATACCGAAAAACCTTTCGGCGTGGATGATGCGGAAGTCAACGCGGTGTGTGAACTTGCTGCGGCAAAAGGTTTGCGCCTCGGCTGTGCTCCGGACACTTTCCTCGGCGGCGGTTTGCAGACTGCCCGCAAGCTCATTGATGACAACTGGATCGGCAAAGTTTTAAGCGGTACTGCCATCGTGCAGGGACGCGGTCCGGAAAAATGGGGACACGCACCCTTTTTCTACGATAAAGGTGCCGGTCCGATGCTTGATCTGGGGCCGTACTATGTGACTGCACTGGTTTCGCTTCTGGGACCGGCAAAGGCGGTGACGGCAGTTACCGCCAGAGGCAGTGAATTCCGTACATTCGGTGACACGGTAGCTGAACAGTATCAGGACAAGTACAAACCGTTTGACAATTACCCGGTCAACGTTGACACCCACCAGACCGGCATCATCGAATTTGCCAACGGTGCAGTTATCACCGTGATCGCCAGTTTTGATGTTTTCAAACACGGCCACAACCCGATCGAACTTTATGGAAGTGAAGGATCGCTTATCGTTCCCGATCCCAATACATTCGGCGGAGATGTAAAAGTTTTCCGTCCGGGTATGGATGGTTTCCAGATCGTGCCGAAACCTTTTATTTACACCGAAAACAGCCGCAGTATCGGTATCGCTGATATGGCAAAAGCGATTGCGGACAACCGTCCGCACCGTGCTTCATGTGAGCTGGCGCGTCACGTCATCGAAATCATGTTCGCCTTTGAACGTTCCAGTGCCGAAGGCAGAAAGATCTCCATAAAGAGCAGTTGTGAACGCCCCGCTCCGCTCCCGCTTGGACTGAGTGACGGCGAACTTGATTAACCATCTGTAAACAACGGAAAAGCGGCATAATCCTGCCGCTTTTTTTTTATACAGAATCGAGTAGGAGGGACTTTTGAGGGACACCCTCGCCAGCCCCGTCCTCTCACACCACCGTACGTGCCGTTCGGCATACGGCGGTTCAGTAACTTGTGTACAAACAAATCTGCACCGTCTTTCCTGTCAGTTGCCCGCAAAGGTATGCTCGGCACTCCCGGGGTACTTTCGGGTTCCACCCTATCCTTTCCCGGGCAGCTCACTTGCGTGATTTTCTGCATTCTACACATACTTTGCCTTTCACTTCAAGAAAGAACTGTTACTGTTCGGTCCTTCCCGCTTCTGCGGTACTATGACC
>SUWH01000044.1 GCA_015061605.1 Lentisphaerota bacterium | reverse complement strand
ATGACCACCACCGGCAGGGCATCAGCATCATCAGCGCTGTCGATCTGCTGATAAAAAATTGCAAGTTCATCAACACTTCCGGCACCGCGCCCCAGTGCGGCATCGACCTCGAACCCAACAATGACAAAGATATGCTGGTCAATAATGTCATCGAAAACTGCGACTTTTACGGCAATGCCGCCAGCGGCGCCACCGTCTTTCTGCCCTATTTGAAAACTCCCGTTTCCATCATCTTCCGCAACTGCCGGATGTACAACAACAACTACGGTATTCGCACCAATGCCAAGCAGAGCGACAAAGGCGAAAATCAGCAGGGTTCCATCCTCTTTGAAAATTGTCATATTTATGACAACCGTTCCTCCGCTGTCGCCATCAACGGTCAGCAAACGGGCGGCATGACCGTCACCTTGCGCAACTGTGTCTTTGACAACCGCAAAGGCGCCAGTGTTTTCATGTCATTCAACAATTCGCGCGTCAGTTCCAACGTTGCCGGGATCACCTTTGAAAATTGCACTCTCCACCCCGGGCAAAAGCCGCTGTTCGACGTCATTCAGCGCACCGGATTCGGCATTACGGATATAAAAGGCGACGTAAAAGTCATCGGCAAAGACGGCAAGGAAAGCATGATCGACTGGACGGAATTATTTAAAAAATATCCGGAAAACAAAGATTTGCAGAAGTTCGATTTTGCCGAGATCGATTTCACAAAATTACGCCCGGTAAGCAAAAATGTGAAAGATTACAAACCCCATGCATGGCGTATCCGGCGTCGTGGAACCTTCCTGCTCTACATGCCGGAAGCCGGCAGTTACGAAGTTGATTTCACCGGGATCCCCCTGCGCAAAAATTCCCCGGTCCACTTTGAAGTAACAGTGCGGCATGCCAACAATACGCTGGTGGAAAAATTCGACGTAAAAACTGCCAAATACACCCACACCTTCAAGAGTACCGGCAAGCGGCTGCTCATCCTCGAAATCCGTAAATGCGACTCGGTAATAGTGAACAGCCGTACCCCGGGATTCGGACTTCTCGTCCAGAACCGGCAGCCATTCTTCCGCGGCGGAATGAAAAATATCTATTTCAATGTCCCCAAAGGAGTAAAAGAATTCAAAATCGAACTCCGGGGCACCGGGTACAAGGAATGGGTCACCGCCAAACTGCGCAACGCATCAGGCGAAGTGACAGCCTCCTGCAGAAAGAATCCGGGAGCAGTCATTTTGACCGGCAAACGTACCGATGCTTCCAAAGATGAAGTCTGGCAGCTTCAGGTGTTGGGTAAAGAAGATCACACGATCCGCTTCGGCGCACCGCTGGTTCCGGTGATTGCCGCCAATCAGGACCAATTGCTGGTTTATGGGAAATAAATCGGATAAAAAATGGTAAATTATGTAAGCGGAAAAGGTAGATTTATGTTTGAAGCCAATCTGGTTCCGGAGGTCATCTTCGATGAACGTCCGGATTTTGTAAAACTTTATTATAAGGCATGGGAGCAGGCGGCAGACCATATCAAAACAGTTCCGGGATTGCCGGTCGAGCGTTACATGGACGAAGCGTGTATGCCCGGAAGATTGTGGATCTGGGATACCTGTTTAATGGTACACTTCTGCAAATATTCTCCGGAATTTTTCCCCGGCATCCAGAGTCTGGACAACTTCTATATGCCGATGTATGATCATGTCCCGAGCTCGTGCAAGATACATCATCTGGATAATCCGCCGCTTTTTGCCTGGATCGAATACGAATATTACCGCTTTACCGGCGATAAATCCCGCATTTACCGCAATCTGGTGGAAAAATGCTATTTGCAGAAACATTTTGAATTTCTGGAAAATGAGTGTCACTTCGGTTATGATTCGCCTTTGAGCGGCAGTATTGCCATGTGGCAGAAATTTGATGCCGGATACGCCTGGGCGGGGTGTCCCTCCGGTATGGACAATACTCCGCGCAGCCGCGGTAATTATCAAAGGATCCTCTGGGTCGATGCTCTGGCACAGATGGCGTTGTCGGCAAAATATATCGCCAAACTCGCCCGGGAAATCAACGAAACCGCCATCGCCGCAGAATATGAACAGAAATATGAAGAAAAATCCGCCTTACTCAATAAAAACTACTTCGATGAAACTGATGGTTGTTATTATGATATCGGAATCAAATTCCATGAATTCTGGAAGGTATTGACTCCGGCAAGTTTCTGGGTTCTGCTGGCGGAAGCTGCCACAAAGGAACGGGCGGCGCGTCAGATAAGTACTATTTACGATCCCAATCTGCTGGGTGGAATGGTTCCGCTTCCGACGGTGGCACGCAATGACTGCAATTTTGTTCCGACTGGCGGTTATTGGAATGGAGCTGTCTGGCTGCCCACGACCTACATGACGGTCAAGGCATTGGAAAAATACAACGAATTCGATTTGGCATCGGATATCGCTTATATGACCGTCAACCACATGGTAAAAACTTATGAAAACTTTTTCCCGCATACCATCTGGGAATGTTATTCACCCACCGCATTTGAACCGGCAGACAATAAAAAAGGCAAATATGTCCGTAAAGATTTCTGCGGTTGGAGCGCGCTGGGGCCGATTTCACTTTTTATTGAAAATATCATCGGTTTGTACCGGGCGGATGCCGTTGCCGGCAAAGTGGAATTTCATCCGCGCAAAAACAGTTCTCACCGTTACGGGGTCAGAAACTTCAAATTCGGAAACATCTCCTGCGATATCATCGTTGAAAATGGTGTCCTGAACTGCCGTTCCAATGCACCGTTTACTTTGGAAATAGATTCTGTAAGTCACCGGATCCCGTGTGGAGAAACTCAAATAAAACTTTGAAAATGCCGGAACTCAATCCAGTTCAGAAATTATAAATTCCATTTCGGCGGCGATTATGCCGCCGTTTTTTATATCGGTAACGATGGATTTTTCCAGTTCGCGCGGGGGAAATTTTATTCCGGACGGTAAAGTTTCAAACAGCAGTTTTTCATTCAGCACCCGGGATACTGGAACATCTCTGCCGAACTCATCTTCGACCCCCATATTGGCATAATGAGCCACGCCGCGTCCGACCTTGCCGCCTCCGATGCATCAAATAATCACAGTTCGTTTTTCTCTATTTAAACGCAACCATTCAGTTTGTCAGATTAAATGCAATCAATATTCTTTCAGGGGTTGCGTTCAGTCTTACAAGACACATGTGCAAAAAAAGACGCTGTTTCAGGGAAAAAAAGATTGAAAATCGGCAGTTCCTGCTTTATATTATCAAAAGATGGTTTGTGAAAAGTTTTTAATGTGATTTTTTATTATTGTTTGCACAGATTATGAGTTTTGATGCGGCCCTGACGATCGTCGGAATATTACTGCTGGCAGGGGCGATGTCCTGCAAAATTTCAAGCCGGTTCAATTTACCGACTTTGCTGCTGTTTCTTTCTGCGGGGGTTGCGGCGGAATGGCTGCTGCCGGTTTCAGGGAGCGATTTCGTTCAGCAGATCAATAACTTCGGTATCCTTGCCATGGCATACATCCTCTATTCCGGCGGACTTGAAACCGAACTTAAAGCGGTGAAAAAAATCATGGTACGCGGACTTGTTCTCGCCTGTATCGGAGTGGTATTGACCGCCTTTATCATGGGGGGAGGGGCATTTCTCTTTTTCGGCAGTAAGTACAGTTTTCTCTGGTGTCTGCTGTTGTCTTCTCTTATTTCTTCGACCGACGCCGCCGCTGTCTTTGCCATTCTGCGCGGCAGAAGCGTCGGACTGAAAGGGGATTTGCAGCCGCTGCTGGAATTTGAGTCCGGAAGCAACGACCCCATGGCGGCGTTTCTGACCTTGATGATGTGTACTTTGTGTCTCGGAAAAGAGGAGTTCAACTGGGGTATCGAGATACCTCTGGTGGTTTATAAACTCGGCGGCGGAGTGCTTTTCGGTATATTTGCCGGATGGGCGGGAAAATATCTTTTCCGGGTGAAACTTGATTTTGAAGGGCTCTATTTCGTCATAAGTGTCGCCTGGGTGGTCTTCTGTTACGGCATGGCGCAAATGCTCGGTACCAACGGATTTATGGCATGCTATGTATGCGGAGTATGCATGAATGGTTCACATTACAATTACAAACGCGGTCTGGTGAAGTTCCACAACGCTCTGGCATGGCTCATGCAGATCGGATTGTTTATTCTGCTCGGATTTCTTGCCCAGCCCAAAAAACTTATCGAACCGGATGTCTGGATCCCCGGCGTGGTACTCGGACTTTTTCTGATGTTCATCGCCCGCCCGGCGGCAGTTTTCCTCTGCCTGATCAACAGTCATTACAGCTTTAAAGAGAAACTTTTCATCTCCTGGGTCGGTATCCGCGGAGCGGCGCCGATCGTACTGGCGACCTTCCCACTGGCGCTCGGCGTGGAGAATGCCCAGTTGATGTTCCGGCTGATATTCTTTATCGTTATTCTGTCGGTGACTATTCAGGGGTGGACGTTGATGGCGGCGGCACGGAAACTCAAGGTGGCGCGGGCGGTATCCGGCAACCGGGAGCGCGCACCGTTGGAACTGGAGATCATGCATGGCAGCTGTGATCAGGATATGCGCGAATTTGAAGTGACTGCGGAGTCTGAGCTTGCCGGAAAGACTCTGGCGGAGATCGCATTCCCTTCCGGTGTACTGGTGACGATGATCCGCCGCAATGAGCGTTTCATCCCCGCCAAAGGCAATTCCTGTATTGAGAACGGCGACGGTCTGCTCATTATGGCAGAACGCCAGCTTTTGCATGAATTGGAAGAAAAATATTTTAAAAATGATCATATATAATTCAGGAGAAAAATTATGGAACTGAAATTCTACAACACCTTATCCAGAACTCTGGAAGAGTTCAAGCCGGTAGCCGCCGGGGAAGCAAAAATGTACACCTGCGGACCAACGGTCTACAACTTCGCTCACATCGGCAACTTCCGGGCGTACACCTTTGAAGACATCCTGCGCCGGACTCTGGAATACTTCGGTTACAAGGTAACGCAGGTGATGAACCTTACCGATGTTGACGACAAAACCATCCGCGATTCCAAAGCGGCCGGACTGCCTTTGAATGAGTTTACTCAAAAATACAAAAACGCCTTTTTCGATGATATCAAGACTTTGAATATCGAACCGGCAGAGGTATATCCTCCCGCAACCTGCCACATTCCGGAAATGATTTCCATGATCGGAAAACTCATGGAAAAAGGCTATGCCTACAAAGCATCCGACGGCTGCGTTTACTTCTCCATCGCCAAGTTTGAAAAATACGGACAGCTCGCCCGCATCGACCGCGACAATCAGCGGGACGGTGTGCGTATTTCCAACGATGAATACGCCAAAGATGCCGTCGGTGACTTCGCGCTCTGGAAAGCATGGGATGCCGATGACGGCGATGTCGCCTGGGACAGCCCGTGGGGCAAAGGACGCCCCGGCTGGCATATCGAATGCAGTGCCATGTCCATGAAGTACCTCGGAGACAACTTTGACATCCACACCGGCGGCGTGGATAATATGTTCCCCCACCATGAAGACGAAATCGCCCAGAGCGAAGCTGTCACCGGCAAAAAATGGGTCAACTACTGGCTTCATTGCGAACACCTTATGGTCAACAATACCAAGATGTCCAAGAGTCTGGGCAACTTTTTCACCTTGCGCGACCTGCTCGACAAAGGCTGGAGCGGACGCGAGATCCGCTGGGTGCTTATCGGTGCGCACTACCGCAAAAAGCTCAACTTCACCTTTGATGCATTGAAAATCGCCCGCGAAACCCTCGGCAAGTTTGAAGAATTTTTCAAACGGCTCCGTTCGGTAAAAAATGCCGGTGACGGCAGTGCGGTCGTTGAAGCTCTGGAAAGTGCCAAAAACGGTTTTGCTTCAGCGATGGCAGACGATCTCAACATCTCCATGGCTCTGGCTTCTCTCTTTGATCTGATGCGCAATATCAACCGTATCGCTGACGAAAACAAGCTCGATACCGCCGGAGCGGAAATGGTTCTGGATGCCTTCCGCAATTTCGACCGCATCATCGGCTGTTTTGAGGTCGATAATGTGAAAGCCGAAGAAGCCATCCCCGCCGAAGTCACCGCGCTTGCCGAAGCCCGCGCCGCTGCCCGCAAAGAGAAAAACTGGGCGGAAAGTGACCGCTTGCGCGATGAGATAGCCAGACTCGGTTATACGATCAAAGATGCTCCCGGCAATGTCTGGCAGCTTCAGAAAAATTGAGGCGATAAAATGAAAAAACATATTCTGACAATGTTGCTGACGGCTTTGTTTTTTTCCGGATGCACAACTCTGATCGAGCAAAAGAATGCTGTCCCGGCGGATGCCGCAAAGTCGTTGTCAAAAGTTAAACTGCCGGGAATTTTTTCCGATCATGCGGTGCTGGCGAAAAAGGCGAAAGTTCCCGTTTTCGGTAAAGCAGATCCCGGCGAAAAGGTGGTTGTTTCTTTCAACGGTCAAACTAAAGAAACTGTCGCCGGAAAAGACGGCAAGTGGCGGGTCAATCTTGATCTTGCCAACTCTCCGGAAGGCCCCTTTGAACTCAAAATCAACAACATCGTTATCAAAGATGTGATCGTCGGTGAAGTTTGGCTCTGTTCCGGTCAGTCCAATATGGCTTACGGATTGCTCGCTTCCAAAGGCTACAAAGAGGCGGTCGCCAATCCGGCCGGCAGTCGTTTGCGTTGTTTCAAAGTCAAGCGCAGCAGCAGTAAAGTTCCGCTCGATGAAGTTGAAGGTAAATGGTATTATGCCGGCAAAACCAGCACCAAAGCATTTCAGGGCGTAAGCTATTTCTTCGGCAGAAAACTTCTGGAAGAGATCAACACCCCGGTCGGTCTTATTCAGGCAGCTTGGGGCGGAACCGACATCACCGCCTGGATCGACTGGGATGCCATCGCTGTCAATAAATCAGCTCTTGAGCGTTCCAGAAAGAAAGATGCCGCCAATCTGCCCAAGCGGGAAAAGGTCAAACCCACCCGGCTGTATAACGCGATGATCTTCCCCGTTGCCCCCTATGCAGTCAACGGTACCATCTGGTATCAGGGCGAACGCAACGCCCGCAACGCCCACGAATATGCCGACCTTACCCGCGCCATGGTCGGTTTGTGGCGGAAAATTTTTGAATATCCTGAAATGCCTTTCTACTGGTGCAGTCTGGCTGCATATAATGACAAGGATGCCGATCCCAATGCTCCTTCCAACTGGGCATTGCTCCGTGAACAGCAGACATTGGCTCTGGATGTACCATTTACCGGACAGGCGATATTGACCGATGCCGGTGAATCCCGTAATATCCATCCGCGCGACAAAAAGACTCCGGGTGAACGTCTCGCCGCGATCGCACTTGCCAATGTCTACGGCAAAAAAGTTCCCTTTGCCGGACCGCAAATGACCAAAGTCGTCCGCAAAGGAAACAAACTTATTGTCAGCTTCAAAAATCTTGAAGGCGGTCTTGTTGCCGCTCCCGTTCCCGCCGAATTCGATGTGGACAGCCGCGATAAAGCCAAAGTGAAAAAAGCAAAAATCGTCCGCAACAGCCCCGATACACAGCTCGAAGGTTTCGCCGTCAGCGGTAAAGACGGTAAATTCTACTGGGCGGACAGCGCAGTTATTGAGGGCGATACTGTGGTCGTTTCTTCCAAAAAAGTTGCTGAACCGGTCGCCATCCGTTTCGCCTGGGCGCAGAACCCGACGGCTAATTTGTACAACAAAGCCGGATTTCCGGCAGTTCCGTTCCGGACAAAAGATATTAAAGGAGAGTGAATATGATACGTTTTTCGTGTGTTTTGGCTGCGCTTTGTGCCTTGACTTTAAGCGCAAAAGTGGTTGTGCCGGGGATTTTTTCCGATCATGCGGTGCTGGCAAAAAGGGCAAAAGTTCCGGTTTTCGGCAAGGCTGATCCCGGCGAAAAGGTTACAGTCGAATTCAACAAACAGAAAAAAGAGACCGTCGCCGGAAAAGACGGCAAGTGGAGAATCGATCTCAACCTTGCCGATTCTCCCGAAGGACCATTTGAACTGAAAATCAACGACATCGTTATCAAAGATGTGATCGTCGGCGAAGTCTGGCTCTGTTCAGGTCAATCCAATATGGCGTGGATCATGAAAAATACTGAAGGTATTGATGATGCACAGAAAAATCCCATCGGCAGCCGCCTGCGCAGTTTCAACGTTGAGAAAGTCAGTGAAGAAAATCCCTCCGATGTCATCAAAGGTCAGTGGGTCTATGCCGATGCGGAAAATGTCGGAACATTTTCCGGTGTCGGATATTTTTTCGGAAAAAAACTGCTGAATGAACTCAAAACCCCGGTTGGTCTTATCAACGATGCCTGGGGCGGTTCCCCCATTGAAGCCTGGATGACGGTGGATGCCGCCAAAGTTGTGCCGGAAGTTGCCAAACGGGATTTGGAAACCAGTGAAAAACTCCGCACCTACCCCGAACGCCGCAAAAAATATCTTGCCGATTTTGAGGCGTGGACAAAACAGAATAAACGTCTGGATATTCCGCACAAAGTTCCCGGACCCAATGCCAAATGGCAGAAAAAATCCGGCGTAGATGTTGGTTACGGTGTCGTCTGGATGCGTACTTATGTCGAAAATGACACTCCCGGACTGAATTTCAGAATGCCCCGTCAGGTGGTTCCTTTTACCGTCTGGATCGACGGTAAAAAGGTCTTTGACTGGAGTTTTGAAAATGCGGTGCTCTATCTCTATCCCCGTTTTGAAATCAAAGATGTGCCAGTTGGTAAACACGAAGTTATGTTCCGCATTTACAATCCGGCTCCCGGAAAAAGAATTTTCTCCAGCGGCAATATCACCATCAGCAAGATCAACACCGATGGTATGATCTGGGATGTATTCCGCGAAAAGAGTTTCAGAGGCAAGACCTCTCCGCTTCCGAAGCGCGTAGGAGCCACTCCCAGAGCATTTTTCAATACCCAGCGGCTTTTCAACGGCTGTATTTACGGTATGCTGCCGTATGCGCTGGACGGCGTGATCTGGTATCAGGGCGAAACCAATGCCGGAAGACACAGAGAATATGCCGCTCTCCAGCGGGCGTTGATCGCTGACTGGCGGAAACACTTTGAAAATCCCGAATTGCCCTTTTACTGGTGCACGCTTGCCGGTTTCCGCAATAAAAATGCCAAAGCCGGTGCCGAAGAATCCTGGGCATATCTGCGCGAAGCACAGCATGCCGCATTGGATATGCCTTTTACCGGAGAAGCGGTTTTGACCGATGTCTGCCAGACCGGCGATATCCATCCGCGTGACAAAGTTATCCCCGGAGAACGGCTTGCCGCGATCGCGCTCGCCAATGTTTACGGTAAAAAAGTTCCCTTTGCCGGTCCGGAAATGACCAAAGTCGTGCGCGAAGGCAATAAGCTGCGGATCAGTTTCAAAAATCTTGAAGGCGGCCTTGCCGCTCATAAAGTACCGGAATTTTTCTGGATAACCAAGCGCACCAACCGCAAGGCAAAACTGGTTCGCAACAGTCCCGATACCCAGCTTGAAGGTTTCGCGGTCTGCGGTAAAGACGGCAAATGGTTCTGGGCGGATGAAGCGGTCATCGACGGTGATACCGTGGTCGTTTCCTCCAAAAGTGTCGCCGAACCTGCCGGAGTCCGTTTCGGCTGGCAGAACAATCCTACTGTGAATTTGTACAACAAGGCCGGATTTCCCGCCGTGCCGTTTCAGGAGAAGAATGTGAAAACTGGAGGTTTATTCAGTTTTTTAGGATTTTAAATCACAGACATCTCACAAAAAACAACGGACGGCGGCGTCTCGCGGCCAATCTCGCGCCTTGCTGCGCTCGCCTCGCGGGTCACATACGTGAGTATGCTCCCCGCTCTTCTTGCTTGCAAAACACGAC
>SUWH01000043.1 GCA_015061605.1 Lentisphaerota bacterium | reverse complement strand
GAGTGTACTGCGGTACTCGACCCGAGCAGCGAGCGCGGCAAGGCGCGAGATTGCCCGCGAGATGCCGCCGTCCGTTGTCTTTTTATGAGACAGCTGTGGTTTTTTTTTTTTTGTAAATCACTTGTAAAACAAATGTTTGTGGTGTATATTATTTTAGAGTTGGTGTTTGTTAAACTTAATTTTGGAGCGTTTACCTATGAAATCATTTTTACCCGACTGCAGTCGGGTAAAGCACATGTGCTTTACCCGACTGCAGTCGGGTAAAGCACATGTGCTTTACCCTTATTGAACTCCTCGTAGTCATTGCCATCATCGCTATTCTGGCGGCAATACTGCTCCCGGCATTGCAGAAAGCCCGGGAACGCGGCAAAGCATCAAACTGTATGTCCAATTTGAAACAGCTTGGGACCGCCGGTATGAATTACAGTAATGACTACGATGGTTATGTCGTTCCCGTCGAAGTTCCCGGGTTTGATGCCAAAGGCAGGGCTGCAAAACACAAATGGTATGATTTATTTTATCATGGCAAATATGCATCTTCAATTTGCAGCCGTGTCGGTACCGAGGGGGAGGTGGCAGCAACTCCGTTGTGTCCTTCGAGTATGCACCTGGAAGGACAGGTGAAAATTTCCAAAGATGCAATGATGATATACCGGGAAAGTTCCGGTAAAGTCGGAAGTCATAACCAGCACGGAAATTATGGTAAGTCTGATTACATGGGTGCTTTTATCCGTGTCGGTGAGCGGCAGTGGAGAGGACAGAAACTTAATCAGTTCCGTTGGTCGAGCAAGAAATTCGCCTTTGCTGATGCCACCCGCGCAGTTATGGGTGACGACATGGACTACTGGCAGGGACCGATCAATGATAATTCTCAAAAATACAATGGACTTTTGTGGCGGGCGCATAATCGTGCCGTCCAGTTTGTCGCAGTTGACGGTCATGCAGAGAAGTTTTCTTATATTCCCGGCTCTACCCTTATCCCGGTTTCGAATATCGGCAACATCAAGGCTGTTGAATATTATTTGAGAGGTCGGACATTCCGCGGACCGGCGAAATCATATTAAAAATACGGCATGTCATGTTGTTAAAAAAAGCAGTTGTTTTATTGACCGCAATGTTTTTCATTGCGGTTTTTGCTGATGAATTTGATTCACCGGTGTTGAAAGATGAGTGGAGAAGTGAAATTCTCCGCTCTCTTGATTTAAACCATCCCGGTCTGGGAGAGGTTAAAAAACTTTATCTTGCCAAAGATGAAAAGGCGGCGGCAAAAGCGTTTGTCAAATATCTGCGAAATAAAAAACAGCCGCAGTCATATCTTGATTCATTGAAAAGTTATGATAAAAAACGCGCGCGTGAAGGTTTGAATTACACCTACACCTACGGTAAAATCTCCCATACTTTCCCCGGTAAAAAGATCGACTGGTTTTTTAATAAGACCCGCAACACCGGCAGGCTCGATAACGAGTGGCAGTGGCAGTTGAACCGGATGCCGTGGTTCCCCGCTATGGCAGGAGCTTTTGTTAAAACCGGCAACCGCGAATACATCACCGCTTTTGTCCGGCAGCTGCGTTCGTGGGCGGTCGCCTGTAAGCTGCCGCCTGATCACAGCGGCAACGGGCCGGATTCGGTATGGCGCGGGATAACCTGCGGCTTGAGATTGTACGCATTCTGGCCTCCGGCTTACGTCGCTTTTATAAAAGAGCCGGAGTTTACGGATGATGATATCCTTACCTACTGTTATCTCGTACTCATCCAGAGCCGTCATCTGAAGCGGTTCAACAACATCGGCAATATCCTCACCATGGAAATGCGCGGACTTTTTACCTTCGGCGCGATGTTTCCCGAATTCAAAGAGGCAGAAGCGGCACGCCGTTACGCTGTCGATACCCTGTATAAAAGTGTAAAGGGGATGTTCCTTGCGGACGGGTTTCTCAACGAATTGACCACCGGATATCACCGTCTGGTCGTCGGCAATGTCTACGGTTTTGCCGGACTTGCCGGTGAATGCGGCTTCCGGAGTGAACTGCCTCCTGATTTCGTTACTCTGCTGGAAAACAGCTATGATGTATTGCTCAAAATGGCAACTCCGGCTTTTGATGCTCCTCTGACCAATGATTCCGGCCACTCCCGGCTCTATGATGTTTTAGCTCCGGCAGTCAAACTTTTCCCGCACCGCAAAGATTTCCTCTGGGTGAAAAGCAAACGCCGCAAAGGTTCTGCTCCGGAATATCTTTCCACCGTGCTGCCGTGGTCAGGGCTGGTCATCATGCGTTCTTCATGGGAGCCGGATGCCGCCTATCTTGCTTTTGACATCGGAGCGCTGGGCGTAAAACACGCTCATCAGGACAAGTTGAATATATCCATCTGGCACGGTGAAGATCAACTCCTTTACGATGACGGCGGCGGCAATTATGCCAAAACTGAATCACGTAAATACGCCGTTTCCAGTTATGCCCACAACCTCGTCACCGTGGACGGTCTGCCGCAAGTTACCTCCATGAGCATGAAAAACCGGAAACTGGAAAAACCGGTTTCCGGCGATTTCACCAGTGACGGCAAAACCGATTTTGCCCGCGCCGTTTACGATCAGGGATGGGGAAAATCCGGCAACCGGATCGTCCGTCAGGAACGGCAGATCCTTTTTATCCGCCCCAATATCTTTATTGTTTTTGACCGGATGATGCCGACCAAACGCGGCGCGAGACAGCCGCACACCTATCAGGCAAGATGGCACGTTGACACATTGAAAATGTCGGAGATCATTCCCGGACACCCCGCGCTGATATCTTCCCCGGAATCCACCATCGAACTGCCGAAAATGCGCGGCAATCCCTCCGGTAAACGTAGCAAGCTTATCGTGGCTCCGCTGTTTACCGACGGTCTGACGGTGAAAACTGCCACCGGGCAGGGCAAAGGCAAGGCAAACGAACTTGCCGGAATATTCTGTTTTCACCCCTACCGGGCAACGACGACGGTGATGCACGACCGTTCCGGAACGGGTGAACAGCGTTTTCTCACCATGTTTCTCACCCTCGGCAATAAGGAAAACTCTCCCTTGAAATCCATCCGGCAGATCAATGAAAATCGTGTCGAAGTGATATTCAATGACGGCAGAGCTCTTACTGTTTATATCGAAAAAAATACAATCAAAGCAAAGTTCAATAAATAAGGTACTTCAATGAAACGTGCAAAATTTCTGTTGTCGGCAGTTGCCGCCATCGCGGTACTGCTGCCCGCTGTTCACGCGGCAAAGGCTCCCAAATCCGGGAGAATCAAAACCCCGACCAGGATCCTCTGGGAAAAGGAGGTTCAGGACGAATTTTCCAAACCGCTGCTCAAAGATGAGTGGCGCGATGTCGTGTTGAATGCTGTCAACTGGGATTTCCCCGGTCTGGAAGCAGCAAAAAAACTTTATCTTGCCGGAGATAAAAAAGGTGCCGCAAATGAATTTGCCAACTATCTGCGCGCCCGCAAGATCCCGAAAATCTTTGTCGAAAGTTTGAAAACTATTGACAAAAGACGCGCCTATGAGGGTGTCAACTACATCTGGACTTACGGCGCCAACAGCCACCAGTTCCCCAATCAGAAAATCGACTGGTTCTACAACAAGACCAAAGAGATCCCCGGCATGACCGACTATGAATGGCAGTGGCAGCTCAACCGGATGCGCTGGTTCAAGGAGATGGCGGCGGCGTACCGGCAGACCGGAGACAAACGCTGGGCGATAGCTTTTGTCCGGCAGCTGCGTTCATGGGCGGCGATCTGCGGCCCGGCTCCTGCGGCTCATGCCAACGGCAGAGATTCCATCTGGCGCGGTATTGAACAGGGACTGCGCCTTGCCAACTTCTGGGCTCCGGCTTTTTACGGCTTCCTCGAAGCTCCGGAATTTACCAACGATGATATAATGCTGTACTGCTATCTGGGACTCATTCAGAGCCGCCATGTGCAGAAATTCACCAACACCGGCAATATCTACGTTATGGAAATGAATGGTGTATTGACTTTCAACTCCATGTTTCCGGAATTAAAGGAATCCGGGGCGGCGCGCCGTCTGGCTGTCGACGGTCTTTACACCAATGTCAACAAAATGCTCCTGCCGGATGGTTTTCTCAACGAATTGACCAACAGTTATCACGGCGGCGTTATCAGCGATATGATCCATGCCTTTACGCTTGCCAACGATTGCGGGGTCGGCGATGAACTGCCCAAAGACTTCATTGCACTTCTGGAACGCGCTTATGATGCTCAGCTCCACATGATGACTCCGGCATTCGATATGCCGCTTACCAACGATTCACGTCATGTCGATTTGAGCAAACGTTTTGCTTCCGCGGTGAAATATTTCCCGCACCGTAAAGATTTTCTCTGGGTGCAGAGCTTGAGAAAAAAGGGTACTCCTCCCGGTTATCTTTCCACCTTTATGCCGTGGGCGGGATTCGTCATCCTCCGCGAAAGCTGGGATAAAGAAGCAAGTTATCTCTGCTTCGACGTCGGACCATTGGGGATGCGTCACCAGCATCAGGATAAACTCAATATCGCCATCTGGAAAGGGCAGGATATGCTTCTCTATGATGACGGCGGCGGCAGTTATGCCCGCAGTATGGTGCGTAAATACACCCTTTCCAGTCTGGCGCACAACCTCGTTTCAGTGGACGGCAAATGGCAGTCCACCCCTACCGGCGGCGACAAGTACCGCATCTTGCGCGAGCCGCTGAAAGATGTGCTGCAAAGTGACGGCAAAACTGATTACACCAAAGGCGTTTTCGATCAGGGCTGGGGGCGTGACCGCAAGGGCAACAACAAATATGTGGTTCAGGAACGGCAGATCGTCTACATCCGCCCCAATATCTTTGTGGTGCTCGACCGGATGATCCCGGTTCGTCAGGGCGTGAAAAAGCCGCACACCTATCAGGCAAGATGGCATGTCGATACTTTGAAAGTGCTTCCGGCGCTTGACGGTCATCCGGCTCTCGTTACCACCTCCGAATCCAGCATCAGCAACAAAGACAATGAACGCGCCAGAAAGAACCGCAACCGCTTGATCGTGGCTCCGTTGTTTACCAAAAATATGACTTTCGGCACGGTTTCCGGCAAAGTTGACGGCGACTGGCCGACCCTCGGCGGAGTTTATGCGGTTCACCCCTACCGCATCACCACCACCATCACCCACACCTTGACCAAAGTAAAAGGCGAACAGCGTTTCCTTACCTTGTTCATGACCCTTGACAATAAAGAAGCTCTGCCGTTGAAGTCCATCACCCAGCGCGGCAATGACGGCGCAACGGTGGAATTCACCGACGGCAGAAAACTTGAAGTTGTTATCGAAAACAATAAACTTTCAGCAAAGGTGGTAAAATAATATGAAAAAGTTGATCCTGTTTCTGTTTGCGGCGGCACTGGTTCTGCCCTGTTTCGCCGATGAATTGGATAAATCAGTTTTGAAACCGGAATGGCGCGATATGGTTCTTGATGCCGTCAACTGGGATCATCCCGGTTTGGAAAAGGCAAAAAAACTTTATTTTGCCAAAGACAAAATGGGGGCTTCCACCGAATTCGTCAAATATCTCCGCGCCAAAAAACAGCCGCAGGTGATGTTGAACCGCCTTTCTCATCCCTCTTCCGGCAGAGCCGCACAGGGGTTGAATTACATCTGGAAATATGGCGCCAACAGCCACAAGTTCCCCAACCGCCGGATCGACTGGTTCTACAACAAGACCAAAGAATTGCCCGGTATGTTCGATCGCGAATGGCAGAGCCAGCTCAACCGGATGAACTGGTTCATCGACATGGCAGGTATGTATAAACGCACCGGCAAAGCCGAATATGCTTCAACTTTTGCCCGTCAGCTGCGGAACTGGGTGGTGGATTGCCCGCCGCCTGCCGATGATAAGAGCGGCAACTATGAAAACTCCGCCTGGCGCAATATCGATATGGGGTTGCGTCTGGGCAGTTACTGGGCTCCGGCGTATGCCGGATTTGTCAAAGCTCCGGAATTTACCGACGATGATATAATGCTGTACTGCTATATCAGTCTGGTTCACAGCAAACGCTTGCACAAATTCAACAGCTACGGCAATATTTTTATTATGGAGATGAATGGTCTCTTTACCTTTGCCGCGATGTTCCCCGAATTCAAAGAAGCCGCCGCCAACCGCAAACACGCCATTTCACAGGTCTATGAAAAGACCCGCGATATGTTCCTGCCGGACGGCTATCTCAATGAATTGACCAACAGCTATCACCGTACCGTGACCGGATTGATGATCCAGATTTTCACCCTTGCCAACGATTGCGGTTTCGCTGATGAACTGCCCAAAGACTTTATTTCGCTTCTGGAACGCTCCTACGATGCCTTTATGAAATTGAGTACTCCGGGGCCGGATATGCCGCTTGCCAATGACTCTCGTCATGCGGATATGCCCGGATACTTCAAAGCGGCAGAACGGCTTTTCCCGCATCGCAAAGATTTCCTCTGGATGAGTTCTTTGCGTAAAAAGGGCGCGCATCCGGATTACCTTTCGGTGGTGATGCCGTGGTCGGGGTTCGTCGTTATGCGTGAATCATGGGAACGCAACGCCAACTATCTGATTTTTGACATCGGGCCGCTCGGTGTCCGTCACTGCCATCAGGATAAACTCAATATCGCCATCTGGAAAGGCAAAGATCAGCTGTTGTACGATGACGGCGGCGGCAGCTATGCCAGAAGCAAGATCCGTCAGTACACCGTTTCCAGTCTGGCGCACAATCTGGTTTCAGTCGACGGCACCGGTCAGGCGACCAATTCCGCGCCGAAATCCCCCGACCGCAAGCTTTCTGCTCCGGTCACGGGTGATTTCAAAAGCGACGGAAAAATCGAATACGCCCGCGGAGTTTTCGATAAAGGCTGGGGGCGCAGCAGCGGCAATAAAATCGTCCTCCATGAACGGCAGATCGCCTACATCCGTCCGGATATTTTTATCGTCCTTGACCGGATGATCCCGACCAAACGCGGGGCGAAAAAAGCTCACACCTATCAGGCGCGCTGGCACGTCGATACACTTAAAATGTTCCCGGCTCTGGAAGGTCATCCGGCGTTGATCTCCTCTCCGGAAGCATCCACATTGGAAAAAGAGCGCGGCAATCCCTCCGGCAAACGCAATAAGATCGTGGTCGCTCCGCTCTTTACTGAAGGAGTCAAAGTTGAACACTTCACCGGCAAAACTTCCGGCAAATGGGACGAACTTGCCGGAGTGTACGCCATCCACCCCTACCGGGTGACCACCACTATCACTCACAGCCGGGCGGCGGCAAAGGGTGAACAGCGTTTCCTGACCATGTTCATCCCGCTGGGCAACAAGGACAAAAGCCCGCTGAAATCGATCAAACAGCAGGGCGTTGACGGTGCGACGGTCGAATTGAATGACGGCAGAACAGTAAAAATTTCCATAGTTAAAGGAAAACTCTCTGTTTCTCTGTGATCAAGACAAAAAAACGGGCTGCGGCAAAGAAATTTTGCAACAGCCCGTAATTTTTTTCTGAACTGTTAAAAGAAGTTGTCTACCGGAAATTCATCAAAATTCTGTTCGATGTAGAAGTCCGCGATTTCACGCAGTTCCTGCGTACGGCGTTCCCATTTGTCAGCCACGATGCCGAGAGAGAATCCGGCTCTTTTTGCCGTGGTTGCCGCATAGTGGGCATCTTCAAAAATCATGATCTCATCCGGGGCAAATCCGAGATGTTCCGCAGCTTTGAAAAATGCTTCCTCTTTATGTTTCCCGTATCCGACAGTGTCGCATGAAAGCAATCCGTGAGAGAAGTATTGTTTGGCATCGAGCCGCTCCAATGCGAGATGGAGCAGATGTTCCGGAGTTGCACTGAAAACCATCGTTGCAATATTGTTGTCGCGCAATTTCTGCAGGAACTCTTTTGCTCCGGGTTTGAAATCGGCTTGAGTGCGGTAAAAGTCGGCAAGCACATTGTGAAGCTCATCAAGCATCGCCTCGGGGGTGAGGTCAAGTTTGAAGTCCGCAATAAGCATTTTTACCGCATTTTGTATGCTCATAATGACCAGCTTGTCTGCCAGATCGTCCGGAATGGGAATATTATTTTTTATCAGATAGCTTTCTGCCAAATGATGCCAGATGTACATGGAGTCCAGCAATGTGCCGTCCATGTCAAAGATCGCAGCTTTAAACTTCTTCATGATTAAAAAATCCTCTGTTTTTATATCAGAAAGTTAATATACTCCGCAAATTTTTTTATGCAAGATTCCGGCAGAAAAAAAGCGGCAATTCCGGAGAATTGCCGCGCAGTTTGGAAACGTTTACCGGTTTTGCAGAATAAGTTCCACGATTTCAGCGCGCGCTTTTTCGTAGTCGGAGAAGATGTATTTTGAACGGTGAGCGATCTCCTTCAATTTTTTCAATCCGGCATCGTTTTTGCGGGCGGTGAGGAGCTTTACAGCTTCGCGGTAGTAGAGCGAATCGGTAACACCGTCGCGCAGATCTTCCAAACGCAAACTGGATATCGGCTTGATGTAATCACCCTGTTTTCTCCAGTAGACTAATTGGCAGGCGTGCTGATTTTCCGGTGGAAGGCCTTTCCAGTCAACATTCCGTTTGGAACCGTATCCCAGAGAGTAGTTGAGCCAGCAGGAGGGGCTGGCGGTCCAGACGACCATGCCGTCCAGGTTATCGCCGATAACCACATCCCAGAGGTCGCGGCGGCCGGACATCACACGGTTGCGTTCCGCCCAGCTGGTGCGGTTGGTGTAG
This sequence comes from Lentisphaerota bacterium, assembly GCA_015061605.1. Classification (GTDB taxonomy): domain Bacteria; phylum Verrucomicrobiota; class Lentisphaeria; order Victivallales; family Victivallaceae; genus UBA1784. The sequence goes on along the minus strand of SUWH01000043.1, from coordinate 1,811 downwards.
CGGCGGATGGGGAAGCCTTTGCTGCGCATATACTGGATATCTTTTTGCCCCTGTTCATCAATGGTCATTGCGGCTGCGGAGTAATCCATACAGGTGAATCCGTCCATCAACGGTTTGAGATCCCAGTATTTGGCGCCGCTGGGGATCATATTGATATTGATGCCGAGATTCATGGAACGCAGATGTTTGGCGACCGGCAAAAAGAGAGGTTCGGGGTCTTCGTCACCGAGTTTGTAGGTGAAGTTAGCCGGGGGAAGTCCCAGTTTTTTGAGGTGTTCGACCAGATATTTTATGTGGTCAGCCATGATGTTTCCGGAACGGTTGGACATGACCATGCGCAAGTTGTACTTGGCGCAGATGCGGACGCGGTCATCGAAATCATAACGTTTGCCGTCGATGACGACTTTGGAACCTGCAGGAGTTTTGTATTCCTGCATTGCTTTGATGTAGCCATCCCATCTCCATGGGATACCCTTGTATTTACCGTTTTTCAATCCGGGCAGGGAGGGGGATCCGCCGTTGGTACAGCGGCAGGATTTCACGCAGTTGACGTGAACGCCGTCAACCATGACCCGGGGAGTTTCAAACGATACATCGCCGACATAGTGTTCCTGCAGAAGTTTTGCCCAGTCTTCGCCGGATTTGCCGCCCCAGGGCAGCTGGGTGAATATGTAGCAGTTGATCACTTTATCTTCACAGCGCGGCAGGGTTATTGGCATGATTTCGCAGTTGACGGGGATGTTGAGAGAGCCGACTTTGATGCTGCCGGAATATTTGCCCGGTACGCAGTTGCGGCTGTCGATGTACAAACGGAACTGGGCGAGCGAAAATTGCTTGATCAATGTGGAATTCTCCACCTTTTCAAACAGTTCCGGAAGCGGTCTGCCGCTCCATTTCTGTCTCCATTTTGGCCAGATATCTTCGCGCGGTTCGAGGAATACGGTGCGGGTCAGAGAAAGATTTTCTTTCGGGATACGTTTGCCGTCAGCGCTTTTCAGGTCGCTGAAGAGGATTTTTGCATCGAGATCGGCTTTTATGGCGCCGATGGCAAAGGTACGGTAGGCAAATTCGTTGACGGCGATTTTGAACTCCGCCTTTGCCGGGGCAGGGGAGGCGAGATATTGGGAAATCAGCCGGATCTGGAATACGGGATCTTTTTCAAAACTGTTGTCATTATTCCAGTTGAAACTCACCGCATCGACGGCATTTTTTCGCATATTGTCCACATTTTTTCTTGCGGCGGCGGTGGAGGCTGCGTGATTTCTGGTGATTATATCATTCTGATAGGCGATATAATCTTTGACTCCGGCAGGGAATTTATCCAGCACGATAAAGCCCATGCTCTCATATTCGCGGTATCCGGTGGTGGCAAAGCTCCAGCAGTGAACCATTTTGCCTTTGGTACTGCATTTGGTGACTACGCAGTTCATGCGGAACTCTTTTTCTTTGTCCGGATCGATGCCGAGCTCACTCCAGGGGATAGTGTATGCCGCAAGGAAGCTGTTTTTCTTTAAAGTGATTTTGACATCCCATTTGAAGTTGACAAAGGCATCGCCTTCGGCTTCGTCATACTTCTGTCCGCCGGGGGCTGTCGCAAGCTGACAGTAACCGCGGGTGCCGGGAATATTGATAAAGAGTTCGACTTTGTCGCCGGTGCGTTCCCACATGGTTGTGTCGTCGTGGACGCCTTTGCCCTTGACGATCTCCGGTTTGCCGGGGACGTTTACGGTGACAAAGAGATTATTTTTGTCATAGCCGAATGCGATTCCGGGTTTGAGTTCTTTGAACTTTCCGTAATTGCCCATCAAACG